>NZ_CP139089.1:2787500-3432500 GCF_038024855.1 Methylocella tundrae
AGGCGTTGGCAAGGCTGTCGGCGCCGCCGCCGAGCCGCCGGTCTCGGTTGTGGAGCCCGCCTCCGGCGGGCGCATCCTCCTCGCCGTCGCGGGCGCGCATCTTTCCGGCCTGCCCCTCAATCGCGAACTGACCGATCTCGGCGCGATTTTCGTGGAAACGACGAGGACGGCGCCATCCTATCGGCTGATCGCTCTGCAGGGGACGACGCCGCCAAAGCCCGGCCTCGTTCATGCGCCGGGCTTTGAGGGGCCGGGTATCGAGGTGGAGTTGTGGTCGCTCTCCGAGCGCGACTTCGGCCGCTTTGTTGCGGGCGTGCCGGCGCCAATGGGGATCGGCAAGGTAACGCTCGCGAGCGGCGCCGTGGTCCCGGGATTTTTATGCGAGGTTTTCGCGCTTGATGGCGGCGAGGACATTACCGCTCTGGGGGGCTGGCGGGCCTATCTGACGGAACATGCGCCGGCGTCCTGCTAAGACGCCACGTTGCGGCGACAGTCACGCGAAACCGTACTTGCCGTCGCAAAGGTTCCGTTGTTTTCTCGATTTGCGTCGTGTCGCATAGGCGTTCCGTGGCGCGATTCGAAGCCGCGCCTTTTCAGGACTGCGAACGCGTGACAGCGCAAGGCCAATCGAGGGAGATGTCCGAAGCATCGCGATCAACCGCGACAAAACTTTGGCTGGGACTCGTCTTCGCCCTGGTGGCGGGATGGCTCGACGCCGTCGGCTTCATCGAGGTCGGTCAGTTCTACCTGTCCTTCATGAGCGGGAACACGACGCAGCTTGGCGTCGCCGCCGCCGCTTTTGATGGTCCCTCGATTCTGCGCGGGGCCAGCGTGATCGCGTCTTTTTTTCTTGGCGCATTTTTCGGAACGCTGCTCGCCGACGCCTCAGGACGGCTTCGGCTGCCGGTCGTGCTGATGATGGAATGCGCGCTGCTTGGCGCCGCCATCGGCTTGACGTTGATGCGCCCCGGCTTTTTCGCGCTGCTTCCAATCTCGGTTGCGATGGGCATGCAGAATACGCTGCGCCAGCTGGTCGGGCGCGCCGACGTCGGAAAGAGTTTTGTCACCGGCTCCCTGTTCGGCGCGGGTCAGTCGCTTGCGCGGGCGCTCACCGGCAAGGCCCCCGCCGCGGAATGGCTTGCGTTCCTCGCCGCATGGCTCGCCTTTGTTGCTGGCGCGGCCGGCGGCGCCTATGCGCTTCACCGCTCAAGCCTTATCGCAAATCTCGCCTGCATGACGGCGCTGCTCGCCGTCCTCGCCGCACTGACCGCGCCCGCCCGCGGCGTCGGGAATGATCTGGACGCCGCAGGATAAACGGAAATCAATGAAGCCACGCCAGCAAAGCGAAGGCGATGTCAGTCCAGCGCCTTCCTTCGTTTCGGCCAGGACATTCGCGCTCGTTTGGGCCAGGACATTCGCGGCCCCGGCCATTCTCTCTCATCGATCGGCCACACCCGTTGAATCATGCCATAGAGAAACGCCGTGGTCAGTCCAAAGAGGATCATCCCGTTCAGCGCCTCAAGGGCGCCCATCAGGCGCCAATGCTCCGCGAGAAAAAGATTTTCGTGGCCATAGGTCGTCATCGCGCTGAGAGAATACAGCATGGCTCCTTTCGTATCGGGAAGCGCGCCGAGGCCCCAGTACGCACCGGCCCATATGGCGGCCTCGGTCCCGTGCAGAAGGGTCGCCGAAAGCGTGGTGACGCCCATGACGATGGCAAACTTCAACAGAAAGTGACGCCGGTCTTTGAAGCCGCCCAGCGCCCGGAGCACATTCGCGTTGATGAAGCCAAGGCCTATGACGTGAAAAATGACGTTGAGGGCAATCAAGGGAAGGCCCCAGGCCCAGTTTCCGTTCCAGGCTAAAGCGTCATGATCGTTCATTTTGTCCTCTGGACCGCGCGCCAGCACATTCATTCGCGCTTGGCGACCCTGAAGAAAACAGAGGCGTGGCCGTCTTCGCCTTTGTCTTCCTTGCGCGGGACGGATTTATAGCGCGGCCGATCGGGACTGCAAAAGCCTTGCTCGCGCGTGATTTTCCTTTGAATGCACCGTCGGCCAGAAAAAGAGGCGGTTCGCCGAAAAAGTAAACTAAATATTCTCAGGCTGAACATCAGGACAATCTGGCGAATCGTTCAACTTGACTTCGGCAGGGTTGCAGGCTAAAAACTGTTAGTTTATAATATTAATGACTTATGGACAGTCGGCAACATGCTTCGAAGGATAATTCTGGGCCTCGGCGCCAACGCGTTTAGTCAGGTTATCACGATCGTAATACAGATTTTTTCGCTGCCTTTATTCCTTCTATACTGGGACGCCGCGACCTATGGCTCCTGGTTGGTTCTATCCGCCTTGCCGGCCTATGTGGGGATGGCGGACGTCGGAATGGTTGGCGCCGCCGGCAACAAGATGACGATGGCCGTCGGCCGCTCGGATGCGGCGGAGGCCAATCGCATCTATCAGACTGCGCAGCTTTTCATGACAGTCATGTGCTGCTCGCTGGCGGCGATCATAATCCCGGCGGCTCTATTCCTGCCGCTGCCAGACAGCATGACGACCGACAAGAGAATCGCTTTGGCGGCGTTGATGTGCGCTGTTCTTTTCGCTTTGTACGGCGGATTGCAGGAGGCGGTGTTCAAGGCGACAGGCCGCTACGCCGCCGGCACAATGCTGGGTCAGACGGTCCGCCTTGCCGAGTGGGGCGGCTACATGGCCGGCCTGATGCTTTTTCGCACCCTCGCCGGAGTGGCGATTTGCGGTCTCGTTGCGCGAGCCGCCGGAACCGCGGCGGGAGTCTATTTATCGCAGCAGGGCGACCACAAATTCCGCCTGGGCTTCCAGCACGCAAGCAAGGCTGAACTTTTGAGCATGATACGGCCGGCGGTATCCCTCATGGCATTTCCTTTGGCGTCAGGCCTGAGTTTTCAGGGTGTTACACTGCTCGTCGCCGCCCTCGCCGGCACAACGGCCGTGGCCGTGTTCAACACGTACCGCACCATCGCCCGGCTCGCTGTCCAGGTGACCGGGATGTTCAGTCACGCCGTCCAGCCGGAGTTTTCCCGATTGTTCGGAGAGGCGGGAATGAAGGGGGTGCGCTCGCTTTATCGCCATTCCACCCGGCTCGGCGCCGTCCAGTCGATTGTATTGAGCCTCGTGCTCTATTTCATGTCGCCTTTTCTCTTGCGAATCTGGACGCATGGCCGCATCGAGTTCATCCCGAGCATGATGATGTGGCTGCTGGTTTACGCCGCGGTCGGCGGCGTATGGCACGTGCCGCGAATCTTGCTGCTCGCCACGAATCAGCATATCGGACTGGCCGGCTGGTTTCTTCTGTCCGGAATTCTCTCCGTCGCTCTTGGCTGGCTTTTCGGCATAATCTGGCAAGTCAACGGCATCTGCGCCGCCATGCTTGTCTCTGAAATGTTTATTGCGGCCATTTGCACCTACATCGCCCACCGCCTGTTCGCCGAGGCCAACTCATAAACAGGAGCCCCCCTTGAAAATCGCGCTCTCCGCGAACGGCAAGTTCCACACCTTCGACCTCGCGCGGGAGCTCTATGCGCGGGAGGCGCTGGCCGGGATCTATTCAAGCTATCCCCGCTTCAAGCTTCGTGATGAAGCTCTGCCACAAGAGTTGATCCACACTTTTCCATTTATCCACGCCCCGTATATGGCGGCTCGTTGGCGCGACCGTCTGCCGCGATCGTGGCTGTGGCAATGGGAGCATCTCGACGCGACCGCCTTCGCCGCCTTTGTCGCGCGCAATCTCCCGCCTTGCGACGTCTATATGGGGTTGTCCGGTTCTTCCCTAGCGGCCGGCAAACGCGCCCATTCTCAAGGATCTTTCTATGTGTGCGACCGCGGCTCTTCGCATATTCGCGTGCAGCGCCAGCTTCAAAAAGAAGAGCAGGAGCTATGGGGTCTGTCCGGCGAAACGGTCGATCCGCGCACGGTTGACGCCGAAGAGGCCGAATATGCGGAAGCCGACCGCATAACGATTCCGTCGAGCTTCGTCTATCGAAGCTTCGTCAGTCAGGGGATTGCTCCTGAGAAACTGCGAAAGCTGCCCTACGGCGTGAATTTGTCGCGATTTGAACGCGTCGGACAGCCCGAGGAAGGCCGTTTCGATGTTCTGTTCGTAGGAGCTATGAGTCTCCGCAAGGGGGTGCCTTATCTAGTACAAGCTTTTCAGAAGCTCGATCACCCGGCCAAGAGCCTGACCTTTGTCGGCATCGAGAACCTGGAGGTGATAGAGATGCTGCGCCGCCGTGATCTTTGGCCCGAGACCGCCCGTGTTGTCGGCCCGGTGCCACAAAGTGAGCTGAAGACCTTAATGAGCCGTAGCCACGTCATGGCGCTACCCAGCATCGAGGAGGGATTGGCGCTCGTTCTCGCGCAGGCCATGGCATGCGGCTGCCCGGTGATCGCATCGACGAATACGGGGGCCGAGGATATCGTCACCGATGGCGAAGAGGGATTCATCATTCCCATTCGAGATGTCGACGCGCTGACCGAGCGGTTGCAATACATGGCTGACCACCCGGACGAGCGACAGGCGATGGGCACGAAAGCACTCGCAAAAGTGCAAGGCTTCGGCGGCTGGCGCGCTTATGGCGATATGGCGATGGCTGTCTTCAAGGAACTCGTCGCCGCCAAATAGCTCCGCGCGCCGCAAGCCTGGACCCGCATCCTCTTGTCCTTATGCGAAGAACGCTGGAACTCTTCGCCTCCCGTCGAGTTTCAGCTGTGTTCCTTATCGTCGCGGGGATGCGCTTGGACAACGTCAAGGCTAACAGCGAGCTCTCAGACTTTGAAAGCGCCGCCGCGCGGGACAAAACGCTGCTTGCCCGATTGGCGCGGCCGGACATCCGCCTGGCCGGACCGGTGAACGACGCGATGCACGAAAAATTTCAGGGGCAGGTCGCGGCGCTGTCGGGCGCCGGGCCTTTCGTGATCGCCTTGACGACGCTTGGCGGGGATCCCGAAGTCGCCCGCGCCATGGCCGCCGATCTTCGCCTTTTGCGCGCGGCGGAAGGCTGCCGTTTCATCTTTTTCGGCAAGTCCGCGGTCTATTCGGCGGGGGTCACCTTCATGGCGGGGTTTTCGGTCGCCGATCGCTGGCTCGAGCGCGATGCGCGGCTGATGATCCATGAACGCAAGCTCGACAAGATGGTCCATTTCGACGGGCCGCTCCAAGGCTGTCTTTCGATCGCCAAGGCGCTGGCGCATGAGATCCAGAACGGCATCACGATCGAGCGCGAAGGGTTTGCCGCGCTGATCGAAGAGTCGCCCCTCACTCTCGACGAGGTGATCGCCAAGGCGCCGCAGAATTGGTATCTCGACGCGCAGGAGGCGCTTGCTCTCAAGTTGGTCGGAGGCGTCATCTGAGCGCAGTCTTGCCGAGCTTGCGATTGCGCGGCCCCCGGCGGCGTTCAGGTCGCGACATGGGTCCGGATGGAGCGGGGCGCAAACCTCTCAAGGAGTTCCGCCATGTCCCGTCATGTCCGCTTCGATAAAATCGGCCCGCCGGATGTTCTTCATCTCGTCGACCTTGACGTTCCTGCCCCGGCCGCGGGCGAGGTGCGCATTCGCGTCAAGGCGATAGGCGTCAATCGCGCGGAAGCGATGTTCCGGTCCGGGCAATATCTCGAAGAGCCGAAGCTGCCGGCGGGCCTTGGCTATGAGGCCGCGGGCGAGATCGAATCGATCGGCGAGGGCGTCACGGGATTTGCGATCGGCGACGCGGTGAGCGTTATCCCTGCTTTTTCGTTGAACCAGTACGGCCTTTATGGCGAGCTTGTCCTCGCTCCGGCCTTCGCCGTGATCAAACATCCGCCAAATCTCTCCTTCGCGGAAGCCGCCGCCGCCTGGATGATGTATGTCACCGCCTATGGCGCGCTGATCGACATCGCCAGGCTTTCCGCCGCCGACGCTGTTCTCATTCCCGCCGCCTCGAGCAGCGTCGGGATAGCTGCGATTCAGATCGCCAATATGGTCGGAGCGACTCCCATCGCCCTGAGCCGCACGAGCGCCAAGCGGGCGCGGCTGCAGGAATTGGGCGCCGCGCATGTCATCGCCACCGAAGAGCAGGATCTTGTCGCGGAAGTCGGACGCATCACCAATGGACAGGGCGCGCGCGTGACCTTCGATCCAGTCGGCGGCCCGACGCTTGCAAAGCTCGCCGAGGCGTCGGCGCGCCACGGGATCATTTTCCAATATGGCGCATTGAGCCCGGAGCCGACCCTGCTGCCCCTCTTCGATTTGCTGCGCAATCTGCTGACCATTCGCGGTTATGTGCTGATGGAGATCACAGGAGATCCGGCGCGATTGCAGCGCGCCAAAAGCTTCGTGGTCGACGGCCTCGCCAAAGGAGCCTTGAGGCCTGTCATCGCGAAAACTTTTCCGCTTGATCAGATCGTCGAGGCGCATCGCTTCCTCGAATCAAACCAGCAAATCGGCAAAATCGTCGTGACCGTCTGACCGCCGCCTTTTCGCGAAAATCACGACTCCTGTTCGCTCGGCATGCGAAGGCGCGGGCGGCGAATGGCTGAGCGCCGCGCCGCGTCAAGGGCGAGCGAAACGCAGAAGATCGCAAAACCGGCGAGGGCGAAGCCGACGCCGACCAGGCTCGTTGAGCGCCATCCATAGCCGGCGGAGATGGTGAGGCCGCCGACATAGGCGCCGAGCGCATTGGCGATGTTGAAGGCTGAATGATTGAGCGCGGCGGCGAGCGTCTGGGCGTCGCCGGCGACATCCATGAGGCGCGTCTGAACGCCCGGCACGAGCACGAAGGCGGTTCCGATCAAAAAAACATTGATGACGGCGAGAACCGCGTGGCCGGAGGTGAAATAAAATAGCCCCATCATGGCGCCGTTCCAGATGAGGCCGCCGCCGATGGTCGGCATCAGGGCGCGGTCCGCGAGCCAGCCGCCAACGATGTTTCCCGCGATCATGCCGGCGCCGAAGGCGCAGAGCGCGAAGGGCACGAGGTGGAGCGGAATGCCGGCGACCTCGGTCAGCGTCGGCGTGATATAGCTGAAGATGGCGAAGAGGCCGCCAGATCCGATCGCGCCAACGCCAAGGGCGAGCCAGACCTGCGGCCGCCGGAAAGCGCCAAGCTCGCGCATGGGGCTCGCCTCGACGTCGGCGGGATCATGCGAGACGAAGAGCGCGACCAGGGCGACGGTGAGCGCGCCAATGGCGCCGACAAGCGCGAAAGCTGTGCGCCAGCCGAGTCCCTGTCCGATCGAGGTCGCAAGCGGCGCGCCGATGAGCGTTGCGACGGTGAGGCCGAGCATGACGCGGCCGACCGCCTGCGCGCGCTTGCCAGGGCCCGCCATCTCGGCGGCGACAAGAGCCGCGACGCCGAAATAGGCCCCATGCGGCAGGCCTGTCATGAAGCGCAGCGCCATCAGTGACGCATAGCCGGGCGCAGAGGCGCTGGCGAAATTGCCGAGCGCAAACACCGCCATTAGCGCCAGCAGAAGCGTGCGGCGCGGCAGCCTTGCGAAGAGAACGGTGATGATCGGCGCGCCGACGACGACGCCAAGGGCGTAGGCGCTGATGACATGGCCCGCCGTCGGGGTCGAGACGCCGACGCCCTCGGCGACATTCGGCAACAGGCCCATGATGGCGAATTCGCCGGCGCCGATGCCGAAGCCGCCGACCGCGAGTGAAAATTCGACCAAAGCGGTTCGCGATGGAGCGGCGGGCGTCCGCCCGCGAAAATGTGCTGACATGCTTGGGCGGCCTTTGCGCGTCTATTTTTAGCGGGGGGTCGCGGCTTGCCCGGGGCAAGCCCGCGATCGGCAGCCTGAGTGGGCGACACGGCGAATCTACACGCCACAACGCCCGTGGCGACCCGTTTTTCCCTGTGTCACGGTGATTTTATTGCAATGCAAAAGAAAGGCCGGATCGGCTTGGCCGGCGTGGACCAATCGCCGCGCCCTTAAGGATCAATTCGGGTCAGGCAGACCTTCGCGTAGCCTTTGGCCGAATGCGACCTCGCTCAGCCCCATCATGATGCGATCCGTCACAGCCGCGCGGGCGATCACCTCCGCGAGGGGAATCGAGGTGTCGATGAGGCCGTGCTGATAGGCGTAGGAGGGCAAAAATCCGTTAAGCAAGACCCGCCAGTCGAGCGGAAATGTCGGCGACAGCGTGCGCAGCATCAGGAAAATGCTCGTCGTGCAATTCGCCGTCAGCGTATTGTAGAATTGCGGGTGGGCCGCGAGCTGGTTCGCGTCGCGGACATATTGCAGCAGCAGCGCGCGCGCCGCCTGCGGCGAGGTTCTGATCCGAAAAAGCCGGACATCCTCATCCTCGGCCTTGCGCAGAAACAGGAAATCGCGCTCGTCGGCGGCGAGAAAGACGAGCTCATATCTTTTGAAGAAGCCGGCGATCGCGGAAAAAGCCTCGCCGCGCTCCTTGCGGATCTCGATCGAGAACATGAGATGGCGTCCGTCCTCGAAGCCAAAACTCACCATCGAATGGGCGATCAGCGGCCCCATGAAATAAACGAGATAGAAATCGACCGAGCTGAGTTTCGCAAGGTCATAGCGCCGTTCTTCCCAATGCTCGGAAAAATCCGTCGGCGAGGCCCAGGTGAAATTGCGCACGTTTTCAAGGGTCAATTCATCGCCGCGCACGATTCCCGTGACGCCATGCGCGACATCGGGAGCGAAGTCGCGGTCATTGCTTGGCAGAATGGTCGACCACCAGCCGAGCAGACCGGCAAAGACGAGCGCATAGGCGATCCAGGCGCCCCGGAGAGGACGCCAGAACACTCCGGCGAGGGTCAGCGCGGCAAGACCGTCGAACAGGGCGATGCCGGCGAGCTTCAACCCGCCCGATAGCGGCAATTGAAACCAGAGCGCAAAGCTCGCCCAGACCGCCGAGCCAAGGAGAAGCACGCAATTCAGGAAAACGCCGCCGCGCCGCGAAAAGCGCCGGAACCGGGAAGCAGTCATGCGCGCGACCCCAATCTGACCTTGGGCCGCACGGTTTGGGGCCGCAACGTCTGGCGCAAAAGGCGCCGCGTCGCGGGCTCTCGCGGCGAAGCTTATGGATCAGGCTCGATAGCAGGTCTCCGGCGGCTGGGGAAGCGCGCCGGAAGCCGGATCGCCAGACGCACAATGAGGCGCTAAAATCGAGGCATCGGCATTTATTCACGTTTATCGGTTAATGTCCCAGGGCAGACACAGAACAGGGCCAGCCATTGACAGATCATCCCGCCCCACACCATGTCGTCGTCGTCGGAGCCGGCTTTGGCGGACTTCAGGTGGTCCATAATCTCGCCGGCGCGCCGGTGACCATCACGATCCTCGATCGGCGCAACCACCACCTGTTTCAGCCGCTGCTCTATCAGGTCGCGACGACCTCGCTCGCGACATCGGAGATTGCGTGGCCGGTCCGTCATCTGGTCTATAAGCGCAAAGAGGTCGAGACCCTGCTCGGCGCGGTCGCGGGCGTCGACGCCGGGCGCCGCAAGGTCCTGCTCGAGGACGGCGCCGAGATCGCTTACGACACGCTGGTTCTCGCCACCGGCGCGCGGCACGCCTATTTCGGCCATGACGAATGGGAGCCCTTCGCGCCGGGCCTTAAAACCCTTGAGGACGCGACGACCATCCGCCGGCGCATTCTGCTCGCCTTCGAGCGCGCCGAGCGCGAGACCGATCCGGCTAAAAAGGCGGCGCTGCTCACCTTTGTCATCATCGGGGCGGGTCCGACCGGCGTCGAACTCGCCGGCACCATCGCCGAGCTGGCGCATGAGAACCTGCGCGAGGACTTCCGCCATATTGATACGCGGACCGCGCGCGTCGTGCTGATCGAGGCGGGGCCGCGCATCCTTCCCGGCTTCAAGGAAGAACTTTCGGCCTATGCCCAAAAGGCGCTCGACCGGCTTGGCGTCGAGGTCAAGCTTGGAAACCCTGTCTCGAATTGCAGCGCGGAGGGCGTTGTCTTCGGCGGCGAGAAGCTGGCGGCGAAGACGATCCTTTGGGCCGCCGGCGTGCAGGCCTCGCGCGCCGCCGAATGGCTTGGGGCGCCGGCCGACCGGGTCGGGCGCGTCATCGTCGATCCCAATCTCACCGTTCCCGGCCATCCGAACATTTTTGCGATCGGCGACACCATCGCGATCAACGGCCCCGACGGCAATCCTGTGCCGGGAATAGCGCCGGCGGCCAAGCAGGAAGGCGCCTATGTGGCCGAGGTCATCAAGGCGCGGCTGCAAGGCAAGCCGGCGCCGGGTCCGTTCCAGTACAAGCACGCTGGCAGTCTGGCGACGATCGGCAAGCGCGCGGCGATCGCCGATTTCGGCTGGATCAAGGTGCGCGGATCGCTCGCCTGGTGGCTGTGGGGCATCGTCCACATCTACTTTCTCATCGGCCTGCGCAATCGGCTCGGCGTCGCCTTGAGCTGGCTCTGGATCTACTTGCTGGGCCAGCGAAGCGCCCGGCTCATCACGCAAGGCAAGCAATGGGCGGGCGAGGATAAGGCTTAGCGCCAGGCTGGGGAATTAGAGAGAACCGGGTCGATTTGAATAGCTGCAAAGTGTGTTTTTTGGCTGTCCGCTTGCGAACCGCGATGGGGGAAAAGGACATTCGGTTCACGGCTGGGTCGGGCCGATGCCGGACTGGCGGGTTTTAGGTGCGTGGCGCGGTAAAGCAGACCTTGGCGCGTGCGGGCGTTTCGCGGCTTCCGGCCCGAAGCAGAAATGGCGATCGGCTGACGGGGGCAGGCGTGAGAAGTTGCTTGTAGCGACGCTCCTCGCGTCCGATCACGGGCGGACCGTGAGGCTGAGGCTTTATTTTAGGATGAATAGCTGACGGAGCGCCATCACGGCGGTTTGGATTTTCGCCACGTCGAGGGATGAATACCCAAAAACAAGGATGTCATCGTTTGGTGCGTCATCGAAATCGAATGCCGCACCGCTCGATAGCGCGTAGACGCCCACGCCAATTTCACGCGCCTTGAGCTGTATCTCCCGTGCTCTGGGGAAATCTTGCGGAAGCTGCCAAACGAGATGCAGTCCGCTTTCGGTTCCCGAAATCTTCGGTTCTTTAAAGTTGGCGTTAAGGGATGCGACGAGGCAGTCCCGCCGCGACATATAGATTTGCCGCAACTTCCGCAAATGTCGGTCAAAATGCCCGTCGTTGATGAAAAATGAGAGCGCACTCTGCTCAAGCCAAGATTGGCCGTTGCTCATTCGCGCCTTAAGCAATCTCGCCTCATCCCATCTTATACGCGGCAATGCGGCAAAACCGATCCGGAGACCGGCCCCCACGGATTTCGAGAAAGTACCGACATAAAAGACGCGCCGCCCGCGATCGAGGCCGGCCAAGGCAGTCAGCGGTGGTCCGTCGTATCGGAAGTCGCTGTCGTAATCGTCCTCAATGATGAAACTGTCGGTTTCATCGGCCCATCGGAGAAGTGCGAGACGCCGGCTTAGGGTCATCACCACGCCCGTGGGAAATTGGTGGGAGGGCGTCACGTAGAGCAGATTCCCGCGCGCGGTCGGAAGACATTCTGTTTGAATGCCTTCTTCATCGACTGGCACTGGATGCAAGGGAAGCGTCGTGCTGTTGAAGAGCATTGACGCGCCCAGGTAGCACGGATTTTCAATACAGAGCTGGCGGGTATGCGACCGCAGGAGGCTCAGAACCAGATTTAATGCATCCTGTCCGCCCCCGGTAACGATGATTTGGTCGTGTGTGATAGCCATGCCGCGAGTTCTGCCGAGGTGGTGGGCGATGGCCTCCCTCAACTCCGGAAGCCCAGCAGGATCGCAATAATCGGTGAGGTAAGAGGTCTCCCTTGAAAGCAATCGATTCACGATGCGCCGCCAGGTCATGAGCGGGAACGCCGTTGGATCAGAGCGGCCCACCCAGAAATCATAGGCTGGCCGTTGGGCGCCGCCGCCAGATGAACCCGCAAAGCAAAGAAGAGGCTCGCTCGATGCTGGCAGTATTGGCCCGTTGTTCTGTGCCGGGCCGCCGTCCTGGATGAGAATCAAGTCGTCGGGCGGGATGGCTGACACATAGACGCCTGCTGTCCCACGGGCCTCGACATAGCCTTCACCGGCCAATCGATCATAGGCGTTCGTCACCGTATTGCGGGAGACGTTAAGTCGCTCGGCCAGGATCCGGCTCGGCGTTAAAGTCATTCCGGCCTTTAGCTGTCCATTCAGAATCATCTGCCGGACCTGTTCGAAGATCTGCGTCTGGAGCGATTTTTCAGTCTTTTGGTCCAAAGAGAGTGTTAGTTCCATTCGCGTTTCCTCTTCCGTTCTCGGCCCCAGCGCGATCCACGGTCGCGGCGCAGGTTCATCGTGCGGCAATGGTAACCGCGCTCGCGCCGCCAAACGTCGTTGCCGAGCGAGGCGCGCCTTGGCGCCATAAAACATGTCACAATTGGCTCTTACGCTAAGCCAATTTTCAAGCTGTTTATCAGCCAAAGAGTGCGCAAAGACAGGTCTCCACGACACCTGTCCCGAAAGCACGGCAACGCAGGGGAGGCGCATATGAACGAGCTTACGAAGCCAAAAACCTTCTTTGGCGGCTGTCCGCATGACTGTCCCGACACTTGCTCGATGATTTTCGAGGTCAGCGGAGGCGTCCTGCAGGGCGTGAGGGGAAACCCCGACCATCCGATGACGCGCGGCGGCCTCTGCGTGAAACTCAAGGATTACGAGGTTCGGCACTATCACCCCGACCGGGTTCTTTACCCGCTTCGTCGTGTTGGGCCTAAAGGATCTAAACAATTCGAGCGCATAACCTGGGACGAGGCGCTCGACGAGATCGTAACGCGCTGGAAGGCGATTATCGCCGATCACGGCCCGCAGGCGATCATCCCCTACAGCTATCTCGGGCATCAAGGGCTCGTGCACGGTCTGAATGGAGGCGACGCCTTCTTTAACCGCTTGGGGGCGACCGTCTGCGAGCGGACATTCTGCGGTGAGGGCTCTTGCACGGCTTGGCTGCTGACCGTCGGCCCAACAGCTGGCCTCGACCCCGAGAGCTACATTCACTCGAAGTACATCGTAATCTGGGCGTGCAATAGCGTCAGCACCAACCTGCATCACTGGGCCATCGTTCGCGATGCCCAGAAGGCGGGCGCCAAGGTCGTCGTTATCGACGCCTACTCCTCGCGCACCGCCAAGGCTGCGGACTGGCACATTTGTCCCAAGCCTGGGACCGATGCGGCGCTGGCGATGGCGCTGATCAATTCGATCATCGAAGACGGTCTGGTCGACCAGGACTATGTCGATAATTACACAAAAGGCTTTGAGGACCTGAAAGAGCGTGCTCGCACCCGGACGCCGGAATGGGCCGAGGCAATTACCGGCGTGCCCGCGGCTGACATCCGCAAGCTCGCTTACGAACTCGCGACCGCACAACCAGCCGCCATTCGGATGGGCGTCGCGCTCGAACGTCATTTTGGCGGCGGCCAAACCATCCGCGCCGTCACCTGTATCCCGGCGCTGACGGGCGCGTGGCGCCATGTCGGCGGCGGCGTAACCCAGTTCCCCGTCTGGGAGCATCCCTACAAGTTCGACGTGATCTGCCGGCCCGACCTCATTCCCGAGGGCACGCGTGTCGTCAACAACCTGCAGATCGGCCGTGCGCTAACTGGTGAACTGCCTCTCGACCCGCCGATCATGTCGATGATGTGCTGGAATTCGAATCCGGTCACACAGGCGCCGGAGACCGATAAGATCGTTCAAGGCCTGATGCGGGACGATCTCTTTTTGGTCTCCGCCGAACACTTTATCTCGGATACGGCATCGTACGCCGATATTGTTCTGCCGGCGTCCATGGGCGCGGAAATGGAGGATATGATCCTGTCGTGGGGACACCTCTACCTCACCTATAATACGAAATGCGCGGACTCGCCCGGCGAGGCGATCCCGAATAATGAGATCTTCCGCCGCCTCGCCGCCCGGATGGGTTTCGAAGAAGAAAACTTCAAATGGACGGATTCGGAGTGCCTTGAGCACTATGTGGATTGGTCTTCACCCGCCTGCGAGGGCATCGACCTTGCCTACTTGCGTCAGCACGGTTTTGCGCGGCTTAAGGTTGGAACCCCTGACGACCGCGCGCCACATCGAGAAGGGAATTTCCCGACGGCCTCCGGCAAATGCGAGTTACGGATCGATGGCGCCAAAAATTTCGTCGCCGGTCCATTCCGGCAGATGTACGAAGGCTTCCAACCTGGCGAGGATTTGGACCCGTTGCCGGACTACGTGGGGTCGCGAGAGTCGCACACGAACGATCCCGAACGAGCCAAGAGGTATCCGCTCAACATCGTCTCGCCGAAGAGCCACGGATTTTTGAATTCGTGCTACGCCAACATGGACCACAAGATTAAAGGCCAAGGCGAACAGTTCGTTTTGATCAACCGGGTCGACGCGGACCGGCGCGCCATCGTCGATGGGGACCGCGTTCAGGTCGCCAACGATCGCGGCGCCTTTAAGGGCGTCGCCCGCATCACCGGCGACGTCAATCCGGGGGTCGTCGTCGCGACGCTCGGCTATTGGCGCCAGCTCAACGACGGCACGGTCAATAGCGTTAGCTCCTCAGCTTTCGCAGACATGGGCCATGCTCCGTCTTTCTCGGACAACCTCGTTGAGGTCACGCGAGCCAACTGAGGTGCCTGGGGACGGTGGGGATCGTTGCGCAGAGCGCAACGGTCACCTACCGGCCGAATCGTTCCCTTTTACGCGGCGGACGCCATGCGGCCGTCGGGCGTCAATGGCCGCTTTCCTCCCCGTCCCGGTCAACAAGGCACTCGGGCGCCGCGTCCGCTTTCGGGAAGCCGGTTAGGATACCTCGGCGGCGGAGATGGGCGCATTCCTTCCGCTCAAGAGATCCGCTTGAAAGACCGCGAAGGGTTGACCGCCGCCGAACGAACGGCGGACGCCGTCACTGAGGCGAACGAGGACGAGGCCGCACGCGCGGAGCGGCAGACTTCGGGACAGGCAAGCGTCCCATGGATAGCGTGTCGCGCCGCCAGCCGAAGGTGATAGGATGCCTTCAAGGCTCGGGAGCGGAGGTATGTTCCTTTTATGGCTGTCAGCTCGCCCGATCTGAAAGCATTCCTGATCTCCACACCTTTCTTCGGTGGCCTCTCGGACGCAAGTCTCGATCTCCTGATCTCAATGCTGGTCGAGCGCCAGTTCGACGTCGGCGCCACTGTCGTGTCGGAAGGAGAGCCGGGGCGCTCAATGTATATTGTTCACGCCGGCGAGCTCGCGGTGACCAAGCTCGGGAATTCTGGGCGCGTGATCCGCATGGGGAGTTTCGGGCCGGGTGATTTTTTCGGCGAAATGACGCTCATCGAAATGGAGAACCGATCAGCCACTGTCGTCGCTGAAAGTCGAACCGTGCTGTACGAGCTCACGGCCCGAAATCTCTACGCGTATTACAAGGCCGACATCCACGCTTACCTGATGGTGATGCTGAATATCAACCGTGAGCTCTGTCGGCGGCTCCGCCGCGCTGACAATCGCATTGCCGAGTTGACAGATGCTTCACGCGAGTGAATGGCGCGGATTCGCTTGGGTTGAGAAGCGTCCAAACGAATTCCCCCATTAACTCAATCCCGACGCTTTGATCTCATAATTGCCTGCAAGTGGCGGCCAGGCGCTATGGGCTGTCTTTACCGGACGGTTTCGCAAGCAAAACCGCATGGGTAGCCTTGTGCTCGAGAGCGCGCTAACTTGCGCTTCGCATTTGTGATTTAGGAGCGGGGTCCGCGGGCGGCAAGCCTGTTTGTGGCGGCGGGGGTTTGATGGGTTGCGTAAGGCGGCGGACCGAAAGGCGTTCCATTTTCGGCCTGATCTTGATGGGCGTCGTCGGCGTCGGCGCGTTCATTGAGGCCGACGTCGCCGTCGCCTTTGACTTCTTCGGGCTTTTTGGCTCGGACGAGCCGCCGAACCCCTCGCCGACGACCCTGCCCTACAAGATCGATTTCGTTATTCAAGGCGAGGATAGCGTCAGGGACGCCCTGCTCGATAGTTCGAACGTTTACAAGCTGAGGCAGGACCCGCCGCCGGATGGGGAAGCTCTGGCGCAGCGGCTGAAGGCCGATTTCCCGCTGCTCGTCGACGCGCTTTGGGGCGCAGGCTATTTTAACGCGCGGATTTTCGCCACCGTGGGCGCGACCCGGCTAGAGCTTGGCAGGAGCGACGGGGAGGCCTTCGCCCGCGCGGCGAACGTCTATCTGAACCGCGCCGTGGTCCCCGTGACGATCACGGTCGAGACAGGGCCGCTTTTTCACCTGCGCGACATCGCCGTGGTCAATTCTACGACGCAGACGCCCTTTCCGCCCGAGGTTCTGCCGCCTTACGTTCTGAGGCTGAACCAGGGCGATCCCGCCAAAGCCTCGGATCTGCGCGACGCCAATGCGCGTCTGATCGACTATTTTCGGGGGCAGTCGCATCCGCTGGTCAAGGCGCCGCTGCCGCATCCGATCGTCAATCACGCGACTTTGACGATGGATGTGACCTATGCCGTCGATCCCGGCCCGAAAGCCGGCTTCGGCGAGGTCTCGGTCAATGGGCCGAACGGCTTTGATCCCTCGATCGTCCGCTCGTTCATCTATCTCGAGCAAGGCCAGCCTTATACGCCGAAGGCGCTGGCGGACACCCGCAAGTCGATCACCTCGCTTCTGGCCGTCGGCGCGGTGCGCATTCGTGAGGGCGACAGGCTCGACGCCAACGGCAATCTGCCGATCTTCATCGACGTCGGCGACCGCGCGAGAAATCTCATCGGCGCGACCGCCGGCTATTCGACGGTCGATGGCCCGACCGGCAGCGTCTATTACGAAAACCGCAACCTCTTCGGCGGCGCCGAAAGCCTGAGGCTGGAAGGCGATATATTCTACGCGCCGCCGATCTATGGCATTTTCACGCCGACCTTCAATACCTTCGGCGGCCCGCAGAATTTCAGCAATGCGGGCATCGGCGGCCGCGTCACGGCGAGCTTCGTGAAGCCGGCCCTCTATGGCTCGCGCGTTGATTTCCTGCTTGACGGCATCGGCGAGGAAAACCGCTCGGGCGGTGGCAGCTTCGGCGGCTACGCTGATCAGTTCGCGGGCGGGACAGCGGCGCTGCGCTACCGCATCAACGAGACGCTCTCCGTTCAGGCCGGGCTCAAATTCGAGAAGGGCGAGGCGACGGACGCGTTAGGGCGGGTCGATTATACGCTGCTCGGCGTTCCTTTGGCGCTGCGCTATGACGGAACCGACAAACTGCTCGACCCGAGCCGCGGCTTTCGCGTAACGGCTCTTGCGACCCCCTACCCTTCGGTTTTCGGCACCGCCGGTTTCACCAAGGCGAGCGTCGCCGCCTCGGCATATTACGCGATCGACGAGGACGCCCATTACATTCTCGCCGGCCGCGCCGGCTTTGGCTCGATCTTCGGCGAGACGGGCGGGCTCGCCGCGATCCCGGCGAATTACCGCATCTATGAGGGCGGCCTTCCGACCGTTCGCGGCTATCGCTACCAGACGATCGGCCCCGCAAACCCCTTCGGCTATACGATCGGCGGCCTCAGCGCCTTCAATGCGACGCTGGAGGCGCGCATCAAGGTGACGGAGACGATCGGCGTCGCCCCCTTTTTCGACATCGGCGGCGCCTTTCGCGACTCCCTTCCCTTCTCGGGGCCCGGCGACACGCGCTTTTCCGCTGGCCTTGGCCTGCTTTACTATACGCCGATCGGGCCGATCCGGGTTGACGTCGCCCGCCCGCTCGATCCGAGGCCCGGCGACTATCCGGTCGTCTTTTATGTCAGCATTGGACAACCGTTCTGATGGCGAGCCCGCGCTTTTCCCTTCACCGGACATCGGCGCTCGCCGTGGCGCTCCTCGTGCTTTTGGGGCTTGGCGTCCTCGCCGCTGGAAGCTACGCGGCCGAGGAGGAAAAAGGGATTCTGGCCGATCTCATCTCGCGCGCGCTTTCGACGCCGGCGAGCCGCGTTTCGATCGGCGCCATCGATGGGGCGCTCTCCTCCGACGCCACGGTGCGCGATCTCAAGATCGCCGATCGCGATGGCGTCTGGCTCAGCGTCAATCGCGTCCGCATCGTCTGGCGCCGGCTTGCGTTGCTGCAGCGCCGGCTCGAAATCGACCAGCTCGACATTGATCAGATGGATATGCCGCGAAGGCCGGTCCCGGCGGAGGCGCCCGTCTCGGGCGAGGATCAGCCGCTCCTGCCGGAACTGCCTTTGCGCGTGGACATCAAGCAATTCACGCTGGCGCGCGCCGATTTTGGCCAGCCCGTGCTTGGCGTCGCCTCGAGCTTTTCGACGGGCGGGAACGCGAAGCTCGGACCGCCCTCTGAAGGGCTGCAGCTGTTTCTCGACGCGCAAAGGCTGGACCGGCCGGCGACGCTGAATGTGCGCCTCAACCTCGTGCCGCAGACGCAGCGCCTCGATCTGATGGTCAATCTTGACGAGCCGGCGGGCGGCATCATTTCCGAACTCGGCAATATTCCGGGCAGGCCTCCGGTCAAGCTCAAGATCAATGGCTCTGGCGTGCTGGACGCCTTCAACGCCAAGCTCGTTTTCGACGCCGGTCAGGGGATTGGCGCGACTGGCGACGCAATGGTCAATCGCGAGGGCGCCGGGCGCAGGCTCGGCTTCAATCTCGCGGCCGAGGCGTCCGGGATGCTGCCAGAGGTCGCCGCCCCGGTCTTTGCCGGAACGACCAGGCTCACCGGCGCGGTCTTGTTCGCAGATGACGGCGCCGTCTCAATCCAGGGGATCAACCTCGCTGCGGCGGCCGCGCGGCTCGATATTACGGGCGCCTTGTCCGCCGCGCAGATCGCCGATATCAGGGTTTCGGCGCAAAACACGCCGAGTACAGAGGGCGGCGCCCTGGCGAAGGACGTCAGGATCAAGCGCTTCGCTTTCGACGCGCATATTGCCGGGCCGCTCGATGCGCCCGAGATCGCCTCGACGCTCGATGTCGAGGACGCCCGCCTCCCGAGCGTTTCGCTTGGCCGGCTCGAGGCCAATCTGACGATGACGCCGAACGGATCAATCGCCAATACCTCGACGCTGCTGAACCTCTCCGCGGATGCGCGGGTAAAAGGGCTGGAGCTGGAAAATCCGGCGCTGGCGCAGGCGGTCGGCCGCGAGGCGCGCTTTACCGCGCGCGGCGTCAGCACGACCAGGGGCGTCATTGATTTTCAGACTTTTGAACTGAAGTCCGAGACGCTCTCGGCCGGCTTCAAGGGCCGCGCGGGCCGGGCTGAATTAAGGGGCCGTCTCGAGGTTTCGGCGCCCGACCTTGCGCGCTTCGGGGCGGTCGCGGGTCTTGCGCTGAAGGGCGAGGCGACGCTCAAAGCCGATCTCGAAGGCACGCCGCGCTCGAACCGCTTTACGGCGCAAATCGACGCTGCCGCCGATCGCTTCGCGACCGGTATCACGCCGGTCGACGGCCTCTACGGCGGCAGCCTTACCCTCGCCGGGGGCGTCAGACTCGACGCCGATGGCGGCTTCGGCTTCAGCGATCTGCGCTTGACGGGGCCGAACGCCAGCGCCCGCGTCGATGGCGCCGTGACGCCCAAATCGGCGGACCTCACGGCGCTGCTGAGGATTCCGGAGCTGTCGAAGGCCGACAAGCGCACGACGGGACGGGCTGAGATCGCGGCGCATGTGACGGGCGCGCTCGCGCAGCCGGATGCGACGGCGACGATCAGCGTGCGTGACGCGAGCCTGCTCGGGCGCCCGGTTCCGCGATTGGACGTCGTCGCGAAGGCGACCAATCTCAGGGACGCGCCCGACGCCCATCTCACGCTCGATGGCGAAATCGACCGCAAGCCGGCGCGCGGCGCGGTCCACATCGCGCGCCCGAAGGAGGGTGGCGTCGTCATCGACGGGGCGGATGTCGCGATCGGCTCGGTCACGGCGCAGGGCGGCGTCGCGCTCGACCCGGCGCATTTCGCCGCCGGGCAATTCAGCCTTCATGCGAAAAATCTCGATGATCTTTCCGCCCTCGCCCTGGAAAAGCTGTCGGGCTCCCTCGACGCCGAGGTGAGCCTCGCCCACGCCGACACGCGTCAGGACGCCGCCATCAAGGCCAATGCGGAAAAAATCGGCGGTTTTGGCCTCGGCCTCGACAGGCTCGCAGCCGACCTCGCCCTCACGGACGTTTATCGCCACCCCATCGTGTCGGGCTCGCTCGCAGCGGACGAGGCGCGCTTTGGCGGACAGACGATTTCCCGCGTCAGGCTCAATGCTAAAGCCGGCGCGGACGCCAGCGACATCGCGCTGAGCGCGGCGGCGCGGGGCTTCAATCTGGATATGCGCGCGAAAGTCGTCGCGGCCGATCCGGTACGGCTGGAGATCGCGAAATTCGAAGCGACGCGCGGGCGCGACAGGATCGCCCTCGCCCAACCCGCCGCCATCGTGATCAGGGACGGCGGCGCGGACTTCCGCAGTCTGACGCTCAGCCTCGACGGCGGCCGGGTCACGATCGACGGGCGCGCTGGCCCACAACTTGATCTCAAGGTGCTTTTCCGCGCCATCCCCTTGTCGGCCGGCGATGTTTTTTCCCCCGGACTTGGCCTGTCCGGAACGCTTGAGGGGGAGGCGACGATTGGCGGTGCGCCCGCCGCGCCGACGGGCCCTTATCGCTTCAGAATTTCGCAGCTCGCCGCGCCACAAACACGGAACGCCGGATTGCCGCCGATCGACGTCGACGCGAGCGGGCGGCTCGAGGGAACACGCACGACGCTCGAAGCGACGCTCAAGGTTGGCCAGTCGGGGGCGCTCCGCGTCTCCGGCAGCGCGCCGCTCGCGGCGTCGGGCCCGCTCGATCTCGGGCTGAAGGGCAATCTTGACGCCGGCGTCGCCAACCGGTCCTTATCCACGGCCGGGCGGCGCGTCACCGGGGCGATCGCGGTCGAGGGCCGGCTAACAGGAACGGCGCAGCAGCCGAGCGCATCGGGGTCGGCGACGCTGTCCAATGGCGCGTTCGAGGACGCGATCCTCGGCATCCGGCTCACCGCCATTCATGCCCGCCTCGTCGCGCAGGGCGATCATGTGACGATCGAGAACGCCTCCGCCGCGACGCGCAATGGCGGCGCCATCACGGCGGGAGGCTCGATCCGGCTGGATCCCGCCGGCGGCTTTCCGGGCGACATTCACGTCAGGGGCCAGAACGCCCAGCTTGTGCAAAGCTCGCTGGCGACGGCGGAGCTGAACTTCGACATCAATCTCTCAGGCCCGCTGGTGCGGGATCCGCGCGTCGGCGGACGGATCGACATTTTATCGCTCGACATTCCGATCCCCGACCGGCTGCCGGGCTCGTTGCAGCCTCTGCCGGGAACGCGCCACATTGATCCGACGCCGACCGCCGAGGCGCGGCTCGCCATCGCCGCCAAAGCCAAACGAGGCAGGGGCGCCGCGGCGTTCAACGCAGCGCTCGATCTCACGATCGACGTGCCGGGCCGTATTCGCGTGCACGGACGCGGGCTTAACGCTCAGCTTGGCGGCAATTTACGCCTGACAGGCACATTGGCCCAGCCAGATCCCGTCGGCGCCTTTCATCTGATCAGCGGCGATCTCAGACTCTTAACCTCGGACCTCGATTTTACGCGGGCCAATCTCACCTTTGCCGGGGATCTTTCGCCCGAACTCGACTTTCTGGCGACGACGCAGGCGGGCGGCGCTTCGGTCAGCGTCGCCATCACTGGCGATCCGTCGGACCCGCAATTCGTTTTTACCTCCAGCCCCGATATGCCGCAGGACGAGATTTTGTCGCGGCTGCTGTTTGGCGCGCCGTCTGGTCAGCTTTCGCCGACGCAGGCCCTGGCGCTCGCGCAGGCCGCGGCGATCTATTCGGGCGGCAATGACGCGCTTGAGGGCCTGCGCCGTTCGCTGGGGCTTGGGACGGCGAGCCAATCGAACAATCCGTTAAGTAAATTTCTCGGCGATCGCGTCAGCCTTGGCGTTCACACAGGCGCGACCGCCGCCGAGACCGGGGTCGGGATGAACATCACGATCTACAAGCAATTGAAGGCGAGAGGCGTGATCGATGCGACGGGCAATGTCTCGGTCGGCGTCGGCGCCGAACATGAGTGGTGACGCCTTTTCCCAATCCCGCGGGCGCGGGTCAGGCTGCTGAAACGAGGCGCAAGCGCGCCGCCGCCTAATCCCTGGGCGCCACGGGCAAGCCGTCCGCAACGCAGGTTAAGGAATATCAATTTCAGCCGTTATTTCTCTTGTTATGCTAAAGGGAGACTGGCCATAGTTGAGGAAATGACGACATCCCGAACTTGATGGGATCTGCGATATGGAGCCTCGCGTGACCAAGTCCGACAAATCAGGCTCGATTGAGGACGGCTTTGAAACGGGGTCGGGCGCGCCGCGCACCGCCGAGCGAACGCTCGAAGAAGCCATCGGCGCACAGATCCGGCAGCATCGGAAGCGCCTCGACATTACGGGCGGCGAGCTGGCGACGGCCGCGGGCCTTTCGACTGGCATGCTCTCGAAGATAGAGAACGGCCAGATTTCGCCTTCCCTATCGACGCTGCAATCGCTGGCGCGTGCGCTCAACCAGCCGCTGTCGACATTTTTTACGCCCTATGAGGAACGCCATGACTGCTCCTTCGTGAAAGCGGGGCGCGGCGTCAACATCGAGCGGCGCGGCACCAAGGCCGGCCACCACTACCAGCTTCTTGGGCATTCGCTCGGCAAGGACATCGTCGTCGAGCCGTTTCTCATCCAATTGTCAGAGGAGGCGCGGCCCTACACCTCGTTTCAGCACGCCGGCGTCGAGCTCATCTATATGCTGGCGGGCAAGGTGCTCTATCGCCATGCCGACCGCAGCTATCTGCTCGAACCCGGCGACACGCTGTTTTTCGACGCGGCCGCGCCGCATGGGCCGGAGGAGCTGACCGAACTTCCGATGACCTATCTTTCAATCATCATCTATCCGAACGACTGACGGCGCGGGCTTCGCCCCGGCTTTGGCGCGCTTCGTAAAAATTATCTTTTCGAAGATCATTTTCCGCTTGCTGTTTCCTATAGCGACGTATAATTTCTTTAGAAGAAATTGTCGACGGGAGACATTTGAGCGATGTGCGGCATAGTGGGATTGTTCCTTAAGGACCCGTCGCTTGAGCCGGATCTTGGCCGGCATCTTGCGGTGATGCTTGAGACGATGACGGCGCGGGGTCCGGACAGCGCTGGTTTTGCGATTTATGGCGATGGCTCGCCGGAGCGGATCAAGATCACGCTTCGCGCGGGGCGTTTGTTTGACGCCGGGGCGCTGGCTGTATCGCTGGCTTCGGCGCTTGATGGCGAGGTCGACGTCGTCGCGCGGGGCACGCATGTTGTGGTGACGGTTGCGGCGGAGCAGGCGGGCCTGGCGCTGTCGGCGATCGGGGATCTTGACGATGATCTGACGGTGAGTTCGGTCGGCTCGCATATGGAGCTTTACAAGGAGGTTGGACTTCCGGCGGATGTTGCGCGGCGGTTCGGTCTTTCGCGGATGAGCGGGACGCATGGCGTCGGGCATACGCGGATGGCGACGGAATCGGCGGTGACGACGGCTGGGGCGCATCCATTTTCGACGGGCAAGGACCAGTGCCTTGTGCACAATGGCTCGCTTTCGAACCACAATGAGCTGCGCCGCCGGCTGACGCGCGAGGGGATTTCGTTTGCGACGGAGAATGATTCGGAAGTCGCCGCCGGCTATCTGTCGTGGCGTCTTGCGCAGGGGGAAAGCCTTGGCGGCGCGCTTGAAGCCTCGCTGAAGGATCTCGACGGCTTCTACACTTTCGTGGTCGGCACCGACACGGGCTTTGGCGTGTTGCGCGATCCGATCGGCTGCAAGCACGCGGTGATGGCGGAGACCGAGCAATATGTCGCGTTCGGCACCGAATATCGCGCTCTGAGCCGCCTGCCGGGCATCGAAAACGCCCGCGTCTTCGAGCCCAATCCCGCCACCGTCTATTTCTGGGACCGCGCCGCATGACCACTCAATTTTCAGCGAAAGCGGTCGACCTCGCCGCGACTTCGGTGCGTGAACTCAACGCCGCCCTTCACGCGATCAGGGAAGGCGGCAATGTCGCGCGCTGGCAGGTTCTCAATCCGCGCGGCGTGCACGCCGTGGCGGCCGGCGTCGACGCCGACGTGACGATCGAGATCGACGGCGACGTCGGCTATTACTGCGCCGGCATGAACAAGCGCGCGACGGTGATCGTCAACGGCAGCGCCGGGCTTGGCCTTGGCGAGAATATGATGTCGGGCCTCATCTATGTGAAGGGCGACGCCAGCCAGGCGGCGGGCGCGACGGCGCATGGCGGCGCCATCGTCATCGAGGGCAACGCTTCGGGGCGCTGCGGCATTTCGATGAAGGGGGTCGACATTATCGTCAAGGGCTCGATCGGGCCGATGTCCGCCTTCATGGCGCAGGCGGGGACGCTCGCCGTGTTTGGCGACGCCGGCGACGCGCTCGGCGATTCGATCTATGAGGCGAAGCTTTATGTGCGCGGCGCGGTGAAGAGCCTTGGCGCGGACTGCGTCGAAAAGCCGATGGACGACATGCATCGCGCCGAGCTCTACGCGACGCTGGAGCGGGCGGGCGCGGCGGGCGAAGTCGACGTCGGCGAGTTCAGGCGCTACGGCTCGGCGCGCGCGCTCTACCATTTCCATGTCGACAATGCGGGGGCCTATTGATGAACGATCAGATTCGTATCCCGCGCACCTTGCCGCGCTATTCGGCGACGTTCGATCCGCAGACGATGTCGGAGATCCGGCGCGCGGCGGCGACGGGCATTTACGACATCCGCGGCGGCGGCGCCAAACGCAAGGTTCCGCATTTCGACGACCTCCTGTTTCTCGGCGCCTCGATGTCGCGCTATCCGCTCGAGGGCTATCGCGAGAGATGCGACACCTCGGTGGTGCTCGGCGCGCGCTTCGCCAAGAAGCCGATCGAACTGAAGATCCCGATCACCATCGCGGGCATGAGCTTTGGCTCGCTCTCGGCGCAGGCGAAGGAGGCGCTGGGGCGCGGCGCCTCGGTGGTTGGCACGTCGACGACAACCGGCGACGGCGGCATGACGCAGGAGGAGCGCGGCCATTCCTCGATCCTCGTCTATCAGTATCTGCCCTCGCGCTATGGCATGAACCCCGACGATCTGCGCCGGGCGGACGCCATCGAGGTGGTGATCGGACAGGGCGCGAAGCCGGGCGGCGGCGGCATGCTGCTTGGCCAGAAGATCTCGAAGCGCGTCGCCGAGATGCGCACGCTGCCGGAAGGCATCGACCAGCGCTCGTCCTGCCGCCACCCCGACTGGACCGGGCCGGACGATCTCGAAATCAAGATCGAGGAGCTGCGCGAGATCACCGACTGGGAGAAGCCGATCTATGTGAAGGTCGGCGCGTCGCGGCCCTATTACGACACCGCGCTGGCGGTGAAGGCGGGCGCCGACGTGATCGTTCTCGACGGCATGCAGGGCGGCACGGCGGCGACGCAGGAAGTGTTCATCGAACATGTCGGCATTCCGATTCTGGCGGCGATCCGGCCGGCCGTGCAGGCGCTGCGCGACCTTGGCATGCACCGCAAGGTGCAGCTCATCGTCTCGGGTGGCATCCGCAACGGCGCCGACGTCGCCAAGGCTTTGGCGCTTGGCGCGGACGTCGCCTCGATCGGCACGGCGGCTCTCGTCGCGCTGGGCGACAACGACCCGCATCTTGAGGCCGAATATCAGGCCCTTGGCACGACCGCCGGCGCCTATGACGACTGGCATGAAGGGCGCGATCCGGCCGGCATCACGACGCAGGACCCCGAGCTCGCAAAGCGGCTTGACCCGATCGCGGCCGGGCGCCGGCTCGCCAATTATCTGTCGGTGCTGACGCTCGAGACGCAGACCATTGCGCGCGCCTGCGGCAAGAGCCATGTGCATAATCTCGAGCCGGAGGATCTTGTGGCGCTGACGGTGGAGGCCGCCGCCATGGCCGGCGTTCCGCTCGCCGGGACGTCGTGGATTCCGGGAGCCGGAGAACGATAGCGGGCGCAGACCCACGTCGCCTCAGCTGTGGACTTCGAATTGCTTGAACAATTCGAAGGTTCGTATCGGCCAACCAACGGTCACAATATTTGGAGAGGAAGCTTATGTCGACCCTGCTATCGGAAGTCGCCGCGGAGCGCGGCATCAAGAACTTCCTGGTATCCTACACGGATCTGTTCGGCCACATGCGCGCCAAGCTGGTGCCGGCGCGGGCGATCGACAAGATGGCGCGCGACGGCGCGGGCTTTGCGGGCTTTGCGACCTGGCTCGATATGACGCCCGCCATGCCGGACATGTTCGCGGTGCCGGATCCGGACAGCCTCATCCAGCTGCCGTGGAAGCGGGAAGTCGGCTGGCTCGCCGCCGATCTCTACATGGAAGGCAAGCCGGTCGATCAGGGCCCGCGCAATGTGCTGAAGCGCCTCATCGCCGAACTGAAAGAGCTTGGCTATGAGATGCGGGCCGGCGTCGAATGCGAGTTTTTCCTGCTCGCGCCCGACGGCTCCTGCATCGCGGACGGCGCCGACAAGCAGGCGAAGTCCTGCTATGACCAGCAGGCGCTGATGCGGCGCTATGAGGTCATCACCGAGATCTCGGAAGCGATGGACGAGCTCGGCTGGAAGCCCTATCAGAGCGACCATGAGGACGCCAACGGGCAGTTCGAGATGAACTGGGAATATGACGAGGCGCTGAAGACCGCCGACCGGCACTCCTTCTTCAAATATATGGTGAAGTCGCTGGCCGAGAAACACGGCATGCGGGCGACCTTCATGCCGAAGCCGTTCCTCAATCTGACCGGCTCTGGATGCCACTCGCATGTGTCGCTCTGGCGCGGCGAGGACAACGCCTTTGAAGACAAGGACGGCGAGCTTGGCGTCTCGGAGCTCGGCTACCGTTTCCTCGGCGGCCTGATGGAGCACGCCGACGCGCTCTGCGCCCTCACCAATCCGACGGTCAACTCCTACAAGCGCCTCAGCGCGCCGCGCACCACCTCCGGCGCGACCTGGGCGCCGAACTCGATCACCTACACCGGCAACAACAGGACGCATATGATCCGCATTCCCGAAGGCGGACGCTTCGAGTTCCGCCTCGCCGACGGCGCGACGAATCCCTATCTGCTGCAGGCCAGCGTCCTCGTCGCCGGCCTTGACGGAATGAAGAGCAACCGTCATCCGGGCGAGCGCTCCGACTTCGACATGTACGCCGAGCCGCACAAGGTCAATGGCGCGAAGAAGCTGCCGCAGAATCTGCTCGACGCGCTCCGTCTCTTCGAATCCTCCAAGATCGTCAAGGAGGGCCTTGGCGAGTCCTTCGTCAGCTCCTACGCCAAGCTCAAGCACCAGGAATGGCAGGACTATACGCGCCATCTCAGCGACTGGGAGCGCGACCACACGCTGGATTGCTGAAACGCAGCCTCATGGGCGCCGGCGCGCGGCGCCCGCGTCGATCACAAATCCGCGCCGAAAGATATGACGGATGACATTCTCCGGCTTTGAGCTTTTGAAGAACGCGCTGAACGGCGGCGCCGGCTGGACGCCGCACTGGCGCAAGGCGCAGCCGAAGGCGGCCTATGACGTGATTGTCATCGGCGGCGGCGGCCACGGCCTCGCCACCGCCCATTATCTCGCCAGGGAATTCGGAATCCGCGACGTCGCGGTGATCGAAAAAGGCTGGATCGGCTCCGGCAACGCCGGACGCAACACGACGATCATCCGGTCGAACTATCTGCTTGCCGGCAACATCCCTTTTTATGAACTCGGCATGAAATTGTGGGAGGGGCTGGAGCAGGACCTCAACTACAACGCCATGGTGTCGCAGCGCGGCGTGCTCAACCTCTGTCACAGCGACGCGCAGCGCGACGCTTTCGCGCGGCGCGGCAACGCCATGCGGCTCAATGGCGTCGACGCGGAGCTGCTCGACCGCGAGGGCGTGCGGAAAATGGCGCCCTATCTCGATTTCGACAACGCCCGCTTCCCGGTGCAGGGCGGCCTGCTGCAGCGGCGCGGCGGCACGGCGCGCCACGACGCCGTGGTGTGGGGCTATGCGCGCGCCGCCGACCGGCGCGGCGTCGACATCGTGGAGAACTGCGAAGTCACCGGCCTCAGGCAGGAGAACGGCAAGATCATCGGCGTCGAGACGACGCGAGGCTTTATCGGCGCGCGGCGCGTCGGCGTCTCGGTCGCCGGCAACTCGTCCCGCGTGGCCTCGCTCGCCGGACTGCGGCTGCCGATCGAAAGCTATGCGTTGCAGGCCTTTGTGTCCGAAAGCCTGAAGCCGGTGATCGACTGCGTCGTCACTTTCGGCGCCGGGCATTTTTACATCTCGCAATCGGACAAGGGCAGCCTCGTCTTCGGCGGCGATCTTGAGCCCTATCCGTCCTATGCGCAGCGCGGCAGCCTCGCAATCTTCGCCGACGTCGCCGAAAACGCCATGGCCCTGATGCCGATGCTCGGGCGCCTGCGCATTCTGCGCAGCTGGGGCGGCCTCATGGACATGAGCATGGACGGCTCGCCGATCATCGACAGGACGCCGGTCGACGGGCTGTTCTTCAATGGCGGCTGGTGCTACGGCGGCTTCAAGGCGACGCCGGCGGCGGGCTTCTGCTTCGCGCATCTGATCGCCAAAGGCGAGCCGCATCCGGCCGCCGCGGCCTACCGGCTCGACCGTTTCGAAAGCGGCCGCGTCATCGATGAAAAGGGCGCCGGTCCGTCGCCCAATCTGCATTGAGATGATAATCGTCATGAATGATCGTCACCGGCGCCCGGCACAAGGTTTTGACGCATGCTGATCCAGTGTCCCTATTGCGGGCCGCGCGACCTTGCCGAGTTCGCGGTCAATGGCGAAGCCGTGGCGCGGCCCGGCGCCGACGGCGGCCTCGACAGCGCCGCGAGCCGCGCCGCCTTCGCCACGGCCGTCTATCTGCGCGACAACCCGGCCGGGCTCCACCGCGAACATTGGTTCCACGCGGCGGGATGCCAGAGCTGGCTTCTCATCGAGCGCGACACGCGCACGCACGACATTTTGAAGGTCGAGGCGACGCGGGCGCCGGAGCAGGCGTCATGAGCGGCGGCGGCTTCAGGCTGGGCTCCGGCGGCCTCATCGACCGCTCGCGCCCGCTGTCCTTCACATTCGACGGCAGGAGCTATCAAGGCTGCGCCGGCGACACGCTGGCCTCGGCGCTGCTCGCCAATGGCGTGCGCGTCGTCGGCCGCTCGTTCAAATATCATCGTCCGCGCGGCGTGCTCTCGGCGGGGCACGAGGAGCCGAACGCGCTCGTCGAACTGCGCTCCGGCGCGCGCCGCGAACCCAACGTCAAGGCGACGACGATCGAACTCTACGACGGCCTTGTCGCGTCGAGCCAGAACCGCTGGCCCTCGCTCGGCTTCGACGTCATGGCGCTGAACGGCCTGTTGAAGCCGGTGTTCGCGGCGGGCTTCTACTACAAGACCTTCATGTGGCCGGCGTCCTTCTGGGAAAAAATCTATGAGCCGGTCATTCGCCGCGCCGCCGGGCTCGGCCGCGCCAGCGCGCTCGAAGATCCGGACAGCTATGAGCATTCGAACGCCCATTGCGACCTGCTTGTCGCCGGCGGCGGCGGCGCCGGGCTGATGGCGGCGCTGACCGCCGGGCGATCGGGCGCGAAAGTCATTCTCTGCGAGGATCAGCCACGCCTTGGCGGCCGGCTTCTCGATGAGCGCGAGAGCGTCGGCGGCCAGCCGGCCGCCCAATGGGTGAACTCCGTCGCCGCCGAACTCGCCGCCATGCCGAATGTCCGCGTTTTTTCGCGCGCCAGCGTCGTCGCGGCTTTTGACGGCGGCGTGTTCGCGGCGCTGGAGCGGGTCGCCGACCATCTGCCGGAGCCGCCGCCCTTCACGCCGCGCCAGCGCTTCTGGCGCATCGCCGCCCGCCGCGCCATTATCGCGACGGGCGCGAGCGAGCGGCCTTTGGCGTTCCCGGACAATGACCGGCCGGGGATCATGCTGGCCGGCGCCGTGCGGTCTTATCTCAACCGCTTCGGCGTCGCCGCGGGCCGCCAAATCGCGGTCTATACGGCGACCGACGACGGCTGGCTCACCGCGCGCGACCTCATCAAGGCGGGGCTCCCTCCGGTCGTCGTCATCGACGCGCGCGAAAAGGCGCCGGCGGAGTTCGCCGATGTGGCGAAGGCCGTTCCCGTCGTGCTCAATGGCGCCGTCGTCGCCACGCAAGGGCGCAAAGGCCTCAGCGCCATTACGGTCAAAGGATCGGGCGCCGCGCAAAACTTCGCCGTCGACGCGCTCGCCGTCTCGGGCGGCTTCAACCCCTCTATTCAGCTTGCGAGCTGTTTTCGCGGCCGTCCGGCCTGGTCCGACAAGATCCAGGCGTTCCTCGCCCCTGGCGTCGACGGCCTTCACATGGCGGGGGCGGCGGCCGGCGTCTTCGCGCCGGGCGAGGCGCTGAAAAGCGGCGCCGACGCGGGCTCTGCGGCCCTGCAGGCGCTCGGCCTCCCGGTCAAGCCGGTCGAGCTTCCCGCCATCCGGCACAGCGCGGCGGGATCAGCGCCCGCCTGGTGGCGGCCGGGCCGGGGCGGGGACGCCAGGGTGTTCGTCGATTTCCAGCACGACGTCACCGCCTCCGACGTCATCCTCGCCCATCGCGAAGGCTATCGCTCGGTCGAACATCTGAAGCGCTATACGACGCTCGGCATGGCGACCGACCAGGGCCGCACCGCAAACCTCGACGCGCTCGCCATCATGGCGCAGCTGACCGGCCAGTCGATCCCGCAGACCGGCGTCACGCTGGCGCGCCCGCCGGTGGTTCCGGTCGCCCTCGGCGCCGTCGCCGGCGCGCACCGGCGCGGCGCCTTCAAGCCTTTGCGCGAGACGCCGATCCACGCCTATGCGCTGGAGCGCGGCGCGCCCTTCGTCGACGCCGGCCAGTGGAAGCGGCCGCAGTATTTTCCGCTCGCCGGCGACGCGGATCTTCTGGCGACGGCCAACCGCGAGGTGAATGCGGTGCGCTCAGGCGTCGGCGTGACCGACGTCTCGACCCTCGGCAAAGTCGAGGTCGAGGGGCCGGACGCGGCAAAGTTCCTCGATCTCGTCTGCGCCATGCGCCCGTCGGCGATCAAGGTCGGGCGCTGCGGCTATCTCATCATGCTGCGCGAGGACGGCTTCCTCAAGGACGACGGCATGTTCGCCCGCTTCGCCGAGGACAGATATGTCGCCTATGTCTCGACGGCGCACGCGGCGCCGGTCTACCGGCACATGCAATATTGCCGGCAGGTGCTGTGGCCGGAGCTCGACGTCAACCTCACGGCGGTCACCGACGGCTGGGCGCAGCTCGCCATCGCCGGGCCGAAATCCCCGGCGGTGCTGCAGGCGCTCGTCGACGCGCCGGTGTTGATCACCCAGGCGGATTTTCCGCCGATGCGGGCGGCCGAGATCACGATCTGCGGCGGCGTTCCGGCGCGCCTTTGCGCGCTGTCCTTCTCCGGCGAGCGCTCCTTCGAGCTTGGCGTTCCGGCGGGCTTTGGCGACGCGCTGATCCGCCGCGTCATGGCGGTCGGCGAACCTTATGGCGTCGTCGCCTATGGCAGCGAGGCGATGGGCGTGATGCGCATCGAAAAAGGCCATCCCGCCGGCGGCGAGATCAACGGCCAGACCACCGCCTATGATCTCGGCATGGCGCGCGCGCTCGCCAAGGACAAGGATCATGTCGGCCGCGTCCTTTGCGCGCGCGAGGCGCTCGTCGATCCGGCCCGGCCGCGCCTCGTCGGCGTCAGGCCGCTCGATCCCGGTCAACGCATTCGCAGCGGCGCGCATATCATCCCGGCCGGCGCCGTTCCTGGCGCCGAAACGGATCTTGGCTGGATCAGCTCGGCCTGCTGGTCGCCAACGCTGTCCTCCTGGATCGGCCTCGCCCTGGCGTCGGGCGGCCCGGACCGGATCGGCGAAAAAGTGCGCGTTTACGATCCCCTTCGCGGCGGCGACGTCGCGGCCGAAATCGTCGCCTCCTGCTTCGTTGATCCGAAAGGCGAGCGCTCCCGTGTCTGACCCCTTTGCAACATCTCATGCGGCCGGCGCCGCGGCCGGGCTCGCCCTGGAACTGACGCCGCATTATTTTCGCGCCGGACGTTTTGGCGCGCCGGCGCCGGCGCCCGGCGTGACGCTGGAGCTGGTCGCCGGGGAGGACCGCTTCAACATCGAGGCGCGCCGCGGCAGGACGGCGGAGCTCATCGCGGCGATCGGCGCGGCGTTCGGACAGGCGCCGGCCGACGGCCCGCAAACCGTCGAGGCGGGCGGCTTTTCCTTCGTCGGCGTCGGCCCGTCGCGCTGGCACGCCATTGCGCGCGGAAAAGACCGCGCCCCGCGCCGCGCCGCGCTGATCGCGGCGGCGCGCGATCTCGCGACCGTCGTCGACGTCTCGCACGGCTTCACGGCGTTCAGGCTCAGCGGACCGCGCGCCGCCGACGCGCTCGTCAAGCTCGTCCGCCTCGACCTCGACCCGGCCGCCTTCCCGCCAGGCGCCGCCGCCGCCACCGAGCTGCACGGCATGAGCGTCCAGCTCCGCCGCACAACCGCCGGCCACGCCTATGAATGCGCCGTCGCCCGAAGCTTCGCCGCAAGCCTCTACAACGCACTCATCCACGCCAGCCACCAATACGCCGTTTGGGTCGACCTCGCAGAAGAGGTTTGAAGCAAACGCGCCGGCCCTCGGGGCGGCAACGCGCCAAACGCATGTCTTCTTGCTCGGCGAAACGGGCCCGCGCCGCCGAAGTGCGAGGGCGGATTGAACCGCCCTCGTCAAAGCTTGTTACGCTTTCAGCTGGTCGCGAATCGGCAGCTGCCTCACACGCCGTCCCGTCGCCGCGAAGATCGCGTTGACGATCGCCGGCGCGACCGGCGGCACGCCGGGCTCCCCGACGCCGCCGAGCACATGGTTGTAATCGGCGAGCGGCAGCAGGTGGACGTTGATCTCCCTGGGAGCCGCGTCGATGCGGGTGATCTCGTAGCCATCGAAATTGTTCTGCTGCGCACGGCCGTCCTTGAAGCTGATCTCGGCGGTGAGCGCGAGACCCATGCCCATCACCACCGCGCCTTCCATCTGAGAGCGGATGCGTTCGGGATTGACCTGCGGGCCGCAGTCGATCGCAATATCGACGCGGGGGATCGTGATGACGCCTTTATCGTCGACCGCGACTTCCGCCGCGACGGCGGTATAGGTCACGAAACTATAGTGCCCGGCGACGCCGAGGCCGCGGCCCTTCGGCATCTTGCGGCCCCAGCCGATCGCGCTGGACGCCGTCTCGATCACGCGGCGCAGGCGGCCGGTGTCGATCGGATAGAGTTTCGGATCTTCGCCGTGGTTCCACCCGTCGCCGAGGCTGGTCGGATCGATGACGCGCGCCGGGCCGATGAGCTCGAGCAGATAGTCTTTCGGATCGCGCCCGGCCGCATGCGCAAGTTCCGCCACGAATGACTGAATCGCGAAGGCGTGCGGAATGTTCGACACCGAGCGGAACCAGCCGATGCGGACATGGGCCGGCGCCTCCGGGTTTTCCATCCGGACATTCGGAATGGCGAAGGGCATATTGACAAGGCCCATGCCGAGTTCGAACGGCTGTTCATGGTCCGCGCCCGCCGCGAAGATCGAGGCGATTGTCGGCGCGACGCTGCGATGCAGCCAGCCGGTCGGAAAGCCCTTTTCGTCCAGCGATGCTTCGAGACGTTCGACCGAGACGGTGTGATAGAAGCCGTGATGGATATCGTCTTCGCGCGTCCATTGCAGCTTGACGGGGGCGCCGTCCATCGCCTTGCTGCACAAAGCGGCTTCGACCACATAATCAGGCTTTGATTTGCGGCCGAAGCCGCCGCCGAGCAGACTGACATTGACGGTCACATTCTCTTCGCCGACGCCGAGCTGGCCGGCGACGAGCGTGCGCGCGGCCTGCGGCGCCTGAACCGAAGTCCATATGTCGCAATGACCGTCAGTGATCCGCGCGACGGCGGCCATGGGCTCCATCGGCGCCTGCGCGAGATGGGGCACGTAATATTCCGCTGACACGCGCTTGGCCGCCGTCGCGAAGGCCGCGTCGACGTCGCCCTGGGAGCGAACCACCTTGCCGGGCTTGCGCGCGGCCTTCTCGAGCTCGGCGCGGAAGGCGGTCGAGTCATAGGCGGCGTTTGGCCCGTCGTCCCACACGATGTTGAGCTTTTCGCGCCCCTTCATCGCCGCCCAGGTGCTTTTGGCGATGACGGCGACGCCGCCGAGCGGCTGGAACTTGACCGGCGCCGACGGCGGAGCGATCTGGATCACCTTGACGACGCCGGGAACCTTCAGCGTCTCGGCGGCGTCGAAGCTTTTGACCGTGCCGCCAAACACCGCCGGCCGGGCGACGACGGCGTAAAGCATGCCATCAAAGCTCTTGTCGGCCGCGTAGAGCGCCGCGCCGGTCGTGATGGCGCGGTTATCGACAATCCCGAGCGTCCCCTTGCCGATATAACGAAAATCCTTGGGGTCCTTAAGGACGACGGACTCCCGCGCCGGGACCGGCAATTCGGACGCCGCCTTGGCGAGCGCGCCATAGCCGAGGCTCCGGCCGGATTTGGCATGGGTGACGACGCTGTTCTCGGCCTTGATTTCGCCCAGCGGAACGCCCCATTGCTTGGCGGCGGCCTCGATCAGCATCAGGCGCGCAGCCGCGCCGGCATGGCGCATATGCATGAAGAAATGACGCGTCGAACGCGAGCCGTCAGTGTCCTGATTGCCATATCTGGCTTCATCGCCCTCGGCCTGCTTCACATGGACCTTCGCCCAATCGGCCTCGAGTTCATCGGCGATCATGATCGCCCAGCCTGTGCGGACGCCCTGCCCCATATCGGAGCGCGGGCAGGTGATGGTGACGGCGCCGTCATCAGCGATCGAGACGAAGACTTTGGGGTTGTCCTGCCAGCCGTGCGGCATGCCGTCGGCCCCAAACGCCTTGGGCTTGGCTTCTTCCGCTTTAGCGGCGCGCGGCAGCGACACGGCGAGCACCAGGGCGCCCATGCCGCCAAGCAGGCCGCGCCGGCTGACGTTGACGATCTCGCCGCCGGCTGGCTCTTCGACCGAGGCGGCCCGGGAGAAGGAATGGTCATGGGTCATCACAGCCCTCCTTTGCTGGAATTCGCCGCTGCATTGGCGGCCTGCTTGATCGCCGCGCGGATGCGTGGATAGGTTCCGCAGCGGCACAGATTGCCGCTCATCCCATTGTCGATCTCTTCATCCGTGGGCTTTGGCGACTCCTTGAGGAGCGATGCGGCCTGCATGATCTGGCCGGCCTGGCAATAGCCGCACTGGGCGACGTTCAGCTCGCGCCAGGCGATCTGGACAGGATGATTGCCGTCAGGAGAAAGCCCCTCGATCGTCGTGATCTGTTGGCCTTCCGCGCTGGATATGGGGGTGGCGCAGGCGCGCGTGGCCGTTCCGCCGAGATGGATGGTGCAGGCGCCGCATAGGGCCTGTCCGCAGCCGAATTTCGTTCCGGTCAGGCCGAGTTCGTCACGCAGATACCAAAGCAGCGGCGTGTCCGGATCGCCGTCGAAGGTTCGCGCTTTGCCGTTCACCGTCGTCTTGATCATCATTCAATCTCCAATGGAGCGGCTGAAGCGTTTCAGCCGCCGAGTTGGCAAAGTCCGCTTGTCTGGAAAAAGAAGTCCAACGAGCCAACGCTCTCAGGCGCTTATGTTCGAGCAATGCGGCCTCATTGCCAACTCACAAATACGCCAGCGCCGAAAAGCGCGCTCAGGAGCGCCGGCTTTGTCGGCGCGGAATTGACGATGCGATGAGCGTTCGCCGCGCCGATTGCGCAAATGCGCGCCAAAAATGGCGATTCAGCGCTTTTGCTTTAGCTTGCGCGCGCGTCGGAATGCCGCGCGCGGCTGCGGTCAGCGCGTGTGGCGGACGCGTGAACCACAACTTGCAATGCGCCCGTTGCGCTTAATCTTAACGGTGCGTCGACGAGGAGTGCTCCCTTGCAGGGTCATTTCTGACCAGAATTTACATGCCCCAGCGGCGCACGAACCAGGTTTTTACGAGATGCGTCAGGATCGCGTAGCTCAAGAGGAAGCTTGCGACGATGGGCCAGTAGAGCGGCGGCAAGGGCGTGAACTTCAACGCCGCGCCTACGGGGGTAAAGGGCAGCGCAATGCCGATCGCGCAGATCGTGACGCTGGTCGCGATCAAGGCAGGGCTGGCGCGGCTTTGCAGAAACGGGATCTTCGCGGTGCGGATGATGTGAATGATGAGCGTCTGCGTCAGCAGGGATTCGACGAACCAGCCGGTCTGGAACAGCGATGGATTGTTCCAGCCATCGAAAACATAGAGCATGGTGAAAAAGGTCGCATAGTCGAAGATCGAGCTTATTGGCCCGATGAAGACCATGAACTTGAATATATTGCCAATGTCCCATTTGCGCGGGATCTCAAGATAATCTTCGTCGACATTGTCTGTCGGGATCGCGGTCTGCGAAAAATCATAGAGCAGGTTGTTGGTGAGCACCTGGATCGGCAGCATCGGCAGGAAGGGCAGAAAGATGCTGGGGCCAAGCACGCTGAACATGTTGCCGAAATTAGAGCTTGCGCCCATCTTGATATATTTGGTGATATTGCCGAAGACCTTTCGTCCTTCGATGACCCCTTCCTGAAGCACCATCAGGCTCTTTTCGAGCAGGATGATGTCAGCGGATTCCTTGGCGATGTCCACCGCCGTGTCGACTGACACGCCGACGTCGGCGGCCTTGAGCGCCGGGCTGTCGTTGATGCCGTCGCCGAGAAAGCCGACGACATGGCCCTTGGCGTGAAGCGCCCCGATCACGCGCGCTTTCTGGGCCGGGGAAAGCTTGGCGAAGACGGTCGTCGATTCCACAAGCTCGGCCAGGGCCCCGTCGCTCATCTGTTCGATTTCGGGACCCAGCGCGACGCATTTTACCTCGAGGCCGACCTCGCGGCAGATCTTGCGGGTGACGATCTCATTGTCGCCGGTCAGAATCTTGACTGCGACGCCGGATCGATTGAGCGCCGCGATGGCGGCGCCGGCGCTATCCTTCGGTGGATCAAGAAAGGCGATATATCCGAGCAGCGTCAGCTCGCTTTCGTCCTCGACTGAATAGCTTGGCTTGAGATCAGCAATTTCCTTGTAAGCGATGGCGACGACGCGAAAACCGTCCTCGTTGAGCGCCAGAGTCTCGGCTTTCGCGGTCGCAAGATGAGATGCGTCCAGAGCTCCGCGTTCGCCGTCGAGTTCATAATGCTTGCAAACGGCGAAAACTTCCTCGACGGCGCCCTTGCAGATGAGGACATGCGTCTCGTCTTCGCGCGACAGAATGACGGAAAGCCGCCTGCGGACGAAGTCGAAGGGAATTTCGTCGATATTCTTGTATTGATGCTGCAGATGAAGGTTCTTGCCGAGCTCGATATGTTGCAGGACCGCGACGTCGAGCAGATTTTTGAGACCGGACTGATAGTGGCTGTTCAGATAGGCATACTCCAGGACCCGCTCGCTATCTTCGCCGCAAATGTCGAGATGCAGCTTGAGGATGATGCGGTCCTGCGTCAACGTGCCGGTCTTGTCGGTGCATAAGACATCCATGGCGCCGAAATTCTGGATCGCGTTGAGGCGCTTCACGATCACGCGTTTCTTCGACATCGCCATCGCGCCTTTGGCGAGATTGACGGTGACGATCATCGGCAGCATTTCCGGCGTCAGGCCGACCGCGACGGCCACCGCGAATAAAAGCGCCTCGAGCCAATTGCCCTTCGTGAAGCCATTGATCAGGAACACGGTGGGAACCATCACCAGCATGAACCGGATCATCAGCCAGGTGAAGCGGTTGACCCCTTTGTCGAAGCCGGTCAGTTCGCGCCGCCCAGCGATCTGTTCGGCGAGCTGGCCGAAATAGGTCCTGGCCCCCGTGTGTACGATCACGCCGGTTCCAAATCCGCTGACCACGCTGCCTCCCATGAAACAGAGATTGGGCAGGTCGAAGGGATCGGCGACGCTCGCGTCCGCAATCGCCGGCGATTTCTCGGACGGCATGGCCTCGCCGGTCAACGCCGCCTGATTGATGAAAAGATCCTTCGCGCTGAGGATTCTGAGATCGGCCGGAATCATGTCGCCGGCCGAAAGGCGCACGATATCGCCGGGAACAAGTTGGTCCATCGGGATGTCGATGAATCCGTCGGGTTGGCCTTCGCTGGCCTCAAGGCCGGCGCCGCGTCGCTTGACCCTCGCCGTCGTCTTCACCATGGCGCGGAGCTTGGCGGCGGCGTCGTTGGAGCGATGCTCCTGGATGAACGCCGTCGTGATGGCGAGGACCACCATGATCGCGATGACGACGGATGCGCGGATATCCCCGAGGAAATAAGACATGGTCGCGAGGCTGAGCAAAAGCCCGTTCAGGGGATTCTTCGCGCGGCCCCATAATTCGCGCAGGACGCTCGGGCGTCCCTCCTGAGTGACGAGATTAGGTCCAACCGACGCCAGCCTTGCCGCCGCCTCATCGCGCGTCAGCCCCTCGGGTGAGGCCCGAAGCAGCGGCCAGATCTCGGCCTGCTCCAACCGGCTCACAGCGAGAATCTCCTTCGACAGAACGATGTCGGTATCGCACGCCTGTGGATGGCGGTTGGGCGGCGCCTGAAAAAACTTTAGATGATCGAGGAGAGTCTGGCCGTTCATGCGCGCCGCCTTTTCGATGTCCGTTTCGCGTGGACCAATTCTCGCGCAGTCGGAGTCGGGTCGAGGCCCTTCAGTCTCGCCCCGAGCCGGAGGAGGCGGTTTGCCGGCTCTCGCATGTCTCGCACAAGGTTCATCAGCCGCGTCCTGCGAGCGCCGCTCCCATGATCTGGAACGAGCGATGCGTTTATCAGCCATTCGATAGCGACTGCATGTGTCAATGTGCTTACGATCCACCGGCCGCGCCAAAGGCGCCCCGCTGCTCTTGCCGATGCAAATAGGCCTACAACCGGAATTGGGCCGCCACCATTGATCGCGATCAAGGGGCGCGAGCCTCGTTTGGAGCAAGTTCGAGGCCTTGAAAGGGCGAGGAGCCGATGACCAGCTCAAACTATATCCGCTGGTTTGAAGACCTCAGCGGCGCCGATGTCGCCATCGTCGGCGGCAAAACGGCCTCGCTCGGCGAGCTCTGCTCGGCGCTTTCGGGCCAGGGCGTCAAGGTTCCGCCGGGCTTCGCCGTCACCGCTGAGGCTTACCGCGACGCCCTCACGGCGGCGGGCGCCCCTGCGCCATTGCATCGCCTGCTCGACGGGCTGGACGTAAGCGACGTCGATCTCTTGTCCGAAAGGGCGGCCGAGGCGCGCCGGATCGTCTACGCAGCGACTGGAGGCGAGGAGCTTCGCCGTCAGATCGTCGCCGCCTACCGGGAGTTGAAGAAAAGATGCGGCGGGAGCCTCTCCGTCGCGGTGCGCAGTTCGGCGACGGCCGAGGATCTGCCGACGGCGAGCTTTGCCGGCCAGCATGAGAGCTATCTGAACGTGAGCGGCGAGGCCGCCGCGGTCGAGGCCTGCCGGCAGTGCTTCGCCTCGATCTTCACCGACCGCGCCATCACCTACCGCCTCGACAATGGCTTCGATCATTTCAAGGTCGCCCTGTCCGTCGCCGTGATCAAAATGGTGCGTTCGGATGTCGGCTCGAGCGGCGTGATCTTCACCCTCGACACCGAGACCGGATTTCGCGATGTGGCGAGCGAGGCGCCTGCAAACTATCCCGAGATCGCCGCCGCTCTGGTCCGCTGGGGAATTTGATTCCATCAGCGTCAATCCATCCAGCCTGATCGGCGCGCTGAAGGTGGTGGCGGATGCGGAACGCGCGGCGGCCGCGGCGCGTTAGGGGCTCCATCAATCGATAGCGAAGACGGCTTACCTTGGGCGTCCGCGCGGTCCAGTTTCGCAATCGGAGCGTGCGCGCCACAACCCGCCGGTCTGGCAGATTCATCATTTAAAATTGAACCGCGAGGGCGTCTCATGCGTTGGCGTGGGAGCGGAGAATCCGACAATGTTCAAGGTTCAGCTATACGGACGCGGAGCCCATGGGCTAATGGAGCCTCACGACCTGGGGTTGAGCTTTGCTACCTTCGAAGATGCTGTCAAAGGCGCTGAGGCCGCGGCAAATCCGGGCGAATGTTCGTCGGGAAAGCTTACGAATTATCGCATCACGGGCGCTTCGGGAACAGTGCTCCTTGATGTCGAGGTGAGCGGGAGCCGAAGGCGCTTCACCCACAGGAGCGAGTGCGTATAACGCCTGGCTTTCGTTGCTCCCGGCTGACCGCCGGATTAACGCCAGGAGAATAAATCAGATCAACGCACGGGCTGACGGCCAGCCCGGAGGGTTCTACGTGGCTTTATGCCTGCGCCCCGTGTTTTCCATTTATCTTCGTGGCTTCCGTTGATCATGACCTTCCGCGCACCTCCGCCAACACAATCAACAGCCTCGCCCGGCGTTACGAGCGATTGTCCGGCATGATATCGGTTGTGACCGCTTCGACCTCTTGATTGTGGGGATTCTCGTATGCTGTTGGCGGCGCATCCTGCGTCTCGTTGACGAACTCCATATATCGCGTCGATCGCGACCACCCCTCTCTCCACCGTTCCGAGAACAGCGCACAGGATGAAAAGGTCTGTCTCGCCGCCGGCAATGACGCGCGAGACGGCGGGCGCGCCTTCGGCTACTGTGACTACAGTCCTCGCGGCCGCTTCTCCATGATCGCCGCCGCCGTGATGCAAAAAAGCCGGACATAATCTCCACTGCGTCTACGGCGAACTTGATCTATTGTATTCGTCGCCATCCGGTTTTGTCGTTCTCGGCCAGGGCGGAATACTTCGCAGAAAATAGGTAGCGTTATGTATAATCATATACTTATCCCAACGGACGGTTCGCCGCTGTCGATCGTCGCCATGGAAAAAAGCATTGATTTCGCGAGGGAGACGGGGGCCAAGGTCACCGTCATAACGATCGCGGAGCCGTTTCATGTCATTTCTTCCGACGCCGATCAGATTTCGAAAATGCGCGCCGACCATGAGAGGCTAGGCCGGGAGCGGGCGGCGGACTATCTGACGGTCGCCGAGCTTAAGGCCAAGGCGCTCGGGGTTCCTTGCGAAACATTGCAGGTCGAGAACGATCAGCCATATCAGGCGATCATTGACGCGGCGGTGCAGAGAGGCTGCGATTTGATCGCAATGGCCTCACACGGACGCCGCGGTCTTGACGCGATAATCCTTGGCAGTCAGACCCTCAAGGTGCTTACGCACTCAAAAGTTCCGGTGCTCGTCTACAGGTAGCCTGTTCGCCTGCTGAAGTCGGGCGTAGGCTCTTCTCGGGGAGCGCGGGATGTTTCAACGAATCAGACGCCATGCCAGCGGGAGCTAACAAAATGTCGACAGACGCAGCGGACCTCGCGGCGAATCGAAGCGAGGATTCATGAGCCTGTTCCTGGACAGGGAAGACGCCGGCCGCCAGCTGGCCGAGGCGCTCGCGAGCTACAAGAGCAAGCAGCCGGTGGTTCTCGCATTGCCGCGTGGCGGCCTGCCTGTCGCGGCGCAGGTCGCGTCTGCGCTCAACGCGCCGCTCGACCTTGTTCTTGTCCGCAAGATCGGCGTGCCGACGCAGCCGGAGCTGGCGATGGGAGCAGTGGTCGATGGCGCCGCGCCCATCATCGTTCGCAATGATGACGTGATCCGGAGCGTGGGCGTCGCGGGCGCCGAATTCGACGCGGCCTGCAGGGACGAACTCGCCGAGATCGAGCGCCGCCGAAAGCGCTACATAGGCAAACGGGCCAGGGCGGAGATTGCCGGAAAGACAGTGATCGTCATCGACGATGGCGTCGCGACCGGCGCGACGATGAAGGCCGCCCTGCGCGCAATACGCCAGCGCGGACCCGCGGAGCTTGTTCTCGCCATCCCTGTAGCTCCCCCCGACGCGGTCCGTGAGCTTCGCCAGGAGGCCGACGCCCTGATTTGTCTGGAGACGCCGGAGTTGTTCGGGGCCATCGGTTTTTTCTACGACGACTTCCGACAGGTGAGCGATGGGGAGGTTATCGCCATTTTGAGCCGCTTTCCAACAGAACAGCGCACCACGGGTTGAGCTATTCGCGGTCAAAGCTTGCCTACCGTTGCTCAATCGCCTCCCAGCGATCTCCAACCTTCACGTAGGACCGTTTCACGGCCGCCCACGCGATGCGGTGCGCCGCTTCCTCCTGTCGCGGATCGCCGGCGTGGGCGGCGAAGGCGTGGTTGAAGGCCGAGCGATAGATGTCCTGCGCGTGCTCGGGCAGGCGCTCGCGGATGGAGGCGGGAAGATCTGCGTTGGCGCGATAAGGCATCAGTTTTTCAAAACAACCGCTGGAGCCTAATCTTCAAGAGCGCAAATATGTCCGGCGGCGTGCGCTCCGCTCTTTCGGCGTCACGCCCTAAAGAAGCCCCGAATCATAACCCGCGCAGGACTCCCCGAATTGGGAAAGGCCTTCCTCCAGATAGTCCGAGAGCAGCGGCATCCCCAGGAGGTAGGCGGCCGTGCGGTCGTTATGGGCGCGGGCCGCCTCGGCGCGCAGCTCGTCCCAGTTGGAGAGATCACCATCGCCACGTCCAAGCCAGGCCAGGGCGACAAGATCGATCTGTTCGTCCTCGTTCAAACCCCAGATCACGCTGGTGAGCTCGACGCGCACCGGATCATCGGGATGATCCTCAAGCACTTCGACCATGCCGTCATCGCTCGCGTTGGATCCAGGGTCTGGCTCGGTGATCGCATCCTTGGCGTCGAATTGGCGGACCTTGACGATGATGAAGCATACTTTCTCAGGCGAGATGGACAGGTCGGGCATCACATGCCTCCAAAAAGATTGCCTAAAACGTAACACGTAACGACCGGCGGCGTGAGATCGGTCTGCCGAAGATGAGATTAACGGCGAGCGCGCGCAGCGGGTTGAGCAAGCTCAAAAGGGGCGGATATAGTTTCAGGCGAACGCCGCCTCGCCATCGCGACTTATGCGGCGCGCAACGTTCAGCTCGCGCTCGATCAAACCAACACCACCGCCGCCGACGAGTTCCCATTGAGTCAAAACTCTTAATCAGGAACAAGGCTTGCGTACAAGGGGGCGAGTAACCTTATCATGAATCAGACGCCATTTCTTAACGGAGGCAAACATGGGCGACGCGCAAATTCCAGCGCTTGAGCATGCCAACCAGCAGACGAACCTCTGGTTGAAAAGGATCGCGGCGGAGCATCACCTCGAAAAACGCCATGACGCCTACAGCGCGTTGCGCGCCGTTCTGCATGCTTTGCGGGACCGCTTGACTCCCGAACAGGCGGTCCATTTCGGCGCTCAGCTCCCCATTGTCATTCGCGGCGTCTATTATGAGGGGTGGCGGATCGCCGGAAAGCCGATCGACGACAAACATGTAGACGAATTTGTCCAGCGCGTCGCCGCCGAGCTTCCGCCTCAGTTCCCGCGGGACGCGCTGGCTATGACCCGGGCTGTCTTTCAACTGCTCTTCGAGGAACTCGATCCCGGCGAAACCGCCAAGATCATCGACACACTGCCGGCGCCCCTGAAAGCCCTGTGGCCGCCCGCGGCCCGGCGTTAGCCGGAGGGCCGCAGGGCGTCTTGCCTTATCCGTAGCGCGAAACATCGACGTCTTGATGCAGATCAACATAGCGGCGCGATTTTGCGCAGACGATGGCTGCGCCGCCGGAGGACATAATGCGCCATCGCTTCGCGCTTCATAGCCGGGTTGGACGCAACCTTTGCGCTGCGTCAGGAAAAGGTCGCTCACCATGATCAAAGACATTATCGTCCATCTCGATGGCTCCGCTGACGATGCGGTGAGGCTCGCCCATGCCGAACGCATAGCCGCGACCTTTGGCGCGCATATCAGGGGGCTTTACGCCAACATCCTTCCGGAAATCACGCTTGCGATGGCCGAATACGCGGCTGTCACGCCCGTCATCGCCGCCAGTCAGGACGAAGCCCGCGCAAACGGCGACCAGATCGAACGCGCGCTTCGCCGCCGTTTCGAGACGATCGCGGCGCCGGCGGAGTTGCGCCGCTTCGACCTCTTTGCCGACGGCTTATGGAGGACGGTGGCCAGTCAGGCCCGGACCGCCGATCTGATGGTCACGATGAAGCCTTATCGCGCGGACGCGCCAGACTGTTGGCCGCAAGTCATCGAGGCGGCCTTGTTCGCGTCCGGGCGCGGCGTCTATGTCGTCCCCGACGAAGCAGTCCCGGTCGCTCAGGGGACAGTGGAGCATATGACCAAAACGGTTCTCGTCGCCTGGAACGACACGCGCGAGGCGGCGCGAGCGCTCTCCGAAGCGATGCCCTTCCTCGAAAAGGCGCAAGACGTCATCGTCGCCATCGTCGACCGCGACGGTCCCGCCGAGGCGAGAAACGCTGAGCCCGGCGCCGATATCGCGCGTCATCTCGACCGTCACGGCGTCAAAGTCGAGCTGCGCCATGTTGCGAACTGGGATAATACCGCCGACGCGCTTCTCAATGAGATCAGGCGCCTTGACGTCGGCCTTGTTGTGCTCGGCGCCTATGGGCATTCTCGCTTTCGCGAATGGATTACAGGCGGCGTGACGCGGCGTTTCCTCGCGGATTGCCCGTCGCCTATGTTGATGGCTCATTGACGGCCTTGGATTGCGAACCGGTCCTGTCCGGCGCGTTCGAGCGCCGCCCCTAGCCGGCGCCAGCGGCGATTCCCCCCGAAGCCCGCATGCCTCTATCCGTGCGGCTTGCGATACAACATCGGTGCTGGCTGAACCGAATTGAACGCTGGCCGGCCGCGCCATAACGCACCGCTCTTCGGCGGGTCTTCAAGGGCGGCATTTATGGCGCGAAATCCGATTTGAGCGGACCGGATTTCGCGCTGCGCTTTCAGGCTCGCCGGGAGTTGGCCCTCAGGCCGCATCCGGGGCGGCGCCCTTGGGCGGACCGGCCTTGATGTCGATCGTCTTTTTTGCTTTGGCGACTTCAGTCGGCTTGTTGATTTTGAGGTGCAGGACGCCCTTGTCGAAATGGGCCTCAATCGACGCATCGCTTGGTTCGAACGGCAAGGCGATGGCGCGGTGAAATGCGCCGTAGCTGCGCTCGACCACATGCCACTCCTTCTCGCTCCGATCGCTTTCCTGTTTTTTCTCGCCAGCGATGACGAGCCGGTTTCCATCGAGGCTGACGTTGATGTCCTTCTCGTCGACGCCGGGAAGTTCGGTCGTAATTTCGATCGCGTCCTTGGTCTCGGCGATATTCAGCACGGGCATCTGGGCGCCTACCTCGGTGAGCGTCGGAAGGCCGCGATTATAGTCCGAGAAGAAGGAGTCGAGTTCGCGTCTGAACGCCGCGAATGGATCGGCAAGATTTTGATTTCTTGACCTCAGCGTTGGCAACAGCGCCATGGGTTCATCTCCACTTCTGATCGCGCCGCCAAGAGGCTACAAAGAATAGCCTTGAGCGGCCAAGGAAGACTATACCCTCAAGTTCCACAGTGGTGTTGATTTAGGTCAAGAATGCAGCAATGGAACGAGCGGGCGTGGTTGCCGCCTTCTTGCATTTCGATGAAGCCGCAAGCGTATCTTTAGCTTCTGATATGGTGATTGATATGAATGGCTACGGCGCTGTATGTTGATATAACATGCTAAACTTTGATCCGAGGCCGCGGTCACAGTCGGAAATGGCGCTACAACACGAAAGGTCGCGATGACGGCGCACCGCCAGCAGGACGAAGACCTCAGGGAACGAGCATTCGGCCTTTTGCTCCCCGACACAAGCGATCGGATTCAACCCTTGTCCATGAGGGTCGTCGTGGACAGGCCGTTTGGCCGGCTCGTCCGGTTCGAACGCGACGACAGCCGCCCTCGTCCGCGCGTCCTTGTTGTTGCCCCCATATCGGGCCATCGCGCCGCCTTGCTTTATGACATGATCCTCGCCCTTGCGCAGGATCATGACCTTTATCTCGCGCAATGGGCGGATGCGTCGCAGGTGGCGTTGTCGGAGGGACGCTTCGGTCTTGACGAGAACATCGGCTATCTTGTCGATTTCCTGCATTTTCTGGGCGACGACCTTCACCTCATCGGTCTTTGCCAATCGGCTTTGCCGGCGGTTGCGGCGACGGCGATCTGCGCGCTCCGTGGAAGCGGCGCGCCGCGATCGATGACGCTGTTTGGCGGCAAGATCGATCCGCGCATCAACCCGACGCGAAGCGATCTTCTGGCGAGGAGGCAATCCATCGCCTGGCTCCGGCAAAGCTCAATAATCGAGGTTCCGTCCCCGGATCCCGGACAGGGGCGGCTCGTTTATCCGGCGAGCCTTCAGATCGCCACTCTGCTCGCTTATCTGACGCGTCACATCCTGACCGGCGGAGAACTCTTCCGCAAATTCATGAATGACGATGGCGAATATCCGTCCGAGCGTCCTTTCCCGAACCTGTTTTTTTCGGTGACGGATCTTCCGGCCGAATTTTTCCTGGAGACGATCGTCAGGGTCTTTCAGCGATTTGACCTGGCTCTCGGGCGCCTTGCCTGGCAAGGCGAGACAATCAGGCTAGACGCCATCGCGCGCACGGCGCTTTTCACGGTCGAAGCGGAAGAGGACGATATCTCGGGGGCCGGACAGACGCATGTGGCGCAAGATCTCTGCGTCAATATTCCGAAGTCCCTGCGCCAGCGCTACGTGCAGCCCGGCGTTGGCCATTTTGGCCTGCTTCACGGCGCGGTGTGGCGTTCGGCCGTGCTTCCGCGCCTGCGCCGCTTCATCCGCGAGCAGGACCGGGGAAGGGCGCCCGGCGTCCCGAGGCCGCCGGACCGTTCAAATCCCTCATCCATCATAGCGTGAGCCTGGCGCATTGCCGTTATTCGCGCGTGGGCGCCGCCGCCGTCCGAAAACCGGCTCCGCTTTTTGGCGTCATGCTTTAGCGTCGACCGCCGCCATGGAAGCCGCCGCCATGGAAGCCGCCAAATCCACCGTGGAAGCCTCCCCCGCGGAAGCCGCCAAATCCGCCGCGCGCGAATCCGGGACGGCCGAAACCGCCGCGCCCGGCCCATCCGCCGCGCCCGCCCCATCCGCCACGAGACCAGCCGCCTCTCCAGCCCGGGCCCCAGCCGCCACCCCAGCCGCCGCCCCAGCCCAAGCCCAAGCCCAAGCCAGGTCCCCAGCCGCCGCCCCAGCCATAGCCCCAGTCGTCCCAGTAGGGGTCAATGTAGGGCCCGCCGACCACGACCGAAGGGCCCACATAGACGGTCGCCGGCGGCGGAGCGGCGGCGACGAAGGAGCCCCTCGTTCTGCCGAGGAGGCTTGCGGCGATGTAGCCGGTTTGCCCTTGCCAGGAGACCCGGCACCAGCTGTTTCGGCAGCGAAGAATGTTCAGCGGGGCGTTCGGGGGGACCGTCGTTATCACCGCATAGCCCGTGCCCGGTCCAGAGCGCAGATTGGCGAGATCCAGGCTGACGGCGGTCTGGGCTTTGGCCGAAGCGAGTGTTCCAGCGAGCGCCAATCCAGTCAGAAGCGATAGCGAAAGGATCTTCATGATTGCTCTCATTCGGTTGGGAGAAGCTCGATATTCGCGCCGCTGGCGCTCCATTCAGCAATTGTGACGAAAGGCGCGTTCTCGGCCCGTAATGATGAATTGTCATACTCGCGAACGGGTTAAGGCGCGGTAGCCGCCGCCCGCCTGCTGACGAGCGACGCCGCCTCGACGATTAAGACTCGCAAGGCGCGCATTGAGCTATGATCTGGCGCAACAGGAAGCAACCCGCGGGCGCGAGCGAAGCAACATCGCCTGAGCAATATTGCGTGAAGCCGAACAAGGGCGGACATTTTCCCCGCGACGGCGAAGATGCGTGAACTAAACTTTTGCAGCCGCGTTGTTGTTGGGGCGCTTCGGCGGCGAGGCAGCATTGGGGCGCCCCGATAGCGGCGAAGCGCCTGTTCAGCACGCTCACAATCTTCCGGAGAACTCGTGGCGGAGAAGCAGCTGACGAAATACCGCGCAAAGCGTGACTTTGCCAAAACGGCCGAGCCGAGCGGAGAGGTCAAAATTCCCGGTTCGGATCGCCGCCGGTTCGTCATTCAAAAACATGCCGCGACCCGGCTTCATTATGATTTGCGTCTTGAGATGGACGGCGTCTTCAAATCCTGGGCCGTGACGCGCGGACCATCTCTCGACCCCCATGACAAGCGCCTCGCGGTTGAGGTCGAGGACCACCCGCTCGATTACGGCGACTTTGAAGGCACGATACCCAAAGGCCAGTATGGCGGCGGCACGGTCCAGCTGTGGGACCGCGGCTATTGGGTTCCCGATGGCGACAAAAGCCCTGAAGACATGCTCGCCGATGGCGATCTGAAATTCTCGCTTTACGGCGAGCGTTTACACGGGAGCTGGGTGCTTGTGCGCATGAAGCAGGACCGCACCGGCGGCAAGCGCGCCAATTGGCTTTTGATCAAGCACCACGATGAATATGCGCGGGAAGGCGACGCCGACTCCATTCTCGCGGAAGATCGTTCCGTCGCCTCCGGCCGGCCGATGGCGGCGATCGCCGCGGGCAAGGGCGCCGGCCCGGAGCCATTCATGCTGAGCGGAAGCGAGACGGCCGACCCCGATGCTGTTTGGGATTCGAACCACGGTCTCGCCGCCGATGAAAGATCGGGCCTGTTGGCGGGGGCAAAAAAATCCACCAGCAAGCCGGCGCGGAGCAACATCGAAGCGATGCCGGATTTCATCCCCCCGCAGCTTTGCCAGCCGGTGGCGCGGCCGCCATCGGGTGAAGGGTGGGCGCATGAGATCAAGTTTGACGGATACCGGGTGCAATTGCGCGTGGAAGGCGGAAAGGTCACGCTGAAGACGCGCAAAGGCATTGACTGGACCGGGAAGTTTCCGGCGATCGCGAGAGAAGCGAAGTCTTTTCCGGATGTGATCATCGACGGCGAGATCGTCGCGCTCGACGATCGCGGCGCGCCTGATTTCGCGGCGCTCCAGGCGGCTTTGTCTGAGCGGGAAACCGATAATCTGATTTTTTTCGTTTTTGACCTTCTGATCGAAGGCAAGAGGGACTGGCGTCCCGAGCCTTTGTCAAAGCGCAAAGATCGGCTGCGGCAATTGATTGACGGGCAGGGGCGGGGAAAAGACGCCCTCATTCGCTATGTTGAGCATTTTGCCACCGGCGGAGACGCGGTGTTGAAATCCGCCTGCCGCCTGGCTCTTGAAGGCATTGTTTCGAAGAAGCTCGATGCGCGTTATCGGTCCGGGCGCTCCGGCGCATGGACAAAATCGAAGTGCAGGGCAGGCTATGAGGTCGTCATCGGCGGATGGACGACGACCAATGGCAAGTTCCGCTCGCTCCTCGTCGGGGTCAATCACGGCGAGGCATTCGTCTATATCGGCCGGGTCGGCACGGGTTATAGCGAGGCGAAAGTGAAAACGCTGCTGCCCCGCCTCAAGGCGCTTGCGACGGCCAAGTCGCCCTTCACCGGCGCCGGCGCTCCGCGTAAGGACGCAACCATCCACTGGACGAAGCCCGAACTCGTCGCCGAGATCGAATTTGCCGGTTGGACCGGCGCCGGCATGGTTCGTCAGGCCGCCTTCAAGGGGCTGCGCGAAGATAAGCCAGCCGCCGAAGTTGAGGTCGAGACGCCAGTGCGGGCCGCTGACGTGAGCGCTCCGGAACCCGTGGCGCCGATCAAAGCCGTGGGAAGGCGCTCCGCCGCGGCCAAGACGGGCAAGCCCGTCGTGATGGGAGTCGTGATCTCAAATCCGGACAAAGCTCTCTGGCCGGACGCCGGCGACGGCAAACCGGTCACCAAACTCGACCTTGCCCGCTATTATGAAGCGGTGGGGCCGCGGCTGATGAGCCATATCCGCGGACGTCCCTGCTCGATCGTTCGCGCGCCGGATGGCCTTGCCGGGGAACAGTTTTTCCAGCGCCACGCCATGCCGGGAGCCTCCAACCTGCTCGATCTCGTCACCGTCTTTGGAGATCGAAAGCCCTATCTCCAAATCGACCGCGTCGAGGGTCTCGCCGCGATTGCGCAGATCGGGGGGCTCGAGCTTCATCCCTGGAACTGCGAGCCGTATCGCCCTGAAACCCCTGGGCGCCTCGTCTTTGATCTCGACCCCGGGCCGGAGGTGGCTTTTTCCGACGTCGTCGCGGCCGCTCGTGAAATGAAGGACAGGCTGAACGCCCTGGGCTTGGTCAGTTTCTGCAAAACGACAGGCGGGAAAGGGCTGCATGTCGTGACGCCGCTCGCCGCGCCTGAAGACAGCGAACCGACCTGGCCTCAGGCGAAAGAATTTGCGCGGGAGGTATGCCGGCGTATGGCGGGCGACAGTCCGCGGCGCTACGTCATCAACATGGCGAAAAAGCTTCGGACTGGCCGCATCTTTCTGGATTATCTCCGCAATGACCGGATGGCGACCGCGATCGCGCCATTGTCTCCGCGGGCGAGACCAGGGGCTACGGTTTCCATGCCGTTGAGCTGGATGCAGGTGAAGGCCGGTCTCGATCCCAAGCGATTCACGATCCGCACGGCGCCAGGCCTCATCGCCAAAAGCAAAGCCTGGGCGGACTATTGCGAAGGAGAACGATCACTCGGTGCGGCCATCAACAAGCTTGGCCGATCGAAGGTCGCGGCGTGATGCCCCCCGGCGGCGTCAAAACGTCTCGCGCCGAGAGCGCGGCCGCGCTCAAAGCGGAGCCGGATGCGCCGTTCCCAATTCCCCTGACGACGCCCCCGATGGAGGCGTTGAGCGCGCAGACGCTGCCGAAAGCCGATGGCGTCTGGCAATATGAGCCGAAGTGGGATGGGTTCCGGTGCCTTGCCTTCAAGCAGGGCGGGAAGGTCGAGCTGCGGGCGAAGTCGGGGAAATCGCTTCTGCGCTATTTTCCCGAGGTCGTCGCCTTTCTTGCCGATCTGCCGAGTCCCTGCTTTGTCGTTGACGGCGAATTGGTCATTGAGGTCGATGGGCGTTTGTCGTTCGAGGCTCTGCAAATGCGGCTGCATCCAGCCGAAAGCCGCATTCGCAAGCTCGCGGCGGCGACGCCCGCGCGCCTGACGCTGTTCGATATGCTCGTCGCGCCGGATGGAGCGATCCTGTTGAACGAGCCGCTCAGCCGGCGGCGCGCGGTCCTCGAGACTTTCATCGCGTCCGTCGGCGTTTCGAAAACGCTGACCCTTTCGCCGCGCACGCTGGATGACGCCGTAGCGGAAGGCTGGCTGAAGGCGGCGGGCCGCGGCGAAACCGATGGGGTCGTCGCCAAGCGTCTCGACGGCTTTTATGAGGCCGGACAACGGGCGATGATCAAGGTCAAGCATTTGCGCACAGCCGATTGCGTGGTCGGCGGCTTTCGCTACGAAAGCGGAGGCCAAGAAGTCGGCTCATTGCTGCTTGGCCTATATGACGCTGAGGGGAAGCTCAACCATATCGGCTTTACCTCGACCATCTCGGACGTCGAGCGCCCGGCCTTGACGCGCCAGCTCGAAGCGCTCCGCCAGACGCCAGGCTTCACGGGGCAGGCGCCGGGAGGTCCGAGCCGGTGGAGCACGGAGCGCAGCGGCGAGTGGACGCCGGTGAGGCCCGTCATGGTCGCCGAGGTTCGCTTCGATCACGTAACTGACGGCCGCTTCCGGCATGGGACGAAGCTGATCCGCTGGCGTCCCGACAAGGCGCCGCGGCAATGTACGCTCGAACAGATCGCTCCGGCGCAAGGCGCTGCTTGAGAGCCTCGGCAAAGGCCGCCGTCCTGGAGCATGGAGGAAAAACCAATGGCTCCGCGTTCATTCTGGAAAGGCTATCTGAAGCTTTCGCTCGTGACCTGCGCCGTCGCAATGGCGCCGGCGCAATCGGAGAAAGAAAAAATCCGCTTTCATACGCTGAACAGGAAGACGGGCCATCGGATTCAAAGCCGCTACATCGACGCCGTCACGCGCAAAGCCGTCGATGACGACGATGAGGTCAAGGGCTATCCGCGCGGCGACAATGATTATGTCATGCTGGAGGATGAGGAGCTCGAAGCCGTGGCGCTTGAGAGCACGCGGACCATCGACATCCAGATGTTCACGCCCAAAGAGTCGATCGACTGGATCTGGTACGATACGCCGCATTTTCTGACGCCGGACGATGAGGTCGGGGAAGAAGCCTATGCCGTCATCAGGGAGGCGATGAAGGCGACCGGAATGGTCGGGATCTCCCGCCTCGTTCTCTATCGGCGGGAACGCGCCGTCATGCTCGAGCCGCGCGATAAGGGCATCATCTTGTGGACCTTACGGTATGGCGACGAGGTTCGCGATGAAAAGCTCTACTTCGACGCCGTCGAGGATCTAAAGCTCGACCCGAAGCTGATGGCCCTCGTGAACAGGCTCATCGAAGAAAAAACAAAGCCTTGGTCGCCTGAAATGGCGACGGATCCGGTGCAAAGCCAGCTGCTGGGGATCATCGAAGCCAAGACAAAGGGCAAGCCTCCGCGCAGGGCCAAAGCCGATCAGGAAAAGCCCAGCAATGTCGTCAACATCATGGACGCTTTGCGGCAAAGCCTCGGATCAAGCCCCAAGACTTCCAACTCCAAGACTTCCAACCCCAGGACGTCCAAGCGATAAACCGTCAGCCTGCCTTTTTGCGCGGCGCTGGCGTTGCGGCCGCCTTGGAGGCGCCCCCTTTGCGAGCCCTTGACGGTTTCGCCGCCGGTTTAGCGGAGCGGGACGAAGCTTTCGCGCTTTCCCTTAACGCGGCCATGAGATCGACGACCTTGCTCGGCGCGAGCCTTTCGGGCGCCTTGATCTCGCGGCCTTCGAGCTTGGCTTTGACAAGCTCGGCGACGGCGGCCTCATAACGGTCGTCGAAGGTCTTAGGATCGAATTTGCCCTTCTTCGTCCGGATGATATGCTTTGCGAGATCGAGCATTTCGCCTTCGATTTTCATCTCCGGTATCTCGCTGAACGCTTCCTCGGCGGACCGCACCTCGTAATCGAAATTGAGCGTCGTGGCGATCAGGCCGTTCCCATGAGCGCGAATGAGAATGGACCGCAGTCTGCGAAACAGGACGGCTCTCGCTAACGCCGCGACCTTTTTCGATCGCATGGATTCGCGCAACAATGTGAAAGCTTCCTGAGCGACCGGATTGCTGGGGGCGAGATAATAGGGCCGGTCGAAGTAAGTGTCGTCGATGTCGTCGCATTTGATGAAGGCCTGAACGTCGAGAACCTTGTCGCTCTCTGGAATTACGGCGGCGATCTCCTCAGGCTCGAGCACGACATAATCGCCTTGTCCCATCTCATATCCTTTGACCTGATCGGCCGGCTCGACCGGCTCACCCGTTTCGCTGTCGACAAACTGCCGTTGCACGCGATGCCCGGTCTGCCTGTTCAAGGTATGGAAGGCGATCCGCTCCGATGTCGACGCCGCTGTGAAGAGCGAAACGGGGCAGCTCAATTCGGCGACCTTCAGAACGCCTTTCCAATTCGCTCGCGGCGCCATGCCTGTTTCTCCTTTCTGTTCGGAACGTCTCTCAGCATAAGCCGTTCCGCGTCGGCTGTCCTTGCTACACTCCGGCTTTGATGCATCACTCACCGCGCGCGCTCACGAGGCATAAGCTTGAGCAGAATCGCAAATCTCGAACCTGACCAAAGGAAGCCTTCCCTGGCCTGGTGGGCGCTGATCCTTGGGCTGGGGCTTGTTTCCATGCTGCTTTCAATGAGATCTCGCCTGTCGCCTCATGCGCCGGACGCCGCCCGCGAGACCCGCCTTCGGCCGAATGCTGAAACCTTTGCTTTAACCGGGCCGGGGCGGCATGCGCGCGAGGCGCTGGCGGGGCAGGCCGCCGATAGCCCCGCCGAAATACCGGCGCAGGGATGGAAACATATCCTGGGGCGGACTTGGCAGGGTCTCGGCGAAGACCGCATCCTGTTGGTCGCCGCCGGAATCACGTTTTACGCCCTGCTTTCTCTATTCCCGGCGCTGGCGGCGCTCGTATCGCTTTATGGACTTTTTGCAGATCCCGCCAACGTTGGCGGCCGCCTCGACAGCCTCGCAAGCTTTCTGCCGAGCGGAGCGCTGGATCTCATCGGGAGCGAAATCGGTCGCATCGCAGGCGAGGCCCATCACGCTTTGGGCGCGGCGTTTTTCATCAGCCTCGCTGTTTCGCTGTGGACCGCAAACTCCGGCATGAAAGGCCTGATCGAAGGCATGAACGTCGTCTATGAAGAAAAGGAGAAGCGCGGCTTCATCGGGCTTAATCTTCTCTCGCTGGCCTTCACCCTCGCGGCGATCGCATTCATTCTTCTGGCGCTCGGGGCTATGGTGGTTGCGCCCCTCCTCCTCGGCGACATTGGGCTCGGCGGAAGCGGCGACGCGCTCCTGTCGCTTCTGCGCTGGCCGCTCCTGCTTCTCGTCGCCCTCTTCGCATTGGCCGTGCTTTACCGCTTCGGGCCGAGCCGCCGCGCTCCGCGATGGAGATGGGTCACATGGGGAAGCGCGCTCGCAGCTTTCCTGTGGCTTGGCGGATCGGTCCTGTTCTCGTGGTACGTCGCCAATTTCGGCAAATATAACGCGACATACGGATCGCTCGGCGCGGCCGTCGGCTTGATGACCTGGCTTTGGCTGTCCGTCATCGTCGTTTTGCTCGGCGGGGAGCTGAACTCCAAGATCGAGCGTCAGAGCGGCCGGGACGCGAGCGCAACCGCGTCCGGAGCCAAATAGCGCGGGCGCGCATCCTGGACTAATAAAAGCTTGCAAGAAGGAGAAATGAACATGAACAAGCGCCATCTTGGCAGCCTGGAGGTTTCCGCTCTGGGTCTTGGCTGCATGGGAATGTCGGAATTCTACGGCGAAAGCGATCGAGCCGAGTCGATCGCAACGATCCATCGCGCCATTGAGCTTGGCGTCACCTTTCTCGACACCGCCGACGTCTATGGCCTTGGGCGAAACGAAGAACTGGTCGGCGCGGCGATCCGGGACCGGCGCGAGCGTGTCGTTCTCGCCACCAAATTCGGCAATGTCCGCGGCGTGGACGGAGCCTTTCTCGGCCAGAATGGCCGGCCCGACTATGTGCGCAAGGCTTGCGAGGCGTCCCTGCGGCGTCTGCGCGTCGACGTGATCGACCTCTATTATCAGCATCGGGTCGATCCGCAGACGCCGATCGAGGACACGGTTGGCGCGATGGCGGACCTCGTGCGCGAGGGCAAGGTGCTACACCTCGGGCTGTCGGAAGCCGCCCCCGAAACAATCCGGCGGGCGCATGCGGTTCACCCCATCGCAGCGCTGCAGACGGAATATTCGCTGTGGAGCCGCGATCCCGAAGACGAGATATTTGCGACCGTGCGCGAACTTGGCGTCGGCTTCGTCGCCTATTCGCCGCTCGGACGCGGATTTCTCACCGGTCAGATCAAGAGCGTCGATGATCTCGCATCCGACGACTACCGGCGCAATTCACCGCGCTTCCAGGGCGAGAATTTCGCCAAAAATCTCGATCTTGTCCACGAGATTGAAGCGATCGCCCGCGAGAAGGGATGCTCGCCGGCTCAGCTTTCGCTCGCCTGGGTGCTGGCGCAGGGCGACGATATTGTGCCGATCCCTGGCACGAAGCGGTGCAAATATCTTGAAGAGAACGTCGGCGCCCTCGACGTTTCCCTGAGCGCCGGGGAGCTTGAGCGCATCTCGCGCATCGCTCCTCCCGGCAAAGCCGCCGGGACGCGCTACGCGGCTCCGCAAATGAGCGCCTTAAATCGCTAAAGCTGTCAGCAGGGACCTGCCATGGCGTTCGAGACAGCGACGCAGGCGCTTGATCGCGTCAGCTTCCGGATGCTGTTGCGCAGGCATCCCATGACATCGTCGAGCGGCAGCAGCGTCCGCTGCCGGAACGCGACGATCATGGCTCCTTCGACCGGCGTCAGCACCGTGCTTCGGCGCTCGCGCGGCCCCATCGGCGCATCCGTCGTCGATGCTGAGAGTTCGGCTCGAACTCGCGGCGTTGTCCGGGCGCTCCCATGCCGATGGCATGCCGACCCCGAGCGCCGCCGTCGCTGTCGCTTCGAGAGCTAAGAGATGCAGGTTTTTCGCGCTCGCCACCCAATAACCTGACAATGCCGTGCGCAGCTCTGATCGCATCACAGCAAAATTTCAAAGGTCGAGAACGACGTCGCCTTGCGGCTGGCAGCAGCAGATCAGCGCATTGTCGCCAGCCGGCGAGTCAATTGGGTCGGGCCGATATGTGACGGCCCCCGCCACAAGCCCGGTGTCACAAGTGTGACAAACCCCCGTCCGGCACGACCATCGCACAGGCACGTCGCACGCTTCGGCGAGCTCGAGCAGGCTCTGGTAGCCCGACTCCCAACGAACTTCAATGCCGCTCCGGGCAAACGAGACGCGTGGTCCATTGCCGGGAGCCCCGGGCGGCAGATGAGGCTGCGGGCGCGGCGCCGCGGCGATGCCGGGAGTTACGGACGGACCTGAGCCGAAAATCTCGGTGTGGATGTTGCCGGCGGCAACCCCCCAGCCGGCGAGGCCGGCGGTCATATCACGCATGAAGGTGGGCGGCCCGCAGATGTAAAACTCAGCATCGCGCGGCGCCGCGGTCTCTCGGAGCCCATCCATATCCAAGTGTCCGCAAGCGTCGAAATCGACTCCCAACTGATCTTCGGCCGCAGGCGAACTGTAGCGAATGTGCCGGCGACTGTGGACCAAAGCTTCGAGGAGGGCGTCCGTCTCAACGGCAAAGGGGTGCTCACGACGTTCGCGAGTCCCGTACAGCCACCAGATTTCCTTCGTTGACGCATCTGCCGCCAAAGCGTGCAGCATTGCCAGCACTGGGGTGACGCCAATGCCGGCGCTTAGGAAGACGACAGGTCCGTCGCCCGGGCGAAGCGTGAAGCTTCCCCGGGGCGCGCTCACGTCAAGTACGTCGCCAACCTGCAACTCATCGTGGATGTATGCGGTGGCCCCTCCATGGGGTTCACGCTTTACGCTTACGCGATAGCGCTCGGTGCTGGGTTCGCCCGACAGCGAGTAGCTGCGCAAGAGCGTGGGCGCATCGGGCGCAGCCTTCAGCCGCAGAACGATAAACTGGCCCGGCAAGGCTCTGGTCAGGGAGGATCCGTCAACAGGCTCGAGAGTCAGCGAGATTACGTTGCTGCTTTCGCGAAACTTTCGCGAAACCCGAAGCGGGCGGAATCCCAGCCACGCCGGAACAGGTCCTGACGACGGAGCAAGCCCCGCGTTTCCTGTCGTCGCGCCGCGGCTTTGGTCCTGCTGGAGCAGGGCCTGGAAAGAGGCGCGCCAGCCGGCGCTCAGCGCCGGGATGCGAAGCGCGCGCTCCAACTGGCCGCGACTGTGACCGGGCATGTACAGCAGAGCGTTGATCTTGAAGATGGTCATGCGTTCGGGACCCTCGGCCACCTGCACGATCTCGTCGCCGGCCGCCACCTCGCCTTCCTGCAGAACACGAAGGTAGAACCCCGGTCTGCCTTGCGCCACCAGCAGTGCGGCCATCTGTGGCTCACTCATCCGCATGCCCACACGGTAACAGGTGACGCGCGGCTGCGTCACCTCCAACAACGCACCGCCGATCCGATATTGATCGCCGATGCAAACCTCGTCGTCGGACAGGCCGTCAACGGTAAAATTCTCGCCGAACTGCCCATAGGCAAAATCGTCTCGACCGAGCTGGCTCTGCCAGTAGCGGTAGGAGTCGATCTGATAGACGAAGACGGCGCGGTGCTCGCCTCCGTGTCCGGCGAGGTCTCCCTGCCCGTCGCCGTCGATGTTGAGACGACGCGCCATGCGTCGCCCTTGAACGGGCGTCTTCCAGACGGCGGTGTGAACAGTCCTTCCGCGCCAGTCGATATCGCGCGGCACACCGACGTTCACTGATAGCAAACGCGCCGTCACTTCCACCTCCCTCGCCGACAAGAGGAATGCCCATCGCCAGGCGTTTGCGCCCGATCTCTCCAAGCGGCTGCTGCGGGTTCCCGGTTCGATTGTTGGCGCGTAATGCTTGTTCATGCAAGCGTGCGAGGCACGGCGTGGGCACTCAAGTGTTAGAGTCGATCCACGAGGTATTTTCCAAGCCTACCGACCGACGTACGACGCGCTAATCTGCTCCGCTGACCGCCATGACATCTATTCGGTGCGCGGCGGGCCGGGTCAGGCGGACTCCATGGTTCGTTCCCGCCAGATCTCAAGCAAGGTCTGGGTCCCTGCGACGACGATCGGTCCCAGCACAACCCCCGAGGCGCCGAACAAGAGCAAGCCGCCGGCGACGGCGACGAAGGATGGCGCCGTGTGAAGCATCAGTCGTCTGCCGACGAGGATTGGGTAGACCACGTTGTCGACCAGACCGACGACGATGGTTCCCCAGACCGTGAGAATGATGGCGGATTGCAGTTCGCCGGTCAGGGCGAGGGCCGCCGCGGCGGGAGCCCAGATCACGAATGCCCCGAGGAAAGGCACTATACCGAGCAGACCCATCATCACGCCCCAGAACACCGGCGCGGGCAGATCGAGCCACCAGAACATCGCGCCGCCCAGACTGCCCTGCAGAACGGCGACCGCGACCGTGCCGTAGACAGAGGCGAAGATGGTGTTGGCGATCCGAGCGGTCAACCGGGTGAATTCGGCCTCAGAGAGTGGCAGGGCGCGACGGGTGGTGGCGATCGCCATCTCGCGGTCCCGCAAAAAATAGAAAAGGAAATAGAAGGCGAGCAGCAGGTTGACCAGGCCCGCGATGGAGCCCCGGACGAAGTAGCCGCTCCAGCCGGCGAGCCAAGCGGTGGCGGCCTGGATGAGGTCGGGGATGTTGAGGCGCTCGATGGCGGAGTGGATGGCCGGGGCGAGGTGAGGATAGTTGTCGATGGCGCGGGTCCAGTTACGGGCGTCAAATACGGCGTTGAGTCGGGGGGCGCTGCCGACGGCTTCGTTCAGCAGGAAGCCGATGGCGGTGATAGCGGGCGCCACAATGACGCCGGCGACGATGGCGAGAGTGGCGGCGGCGGCGAGCCCGCGGGCTCGCACCGCCTTGCGGATCCGGGTGTCGAGCGGAGCGAAGAGGATCGCGAGGGCGAAAGACCAGACGATGGCGGGGAGGAAGGGGACGGCAATCAGGTAGCAAAGGAGGGCCCCCATGCCGACCCCAGCGGTGAGGAGGATGGTGGAGAAGCGCTGGCGGAGAGTGGAATGTTCGTCGAGCATCGAGATTGCCTGGAAGGTGTGGCGACTGGGTGTGCCTGGGCGAGGTGCGTCGGCCAACGACGCCATTACCATAATACGGGGTGACTTCGAGCAGGGTAATAACTGCACGGCGCGTCAGCATCGCTCAGTGTTCCTTCAGAGCGTCATCCGCTCTTGCCAGTTCAGCCAACATTTTTTCCAGATGCCTGGTCGGGTCGATCGCTGCAGCAACAAGCGTACATCTTCAAAACCGGGCAAAAAAAGGATGTTTCGTGCTCGATCCAGCATCATCGGCCGCGGTGGCGGCGGTGTGACGGATGGTTTGATCCCGGGACGCGCGCCGCGCCCATGAACGAGTTGAAGCGTTCCCAAGAGGCGTGGCCCGCGGCGGCGCGAACGGATCGCCCTGGCGGTGCGGTCGTGGTACAGCAGTCGACCAGTGAATTGCGAGCATGCCAATGAGTAGCACGATCTCTCCCGGCCTCCTTCGTATCGCGTCGGCCTTTCCAGACCCGCCATTCGAGTTTCTGCAGGATGGCCAGCCCACGGGCTTTGACATCGCCCTCACGGGCGCGATTTGCACCCGGTTGGGGCTGACGCTGGAGCGTGTCCCGTTCACCGGCGCTGACTTCAACGATATCTTTCAAGGCCTAGCTGACGGGTCCTGGGATTGCGTCGCCTCGGGGGCGACCGTCACACCGGAACGGCAGGAGCGGGCCGACTTCTGCGATCCCTATGTCGTGTCGGGCCAAAGCCTCGTCGCGTGCGTGACGCGTGATCCGGGCGTCCGGTCAACGGGCGACCTCGCAGGGCGGATTATCGGGGTCCAGAAGGGCAACACCTCTGAGCCCGTCGCCGAGCGTCTCAAGTCAGAGGGCCGCGTGGCCGAGGTTCGGATCTACCCATATCACGGCATCGAGGAGATGCTCGACGATGTCGAGGTCGGCCGGATCGCGGCGGCCATGAAGCTGGCGCCTGTCACGCGCTGGCTGATCCGGACCCGACCCACCCTCCGCATCGTGCAGGAGGGGATCACGAAAGAGCAGTTGGCCTTGTCCGTGCGCCGGGGCAACGGCCAACTGCGCGATTCCCTGAACCACATGCAGGCGCAATTGGCCGCCGAGGGCGCGCTCGCGAAGCTCGTCAAGGAATGGATCGAGCCATGAGCCGCTGCGTCCGCCTCTATAGCGGTACGGATGGCCAGTCCCATGTCGAGGAATTGGAATGGCCTGTCGGGGAGAAGCGCCCGGTCCGTCTGGTCCACATCGAGGAAAGTCCGCCGGGATCGGCGCTCGATTGGCATGTCGCGCCCTGTGAGCAATATGTGGTCACCCTTTTAGGGATGCTCGAGTTCACGACGCGCGACGGGGAGACTTTCATCCTCGCTCCGGGAGACGTGCTCCTCGCTGACGACACCACGGGATCGGGTCACCGCTGGCGCCTGATCGACGCTTCGCCGTGGCGCAGAATGTATGTGGAGTTCGTTCGGTCGTGAGAATGGGCAATTCCCCTTCGCGAGGCTGGCGCGGCGCTCGAGCTTTGGCCTGCCGCCAGTAGGTCTGCTTTGAGATGAAGCGCCAAGGTTCGTTGCTGGGTCGGAAGGAGCCGTCTGTTCAAGCGCCCGCCTCTGCTTCGATCCGTCCGTCGCCAGGAAACTGACGGACGGCTCCCGGCCCCTTTCGGATGGCCAAGCGCGTGCGAACGGCCTCGGCCGTCAACCTCGAATGCTCAGTCTATAATCGACGCGCGGTGAGTGGCCGAAAAGCGCTTTATAAGCGCGGCTGAATGCGGCCTCCGACTCGTAGCCGATGCTAAACCCGATTTCGCCGACCCGCGCGTCGCGCTTGCTCAGCAGGTCCCGTGCTAGCGCCAAGCGCCACTCATTATGGTAGCGCAGCGGCGCACGGCCTACCAAGGCGGTGAAGCGCTCACAAAAGCTGGAGCGGGACATTCCTGCAATAGCCGCGAGGGTCTCGATGCTCCACCGCTGCATGGGCCGCTCATGAATGGCCTTCAGAGCATTTGCGATGCGCACATCGGCAAGTCCTCCTAACCATCCGGATGCGGGCCCTTGATGGACCCAACTGCGCAATGTGCGGATGACCACCAAGTCGATCAGTCGGGAGACCATCAAGGCGGCGCCAGGCTGAATATCGCCGGCCTCGAGCATCAGGAAATGCACGATCCCCTCCAGCCAGCCCGCGCCCTCCGCCTGTCGGATGTGGATGCATCCAGGCAGGGCGGACACCATCCCGCGGAGGCTGTCCGGATCGAACCGGAAGCGGCAAAGGACCATGGTCGCGGGGGCGCCCGAGGCCGTCAGTCGCAGGTCGCCCGCGCCACGCGGCAACATCACAAGATCGCCCGTATCCATGACCATGGGCCCGCTCTCCTCGCCCTCGATGCGCAGGGCCCCCTGGGTCACGATGCAGACGTGCGCGGCCTCGGCTTCCAAATCCAAGCGGCCCTCCGGCGTGAGGGCGCGGGAATAGACGTGGTCTCCCGTGAGGTGGATTTGCGCCAGCACGCGCGACAGCAGATCGGTCGATGCGGGACTGTCGACTTCCACTTCCGGACGAATGGTCAAATTTTCCGGTAGTTCAGTCATGGCCATGACCACCCCATTGAATCTATCAATGCGCCGTGCAGAGTGCTTAACTACATGGAAATATGCACTTTTCTAAGCAAACCGTAATTGTTTTCCCGCGTCAAGTTGCTTTGATCGGAAATGTTCTGATCTACCGGCTTGATCGCCCTGTCGAAAGGACAATCCAATGAAAATGCTCACTGTCGGCGCCGCTCTCGCCGCCGTTTTCGCGATGGGAGCTCCCATCGCCGCCTCCGCCGCAACCGCCAAAAATGTGGTGCTTGCGCCCGGCGCCTTCACCGACAAGTCCAGCTGGGACAAGGTGGCCCACCTGCTGCGCAAGAAGGGCTTCAAGGTTACCGAAGTCGACATTCCGCTGACCTCGCTCGAGGCCGACGTCGCCGCGACCCGCGAGGTGTTGGACGCCCAGAAGGGCGCGACCGTCCTCGTCGGCCACTCCTGGGGCGGCGTTGTGATCGGCGAAGCCGGCGACAGCCCCAAGGTCAAGGCGCTGGTCTATGTCGCGGCCTTCGCGCCGGACAAGGGTGAAACCCTTCAGGCGCTCACGGCCAACGGCCCGCCGGCCGAGGGCCTGAAGGCCGTCCGGCCGGACTCCAAGGGCTTCCTGTCGATCGATCCGGCCGCCTACGCGCATGTCTTCGTCGGCGACGCGCCGGCCGCGGAAGGCGAGGCCCTGGCTCTGAAGCAGAAGCCAATCAGCGGCGCCGCCTTCGGCGCCCCGGCGACCGTGGCGGCCTGGCATCTCAAGCCGACCTATTACGCGATTTCAGCCAACGATCTGATGCTTCCGCCGCAGGCCGAGGCCTTCTTCGCCAAACGCATGAACGCCACGACCGTCACGCTGGAGTCGAGCCATGCGTCTCCCGTGTCGCACCCCAAAGAGGTCGCCGCGCTCATCGAACGGGCCGCCAAAGGACAGTGATCCCGGGCCGGACGACGGGAGGCCGAAGCCGCCCGTCGTCCGGCGCCATCTCGCGCCCTCCAGCAGAAACAGGATCCTTGCAATGAACAGTCAAACCTTCCCGCAGCCGGATCGCGACGCAGCGTCACGCTGGCTGAAATCCTATTATTTCATCCGCGCCGCGGTCGCGGTCGTCTGGTTCGCTGCGGCCTTCGCCGTCGGCAAGAGCTCGCCGTTGGTTGCGGCGGCGCTCCTCGTCGCTTATCCGGCTTGGGACGCGCTCGCCAATTTCGTCGACGCCCAGCGCAGCGGCGGCCTGAAGCCGAATAGCAGCCAGACGATCAATGTCGCGATCAGCGCCTTCGCCACGATCGCGGTCGCTGGCGCCCTTACGCGAGACTTGCATGTGGTGATGGCGGTGTTCGGGACGTGGGCCATATTGGCTGGTCTGTTCCAACTCATCACCGGTGTGCGCCGTTGGAAGATCGGTGCGCAGTGGGCGATGATCCTCGCTGGGGCGCAGTCGGCGCTCGTCGGCGCCTACTTCATCAAACAGGCGACGGGGAGCGCAACCGTAGGCATCACCGATATCGCGCCGTATGCGGCGTTCGGCGCCTTATACTTCCTCATTTCGGCCATTTGGCTCACCATCGCGCAAGCACGTCGCCATGCCTCCGGGCGCGCCGCCTAATCCAGTCTGCACATAAGGGGCCCGCGATGCGTCGCCCCTCCTTTTTGATCCACAGTTCCCGCCCTGGCGCTTAACAAACCTTCGATTTGGGTAGATTGACGGATCCGCTCTCGCGAAGGTCCCTGGTGAGCGAATTGCCGCAAAAGCGAGGATCTGCCGCGGAAATCCGCCTTCGCTCGCTTACCCCGCGAACGGCGAAGCCCAGGTAAGCAAAAGGCGTCCCGAGGGACGCCTTTTATCAGCTTGAAATCTCTAAGAGTTTTTGGAGCGGGCGAAGGGATTCGAACCCTCGACCCCAACCTTGGCAAGGTTGTGCTCTACCCCTGAGCTACACCCGCATCCATCCGCAGGCTGCGACGCCGACGGTTTGCGCTATATGGCGCAAACGATTGGGGAATGCAACAGGCCGTTTCGCTTTCTATTCTCGCTTCCTGGACCGGCGGCGAAGTTTTCCTCATATAACCTCCGCTGCCTCCCCCGCTCCGCCGCGGGCGGACCCAAGGCCATGGATTTTGATAGGCGAGCTTTTAATAGTTGACGCGGCTCCCGGCATCGGCTATGCACGCCGCTTCCAGCCTGAAACGAAAGTTTCGGGGGCGTCACGCGCGCCCCATAATTTTATTTGTCAGGCGCCTCGCATGGGCCGGCCTCCACCGGACGCGAGGAAACTTGCCGCGCGGCATTTACGAGCGCGGCCGACATGGAGCATGGGTCTTGGCACGTATCGCAGGCGTTAATATTCCGACCAATAAGCGGGTCGTCATTGCTCTCCAATATATTCACGGAATCGGCCCCAAAAAGGCTGAGGCGCTTTGCGCCAAGGTAAATATCCCGGCGGAGCGGCGCGTCGCCGAACTGACCGACGCCGAAGTTTTGCAGATTCGCGAGACGATCGACCGCGATTATCTCGTCGAAGGCGATCTGCGCCGCGAAGTTGCGATCAACATCAAGCGCCTGATGGACCTTGGCTGCTACCGCGGCCTGCGTCACCGCCGGCAATTGCCCGTGCGCGGGCAGCGCACTCATACCAATGCGCGCACCCGTAAAGGCAAAGCCAAGCCGATCGCAGGCAAGAAGAAGTAGACGTCATTCATTTACAAAAGAGATCAATCCCGAGCGCCTGGCATTACGGGCGCGCCTGAAGGAAATAGCATATGGCCAAGGAAGCTACCCGCGTTCGCCGTCGCGAACGCAAGAACATCGTCTCGGGCGTCGCCCATGTGAACTCGACGTTCAACAATACGATGATCACCATCACGGACGCGCAGGGCAACACCATCTCCTGGTCCTCCGCCGGCACCATGGGCTTCAAAGGCTCGCGTAAATCGACCCCCTACGCCGCCCAGATGGCGGCCGAGGACTGCGCCCGCAAAGCCGCCGAGCACGGCATGCGCACGCTTGAGGTGGAAGTGTCGGGGCCCGGCTCTGGTCGTGAATCCGCGCTGCGCGCGCTGCAGGCGGCTGGTTTCACTGTCACCTCTATTCGCGACGTCACGCCGATCCCCCATAATGGCTGCCGGCCGCGCAAGCGGCGCCGCGTCTAAGGCCGAGGTCACGCAAAAAGCGAGCCCCTTAGCGGTTCGCGCTCTGCGAAACAAGATCAGAGACATGCGCCGCGACGCGGTCAGGCGCATTTCTCGAAGCCGAAAAGCGGGCGATCAGGCGTCCGCCGCATTTTTCGGCACTTTGTCCGGGCGCCAGGCGGGCGCCGCACCGTCAGAAAGGCTCTTTCGTGATCCAAAGAAACTGGCAAGAGCTCACCAAACCGAACAAACTCGAAGTCATCTCAGGCGATGATCCGAAGCGTTTTGCGACCATCGTCGCGGGACCGCTTGAGCTTGGCTTTGGCCTCACCCTCGGCAATTCGCTGCGCCGGATTCTGTTGTCGTCGCTCCAGGGCGCCGCGATCACCTCCGTGCATATCGACGGCGTCCTGCACGAATTCTCGTCGATCCCCGGCGTGCGCGAGGACGTGACCGACATCGTCCTCAACATCAAGGACATTGCGATCAAAATGCCGGGCGAAGGCCCGAAGCGCATCGTCCTGAAAAAGCAGGGCCCCGGCAAAGTCACCGCCGGAGACATCCAGACCACGGGCGACATTTCCATCCTCAATCCCGGCCTTGTCATCTGCACGCTCGATGAGGGCGCCGAGATCCGCATGGAATTCACGGTCAACACCGGCAAAGGCTATGTCGCCGCGGACCGCAACCGCGCCGAAGACGCCCCGATCGGCCTCATTCCGATCGACAGCCTCTATTCGCCGGTGAAAAAGGTCAGCTATCGCGTCGAAAACACCCGCGAAGGTCAGAACCTTGACCTCGACAAGCTGACGCTGCAGGTCGAAACCAATGGCGCCCTGACGCCCGAGGACGCGGTCGCTTTCGCCGCGCGCATTCTGCAGGATCAGCTGAATGTCTTCGTCAACTTCGAGGAGCCGCGCCGCGTCGAGCTTACGCCGTCGATTCCGGAACTCGCCTTTAACCCGGCTCTGCTCAAGAAGGTCGACGAACTCGAATTGTCGGTGCGCTCGGCCAACTGCCTGAAGAACGACAATATCGTCTATATTGGCGATCTCATTCAAAAGAGCGAAGGCGAAATGCTTCGCACGCCGAACTTCGGCCGCAAGTCTTTGAACGAAATCAAAGAGGTTCTCGCTCAGATGGGCCTGCATCTTGGCATGGAAGTCACCGGCTGGCCGCCGGACAATATCGACGAACTCGCCAAGCGCTTTGAAGAACATTATTGATCAGATCTAACGCTCCCAAAAAGGGAGACAATAAGGAGCGGCCGTACCTTGGCACGGCGGCCGCAAAAATGATGGAGAAAGCCAATGTATCACGGCAACGCTCATCGGCGCTTCGGCCGCACGCATGAACATCGTAAGGCTATGTTCGCCAATATGGCCCAGGCGCTGATCAAGCATGAGCAGATCGTCACGACCTTGCCGAAGGCGAAGGATCTGCGTCCGATCGTGGAAAAGCTGGTGACGCTCGGCAAACGGGGCGACTTGCACGCGCGCCGTCAGGCGATCGCGCAGATCAAGGATGTGGCGCTCGTCGGCAAATTGTTCTCGGTCCTCGGACCGCGCTACAAGGACCGGCATGGCGGCTATACGCGCGTCCTCAAGGCCGGCTTCCGCTATGGCGACAATGCGGCGCTCGCCGTGATTGAATTCGTTGATCGCGACGTTTCCGCAAAGGGTCAGGATTCCGGCCCGGCGCAGGGCGGACAGGACGAAGAAGCGGCGGCCTGATCGGCGCGCTTGCGCCGCCGCGCAGACGCAACCAATGCGGAATCGGCGAAGCAGGGTTTTTTTGCTCGCTGCTTCTAGAAAAAATTCTGGGGTGGCTCCCCCCTGCCGCATCTTCGCGCCGAGCGGATCTCGTTTCGCATGCAGGCGGTGCGGTAGGATAAAAGATCGTTTTCCGATGCCTTTGGCGCAGGGGTCGGCTTCAGGCATAAGCTCTGCTGTGGACGAGGCCATGTCAATTCAGGATGCTCGGGCGATGGGGCGATCCATGACGACGGGACTTTTTTCGCGCCGGCGGGCTCCCGCGGCCATGCGTCCCGCGCTTTGCGCCGCATTGGCGCTTTCCTTGATTTTTTGCGCGGGCCTGGCGGCGGCGGAGCCCGCGCGGCAGGTTCCCGCGACGCCAGGCGAAATTCTCCTGTCGTTTGCGCCTGTGGTGAAGAAGGCGCAGCCGGCTGTCGTCAACGTCTACGCCTCCCGCACCGAGAAGCGCCCCAAGAATCCCCTGTTCGACGATCCCGTTTTTGAGCGTTTCTTTGGCAGCGGACGCCCCGGCAGCTCCACGACGCGCTCGCTCGGCTCGGGCGTGCTCGTCGACCGATCGGGGCTGGTCGTCACCAATTACCATGTCATTGACGGCATGACGGACGTCAAAGTCGCGCTCTCGGACAAACGCGAATTCGACGCCGACATCGTGCTGCGCGATCACCGCAGCGACCTTGCGGTGTTGCGCATCAAGGGCGGGGGAGATTTCCCCTTCATGGAGCTTGGCGATTCCGACGCCCTCGAGGTCGGCGACATCGTGCTCGCGATCGGCGATCCGTTCGGCGTCGGCCAGACCGTGACGCAAGGGATCGTCTCCGCGCTGGCCCGCACGCAAGGGGGCATCTCCGATTCGGCGTTTTTCATCCAGACGGACGCCGCGATCAATCCCGGCAACTCAGGCGGCGGCCTCATCGACATGAAGGCGCGGCTGATCGGAATCAATTCGGCGATCTTTTCGCAAACCGGAAGTTCGGTTGGCATCGGCTTCGCGATTCCCGTGAATATGGTGAAAATCGTGGTCGCCGCGGCGAAAAGCGGCAAGCCGGTGCAGAGGCCCTGGCTCGGAGCGAGCCTCCAGTCCGTTTCCGTGGAGATCGCCGATTCGCTTGGCCTCGACCGGCCGTCCGGCGCTCTCGTGAACGAAGTGACGAGCGACGGCCCGGCCGACAAGGCGGGCGTGAAAGGCGGCGATCTCATCACCGCCATCGACGGGCAGAGCGTCGACGATCCTGAGAGCTTCGGCTACCGGATCGCGACGAAACCGCTCGGCGGAACGGCCTCGCTGGCGCTCATTCGCGACGGCAAGCCGCTCAACGTGAAGCTGACATTGGCGCCGGCCGCGGAAATCCCCGCGCGCGATCCGGTCAAGCTGAAGGGGGCTTCGCCCTTCGCGGGGGCGACGGTCGTCAATCTGTCGCCTGCGGTTATCGAGGAAATGTCCTTGCATGGCGTCAGCGAGGGCGTCGTCGTCAGCGATATCGAAGACGGGTCGACCGCCGCGGCAGTGAACTTTCAGAAGGGCGACGTCATTTTGTCGGTCAACGATGTCAAGGTGCGGACGACGCGCGATCTCGAGCGCGCTGTCAGCAGCAGGCACGAGTACTGGAAACTGACTATCGGGCGGGGCGGCGAGGTGGTCACCACCATGCTCGGCGGCTGAGGTTCGGCCGGCGGTGATCCTATGACGGGCTTTCTTTCTGGCGCATGATCCGATTTGAAAGGTCTGCGCCGTTTTGGCGTCGAGCGTGAACTCGGCGCCCTGGATCATATATGAGCGATCTCTTCGCCGCAGCAGGTCTTGAAAATCAGGCGCCGCAGCCGCTCGCGGATCGCCTGCGCCCAAAAAGCCTCGCGGAAGTCGTAGGGCAGGATCACCTCGTCGGTCCCGAAGGCGCGCTGACGCGCCGCATCGCTTCGGGCTCGCTCGGCAGCCTGATCTTTTGGGGGCCGCCCGGCACCGGCAAGACGACGGTCGCGCGGCTTCTCGCGCATGAGACGACATTCACTTTCGTGCAGATTTCGGCTATTTTTTCGGGGGTCGCCGAACTGAAAAAGCTATTCGACGAGGCGCGTGGCCGGCGGGCGGCGGGGCAGGGCACCCTGCTTTTCGTTGATGAAGTGCATCGGTTCAACCGGGCTCAACAGGACAGCTTTTTGCCCGTCATGGAGGACGGGTCGGTCATTCTCATCGGAGCGACCACCGAAAACCCGAGTTTTGAGCTGAATGCGGCGCTGCTGTCGCGCGCGAGCGTGCTGACATTTCGCGCTCTCGACGACGAGGCGATCGCAAAGATGCTGGCGCGCGCGGAACTGCTCGAAGGGCGGCCTTTGCCGCTCGACGAGTCGGCGCGCGCGGCTCTGATCCGGATGGCCGACGGCGATGGCCGGGCGGCTTTGACGCTCGCCGAAGAAGTCTGGCGCGCGGCGGCGCCGGACGAGATATTCGACGCCGCCGCATTGGCCGAAATCGTGCAGCGCCGCGCGCCCATCTACGACAAGGCGCAGGAGGGCCATTACAACCTCATCAGCGCGCTGCATAAGACAGTCCGCGGCTCGGATCCCGACGCTGCGCTTTATTATCTCGCGCGCATGTTCGACGCCGGCGAAGATCCTCTTTTCATTGCAAGGCGCGTGGTGCGGATGGCGGTGGAGGACATTGGTCTTGCCGACCCCCAGGCGCTGGTCGTCGCCAACGCGGCCAAGGAGGCGTATGATTTTCTGGGCTCGCCCGAAGGCGAACTCGCCATCGCGCAGGCGGTGATCTATGTGGCTACGGCGCCAAAGTCGAATGCGGCCTATGTCGCCTATAAAAGCGCGATGCGCCTCGCCAAAGAGCACGGCTCGCTGATGCCGCCGAAAGTGATCCTTAACGCGCCGACGAAGCTCATGAAGCGCGAGGGATACGGCTCAGGTTATGCTTATGATCACGACGAGCCCGACGCGTTTTCCGGCCAGAACTATTGGCCCGAGGCGCTGGGACGGCAAAAGCTCTACGCGCCGGCCGCCCGGGGCTTTGAGCGGGACCTGCGCGAGCGCCTCGCCTATTGGGCGAAGCTGCGCAAAGCGCGCGAAGAAGGGTCCGGCTCCTGAGGCCTCCCCGAGATCGACCGCGTCATTCAGACCGACAACCGCGCCCTTGAAGGGCCAGGCTTCAGAACTGATAGCGCAATCCGGCGACCAGGGCATAGCCGCTGATGGAGTCGCCAAAACGGTAATCGCCGCGCAAAAAGCCAAGAACTCCCGTCTTCAACACCTGCGCGGAGACGCCGACGCCGACCTGCCCAAAGGTCCCTATGCGGGTGACGCTCAGCGGCACCGAGGCTCCCTGCGTCACGAACGTCGTATGCGTGTCGCCGGCGAATTCGCGCCAGACGCTGCCCGTCACGAAAGGCTGCAGCGCCAGTTGGAGAGCATCGGAGATATAAGTGGTGCCCACGCGAACGCCGGCGCGCCCAAGGTCGCTGAGGAAGGGATTGAAATTAAGATAGGCCGATGACATTCCGCTCGAATCGAGCCCGACCCGCAGGCTGTCGAGATGCAGATCCGAATACATGAATGCGACCGACGGCTCGACGAACCACGAGGAGGGCAGATCAAACCGATAGCCAGCCGAGGCGTTGACGGCGAGCGCCGTCCCCGCGAGATTGGATCCAGTCAGAAACGCCCCCGGATTATAGAGATTCATTTCATAGAAATCCTCGCGGACCTGAAAGTCGGCGAAGAAGTTATGACCCGTCACCGCGCCATAGATGCCGATGAACGGCACCTGCACCTGGCTCGAGATGTTGGTCGTCACTAGATCATTGGTGCGAAGATTGACCTGACCGGCGGTGACGCCGAGATGGGTGTTCCAGCCCGATCCTTCGACATTTGCGACGCCGAGATCGACCCCGGTCTGGAAGCCGTTGAAGTTCGCGCGAACCTTCGCGGGCGCCGACGCGGTTCCTGTCGGATTTTGCGCCGAGGTCAGCGAACTCACATCGTTTTGTCCGTCGGCGACGCGGATCCAGGGACCGCCGTTCCACTGGTTCCTGCTGGGGTCTGGCGGCTCTGAGATGAAGGCGCTGGCGTTCTGGAAAAATCCGGTGTTGAGCGCGCTGACGACCGCGTTGATGCCGGTTGGCGTCGCCGAGGCGACGCTCGTATTGACCGTCGAAATCAGATTGTAAGTTCCGCCGGCCTGCTGCAGGCTGTAATTGATGATCCCCGGGTTGTTGCCGACTGAGACTGAGGTTCCCGGCGCGACAGTCGTCGCGGCGATGACGGGTATCGGCGTGCGGATGAGTCCCGAACCGCCGACTGCGTTGATGAAAAGCGATGTCGAGCCGCTGAGGTTGGTCACTTTCAGGAGGTCGGCGCGCTGTGTCGCGGCTGTCGAAGTCGGATTGACGTCGATGGCGAATCGGCCGCCCTGTCCATTGTAGGTCGTCGCGGCGAATGTGTCGGTCGTCGAACCGTTGACGAGGCTCAGCGTGCCGGCGTTGTTGAATGTTCCTATGGATCCGGCGAGCGGCCCTGTGACGTTAAAGACGCCGGTATTGTTGACGAGCGGCGTCGTCAAGGAGCCTTGCGCGTTGAAGAGGCCGGCGTTGGCGAGGGCGGCCGTCGCCGTCAAAACGCCCGCCGTATTCACTACGCCGCCGGCATTGTTGTTGAAGCTCGCGGAGTTCCAGGTTCCGCTGTTGATGATGGAGCCTGTGTTGGACAGGAGATCGCCGGTCCAGACGCCGCTATTGACGATGGCGCCCGTCGCGAAATTATTGACATCGGCATTATAGGCCGCGGCGTTGATGACGACGCCGGAATTGTCCAGGGCGTCGGTGATGGCGCCGAAGTTGGTGATGACGCCGGTCGTGTTGTTGGTGATGCCCGCGACGGTGATTGCGCCTCCGGCGGCGACATTGAGCACGCCTGAGTTTGTGATCGTGCTCAGATTGTCGATTGAGCCGCCAGGACCAATGATCAAGGTCGCGCCGGCGTTGATCGTTGTCGTTCCCGTATAGGTGTTGACGCCGGTGAAGGTCGCGGAGCCGCCGGCGCCGCTGTTGGCGATGATGAGATTGCCTGGCGTTCCTGGCGCGGCGTCCGAAAAAACGCCGGTGAACGTGGAAACGTTGCCGGCCTCGTCAATTGTGTTGGTGGCGGAATTGTTGAGCGTGAAGTTCTGGGCGTAGACTCCGTTGATCTGATCCATCCGCAGCGTGCCGCCCTGAAATACGGGCGAAACGGTGGCGCCAAGGGCGCTGGCGAGGAAAAACGGCTGCGTGGTATTGATCGTGCTGCCGCCGGGGTTGATCGAATTGATCGTGACATCGTCGAACACAATGAAGTTCGCCGTGCCCCCGAAGGTGACTGATTCCGCGATTCCAGAAAAGCCGACGCCGATTGGCGTCCAATTTGAATAGCTTTCACTGAAATTCGGATTGCTGCCGTTGGTCGGCAAAGTGAGCGTCGCGAGCTCCGTGCCCGTGCCGTTGAGGCCGGACCAGACGGTGATCGTTCCCGTGAAGAAAGGCGCGGCGTATGCGAAGGAAAATCCCTTTGTAAATCCGTTCGCCACATTCATCACTGGCGCGGGGCCGGACAAAAATCCCATAACCGTCGGAGAAGTAGGCTCGTTCGCGACGTTGTTGAAAGTCCCATTGGGGGCGAAACCCGCGAGAGCGCCGACCCAGGCGACGCCATAATTCTTGGCCTGTCCGCCTTGCGATCCGAGACTGCCGGAGCCGCCGTTATAATAGGCGTTGACGAGTTCCCCGTCCTGGAGACCCTCGAATGTCATGGTCTGGGCTTTGGCGCCGCTGGCTAAACCGATCGCGGGGCCCCCGGCGATCAAGCCTATGCGCAAGACCATCGCGATGCGCCGCCGTCCCCCGCCCGCTGTTGCTGGCCGCGGCTCGATAGCCGCGTTGCGGCGGAAAAGTAAATCGCGCATGGACTTGGCCCCAAATCCCTCAACACATGATAGTTACCTCACAGGTTGAATTGCGTGCAATCAGCAACAAATCGCCCTTGTCGTGGGAAAATATCACACGGCAGTTGAACCCAGTGCAACGCATGACGCATGGGGCTTTAATTGCAACGCGCTAGGCGCAGTTCACGCCCTCACTTGTTCAGCCGCGCCATTGCGGCCAGGTTTATTCAAAGAGCTAAATCTTGAAACATGTTGCGCTAGGGCCACAGAATCGGACTCTATTGGGCCGGGCTCTGCTGGGCGAGCGGCGCGTTGACCTCAAGCGGCCGGGTCTTCGCTGAATAATGCGATGCGTTGCTTTTTCCCGAGCACGCGTCCCGCGCAAACATGATGAGGTGATGGGCGACGAGGCCGACGCTCAAGACGGGCTCGATCTGTCCGCGCATCAGCCGGCGCAGCATGAAAGACCAGAACGCCCGCCTGTAGCTTCCGCGAACGCCGACTTTCCAGGAGAGCTTCGCCAAAATGACGAAAGCCATGCGAATGTTGCGCGGCGACAGGCGCTGGCGGCTTTTGGGACGTTTCAGCCGGTTAGGCCGCGTTGCGCGCATCTGATATTCATAGCGGGCGAAAAGAGCTTTGGGATCGTAGGCCTTCTCCATACAGCGGCGCCACATCGCGAGCACGTCGTCATAGGGCAGTTTGAATTCGACGTTCGATTCGAGCTCCGCGTCGTTTTCGCGAAGGCGCCCCTCGCTCCGCAGGCGGTCCCACAAGGGCGTGCGGGGCAGGGCTTGCAGCAGATTGATCGTCGCCAGCGGAATATGTGACTGCGCGAGGAAATCGACGATCCGTTCGCCCGTCTCCGGCGTATCCGTGTCGAGCCCTAAAATGATGCCGGTCACCACCTCCATTCCATGATCATTGATCGCGCGCACCGAATCGAGGATCGGCGCCGCGACATTGTGCGATTTCTGGATGGCTTTCAAAGCCGCGGGTTCCGGCGTCTCGATGCCGCAAAAAATCGTGTCGAACGCCGCCTCGCGCATCAGCCTCAGGATCTCCGGCGAGCGCGCGATATTGAGCGTCGCCTCGCAGGCGAAGCTGACCGCATAGCCGTTGCGCTTTTGCCATTCGACAAGGTGAGGCAGCAGATCCTGCAGCGCGCGCCGGTTGCCGACGAGATTGTCGTCGACGAAATAGATCGAGCCGTTAACGCCGCAAGCGAGCAGCTTGTCTAGTTCGCCGACAACCTGCGCCGGGGTCTTGAGCCGCGGCACGCGCCCGTAAAGGCCGGGAATGTCGCAAAACTCGCAGGTGTAGGGGCAGCCGCTCGAAAACTGGATGCTGCCGAGGAAATAGCGGTCTATTTTGGCGAGTTCATAGGCGGGCGCCGGAAACTCGGCGAGAGGGAGGCGCTCTTTTGTCGTCAGGACGATCTGCTTCGGCGGCCGCGCTACGTCGCGCGACAGAATGGCGATCAGCGCGCCGGTCGCATCGCCCAATTCGCCCACATGAAGATAATCGAATCGCGGATATTCTTCGGGGCACGCGGAAACCGACGGGCCGCCGAGAGCGACGGGCCTGCCGAGAGCATGGGCCCTCGCCCTTATATCCTCCATCTGGCGGCGCTGAATGTGCATGCCGCTGACAAAAACGGCGTCGGCCCAGGCAAAATCGTGAGCGCTCGCCGCGTCCATATTTTCATCGATGAAGCGCACGTCCCAATGTTTGGGCAAAACCGCCGCGATAAGCAGAAGCCCCTGCGGCGGCATGAAGGCCCTGACGCCGGGGGTCAGCGGATAGGCGTATTCAAAGGTGCCGAATGAGGGGACGTAGCGGGGAAAAACGCAGAGAATGCGGCGCTTTGGCCCACTTTCGACGGAAGACAAGATTGCGCTCTCTGTCAAAGGGATCGACCTCTCGCTTTCAATCGCCGATGGCTGATTCATTCCTGAAACAAGTTGGTCAGGACAAGCGGGCAAAGATAAGGACGCCGGACGACGCCCCCGCAAAACAGATCCTGGACGGCGAACGCCGATGGGCCTGTTCAAGTTTCCGGCCGCGCGGATCGCAATTCATCACTCAATCCTTGCAGCCGGCCAAAACAACCCGTCGGAGCTTCAGCCTGGGCCCGCCCCGCCTTGATCCCCAAGCGGCGGGCTCCAAGCGCGGCTCCAATGCCCATTCGGACGAAGCCTATCGCCTTCCAATGGGAAGTAAAGCAGTCGCGAGGCGAGCGCGTCGCAACAAGCGCGCGCTTCGCCGCGCATCGGAGCCAGGGCGAGACGGCGCCGAGCATAGACTTTCCGGCGACGCGTGCTAGCCTCGCATCGAGGACGCCTGGGCGCCCCAAATCGCTCATGCGTCTCCCGCGTTCCGGCGCGGAGAATTGTCCTGCCACGCCCCCGCGGGTCTCATGCGCGCCTGTCTCATGGTCCTCCTCAGCCTCGTCATCAGTCTCGCGCTCGAGGCGCAGCCCGGATTGGCTCAGGCAACGGAGGAATTGACCGACGCGCCGCCGCCGCCCGGATCGGCGCTTGTCATCGACAACGCCGCCTATGCGTCCGGCGGCCTGCCCTCCGCCCCCGCTCTCAGCTCCGCGCAGAGTCTCGCGCGTGAACTGACGCGCATCGGATTTAACGTCGGCATCGCCGCAAACCTGCGCCAGAACGCCATGCGCGGCGCAATCAACGCCTTCACGGGAACGATCAAGCCCGGCTCAGCGGCGCTTTTCTTCTTTTCCGGCTACGGCGTCGAGGCGAAAGGGACGACCTATCTCATCCCCATCGACGCCAACATCTGGACGGAGGCCGACGTTCGCGACCAGGGGATCAGCGTCGACGCGATTTTAGCCGCGATGGATAAGGCCGGCGCCAAGGTCAAGATCATGATTCTCGACGCCTCCCGGCGAAATCCCTTCGAACGCCGTTTCCGCAGTCTGTCGGGAGGCCTTGGCGCGATCGATCCGCCGCCGCAGACCCTGCTTCTGTCATCCGCAGAGCCGGGCAAGGTCGTCGACGGCGACAGCAACATGTTCATCGGCGAGCTTTTGAAGGAACTACGCTCGCCCGACGCCCGCGCCGACGATGTCTTCAACCACACCCGGCTTGGCGTTGCGCGCGCAACCAGCAACCAGCAGACGCCTGTTGTGAAGTCGACGCTGACGGAACCGTTTTTCCTGAAATCCGGATCCGGGACGCCGGATTTGCCGGCCGACGCGAAGGCCGACGCGGGCGCGGTCCAACTCGGGCCGCCGCAAGACGCAAAGCCTGGAGCGGTCTTTCGCGATTGCGCCGCCTGTCCCGAGCTCGTCATCGTTCCGGCCGGGGACTTCGCCATGGGATCGCAGGATTTTGCCGCCGAACAGCCGGTACATTCGGTCACAATCGGCCGGCCTTTTGCGATAGGCCGCGTCGAAGTAACTTTCGCGCAGTGGGACGCCTGCATCGCCGATGGCGGCTGCGCCGGCTGGCGCCCCGATGATCGCGGCCGGGACCATAATGACGGCCCGGTCGGCGAAGTCAGCTGGAGCGATGCGCATCGCTTTCTCGACTGGCTGTCCCGCAAGAGCGGTCATCCCTATCGGCTGCCAAGCGAGGCGGAATGGGAATATGCCGCCCGCGCGGGCGCCCTGACGCGGTTCTGGTGGGGAGACGAAGCCGGAAGCGGCCATGCCAATTGCCGTGGCTGCGGCGGCGCCGGCCTGCCGTCGCCGGCGGGCTCCTATACCGCGAACGCCTTTGGCCTCTTCGACACCGCCGGCAATATCGCCGAATGGGTTGAAGATTGCTGGAGCGAGAACTACGAGGGCGCGCCGCGCGATGGAGGCGTCGCGCATGATGGCCCGTGCAAGCAGCGCGTCGTGCGCGGGGGGTCATTCGACGCGGGGCCGCGCTATGTCCGCTCCGCCTCGCGCTTTCTCTACGACGCCGAGCTGCGCTATTACACAAACGGCTTTCGGGTTGTGCGCGATCTCCCTTGATCGCCGATCCGGCTTTGCCGCAAGCTGTCAACCCATTGCGCCTTCGATCGATTCGATTCTGATTTAACCGGTTCGCCTCAACTTTTCCTTGCTTCGACCGCCCGCCCTGCATCCGCAGACTTAGGAAAAGCCCGTCATGACCTTTTTGCGCGCTTTGCCTTTCAGATGGTCTTTCGCAGCCGCGCTCGCCCTGGCGTTTCCCTTTGCGCTCGGCCTCGTCCGGCTGGATCCCGCCGCGGCGCAGCAGGATTTGAGGCGGCAGGAGGGCGATGCGGGCAGTGAGTCGGCGGGGATTCGCGTTAGCGTGGCGCAGGCTGCTTCCGCCTGCTTCTCGGAGGGGATCCACGCGACGGGTTTTTTAGCGCCGCGCTCCGATGCGGTCGTCGTGCTGACGCAGGAAGGCTACGCCGTCGCCGAAATCCTCGCCAGCGAGGGCGATGTCGTCGCCGAGGGGCAGCCTCTCGTCCGCCTTGACCGCGTCGAGAGCCCAAGCCCCTATGCGCAAGCCGCGGCGCAGCAGGCCGCCGCGCAAGGGCAAGCCGCCCCGCCCGCCTCGATCGTGCTGCGCGCGCCGGCCGCCGGCTCGATCGTCGCATCAAGCGCGCGCATCGGAGCGATCGCCTCGCCGCGCGCCGAACCGCTGTTTCGCCTCGCGGTCGATGGATTGATCGAGGCGGTGGCGCAAGTCTCGAGCGTCTATCTTGCCGAGATCAAGGAAGACCAGAGCGCGCGGGTGCAGACCGATGACGGCCGCGACATGACCGGCCGCGTGCGCAGGATCGCATCCGAGATTGATGCTGCGACGCAAATGGGTCAGGTCCGGCTCGCCCTCGAACGCGACCCCGCGCTGCGCGTCGGGCGCCTGATCCGTGCGACGATCGATGCGCGCCACAGCTGCGGCGTCTCGATCCCGCGTTCCGCGCTGTCCTACACCAGCGAGGGCGCGAGCGTGCAGGTTGTGCGCGGGCGCGCCATCGAGACCGTGCGCGTGAAGGTCGGCCTCATCGCCGGCGGCGACGCCGAAATCGAAGCCGGGCTGCACAGCGGCGATCTCGTCGTCGCCAACGCCGGCGCCTCTCTTCGCGACGGCGACATCGTCTCTCCGGTCCTTCGCGAGGACGCCGGAAAAGCGACGGAGACCCCCTGATGACGATCAATGTCTCGGCCTATTCGATCCGGCGTCCGCTGCCGGCGATCGTCTTCGCGCTGGTGATCCTCGCCCTCGGAGCGGCGAGTTTCAAAAAATTGCCGGTGACGCTGCTGCCGAACGTCGATCAACCGATCATCACCGTCGTCATCACCCAGTTCGGCGCGGCGCCGGCCGAACTCGAAACGCAGGTGACGCGGCCGGTCGAGGACGCCGTCTCCGGCGTCGAAGGCGTGCGCCATATCCTCAGCGAAGTCACCGACGGCGTCTCGGCGACGACGATCACGCTGGCGCTCGACGCCAATACGGACCGCGCGCTGAACGACGTCAAGGACGCCATCACGCGCATCAGGGGGCAGCTGTCGCGCAGCATCAGCGAACCCTTGATCCGGCAGGTCGGCGTCGTCGGCGCGAGCATCCTCACCTATGCCGCCATCGCGCCTGGCAAAACGCCGGAACAATTATCGAATTTCATCGACGACGTCGTCGAGCGCAGGCTCCTCGAGGTGCGCGGCGTCGGCAATATCGAACGCATCGGCGGCGTCGACCGCGAGATTCTCGTCTCGCTCGATCCCGCAAGGCTCGCCGCCTTTGGCCTCACGGCGGCCGACGTCAGTCGGCGCCTGCGCGGATCAAACCTTGATCTCGCCGGCGGGCGCGCCGAGCTTGGCGGCCAGATCCAGTCGATCCGCACGCTGGCGGGCGCGCGCACGCTGGATGAACTCGCCGGCGCGATGATGAGCCTGCCGCGCGGGGGCGCCGTGCGCCTCGACGAACTCGGCGTCGTCACCGACACCATCGCCGAGCCGCGCACCTTCGCGCGCCTCGACGGCGAGCCGATCGTCGCTTTCAGCATCCAGCGCTCGAAAGGCGCGAGCGACGTGGCGGTGGCGGCCGAAGTCGAAAAGCGCATCGCCGAACTCGAAGCCGCCCATCGCGACGTCGCCCTGAAGCGGATCGACACATCGGTGGCCTATACGCTCGGCAATTATCATTCGGCGATGAGCACACTGTTCGAAGGCGCGATCCTCGCCGTCGTGGTGGTGTTTTTGTTCCTTCGCGACATTCGCGCGACGGTCATCGCGGCGGTCGCCCTGCCGCTCTCGATCCTGCCCGCCTTTTTTGTCATGGATATGCTGGGTTTCTCGCTGAACCTTGTCAGCCTGCTCGCGATCACGCTGGCGACCGGCATTCTCGTCGACGACGCGATCGTCGAGATCGAGAATATCGTCCGCCATATGAGGATGGGGAAATCGGCCTATCAGGCCGCAATCGAGGCCGCGGACGAGATCGGCCTCGCCGTCGTCGCGATCAGCCTGACGATCGTCGCCGTATTCGCCCCCGTCAGCTTCATGAGCAATATCGCCGGGCAATATTTCAAGCAGTTCGGGTTGACGGTCTCGGCCGAAGTCCTGTTCTCGCTGCTCGCCGCGCGCCTCATCACGCCGATGCTCGCCGCCTATTTCCTCAAGACGCAAGGGCGCGAGGAAACGGCGGAAGGCAAGCTAACGCAGCGCTATGGGCGGCTGGTCGCCTGGTCGGTGCGCCGCCGCTACCGCACGGTTGGGATCGGGCTCGTCCTCTTCGCCCTGTCGATTCTCAGCACCAAACTGATCGGCACCGATTTCCAGCCGACGCAGGACGCCAGCCGCTCGCATCTTGCGATCGAGCTGCCCTCCGGCTCCGATCTGTCGCAGACGCAGGCCATCGCCGATGAAGTGGCGCGCGCGCTGCGCAAGCGTCCCGAGATCACGCATGTCTTTATCGACGGCGGCCATGTTCCGCCGAGCACCTCCGACGTGCGCAAGGCCTCGCTGGTCGTAAACTACAGGCCGCGCTCGGAGCGCACGAAGAGCGTGCGCGAGCTCGAGACGGAAATCTCCCGCGAGCTCGACGCCTTGCCCGACATCCGCAGCTGGTTCGTCGACGACTATGGCCAGCGCCCCGTGTCTTATGTCGTCACCGGCCCCGATTCCGTGACGGTGGCGAATTTCGCCGCCGAGCTCGCCGGCCAGATGAACCGCGTCCCGGCGCTCGCCAATGTCGTCGCCTCGACCTCGCTGGAACGGCCCGAGCTTCTGGTCAAGCCGGACCGCGACCTTACCGCGCGGCTTGGCGTCTCGACCGAGAGCCTTTCGGAGACGCTCCGCATCGCGACAATCGGCGATGTTGGGCCCGCTCTGGCAAAATTCGACGCCGGCGAGCGGCAAATCCCGATCCGGGCGCAACTCGGCGGCCTCGCGCGGACGGACAAGAACGTCCTCGAGACGATCGGCGTCCCTACCGCGACCGGGGCCGTCGTGCCCTTGTCCTCAATCGCCGCCGTCGAACTCGGCCAGGGCGAGGCGACCATCAGCCGCTTCGATCGCGAACGCGAAGCCTCGATACAGGCGGCGCTCGCCCCCGGGGCGACGCTGAGCGAGGCCGAAGCCGCGATCTATGATCTGCCGCTCATGAAAAACCCGCCGAAAGGAATAAGAGTGCGCAAATCCGGCGACGCCGAGGCGATGGCCGAACTGTTCGACGGATTCACCGAGGCGATGCGCAACGGCCTCGTCATGGTCTACGCCGTGCTCGTCATTCTTTTTGCGAGTTTTCTCCAGCCGGTCACCATTCTGTTTTCGCTGCCGCTCTCGATCGGCGGCGCGATCTTCGGCCTGCTGCTCACCGGACGCCCTGTCAGCATGCCCGTCATCATCGGCATTTTGATGTTGATGGGCATTGTCACCAAGAACGCCATCATGCTGGTCGATTTTTCGATCGAGGCCATGAAGCGCGGCATGGAGCGGACAGAGGCCATCGTCGAAGCGGGCAAGAAGCGCGCGCGGCCGATCATCATGACGACGGTGGCGATGGTCGCCGGCATGTTGCCGAGCGCCTTGGCGATCGGCGCCGGCGGCGAATTCCGCTCGCCCATGGCGATCGCGGTGATCGGCGGCCTTATTGTCTCAACAGTGCTGTCGCTACTCTTCGTTCCCGCGTTCTTCGCCATGATGGACGACGCCGGACGCGGGATCGGCGGCTTATGGCGGCGGTTCGCGGCGGCGCGATCTTCGGGCGCGCCGACGCCCCGGCGGGAAGCAAAGAGCATATTGGGAAAGGAGTGAGCAAAATGCGTTGGCTGACCAAAAAAGGGATAGCGGGAGGAGCCCTTCTTACAGTGGTTTGGTGCCTTGCGGCGCCAGGCGAGGAAAGCGCTCCGCCGACGAAGGCGGAGCTTGCGGCGAAGAACCTTAAAAGCATCGAGGCCGCGGTGCAGGACCTTAAGGACAAATGCGGCGTCACCATTCTTCAGGATGAAGAGTCGCCCGATCTGCCCGACAAGATTGATTGCGGGAAGGGGCCGGAGGCGCTCGACGCGGCGTGGATCAGATTTTTGGTGAGCGAGGGCGTGCCCGGCGGTCCGGAGGAAAGGCAAAGCGCCGCGGAGCAGATGGGCCTCAGCCCCTCCATGACTTTGATCTATATGGAAGGGACGGCCCGGAGCGACGCCATTGAAAATCTTATGAATGCTCTTCGCAATATCGCCGGGAAGCAGCCGTAATCCGCCTCGCTCGGGTCGGCGCAAGGCCACGCTGAACGCCTTGCGCCAACGCCGCGGACCCTGGCCAAATCTCAGCGGCCGGCGTCGAGCATGACATCGGCGAGCGCCCTGCCAGCCTTCAATTCTTCATCGAATTGGCGGACCGGATTGAAGGCGGCGACTCCTCGACCGATATTTGCGAGATCGCGGAAGAAGTCCGGTTGTGCGGTTTTGAAATTCAGCAACAGTTGACGCGGCGTCAAATCGACGTGCTGCACATTGTCCAGGAATTTTTCCGGATGCCGCAGCGTCGCGTCGCCATGATCGCCGAGCAGAACCGTCTTTCCTTTCTCGGACATGTAGATGTTGGAAATGACAACCGCGAGATATTCCTCCACGTCGTCATATCCGCGATCGACCTTCTTGTTTTCCTGGACGCCTCTCATTTGTCGAGAGGCGTGAATCAACTCGTGAAAGATGATTTCATCCGGATCGTCGCCCGGCGCCTTCGACTTCGCCGCGCCCCCTGGCCCCCACATCTCGGGCGTGTAGCGAATGATCGAGTTGGCGCCGCCGCCGGCGCCGACCCGGCGCTTGTGATGGAAATAGAACCGCTCGCCCTTTGCCATCGAATGGATCCAATCGGCGTTTTCGGGGTGGGCGACGCTTCTTGGCTCTGTGTCCGCATTGAGCGGATCGCCCCAATTCCAGTTGGGACGGAATTTTACGACGCGATGAACGGAGCCGAGCTCTTTCAACAAAGCCTTGCCTACGCTCACCCCTGTGATCGGCGCAAACTGGCGGCGCAGTTTCGCCTTATAATCCTTCATCTCAGCCCTGTAGCGGTGATGGAAGATTTTGAATGCTGAATCATCGAGCGTGAGGTCATACCAGTCCATCCAGTCCGGCATGGAATAAAAGGTCACGCGGACGTTATGGAAGGTTTCGTCGAGCCGCTCCGAATGGGGATCAAACAACTCGACCGAATCGGCCCAGCCTACATGCTTTTCTACATATTCCTCATATTTCCAGTGCGGCCAGAACATGACGCCCTCCCGATCAGCTAGGCCTCCGCGCTTTTTTCTTCCTGCTTCATCGCCCCGAGTATCTCAAAGGCTTCAACCGGCCGGCGAAAGCCCTTGAGAGTCATGGGTTCAAGTTCGCGCGCCTCGAACAGTCCCTCGACCGCGTGAAACGCCCGTGTCTGTATGATGATCTGGCCTGACTTCGCTTCGTCGCAAAGGCGCGAGGCGAGATTGGTGACGCTGCCGACCGCCGAATAGTCGAAGCGCCGCGAGAAGCCGATCCGTCCAAGCGTCGCAAAGCCGAGCGCGATGCCGATGCCGAAGCCAAGTTCGTGTCCGCGTTTGCGCCACACGCTGGCGCGCGCCTTGATCGTCGCCTGCATGTCGAGCGCCATGCGCACCGCCCGCTCGGTATGCTTGTCGCAGGGTAGCGGATCGTTGAACAGGATCAACATGCCATCGCCCGCGAAGCGCTCCAGCGTCGCCTCATAGCGATCGATCAGCTCCCCCAACGCTTCGTGATAATCGTTGAGAACGCGCATCACCTCTTCGGGCTCGGCGGTCTCGGTGAAGGCGGTGAAGCCGCGCAAGTCGCAAAACAGCACGGTGACTTCGCGGCGGTGACTCTCAAGAAGGCTCTGCGCGTCGCCGCTCGCCGCCACCACATCGGCGATCTGCGGCGACAGGAAGCGCTTGAGGCGGCTCATTCGCTGGATCTCGCCGACCTGCTCGCTGACGCGCGCCTCCAACGTCGCATTGAAGGCGGCAAGTTCTTTCGTCTGTTCGGCGAGCTTTTCCGCCTGGTCCTGAACGAGATCATGCAGCGCCTTGATGCGCAGCATCGAGCGCACGCGCGCGACGAGCGCGCTCTGGTCGAAAGGCTTGGTCAGATAATCGTCGGCGCCGGCGTCGAGCCCTGCGACGACGTCGGCGCGGTCAGCCTTGGCGGTCAGCAAAATGACCGGAATAAAGCCAAGGCTCTCGTCGTGCTTCAGTTCCTTCAGCACCGATATGCCGTCAAGTTTCGGCATCATGATGTCGAGAAGGATGAGATCGGGCTTTTGCTCACGCGCCCTCGCGAGGCCTTCCTCTCCGTCGGCGGCGGTGATGATCTCATAGCCATGCGCCTGCAGGCGCACGAACACGATCTCAAGGTTTTCCGCGACGTCGTCGACGGCGAGAATGCGCGGCGGATTATGCACTGGCCTCCCCCTTTTTTGCAGAGCCGCGTCTCTACGCCGCCGCCTTCTGCCGTTCGACCCGGATCGGAATGTGAATGGTGAATGTCGCGCCCTCGCCGAGCTTCGAGGCGACGCTGATCGTCCCGCCATGCATTTCGACGAAGCGCTTGCTGATCGAAAGGCCAAGCCCCGTGCCGCCCTTCTGACGCGTGCTGGTGTTGTCGCCCTGCTGGAACGCCTCGAAGATCCGCGCCTGATCGTCCGGCGCTATTCCCGGCCCTGTATCCTTGACGATGATCTCGAACATATCGGCCACGGCGCGCGCGTTGATGGTGACGCCGCCTTCGTCGGTGAACTTGATCGCATTGCTGAGGACATTCAAAAGCACCTGCACGAGGCGCCGTTCGTCGCCCCGCCCGATCGGCAGCGGCTCCTCGATTTCCTCCGAGAGCTCCAGGCCTTTCGCGTGGGCGAGCGAATAGGTCGTGCCGACGACCTGTTCGATGATATTACGCATGGAATATTCATCGAGCGCGAGCGACAATTCGCCGGCTTCGAGCTTCGACAGGTCGAGCACGTCGTTGATCAGTCCGAGCAGGTGGGCGCCATTGCTTTGCACGCGTTCGAGGACGCCTTTCGCGCGGTCGGGCAGGTCGCCGTAGAGGCCATCGCGCAGCAGCTCGGCGTAGCCGAGAATGGCGTTTAGCGGCGTTCTGAGTTCATGGCTCATATTGGCGAAGAATCGCGACTTGTGTTCGCTCGCGATGGCGAGCTGACGGCCGTTTTCCTCAACCTTGCGGAACAGCCGCGCGTTGCGCATGGCGAGAACCGACTGATGCGCGAAGGCCTGCATCAGGCTCACCTTGTTCGCGGCGAAAGGGCCTGGCCTGCGGCTCTCGACGAGGAGCGCGCCGAGCACTCCATCCGGCGCGATGAGCGGAACGACGAGAGCCGAACGAAAGCCGGCGGCGATCGTCGCCGCCCGCAAGGGAAAACCGGGAACGTCGCCGATTTCAGGAACCTGCACCGTGCGGCCGTGCTCGGCGACCTCGCCAAGCAATCCATCGAGACGCGTCAGCTTGACCTCGCGCAGAGCGGCGACGAAAGACGGATCAAGGCCATGCGCCTCGGCGAGATGAAAGGCGTTGCGCTCGCGGTCGAAACTGTAGATGGCGCCGCCGTCGGCCTCGGCGAGTTCGACCGCATGCGTCAAGGCCGTCTGCAGCACCTCGCTCAGCTCCAGCGAAGCGGCGAGGGCCCTGCCGATCTCTTCCAGGGCCTTGAGCTCGCTCACGGAGCGGGCGAGATCGCGGGTACGATCATCGACTTTCTGCTCCAGCCTTGCGTAGAATTCGCGCAATTGCGCGGCCATGCGATTGAATTCATCGGCAAGGACCTCGACCTCGTCGCCGGTATGGACCTCGATCATGTGGTCGAAATCACCGGCCGCGAGCCGCAAGGCTCCTTCCTGCACGGCGCGGATCGGCCCCATCATGCGTTGCGCCAGCAACATTCCCGCGCCGACGCACAGAATGAGCCCCAGCGCAAACAGCCAGGCGAGCCGCACGAGCAGGGCGAGAACGGGCCCGAAAGCCTGCGACACCGGCTGTTCGACAAACAGCAGCCAGTTCATGCGCGGCACGGTCGCCGCGGCGCTCAGCACGGATTGGCCTTCGAGATCGGAGCCAATGTCGACCGGCGCATCCGACTTTTTCAGCGCGTGCACCTGGGGAAGCCGGGACATGTCGAGGTTTTTGCCGACGAGGCTCGTGTCGGTGTGAGCGATGAGCCGTCCCTCGCTGGTCGTCAGATAGGCCGAGATGCCGGGGCCGGCTTGAATGCCGTTCAGAATATCGGACAGATATTTGAGCTCGATCTCGGCGACCGTGAAGCCGGCGCCCTCGCCGGCATGGGCCATTGCGATCTGCATGCGCGGCCCGGTCGAGGCGAAGACGACGGGGCCGAACCAGGCGGAGTCGAGCCGCGCTTCGCGGAAGGCCGCGGTCAGCGTCCAGTCATCGCCCGTATGGAGAACGCCGCCGTCGCGCGAGAGCGTAACGACCTCTTTGCCGGAGCCGTCGATCTGCGCGATTTCGGCGATCGCCGGCGTGTTCGCGAGAATGCGACGATAATCTTCCTGGCGCTGGTTGGCGGTCACGGCGCTCGCCCGCGTCGCCCAGCTGATCTGGCGCTCGAGCTCGGCGAGGAATTGCTCAACCCGCCGCGCCGCCGCGTCAGCCTTCTCGCCTTGTGCGTGGAGCAGCATGTTTTTCGTGTCGCGGTAGGTGATCCACACGTCGACCGCGCTGCTGATCGTCAGGACGAAGACGACAAGTCCGACAAAATAGGCGATATATTTCCCAAACAGGCTCCGCTGCCGGAACAGATTTCGCAACAGATCTGTGGGAGACGCCGTCAAGGCCGGCTTCAAAGCATCATCCCGCGTTGAGAGCATTTTCACGCGAAGCTGGCCTCCATTCGCATGAAGAAAATGCGATAAAACAAAAAGATAGACAGATTTTTCGATCCCGTGAAATCGAAAATGCATTGCGTCCGCGTTTGCGCGGTCAAGACCGCGGCGCCGCGCTATCTCCAGATAAGATTTAGCGCGTTTACGCTCCGGCGCCAAAGCCAAAGCATTTGCCGCCCCGGCGGCAGCCGGCGCCCGGCGGGGAGGCGTCTACCTCACCCGCGACCACTGCTGGCCGCCACAGATCATTCCGCCGAGGACGCAACCTTCGACCTGCAGCAGTTCCTCGCCGCGCAGCGACATGCGGCCAGTATATTTCTGGCCGTCTCTGGCGTTGAGGATCGAGCCCGCCCATGTTTTGCCGCTCGGCTTCATGCTGATCAGGACCGGCCTGCCGACCATGTCCGCGTCCTTTGCCCAGGACACATAGCCGCAATAATTGGCGCCGCACGGACGGATGGCGACATTCGCCGTGCCGTCCGCGATGCGCCACTCTCCGGCGGGGTTCGCTATCGCCGGCGCGCCAAAGTTGGCGAAAAGGGCAGCGGCGACAGCGAGACATTTCATGGCGGCTCTCCCGAGCTAATGGGTCGAAACGTCCCGCCACCATGGCGTTCGCGGGCCTCCGCGTTTGTGAGTTTGCACACAGCCCGGCATCGAACCAGCGCCTTCTTCTGGTCGGCCGCCCCGCCATACTGCCGGGTTCTTGACGCGCCCGCCGCGCTTGCGTCTTGTCGCCCTCGCTCCGGACGCTTCGAATCAGCCGCGCCGGGCGAACGGAGCCTCAAAGCCGCATGGATGTGATCGAACTCGCCTCGGGGCCGGCGCGCGCCTCGCTCGCCTTGCACGGCGCTGAGCTGCTGCGCTGGAGCGTCGGCGGGACGCCTCTGCTCTGGGACAAGGACCAGACCTTCTGGGACGGGACGGCGCCGATCCTTTTTCCGCTCGTCGGCTGGACGCGCGGCGGACAGGCGCGCGTATTCGGACAAACCTATTCCCTCGGTCTTCATGGTTTCGCCAGAAGCATGACATTTTCGCCGGGCGTCATCACTCCCGATCGCGTGCGCCTCACTCTTTCGAGCAGCGCGGAAAGCTTGAGGCTTTATCCCTTCGCGTTCTGGCTGTGCGTCGGCTATCGCCTCGCAAAGGACAGCCTGACGACGACCCTTACCGTCAAAAACCGGGGCGAAGGCCCGATGCCCTATGCCTGCGGCCTGCACCCTGGATTTCGCTGGCCATTCGCCGGCGGCGAGCCAAAAGACTATCAGATCTCCTTCGCGGCGCAGGAAGATCCGCTCACGCCCGGAATCTCCCGGCAGGGGCTCTTTCAGGCGGCCCGGCGGCGTGTGCCGCTAAACGGGCGCGGGCTCGCGCTGAAGCCGGAGCTTTTCGCCGAAGAGGCGCTCTGTTTTCTCAATGCGCGCAGCCGCGGTCTCCGCTTTGAGCATAAGGACGGCGCGGCGATCGCGATTGAAATGTCGAATTTCAATCATTTCGCCCTGTGGTCGAAAGCCGGCGCCTCTTTTCTGGCGATCGAATCCTGGACGGGGCACGGCGATCCTGAGGATTTTCAAGGCGATCTCTTTGAAAAGCCATCCATGCGCATATTGGCGCCGGGCGCCGTCGCCCATCACGTCGCGCGCTATTCCTTTATTGCGCCCCCGTCCGGCTGACCCGCCGCCAGCACCCCGCGTGGGCGAACGGCCGCTACCTGCGTTTACGCGCGCCGGCAACGAACCTGCCGCCAAATTTATCTTGGCGGCCCGCAAAATTATTTTTGTATCGAAGTCGCTCGACCATTATTATTTTCGCTTCCACTTATACCCGTCGCTGTCGCACGAGCCTGCCAAGAGCCCCCTTCGCGGGCGCGCTTGGCGGCGGCGCAGAATTTTGACACAAGAACATGGCAAGGCCGTACCCCGGCCGAAGCCGTAACTGGAGGAATATGATGTCCGCTGCACCCACGCCGACCGAAAGCGGCGTCCTGCGCCCATCGAGCGGCAAGGCCCTTCTGATCGACGGAAAGCGTGGTTCGGAGGAAGTTCTCGCCGAGATCGCCGAGAAAGTGCGCGGACTGGCGGGGCAGGGGCTGAAGGCTGGCCTCGCCGTGATCCTCGTCGGAGCAGACCCCGCAAGTCAGGTCTATGTCGGCGCCAAAGGCAAGGCCGCGAAGGCTGTCGGCTTTCATTCCGTGCAGCATGATCTTCCCGCCACCGCCAGCGAGGCTGAGATCATCGCATTGATCCGGCAGCTCAACGCCGATCCGGCAATCCACGGCATCCTGTTGCAGCTGCCGCTGCCGGGCGGCGCCGACGCTACGCGGATCATTGAGTCGATCGCTCCTGAAAAAGACGTCGACGGCCTGCATCCAATCAATTCCGGCCTGCTCGCGATCGGCAATCTTTCCCGCGCGCTGGTGCCTTGTACGCCGGCTGGCAGCATGATTTTGCTTGAAAAGGCCGCCGCCGCGCTCGGCGTCAAGCTGGAAGGCGCCGAAGCCGTGGTTGTCGGCCGCTCGAATCTCGTCGGCAAGCCGATCGCGCAGCTGCTGCTTGGCCGCAACGCGACCGTGACCATCGCCCATTCGCGCACGCGCGATCTGCCGGCCGTCGTCGGCCGCGCGGACGTCCTCATCGCCGCCGTGGGACGGCCGGAGATGATTCGCGGCGACTGGATCAAGCCGGGAGCGATCGTCATCGACGTCGGCATCAATCGCATTTCGGTCCCAAGCCATGATCCCTCCGCCCCGGCGAAGACGCGGCTCGTCGGCGACGTCGCTTTCGCCGAGTGCCTCGATCGCGCCGCGGCGATCACGCCGGTGCCGGGTGGCGTCGGACCCATGACCATCGCCATGCTAATGAGCAATACGCTGAAAGCTGCGATCCAGATCGCAGGGCTCAAGGCGGCGCACTGACCCAAGCGGATCAAGCGGGCGTAAGGCTTTGGACCTTCGCCAGGCGATGGGGCGTTCCACAGCCGACTCTGCGTCGGCTCCCGATTTAGTTGTGTCGTTAACCACTCCGAAACCATAACGGCGTCTCATATTGACGCGTTGCGGCTTCTGGAGCGGACCGATGCATTGGCTGGATTGGGAAGAGCCGGACGTTGACCGTCCCCACAGGCTCGACCTTTTTCGCGAGGCCGTCGCGGCGCGCAAAAAGGCGCTGGTCGCGGCGGCTCTGGCGGCGCCGTTCGCCGCCGGCCTGTTCCTCGCTCTGACGCCCCTGCAATATCGCGCCGAGACTGAGCTATATATCGCGGCCCCGGTCAACGCCCCGGCGCAATCCGCAAATGACGCCGACTCTCTCATCGGCGAGGCCCGGCTTATCGCCTCGCGCGATCTTGGCCGGCGCGCCATCAAAGAGCTGCGCATCGACGCCCGGACCGAATTCGATCCTCTGGCCAGAGGCGTTGGGCCGATCGCCCGCGCGCTCATTTCCCTCGGACTGATGAGCGATCCGGCGCGCGTCAGTCAGGACGAGCGCATCCTGCAATCCTACGAAGATCGGCTCAGCGTCAGGGCCTCCGAGGCGCAGCGGCTTGTCACAATCGCTTTTCGCTCGCGTGACCGCGCCTTCGCCGCCAGCGCGGCCAACCGCATAGCGAGCCTTTATCTCGAGATGCGCGCCGTCGCGGAGCCTCGCGAGGCCGGCGAGCCGGGGATCACGGGGAGCGTCATTTCACCCGCCGTCGTCCCGCGCAGGCCCTTGCTTCCGGGCAGTCACCTGATCTTCGCGATCGGAGCAGGCGCCGCGGCCCTCGCGGCATTCGGCTTTGGCGCATTCAGGCGAGCGCCGCGGCCGCCTTCGGGCGAAGAGCCGATGGCGCTCCCGCGCGCGGTCGGCGACTTCCCCTTTTTTGTTCGTCTCAAAAAGCTCCCGGAATTTCCGCTGCCCGGAGGAGGCCGGAGCGCGGCGTCGCGACGCGCCGAAGCTGAAAACGCAGCGGCGTTCGATGAGATCGCCGCCCACATTCTGGCCGCGCGACGGCCCTCAAAAGGCCTTCGCATCGTCGGCGCGAAGCTGTCGCCGGCCTACCCCGCGCCGGACATCATGCTGGCCCTCGCGCGGCTTTTGGGAAGCGAAGGGCGCTCGATTGCCGTCAGTCTCGACGCCGCCGAGGCCGATGACGCCGACGCTCTTCCAGCATGCGACGGGCCGGGGCTGAGCGACCTGCTCGCCGGCGGCGCCTCATTTTCCGCGGTGATCCGGCGCGATCCCCGCTCGCGGCTCCATTTCGTCCCGGCAGGCGGCGCCAGTCCGATTGATATTTCCGAGCTTTCCAACGTCATCGACGCCCTGGCGCGCACCTATGACTTCATCTGGCTGCGGACGCCGCCGCTGGAGGCCAACGACATGGCGAAGACGCTCGCCGCGGACGCCGATTTTCTTGTGCTGGAAGCCGCGCCGGAGGCGCATGATTGCGCCATCGCGAGAGCTGAGGCCGAGCTGCGCGAGGCAGGCGCGCGCAGCATTCTCGTTATCGGCGCCATTGCCCCCGTCGAGCGGAGCATCGGCCAGGACGCGGCATGAAGCCGGTCAAATATCCGGCTTCTGCATCCATCTGATGAGCGGCATCAGGGGCAGCACCCACGCCATGCCGAGCACCGCGTAGAAAACGATCTGAAGCGCCGGGGGCGCTTCCTGCACCGGACGCGCCTGCGCCAGCGCCATGGCGATCAGCGCGTAAACCACCACAAATCCCGTCATCACCAGCGCGCCGATGAATTTGCGGGTTCGCATGCGCATGTGTGTCTCCATGTCTGCGCCGGGATGCGCGCTGGCGCGCATGGACTTCGTGCGCCGGGGGCTTTATGCCGGCGGACAGCTTTAGATGATCTGCGGCGAAGCTTCTAGAGCATATTCCGATCAGATCGGTTTGAACTGATCGACGAGAATATGCTCAAGCTTTTGAATCTGGAGCGATTTCTGATCGATCGAATGTCTTCATTCGATCGATCAGAAATCGCTCCAGAGCGTCGGGGCGGAAAGATGCGGAGTTTTCGGAAAATGCATGCAATCGCCAAAGGGCATGACGTGCCGGCATGCGCGAAAGGACTGGCATGACTTGGGTTTATGATCCGCTGCCGGCGCCGACGGCCTTCGATGTCAGGGTTCAGCGCGCGGGACCAGCCGTCGCCGTCTGGCTCTGGACGCTCGCGGCCTTGGTGTTCCTGATGGTCGTCGTCGGCGGCGCGACGCGGCTGACGGAATCCGGCCTTTCGATTACGGAATGGAAGCCTCTGACCGGCGTCATTCCGCCCCTCAGCGAGGCGGACTGGCGGGCCGAATTTGAGAATTACAAACACATTCCGCAATATTCCGCCGTCTTTCCAGACATGGATCTCGGCGGCTTCAAGTTCATCTTCTTTTGGGAGTGGAGCCACCGGCTGCTCGGGCGCCTGATCGGCCTCGCCACCCTTCTGCCGCTGATCTTTTTCTGGGCGAGAGGACAGCTCCCGGCCGCGCTGAAGCCAAAGCTTATCGGCGTGCTGGCGCTCGGCGCCCTGCAGGGGTTCGTCGGCTGGTGGATGGTGAAGTCCGGCCTTACCGGCCGCGTCGAGGTCGCGCAGGAGCGCCTCGCCATCCATCTCATGCTGGCGTCGCTGACGTTCGCGGTTCTGGTCTGGCTCGCCGCCTCGCTGCGCGAGAAGAGAGCCGCGGTCCCCGCGCCGCCGCGCGCTCTCGGCGTTTGGGCCAATATCTTCATCGTCGCCGTGCTGGCGCAGATCGGCCTTGGGGCCCTCGTCGCGGGATTACGCGCCGGCCGCGCCTATAATACATGGCCGCTGATCGATGGACGGTTCATTCCCCCGCTCGACCAGTTGACGCTGCTGCGGCCGGTCTGGCGCAATTTCGTTGATAATCTTCTGACGGTGCAGTTCCAGCATCGCATGGTCGCCTATGCGGTGCTGGCCTTTGCGCTCGCCCAGGCGCTTCTCACACGCAGAAGCGCGGGGGCTGGAGGCGCGAGCCGGCGCGCCAACGCGCTTGCGGGCCTCGTCGCGGCCCAAGCCCTGATTGGAATTACGACGCTCGTGCTTGTCGTGCCGCTCTGGGCCGGCCTGCTGCACCAGGCATTCGCGATGATCGTTCTCGGCATGGCGGTCGCCCATGCGCAGGCTCTGGCGCAGGCTCGCTAGCTAGTCGGCCTCCGCGCCGGTCCGGTCGAGTCCCAGACGGCTGTATTCGATCTTCGGACAGCGGTTCATGATAACTTCGATTCCTTGCGCTTTCGCCAGCGCGGCGGCTGGCTCATTGCGCACGCCAAGCTGCATCCAGATCACTAGCGGGCGCCAATCCAGCGGCAGAACCTCTTGGACAACGCCCCCCGCCGCCGCGGAGTTGCGGAAAATGTCGATCATGTCGACAGGCTCGGGCAGATCCTTGAGGCTGGCCACAAAAGGCGCCCCTAGGATCGTTTGTCCGGCAAGACCGGGGTTGACCCCGGTCACGCGATAGCCGCGCGACATCAGAAAAGCCGCGACCTCATACGAAGGCCGCTCGGGGTTCGCGGAAGCGCCGACGACGGCGACCGTCTTGACCTTGCGCAAAACCGCGCGGAGAAAATCATCGGTGTAATCTGTGTCGTAAGCGCGTGTCATGTCGAGCGATCCTCCGGCGGCGTTCTGAGGCAAACGCCGATCGCCTGCGATCGTCAAGGCGCGGCCGAGGAAAATTTGATCCGAAGCAGCCAATTGCGGTATTATATTACCTCTCATGACAAACGATTGATTGCTGAGGCATTTCTTTCGTCTTGCTCGTTGCAAACGCTTGACTGGCGGGCGTCCGCGCCATAAAAGGCAAGCCATCGACCGCCCGAGCAGAACGCCGTGCGGATTTTACGCATGGATTTCAAACGATGTTCGGCAAGACCTATTCCGCCAAACCGGCGGACATCGACAAGAAATGGGTGCTGATCGACGCCAATGGCCTCGTCGTCGGCCGGCTCGCGACGCTGGTGGCGCTTCGCCTGCGCGGAAAGCACAAGGCGACCTTCACGCCTCACATGGACGATGGCGACAATATCATTGTCATCAACGCCGAGAAGGTGGTTTTCACCGGCCGCAAGCGCGACCAGAAGGTCTATTATCACCACACCGGCTATCCGGGCGGCATCAAGGAGCGGACGGCGAAGTTCATCCTCGATGGACGCTTCCCGGAGCGCGTCGTGGAAAAGGCCGTCGAGCGCATGCTGCCCCGCGGGCCGCTCGGGCGCAAGCAGCTCGGCAACCTCAGAGTGTATAAGGGCGCGGATCATCCGCACGCCGCGCAGCAGCCGGTCACGCTCGACGTCGCCAGTCTCAACCGTAAGAATTCGAGGATTGTCTGATTATGGCCGAGACTCTGTCTTCGCTTCAGGATCTGAAGAGCGCCACCGCCGCCCCACCCGAGGAAGCGCCGCGTTACGTGCAAAAGCTCGACGCGCAGGGACGCGCCTACGCCACCGGCAAGCGCAAGGACGCCGTCGCCCGCGTCTGGATCAAGCCCGGCACCGGCAAGGTCATCGTCAATGGCCGTCCGATCGAGGTTTACTTCGCCCGCCCCGTGCTGCGCATGATCCTGCAGCAGCCGCTTGGCGTCGCAAAGCGCGTCGACCAGTATGATTTGACCGTTACCGTCGCTGGCGGCGGCCTTTCCGGTCAGGCCGGCGCGGTGCGTCACGGTCTCTCCAAGGCGCTCGTCGCTTTCGAGCCTGACCTGCGCGGCGCCTTGAAAAAAGAGGGCTTTCTCACCCGCGATTCGCGCGTCGTGGAGCGCAAGAAATACGGCAAGAAAAAAGCCCGCCGCAGCTTCCAGTTCTCAAAACGTTAACCATTTACGGTTGGACGTTGACGATCAAGGCGGCCGTTGGCCGCCTTTTTTGTCAGCAAACGGCGATTCTCCGATCCGCCTTCATAAAAGCGCGGCATGATCGGAGGATTTTAGGCCGCAACTTCACCTTTCGGGCGACGATCATGCGCGGAAAAGTCTTTATCGACGGCGAAGCCGGAACCACCGGGCTTGGCATCAAGGCGCGCCTCGCCAATGAGCCGGGCATTGAGATTGCGGGCCTTCCGCCCGAAAAGCGCAAGGACCCCGCCGCCAAGAAAGAGCTTCTGGCGACCGTCGATGTGGTGATTTTGTGCCTGCCGGACGACGCCGCGCGCGAGACCGTCGCTCTCGTCGAGACTTTGCGCGAAAAGGCGCCGCGCGTTCTCGACGCCTCGACCGCCCACCGGGTCGCCAAGGGCTGGATCTATGGCTTTCCCGAACTCGCTCCTGGCCAGACGGAGGCCATCGCCAAGGCGCAATTCGTCGCAAATCCCGGATGCTATGCGACCGGCGCGATCGCGCTTTTGCGTCCGCTCGTCGACGCCGGCCTCATTCCGGTGGACTGGGCGATCGCCATCAATGCGGTCTCCGGCTATTCGGGCGGCGGCAAGAGCATGATCGCCGATTATGAGAGCGGCGCCGCGCCCGCCTTCGAGCTCTATGCCCTTGGCCTGGAGCATAAGCATGTGCCCGAGATCCAGCATTACGCGGGTCTTTCGCGCCGCCCCATCCTCGCGCCTTCGGTCGGCAATTTCGCGCAAGGGATGCTCGTTTCCATACCGCTTTTTCTCGACGACCTGCCGCAAAAGCCCAAAGGCGTCGATCTTGAGGGCGCGCTTTCGGCCCATTACGCCGGCTCCCGCTTCGTCACACTCGCGCCGGCCGACCCTTCCGGCAAAATCGAGCCGGAATCGCTGAACGGCGCCAATGATCTTGAGCTGCGCGTCTTCGCCAACGAGGCGCGCCGTCAGGCGATTCTCGTCGCAAAGCTCGACAATCTCGGCAAGGGCGCCTCGGGCGCGGCTCTGCAAAATCTCGAACTGATGCTGGAGCGGTAGCGCGCCGCGCCGGAACGTCGCGCCAAAATCACTGACGAAGCGGATGATTTGCGCCTGGGTGTGAAATTGCCGCAATGTAAAGCGCGGAACGAAGCGGGCCGCCCTGGCGTTTAACGGGACAAGTTGAAACCGAACCGCGCCCGGGGTCGGCCGCGCAGGTGAAGAACCGCCATGCATCTTCTGCCGATCGTTCAGGGACTGATCCTCGTTTTCGCCGCCAATGGCGCGCCGGTTCTGGCCCATTGGATGTTTCGCGAGCGGGGCGCGTTTGCGCTGGATTTCGGCGCCCGTTTTTCCGACGGCGGCCCTTTGTTCGGTTCGGCCAAGACCATCCGGGGCGTCATCGCCAGTCTCATCGCGGCCTCGCTGACGGCGCTGCTGCTCGGATTGAGCTGGCAGGTCGGAGCGCTGGCCGGCGCCGCCGCCATGGCCGGCGACCTTCTCTCGAGCTTTATCAAGCGGCGTCTCGGCCTGCCGCCGCACAGCATGGCGCCGGGCCTCGATCAGGGGCCGGAATGCCTGTTTCCGCTGGTGGCCTGCATGAGCGCGCTTGGCCTGACCGTCTCGGACGTGCTTCTCGCGACGCTCGTGTTCTGGATCGGTGAACTCTTGATTTCCCGCGCCCTGTTCAGCCTCAAGATCCGCGAGCACCCTTACTGACCCCGCCGTAACGATCCCTCAAGGTCAATCAGTGACGCGCTGGAGTCGGTGAAGCGTGATCTCGGGCGGACAGTTCAAGCGCACCGGAAGCACGCTCGATCCTGCCCCGACCGAGGTATAGCCCGCCATTTCCAGATATTTCCACGCGCCCGCGCCGAATGCGCGCGGCAGGGTTGAATCGAGCGTGATCGGGATCGCCCCCGGCAGGCAGATCTGGCCGCCGTGGGTGTGGCCGGACAAGATCATGTTGAAGCCGGCGTGCGCCGCCTGGCGGTAGATTTCGGGCGTATGCGAGAGCAGAATTGAAAATTCGTCGAACGGAATATCTGCCGCCGCTTTTTCGATATTGTCGACGCGGAAGAAATGCGCGTCGTCAATTCCCGCGAGATGGATCGACTGGCCGCCCCGCTCGATGCGAACCGATTCGTTGAGCAGCATGACGACGCCCATGTCTTCGAGACCCGGCGTCATTTTGATGGTGTCATGATTGCCGAGCACGCCATAGACCGGCCCTTTGAGAGCGGCGCAGATCGGCGCGACGCCCTCAAGCGCGGCGGCGAAGGAGCCGCAGGTGCCCGCGCGGAAATCGCCCGTCATGACGCAAATGTCATATTCAAGGTCCGCGACGAGTTCGGCCACCCGCACCATCGCCGGGCCGCTCATTTCGACATGGAGGTCGCTGAGATGCAGCACCGTGAAGCCCTCGAACGCCGGCGGCAGCCGCTCGGAGACGATCGCGTTGCGCCGTAATTCGACCTTCGCGGCGTTGCGCTGGCCGCGTCCGTAAAGGCCCGCGAGGCGCAGCGCGAGGCGCATCATCGCATGCACCGAATACCAGTTCTCGATATGGAAAAAATTCAGGCCCTGGCCGAAGACCTGAGCCTCATGAGCCTCCTCGATGCCGATGCGCTGGCGCGTGTGGATCTTGCCGAGGCGCTGCTCAAGGCGGTGAGCGGCCTCATCTGAGGCGACGTCCAGAGGTTGCACGGCGATTCCTTCGGGGCTGGACTTAAGGCGCGGAGAGGAAGCTTGCAGCAAGGAACGGACTCGGCAGTTAAATCGCGCCGCCGCGAGGGCGCTTTGCTTCAATGGGCGGCGTTCGGATCATCGCAATCAACCAGGGCAAGGGTTGCGATTTTGCCGCCGAAGCTCCATTTTGGCAAAGCCAATCAAGTGAGCGCGAACGGCGCCGAAGGAGAGCGGGACATGGCGGGATTATACGGCCTCGGCGCGGAACAAGCCAAGCCGAATGGAGCCGCGGGCGGCGCTCTTGTCAAGGACACGACGACGGCGACATTTGGCGCAGACGTCCTCGCCGAATCCGCGCGCCAGCCGGTTCTAGTCGATTTCTGGGCGCCCTGGTGCGAGCCCTGCAAACAACTGGCGCCCATTCTGGAAAAAGTCGTGCAGGCGGCCGGCGGCAAGGTCAAGCTGGTCAAGATGAATATCGACGAACATCCGGAGATCGCGGGGCGGCTCGGCGTTCGCTCCATCCCGGCGGTCATCGCCTTCGAACGCTCCCAGCCCGCCGACGGCTTCCTCGGCGCCTTGCCGGAATCCGAAGTGCGCGGCTTCATTGAGCGTCTCGTCGGTCCGATCGGCGGGGCCGCAGACCTCATCGCCGAGGCCGAGGCGCTGCTGGCCGAAGGCGACGCCATTGGCGCGGGTGAGGTCTACGCCGCCTTATTGGCCGAAAACCCGGCCGATTTCGAAGCGCTCGCTGGCCTTGCCAAGCTTTACATTCAAGCTGGCGATCTGGAGGCGGCAAAACAGCTTCTCGCCACGGCGCCGGCCGGCGCCGAGAAGCACGCCGGCGTCATCGCGGCGAAGGCCGCCCTCGACCTCGCCGAGCAGGCGGGCTCGATCGGCGATCTCGCCGAGCTGAAGCGAAAGATCGAGATTGATCCGAACGATCATCAGGCGCGCTTCGACTACGCCATCGGGCTGAATGCGCAGGACCGCCGCGAGGAAGCAGCGGGCGCGCTGCTCGACATCATCAAGAACGATCGCGCCTGGAACGAGGACGCCGCCCGCAAGCAATTGCTGCAATTCTTCGAGGCCTGGGGCCCGGCCGAGCCGGCGACGATCGGCGCCCGCAAGAAACTGTCTATCGTGCTCTTCTCCTGATCTGAGCCGGATCGCTGGGCGAGCGCAAAACCTTCATTCTGGCGCATGGGTCGTGGCATGGCGGCGGGTGGCCGAGCCGCTGCGCGCGCTTGGCCACAGCGTTTATGCGCCGAGCTTTACCGGAATGGGCGATCGCGCCCATCTCCTTGGCCCGCGGATTGACATCGAAACCTTCGTCGAGGATCTCGTTCAGCTGATCGTGAGCGAAGAGCTGCGCGACGTCGTGCTCGTCGGCCATAGTTTTGGCGGCGTTCCGATCTCCGGCGTCGCCGACCGCATTCCCGAGGCGATCGGTCATCTCGTCTATCTCGACGCCATCGTGCCCGAAAGCGGCAAAAGCGTCTTTTCGACCTATCCTGCGGCGGAGGCGCAAGCGCGCATCGAGGCCGCGGAGCGCGCCAACGGCGGCCTTGCCGCCCCCGCGCCGCTGGCGCTGCCTCAGTCCATCGGCCTTCGGCCGGGAAGCGCCGATTATGATTGGGTTCTGCGGCGTCTGACGCCGCATCCGATGCGAACCTATACCAGCGCGCTGACCCTGCGGAACCCGGTCGGCAATGGCCTTCCGCGCACCTATGTTCACTGCTCCGAGCCGTCCTATGCGACCATCGAGGGCTCGCGCGCGCTCGTGCGCTCATGGCCGGGCTGGCGCTGGATCGAGCTTCGCGCTCCCCATGAAGCGATGATCACCCATCCGGACGAAATCGCCCGAATCCTTCTCGCGATCTGACGCCACAGGCTGGCCGGAGCATAGTTTTTCTTTCCGATCAATGTATAATGGCCGATCGAGCGCCGCGGGCGGGGATGTCTCGAGATGCAAGAGGCTGTCGAGGTCGAGGATCTGCACATGGGGATGAACCAAGCCTATGCCCCCGGCGAGTTGCCCGTTTCCTTTCCGATCTTTCCGCTCGCCAAGGCCCTGCTTCTGCCGCGCGGGCAGTTGCCGCTGAACATCTATGAGCCGCGCTACCTCGCGATGGTCGACGATGTGCTGAAGAGCCATCGCATGGTCGGCATGATCCAGCCGGACCCCGACGCCTCCGCGCGCGGGCTGTTTCCGGTCGGCTGCATAGGACGCATCACCCAATTGGCCGAGACGGGCGATGGACGATATCTTCTGACCCTGACCGGCATAGCGCGGTTCAGGGTGATCGAAGAGATCGACGCAGTCACGCCCTATCGCCAGTGCCGCGCCGATTTCACGCCTTTCGCCGTTGATTTCAGCCCCTCCGCCGGAGAGGATCTCGTTGATCGCGACGGCCTCTTGCGCACCTTGCGCAGCTTTGCCGAGACCAATGATCTACAGCTCGACTGGGACAGTATCCACGAGGCGCCGAATGAGGCGCTCGTCAATGCGCTGTCCATGATGAGCCCGTTCGGCCCCAAGGAAAAACAGGCCCTGCTCGAAGCAAAGGACCTCAAAGGCCGCGCCGATGTGCTCGTGGCGATCACCGAAATTGAGCTGTCGCGCGGTAAGAACCCTCAGACGACCCTGCAGTAGAAGGCCCCTTGATGACCGATAAAGCCAGTAAGCCGACCCCTGCGCCCGAGCCCTCGCGCATTGATCCGCGCCTCCTCGAAATTCTCGTCTGTCCGCGCACCAAGACGACGCTCGAATATGATGCGCAGAACCAGGAATTGATTTCGCGGGCGGCGAAGCTCGCCTATCCGATCCGCGACGGAATCCCGATCATGCTGCCGGAGGAGGCGCGTCCGCTACAGGATTGACCGCCGCCCGTCCCGGTGAGCCGTCGGCGATCGCGAGACCGGCGGAAAGGCCCAGGGCGGCGGCGTTATTTCGATGCGCCAAGGCTCCAGGCCTTTCTGATTGAAGGCGCCTGTCCGCCTCGCCATTGTCGAATGTCGAAAAACAATTTCCAATTTGTTTCAGATCATCATCTATCTTTCCCGCCGACGTTCAAATCAACTTGGCGCAAAGGTCTGCGCGTAGCGAACCGGCGTCTTGCGCGCCGGAATGGAAAGGGGGGAATGATGATCCGTCGATGGGCTGCCGCCGCCTTGGCGGCGATGATTGCTCTCGCGCCGCCGGCGTCCGCGTGCACCGGCCTGCGCCTCGTCGCAGCGGACGGCGCTGTCGTTCCGGGGCGCACATTGGAATTCGGTTTCGATCTTCAATCGAATGTCGTCGTCATTCCTAAAGGAACTCAGATCACCGGATCGACCCCGGACGGCGCAAAAGGCCTCAGCTACACGACCAGATATGGCATGCTCGGCGCCAATGCCGTCGGCCTGCCGGATATCATCGATGGCATCAACGACCAGGGGCTTTACGTCGGCCTGTTCTACTTCCCCGGCTACGCGTCCTATCCCGAGGCCAGCCCCGAGACGATTGCACGCGGCATGGCGCCTTTCGAATATGGCAACTGGCTGCTCGGCAATTTCGCGTCGGTCGAAGAGGTCAAGGCCAATTTCGACAAAGTAGCGCTGCTTCCCGTCGTTCTCGACGCCATCAAACAGGCGCCGCCGGTCCATTTCGTCGTCCATGACCGTAACGGCAATTCCGTGGTGATCGAGCCGATCGACGGCAAGCTCGTGATCCACGACAATCCGCTCGGCGTCCTCACCAACTCGCCGACGTTCGATTGGCACATGACCAATCTGCGCAATTACATCAATCTCAGCGTGACGAATGTCCCGCCGGTCGAATTGTCCGACATCAAATTCGCTCAGTTCGGCGAAGGCACGGGGCTTCATGGCCTGCCGGGCGATTATACGCCCCCCTCGCGGATGGTGCGCGCGGTGGTGTTTTCGCAGTCGGCTCCGCAATCGGCCACCGGACCAGACGCGGTGCTCCAGGCCTTTCATCTCCTCAACGCCTTTGACATTCCCGTCGGCTCCGTCCGCGAAAAAAACGGGAATAGCGTCCTGCCGGAATATACGCTCTGGACCAGCGTCGCCGACCTCAAGAACCTCAAATGGTATTTCAGGACTTTTGCCGACCAGTCGATCCGCAGCGTCGATCTCGCCACGGCGATTGCCGCCGCGGGCGGCAAGATCAAAACCATCACGATGGAATCGAAACAACCGGTCGAGGACGTCTCGAAGGATTTGCAATAGACTTTGATCCCGGTCTCAACGCGGGAGCCGGCGCGCGCCGGTCGTTCGATGAAGAAAGTCTGTATTGCGGTCGCCGCGGAATTTTTGATTCTCGGGGCGCTCCTGTTCGGGGCCGCGGGAACCTTCGCCTGGCCCGCGGCCTGGGCTTTCCTGATTATCCTCGTCGCAGGCGCGGCGCTGATCACGCGCATGCTCGCCCGCGATGATCCAGCTCTTCTTGAAGAGCGCCTGCGGCCCCCGATCCAGAGCGGCCAACCGCTCTGGGACAAGGTCATCATGGCGAGTTTCATCGTGCTTTTTATCGCCTGGCTGATCCTGATGGGTCTCGACGCGGCGCGGTTTGGCTGGTCCATCATGCCGGTCTGGCTGCAATGGATCGGCGCGGCCGGGCTCGCCGTCTCCTTTTGGATTTCATACGCGACCTTCGCCGCCAACGCCTTCCTGGCGAATGTCGTGCGCATTCAAACAGAGCGCGGCCAGACAGTCGTCTCGAGCGGCCCCTACGCGGTCATCCGGCATCCGCTCTACGCCGGCGCTCTGCTTTTCTTCGCATCGACCGCCTTACTGCTCGGCTCGTGGTTCGGGCTCGCAGGGGCGCTCGCGCTCGGCGCCCTGCTGATTCTCCGCACGCTCCTCGAAGACCGCGAGCTTCATTGTCGCCTCGAAGGCTATGCGGACTATGCGCGGCGCGTTCGTTACAGGTTGCTCCCCCGCGTCTGGTGACTTGTGCCCATCCGCTGACTTGACGGGTTCGCCCGAACCCTGCAGGTCATGGCGTCCACTTGGAATGGGTCCCGCCATGCCGCAGTCCGCGCCTACCGCCGTCGCCGAACTTTTGACGATGCTCGATCTCGAAAAGATCGAAGAGAACATTTTTCGCGGCCGCAGCCCGCAGATCGGCTGGCAGCGCGTGTTTGGCGGGCTCGTCGTCGCGCAAGCCCTTGTCGCCGCGTCCCGCACTGTCTCCGGCCGGACGCCGCATTCGTTGCATGGCTATTTCCTGTTGGCCGGCGATCCGCAGGCGCCGATCGTCTACGAGGTCGATCGGCTGCGCGACGGCAAGAGCTTCACAACGCGGCGCTGCAACGCAATCCAGCACGGGCGCGCGATTTTCTCCCTCTCGGCCTCCTTCCAGACCGAGGAGGAGGGCTTTGAACACGCGGTCGCGATGCCGAACGCGCCAATGCCGGAAACGCTTCCGAGCGAAGCGGAACTGATCGAAAAGTTCGGCTCGGTCATGCCCGAACCCATCAAGCGCTGGTTCGCCAGCGACCGGGCGATCGAGGCCCGTCCCGTCGATCCCTCGCGCTACGTGCGGCACGAGCCCGGCGCCCCTGTCCAGGACGTCTGGCTGCGCGCGGCAGGACCGCTGCCCGATGACCCCGCCATTCATCGCGCCGTTCTCGCCTATCTCTCCGACATGACCCTGCTCGACACGGCGCTCATCGGTCACGGATATTATGTGTTCGACCCTCGGCTCCAGGTGGCGAGCCTCGATCACGCTTTGTGGTTTCACCGGCCCTTTCGCGCCGACGAATGGCTGCTCTATGCGCAGGACAGCCCGAATTCGAGCGGCGCCCGGGGGCTGACGCGCGGACTTTTTTTCTCCCGCGAAGGCCGGCTGGTCGCTTCCGTCATGCAAGAAGGCTTGATCCGTCGCCGGCGCTCCGACGGCTGAGGTCGGCGGAGGTGTTTATTCGGAATTTTGCGCCATTTCCGCCAAAACGGCCCGGGCGGGCGCGTCCGTGGCGGCGGGATGCATCATTCCAGATCAAAATTCGTGAAAATCAGAGAAATTTTCAATCCGGCGGCCTCTCCCGCACAGGAGCCGGTGGCTGCCTAATTATTAGGCGCTATGCCTGATTGGAATGCGAGAATTCTCAAATCCAGCGTCGTCGGCTTCGAAACCCCTTGAAAATTTGGCGTCCCATCCCATCGCCAGGCCTCCGTGACGAGCAATCGCCGCCACGGCGGCCAGCTGAAACATGACAAATCGCAGCTTTTCGCGCAAAAAATGCAGGGCCGGCTGTCGGGAGGCCCAACGCTTGCTAAGCACCACGCAAGCATGGGCGCGTCTGACGCGCCCTGCTGTTTAGCGGCGGGCCGACTCACGGACAAATCTACGGCTCTCAGGTAGACGCAAACAGGAAAATCCACATGAAAATGGTTGTTGCGATCATAAAGCCGTTCAAGTTGGACGAGGTCCGTGACGCGCTGACAAACCTCGGCGTGCACGGGATGACAGTGACTGAGGTCAAAGGCTACGGACGCCAGAAAGGCCACACGGAAATCTATCGTGGGGCGGAATACGCGGTCAGTTTCTTGCCCAAACTGAAAGTCGAGGTCGCGATCCCGCCAGATCTCGTCAACGCGACGATCGAGGCGATCGGCGCAGCAGCGCGAACCGGCCAAATCGGAGACGGCAAAATCTTCGTCAGCGGGCTCGACCAGGCCGTTCGCATCCGCACCGGCGAACGCGACCTCGACGCTCTTTGACCCTTCTTTTCAAGACTCGCAGGAGTACATAATGAAATTTGCGTTTCCTCCACCGATACGAGCCCGATCGATAGGCCTCGGGCTGCTCATCGCGTGCGCCGCGGCGGGCCTCGCTTTCGCGCAGGACGCCGCGCCCGCGGCGGCGGCCGCCGCCCCGGCGCCGATTCCGAACAAGGGCGACACGGCCTGGATGCTCGTTTCCACCGCCCTCGTTCTGATGATGTCTATCCCCGGCCTTGCGCTTTTCTACGGCGGCCTGGTGCGCTCCAAAAATATGGCCGCGGTGCTCTCGCAAGTGTTCGCGATCGTCGCGCTCGTGTCGATCATCTGGGTCGTCTACGGCTATTCGCTCGCCTTCACCGAAGGATCGCATGCCGCGTTCCCAATCCTCGGCACGGATTGGAACGCATTCATCGGCGGCTTCAGCAGAGCGTTCCTGAAAGGGGTCGATCCGTCGTCGACGGTCGCGACCTTCTCCAATGGCGTCGTCATTCCTGAATATGTCTATATGGCGTTTCAGATGACCTTCGCCTGCATCACCCCGGCCTTGATCATCGGCTCTTTCGCCGAGCGCATCAAATTTTCCGCGTTGATCGTGTTCATCGCCCTCTGGGTGACCTTCATCTATTTCCCGATCGCCCATGCGGTCTGGTATTGGGCCGGCCCGGACGCCCTCGGCGACGCCGCCAAAGCCCTCGCAGCGGCGAAGGACGACGCCTCTAAGGCCGCCGCGCAATCCGCGCTCGAGGCGGTGCAGGCCAACGCCGGATATTTCTTCCAGCTCGGCGCGCTTGATTTCGCGGGCGGCACCGTCGTGCATATCAATGCGGGCATCGCCGGCTTCGTCGGCTGTCTCGTGATGGGCAAGCGCATCGGCTTCCCGCGCGAAGTCGGTCCGCCCCACTCGGTCACCATGTCGATGATCGGCGCCTCCCTTCTGTGGGTCGGCTGGTTCGGCTTCAACGCGGGCTCGAACCTCGAGTCGAACGGCACGACGGCGCTCGCCTTCGTCAACACCTTTGTCGCCACCTCGGCCGCGACGCTGTCGTGGATGCTCGTCGAGTGGGCGCTTAAAGGCAAGCCGTCGCTGCTCGGCATGATCTCCGGCGCGGTCGCCGGCCTCGTCGCCGTGACCCCGGCGTCCGGATACGCAGGCCCGATGGGATCGATCGTCCTCGGCCTCGCCGTCGGCGCCATCTGCTTCTTCTTTGTCGATTATGTGAAGAAGTGGTTCGGCTATGACGACTCGCTCGATGTCTTCGGCGTCCATTGCGTCGGCGGCATCGTCGGCGCGATCTCGACCGGCATTCTGGTGGCCCCGGCTCTCGGCGGCGTCGGCCTCACCGACTACATCAAAGTGCCCGGCACGGGTTCGCCCGGCGATTACGACATGGTGGCGCAGCTGATCATCCAGCTGAAGGCGGTGGGCTTCACTTTGCTCTGGTCGGGCGTCGGCTCGTTCATCCTCTACAAGCTCGTCGATCTCGTGATCGGGCTCCGGGTCAAGAAAGACGCCGAACTCGAAGGTCTCGACATCACCTCGCACGGCGAACGCGCCTACAATCCGTAAAATCGCGGAAGCGCTCACGCCGCGTTTTCAAAAATCATCCGCCGGGCCGAAGGGTCCGGCGGATCTGCTTTTGCAGCATGGCGCTCCGTTTCCCCGCATCGCCTTGTTCTAAAACTCCGCGACTCTTTGGGGTCATGCTCCGGCGCGAGCGGCGGCTTTGTCTTGGCGCGCTGAATGCGTTACATAACGCGCCGTCGTCGTCAGCGAGGTTCGCCCATGGCCAGCAGTGAAGTCGCGCAAGCTTTCGCCGCGCTGGAAGCGCACAAGCTGCAGATCAGCGGGCGCAGGATCTCGGATTTATTCGCCGCCGATCCGCGGCGATTCGCGCGCTTTTCTGTCGCCTTCGACGATCTCCTGTTTGATTTCTCGAAACACCGCGTCACCGATGAGACGCGAGGGCTGCTGCTCGACCTCGCGCGCGCCGCCAAAGTCGAGGCGCGGCGCGCCGCCCTGTTCAATGGCGATCCCGTCAATGGCACTGAACATCGCGCGGCCCTGCACATGGCTTTGCGCAATCTCGGCGGCGCGCCGATGCGGGCCGCTGGCGTTGACGTCATGCCGCAGGTCATCGCCGAGCGGCGCAAGATGGAAGCCTTCGCCGAGCGGGTGCGCAATGGCGAGATCAGGGCGGCCAATGGCGAACGCTTTACCGACATCGTCAACTTCGGCATTGGCGGCTCGGACCTTGGCCCCGCCATGGCGGCGCGCGCGCTCTCGCCTTTCATCGCCGATCACCTCAGCCTGCATTTCGTCGCCAATGTCGACGGCGCGGATTTCGCCGATACGATGCGGCGCGTCCCTGTCGAGACGACGCTTTTCATCATCTGCTCCAAGACGTTCACGACGCTGGAGACGATGACCAACGCCGCGACCGCGCGCAAATATGTCGCGGAAAAGCTTGGAGAGGCGGCGATCGGCGATCATTTCTGCGCCGTCTCGACGCAGCTCGAAAAGATCGCCGCCTTCGGCATCGCAAGCGATCGCGTGTTCGGCTTCTGGGATTGGGTCGGCGGGCGCTATTCGGTCTGGTCTGCAATCGCGCTTTCGCTGGCGATCGGCATCGGCCGCGACAATTTCGAGGATTTTCTGCGCGGCGGCGAGGATATCGACCGGCACTTCATGGAGGCGCCGCTCGATCGCAACATTCCCGTGCTGATGGCGCTGCTCGGCGTCTGGTATCGCAATGTGTTTGGCTTTGCGACCCATGCCGTAATCCCCTACGATCAGAGGATGGCGCGCTTTTCCGCCTATCTGCAACAGCTCGACATGGAATCGAACGGCAAGTCGGTCGATCTTTCGGGCGCCGCCGTCACGCGCGCCACCGCCCCCGTCATCTGGGGCGAGCCCGGCACCAATGGCCAGCACGCTTTCTTTCAGCTGCTGCATCAGGGCACGGAAATCGTGCCGATCGATTTTCTCGTCGCCGCCGAGCCGATCGCGGCCGACGCAAAGCATCACGAAATCCTGTTCGCCAACTGCCTCGCGCAGAGCCAGGCGCTGATGCAGGGCCGCTCGCTCGCGGAGGTCGTTTCGCTGCTCGAATCACAAAAGCTGAGCCCTGACGCGATCAAGGCTCTCGCCCCGCACAAAGTGTTTCAGGGCGACAGGCCGTCGAGCACGTTTCTCTACAGGCAACTGACGCCGCGCACGCTCGGCCGGCTGATCGCGCTCTATGAGCACAAGGTGTTTGTGCAGGGCGTCATCTGGGACATCAACTCCTTCGATCAATGGGGAGTCGAACTAGGCAAGGAACTGGCGCTCAAACTCGGCCCCATCGTCTCGGACTCCGGCCTTTCGACGGAAGGCCTCGATTCCTCGACCGCGGGGCTCGTCGAGGCGCGAAGGACTCGCGCGGCAATGTAGCGCCGGATCAGCCGTCCGCCTGCAAAAACCCTGCCCTAAAGCTTTTTCAGGGCGAGGCTTTTGGCGTCTTTGGGGTCTTTGAGCCAGCTGCCGTCCGGCTGCAGGTCGAGCTGAGCCGTGTGTCCCTTGCGCGCCCTCAGCACGAGCCGTCCGCCCGCGAGGCGCCAGCCCATCGGATCGAAGATCACAATGCCTTGATCGCGGCAGGCCGGAGACAAAAAGGCTTTGCCGCCGACGTCGAGGGTCACCATGCAGCCGGTGTCACGCCCGCCCTCGCGCAGGACGGCGTAACGCCCCGGCACGTCCGCGGAACGAAGCGGGGCGGCTTTGACCGGAGCGGCCGCGGGCGGCGCCGCGTCGAGGCGCAACGCGTCTGGCGCAGCGGCGGCATGCCCCGGGGCGCTCACAACGAAGGTCAGCCGATAGGTTTCGCCCTGCGTCCCCGTCGCGACAAGGGCGTCATTCTCCATCGTAAAATAGAGCAGAGGAGCGCCATTGACATCCGCGAGGTCGAGATGCGCGCTGTCCGGTAAACCCCAGGCGACGATATTCGACAGGACCGGCAAGGCGCGCCGGCATCCGGCGGGCATGCCGATGTAAAAGCCGCCATGTATCTGCTCGCCCCGCAACGTCAGGCGGCAGGTCTTGTTGCTGCCTTCGAGCGACAGTTCCCACTGGCCGAGGACGGCCTGAGGACTGTCGAGGGTCAGCGCGCAAAGAGGCGAGGCCGATAACGCGAGTCCCCAGCCGGCGAGGCCAAGAAGAAGAGACCGCAGGGGCGGCCCCGCGCGGACGGCTTTGTTTTTCAATTTATGGCGCATGATCGCTGATAACGCTCGAGCCGGGTTCGCACAAGAACCGAAAAGACTATAAAGGAAAGCCGCGCGCCGCCAATATGGACGGGGCGCTTTGACCCGGTTTGGCCGCGCCGCCCTGCTGGCGAGCCGCAACCGGCGCGGAAATCTTGAGGGATTTGCTAAAAATTTGCCGACATTTCGGACAAGATTTTGCGTTACAAAGACGTCGGACAAACACGTTGGGCGGCCGCGTTGATTCGAACTGCATTCATCGCGCGCCGAGGAGATCGCCCTTGATTCGCCTTGTCGGCCTCGCATTTGCTCTTGGCCTTGGTTTGCAGCTTGGCTTCGCCCCCGCCCGCGCGGAGATCGTGCGCGCGCGCTACGCCGTGAGTTTGGTCGGACTGCATATTGGCGACGCCGCCGCCGTCGGGTCGTTGGACTCCAACAAATACCGCATTGATTTCAATGCAAAATTGACTGGCGTCGCGGCGCTGGTCGCCGACGTCAGAATGGCCCTGACCTCGACCGGCTCGATGCGGAGCGGCTCACTCGCGCCCGCGACCTATGCAACGACGTCCGGCAATTCGCAGGAAACCCGCACCGTCCGCATGGCGCTCGTCGGCGGCAACGTCAAGGCTGTCGATATTTCCCCGCCCTGGGAGGACAGGGACGGCCGCGTTCCCGTCACGGAAAGCCATAAGCGCAATGTTCTCGACCCGACCAGCGCCTTCATCATGGCGGTGCCGAACGGCCAGCCGCTCGTCGGCCCATCCGCGTGCAATCGCCGCATCCCCGTTTACGACGGCTTCGTGCGCTTCGACATCACGCTGATGTATACAGGCACGCGCACCGTTTCGATCCCCGGCTATTCAGGCCCGGTCTCGGTCTGCGCCGCGCGCTATACGCCGATCGCGGGCCACAAGCGGGATTCGCGTTCGACCCGTTTCATGGCGGAGAACCGGCAGATCCAAGTCTGGCTGGCCCCGGTCGAGGGCGCCCATGTCGTCGTCCCCCTCCGCGTCGAGCTGATGACGCTCGCCGGCGAAGCGCTCATCGAGGCGGTGGAGTTTTCGGTCGAGCCAAGCAGCGTCACCGCCGCGACCCATTAGAGCATGATGCCGAAAAGTTGCAGACTTTTCGGGCCCACATCATGCGGTGAAACAAAGGCTTAGAGAGCGAAATGCGTTTCCGCTTGAACGCATTCCGCTCTAGACCATCCGTTTTTTTCAAGGCGGCTTGGGCTTCCATCGCCGATCGTTTTTGATGAGGGCGTCAGCTTTGAGCCGGCCATGATCCGGGCCGCGACCGCCGCGATATGACGATTCCCTCCAAAGTCTCCGGCATCAGAGATAGGCGCCGCCGGACACCTCGATGCGCTGCCCGTTCACCCAGCGGTTATCATCAGACAGCAGCGAGGCGATCATCGGCCCGATGTCGTCCGGCAAGCCGGCCCGTCCGAGCGCCGTCTGCGAGGCGACGCTTCGATTGGCCTCGGGGTTGTCGCGCACCAAGCCGCCGCTAAAGTCGGTCTCGATCGCACCCGGCGCAACCGTGTTGACGGCAATGCCGCGCGCGCCGAGCTCCTTTGCGAGATAACGGGTCAGCACTTCGATGGCGCCCTTTGTCGCGGCATAGGCCGAGAGGCCGGGCAGGGTGAAGCGGGCCAGGCCCGAGGAAAGATTCACGATGCGCCCGCCGTCGGCGATGAGCGGCAGCAGCTTCTGCGTCAGGAAAAACACGCCCTTGAGATTGACGTTGATCAGCCTGTCGAAATCAGCCTCCGTCGTCTGCGCGAAGGCGGCATGGAGGCCGATTCCCGCGTTATTAACGAGATAATCGAACCTTTCGACGCCGAAGCTTTCCCTCAGTGTCTTCGCCAGCTGCGCGGCAAAGCCGTCGAAAGACGCGCTGTCGCCGGTGTCGAGCTGCAAGGCGGCGGCCTTTTGGCCGAAGGCCTCGATCGCCGAAACGACGGACTTCGCCTCATCCCGGTTGGAGTGATAGGTGATGATGACGTCGACGCCTTTGCTGGCGAGGCTCAGCGCGGTATTGCGGCCAAGGCCGCGGCTGGCGCCGGTCACGAGCGCTACTCTGTTGTGGCGGGCGTCATGTTCGATGGTCGGCATTGGCTTTTCTCCGTGAGCTCGTGTGAGGCGCAAGCTACCGCGCCGACTGTCCCTGCTGAATGCCCGGATATTTGAATTATTTGCCTAATCCTCCAGCCGCCCTTGGCGTCGGAGCGCGGCAAGCGCTATGTTGGATCGTCCGCGGAGATTTCGCATGTCGTCAGCCTTGAGGGACGCCGTTCTCGCCTATACCGACACGCGTGCGAGCAGCGGCGCGTTTTACGCAACTGGCGTCGAAGCGCTGATGCTGATGCGATCCGATCGGCCGACTTCGCCTCGGCACGCGCTCTATAAGCCGGCGTTATGCATTAACGTGCAGGGCGCCAAGCAGGTCATGCTCGGCGATGAGGTTTTTGACTATGGCGAGCTGCAATATCTGGTGGTCAGCCTGGATTTACCCATTCTCGGGAGGGTGACGCACGCGGCCCCGGGCAAACCTTTCCTTGCCATGGTCATCGAGATCGACGTCAATCTCATGCGCGAGGTCATGGAGCAGTTCGCCGAGCCGGCAGATCCAATCGCCGCGACTGACCGAAGCCTTGGCGTCTTCGTCGGCGACTTCGGGCCGCCGCTGATCGACTGCGCATTGCGATTGATGCGCCTGCTGAAGACGCCGCACGCCATCCCGGCGCTCTATCCCTCGATCATGCGGGAATTGTATTATTGGCTGCTGACCGGCCCTGACGGGGCGGCAATCCGGCGCCTGACGCTGCCCGATAGCCATACCCAACGCATCGCCAGGGCAATCCATGTCATGCGGAAAGAATTCGCAAGCCCGGTGCGCATCGAGCGCCTTGCCGCCGTCGCGCATATGAGCCCGTCGTCTTTCCACCACCATTTCAAGGCGATGACCTCGCTGACGCCGCTGCAATATCAAAAACAGTTAAGGCTGCTCGAAGCCCGCCGCCTCATGCTGGCGGAGGCCGCCAATGCGACGAGCGCCGCCTATCGGGTCGGCTATGAGAGCGCCTCGCAATTCAGCCGGGAATATGCGCGCATGTTCGGCGCCCCTCCGAGGCGCGACGCCGTCGAATTGCGCTCCCCTCCCGCGTAAGGGCGTCGGCGACAGCCGTCGCGCCGTTCGAGCCCGATCAATCGCCCTTTTTGGCCAGCGCCGCCTGCGCCGCGGCCAACCTTGCGATCGGCACGCGGAAGGGTGAGCAGGACACATAGCTGAGGCCGATTTTCTCGCAGAAGGCGATCGAATGCGGATCGCCGCCATGTTCGCCGCAAATGCCGAGCTTGATGTCGGGCCGGGTTTTGCGTCCGCGCTCGGCGGCGATTTCGACGAGTTCGCCGACGCCGTCCTGATCGATCGTGACGAAGGGATCAGCCGGCAGGATGCCTTTCGCCGTGTAGCGCCCAAGGAATGAGGCGGCGTCGTCGCGCGAAATGCCAAGGCCCGTCTGGGTGAGGTCATTGGTGCCGAAGGAGAAGAACTCCGCCGTCTCGGCGATTTCGGCGGCGCGCAGGCACGCGCGGGGCAGCTCGATCATCGTGCCGACATGGTAGGGGATGGTTTCCCCCGTCTCTTTCGCCACCGTCTGCGCCATTTGGTCGATCGTCGCCCGCACCAGATCAAATTCGGCCTTGGCGATGACGAGCGGCACCATGATCTCGGGCGTCACGACTCTGCCGGTCTGCTTTCCGGCGGCGATGGCGCCCTCGAAGATCGCGCGCGCCTGCATTTCGGCGATCTCGGGGAAGGCGATCGCCAGCCGGCAGCCGCGAAAGCCGAGCATCGGATTGAATTCATGCAATTCGGCGGCCCGGCGCTTGAGGGCGTCGGCTGAGACGCCCATTGACGCGGCGACCTCTGCGATCTCTTCGTCCGATTGCGGCAGAAACTCGTGCAGCGGCGGATCGAGCAGGCGGATCGTCACCGGCAGGCCGGACATGATCTCGAACAGCTCGGCGAAATCGCTGCGCTGCATCGGCAAAAGCTTGGCCAAAGCCTTGCGCCGTCCGGCCTCATCATCGGCGAGGATCATCTCGCGCACCGCGATGATGCGGTCGCCCTCGAAGAACATATGCTCCGTCCGGCAGAGCCCGATGCCTTCGGCGCCGAACTGGCGCGCAATCCGGGCGTCCTGCGGCGTCTCTGCGTTGGCGCGCACGGCCATCCGGCGGATCGCGTCGGCCCAGCCCATCAGCGCCTGAAATTCGCCGGAGAGCTCGGGTTTTTGCATGGCGATTTCGCCCTGGAGCACCTGGCCCGCCGCTCCGTCGATCGTGATGATGTCGCCTTTCGAGAACTCGACGCCGGCCGCCGTCATCTTCTCGGTCTTGTAATCGATGCGGATTGTTCCGGCGCCGGAGACGCAGGGCTTGCCCATGCCGCGCGCCACCACGGCCGCATGGGAGGTCATGCCGCCGCGCGTCGTCAGAATGCCCTCGGCGACATTCATGCCGTGAATGTCGTCCGGGCTCGTCTCTATGCGTACGAGGATCACGGCTTTGCCCGCGGCCTTCGCCGTCTCGGCGTCTTCGGAACTGAAGACGATCTCGCCGCTCGCAGCGCCCGGCGAAGCCGGCAGGCCGGTCGCGACGATTTTGCGCTCGGCCTTTGGGTCAATCGTCGGATGGAGCAACTGGTCGAGCGCGGCCGGATCGATGCGCGCGATCGCTTCTTCGCGGGTGATCAGCCCCTCATTGGCCATTTCGACGGCGATGCGCAGCGAGGCCTTGGAGGTGCGTTTGCCGGAGCGCGTCTGCAGCATCCAGAGTTTGCCGTTCTCGACGGTGAACTCTATGTCCTGCATGTCGCGGTAGTGCTTTTCAAGCAGGGCGGTGGTGCGCCGGAATTCGGCGAAGGCCTCCGGCAGCGCCGCCTCCATCGAGGGCTTCTCCGAACGGGCCGCGATGCGCGCGGCCTCGGTGATGTTCTGCGGCGTGCGGATGCCAGCGACGACATCCTCCCCTTGCGCGTTGATGAGAAATTCGCCGTAGAGCAGGTTCTCGCCCGTCGAGGGATCGCGGGTGAAGGCGACGCCCGTCGCGGAGGTCTCGCCCATATTGCCGAAAACCATCGCCTGCACATTGACGGCGGTGCCCCAGCTCGCGGGAATGCCGTTCAACCGCCGGTATGTTTCGGCGCGGGGATTCATCCAGGAGCCGAAGACGGCGCCGATCGCGCCCCAAAGCTGCGCTTTCGGGTCCTGCGGGAAGGGCTCGGCCAGCATTTCGGCGACCTTCGCCTTATAATCGGCGATCACTTCCTTCCAGTCCGCCGCATCGAGATCCGTGTCGAGCGTCGCGTCCTTGCGGTCCTTGAAGCTATCGAGGATCGTCTCGAATTCGTGGTGATCGATATTGAGCACGACATTCGAATACATCTGGATGAAGCGGCGATAGGAATCATAGGCGAAACGCGCATTGCCCGAACTCTGCGCCAGCGCCTCGACGGTGACGTCGTTGAGGCCGAGGTTCAGCACGGTGTCCATCATGCCCGGCATGGAGGCCCTCGCCCCGGAGCGGACCGAAACGAGCAGCGGATTGACCGGATCTCCAAAGACATGGCCAGCGATGGCGCCGGTCGCCTCGAGCGCCGCGTTCACATCGGCTTCGAGTTCGGGCGGGTAGCTCTTCCCGTTCTTGTAGAAATAGGTGCAGACTTCCGTCGTAATGGTGAAGCCGGGGGGCACGGGAAGGCCGAGATTGGCCATCTCGGCGAGGTTTGCGCCCTTGCCGCCGAGAAGGTCGCGCATTTTGGTCGTCCCTTCGGCCTTGCCGCCGCCGAACGCGTAAACCCATTTCGTCTTCCGCGTGCTGCTTTCTGTCGTCAAGATCTCAACCCCCGGCTGATGCGCCTGTCTTGCTCTGCTTAAGCCTTGCTGAGTCTAAAGCTCTCGCGCGCTCAAGGAAAGCCAGCCAAATCTCCTAAATTTGATTTAGCGCCGAAAATTTCTCTGCGCTCTGATGTTCCTCGTCCGTTCCCGCGGCGGCTCTGCCTGTTGCGCGCCGCGCTCTTTGCAAGCTTTCCGACATTTCACGCGCCCAAATCCGACGCTGCGTCAGCGTTGGCGCGCCCGCCGGGAGCGCGAATGGCCGTCCGCATGAAATGGAACGGTTTTCGCAACCCGATCACAAAACGTCCGAATTGGCTCGAATCGAACAGACTCAAATCATCACCGACGATGGCCGGCGTTTGCGGGAAGAGTCTGGCTCCGGTCTCGAAGCCTCATGCGGAAATGGTCATCAATAATCACTAAGGGTGTGAACCTGCCGGGCTCCCGTCGCGGCTGCGCCGGAGCGGCGGTTCCGGGGCCGGCGCCCTCTGTTCGCGCCCTGAGCGGGGATCGAAGGCATGATGAAAGTCCAGATTGAGCGGCCTTATATCGAAGCGATGATCGGCGAGTTTCCCGACCTCGCCGCCCTCAAGGAGCAGTTGCGCTTCGGCGACAGGGTCGAAGTGGCGTTCAGCCAATTGTCCGACGCCCAGATTGGCCTCCTTGGCGAGCTTTACCGCAAGGCGGGCCCGGACATGCAGATCCGCGCGGCGCAATTGTCGACGTTGCGCCAGACCCTCAATGACAAGGGCGTGCGCTTCGGTCCGAACGATCTCGAAATGGTGCTCCCCGCGATCGTCCGCTATCTGCTCGCCGACGCTATTCGCGGATGGGTGTTCACGGCGAATGTCGCGACCAAGCCCTTGCCTTACGTGATAACGCGGCTTGACTATACGCCGGCTTCGAATGAGGAAGCCGGCAGGCTCTTTATCGAACTGAAGGCCAACGCCAAAGGCGCGGTGGCGGTCAATACCGTGCGCGTGAGCAGCAATGACATCGACGGCAAGACCATTGGGGAAATCTTCGCGGCGAAGGGCTTTCTGAAGGAAACGCCGGAACTGATCGCCGCTTACGACGAGACGATTGATCGCTATTTCGACTGGCGCGCCCGGTACGGCGGACAATTTTCGGCGCGCGGCACGGGGTTTTATGCGGAGGATCCGAATTCCTCGCATCGCGAGATGGATTGGTCGCGCAAGGACATTGTGGTGTTGTCAACCACCGGGTCGCCGGCCCGGCTGGTCAATGACGAAAGCATTTTGACCAATCGCGCCCTCACTCTCGACGTTCCGGGCGAAATCCTGACGCCCTATCTGCGCAAGGCTTCAAAGAGCAGCAAGTTCGACGCCGAAGACGAGGTCAAGGAGTTGCAGGACGCATTGCCGGCGGGGCTGTTCACCAAGATCCCGGTGCATGGCTTTGTGCTGATGTTTCATCTCGAACTGCATCATTACATCTGGGTCCATGTGGACGACATGGAGCCCTATGAATACAAGCCCGCCCTGAAGCAGAAGCTCGTTCTGCCGCCCGAACAAACCGATCTCATCGACATACTGACCGCCGAAATGGATGTGCTGATGGACGATATCGTGGCGGGAAAATCAGGCGGCACCACGGTGTTGTGCGCCGGCCCGCCCGGCGTCGGCAAGACCCTGACCGCGGAGGTCTATTCGGAGATCATCAGGCGTCCGCTCTACCGCGTCCACTCAGGCCAGCTCGGCCTCAATGTGGCGGCCATGGAAAGCGCCCTCAAGGAGGTGTTGACGCGCGCGCAGCGCTGGGGCGCCGTGATGCTGATCGACGAGGCCGACGTCTACATCAAGAAACGCGACAACGACATGACCATGAACGCGGTGGTCGGCGTCTTTCTGAGGGTGCTGGAATATTTCAACGGGCTGTTGTTTCTGACCACCAACCGCATCGACGATATCGACGAGGCGATTGTTTCCCGTTGCATCGCCCTCATCAAATATTATCCGCCGGACACGGATGCTCGGCGCAAGATCTGGCGCGTGATGGTCGACCAGTTCGCACTCGACGTCGACGATGAGCTGATCGCGCGGCTGGTTGATCTTTTTCCGGCGGCGACGGGGCGCGACATCAAGGGCCTCGCCAAGCTGGTCGGAAAATTCTGTCATCAAAAGAGGGAAAAGCCGTCGCTCGAAGCCTTCCGGCGCTGCTCCATCTTTCGCGGCATGGACATGATGGAGGCGTCGGCCGCCTGAGCGCCGGTCAGAGCAGCATCGAGCCTGTCTCGATGAAGCGCTGGTGCCAGGACAGCGCCTCGCCCGGCAGCGAAGGCGATTGCTGGCCGTAGGAGCCTTTCTTCGCGCGCCGATAATAATCTTCGAGCGCCGGCCGGTAAGCGGGATGAGCGCATTTTGCGATGATGAGTTCGGCGCGCTGCTTCGGCGAAAGGCCGCGAAGATCGGCAAGGCCCTGCTCGGTCACAATGACCTGCACGTCCTGCGTGATATGATCGACATGCGAGCATTGCGGCACGATCGCCGAGATTTTGCCGCCCTTCGCGGTTGATGGCGTCATGAAGATCGACACGAAAGCGTTGCGCGCGAAATCGCCGGAGCCGCCGATGCCGTTCTGTATGCGCGATCCCATCACATGCGTGGAGTTGACGGCGCCATAAATATCGGCCTCGATCAATCCGTTCATCGCGAGGCAGCCGAGACGGCGGATCAGTTCCGGGTGGTTGCTGATCTCTTGCGGGCGCAAAATCATCTTGTCGCGGAAGTCCGCCATATTGTCGTTGAGCGAGGCGGCCGCCTCCGGGCTCAGCGAGAAGGCTGTGGCCGAAGCGACGCGCAGCTTTCCGGCGGCCAGCAAGTCCAGCATGCCGTCCTGGATGACTTCTGTATAGGCCGTCAGGTTCTCGAACGGCGAGTCGAGCAGCCCGCTCAATACGGCGTTGGCGATATTGCCGACGCCCGACTGGAGCGGCAGCAGCGACTGCGGCAACCGGCCCTTCGCCACCTCATGCCGGAAGAATTCGATGAGGTGTCCGGCGATGCTGCGCGCCGCTTCGTCGGGCGCCGAGAAGGGCAGGTTGCGATCAGGCGCATCGGTTTCGACGATGGCGACGATCTTGTCGGGGTCGCATTGCAGATAAGGCTGACCGATGCGATCGTCCGTGCGAATGAGCGGGATCGGCACGCGGTTCGGCGGCAGCGCGGTGCCATAATAAATATCATGCATGCCGTCGAGCGCGGGATTTTGCCAGCGATTGACTTCAAGGATGACCTGCCGCGCCCGGTCGAGCCATGTCTTGTTGTTGCCGACGGACGAAGAGGGAATCAACGACCCGTCCGGCCGGATGCCGGTGACCTCGATCACCGCCGTGTCGAGCGGACCAAGGAAGCCCTGCCACGCCATCGGCGCGACCTGGCTGAGATGCATGTCGAAATATTCCATCTCGCCGCGATTGATCTTTTCGCGGGCGATCGGATCGGAATTATAGGGCAGCCGCAGCTCGATGCCGTCAACGCGAGCGAGCGCGCCATCGAGTTCGGGGCCGGTGGAGGCGCCGGTCCAGATGCGCAGGCGAAATGGATTGCCGGCCTTATGCTCCGCCTCGATGCGGGCGGCGAGCGCCAGCGGCACGGCCTTCGGATAGCCGGACCCCGTAAAGCCGCTCATGCCGACAGTTGCGCCAGAGCCAATCAGCGCGGCCGCGTCCTCCGCCGTCATCATCTTTGACCGCAGACGCTCGCATCCAATTCTCGAATGGTCCTTCGTGAGCAACTGGCCAGTCAAGATCGTCTCTCCCGCTGCGTCCGGCGCTGAAATCGGCCGTTCATATCAGAAAGCGCGTTCAATAAAGTGAAATGAACGTCATTGCAAACATTGGATATGCAAATTGCGCCTTGTAATCATGCTGTAATCGAAATTGAGTCTCTCGACACGGACAATAATCGTCAGAGTGATGACGATCTGAATTCGTATCAGACCATCTCGACAATGGCAGGATCGTTCGCCGAACACTTCGAGATCTGCGGATCAGGCTGCGGGTTGGAGATCAGCCTCGATCCGCTTCACCGCCTTCACGCTTGGCTTTGCGCGCTGCGGCGCGAGGCGCGGCGAAGACGTCGGACATCGCTGTTTCGCCGGCGGCGAGCTCGATGATCTCGGCTGTGATCTCATCCTGACGTACAAGGCGCTGTCTCGCCTGCAATGCGGCAAGCTGGCGCTCGATCTGCCGTCGCGCCGAAGCCATCGCCTCCATTCGCGCCTCGTTCTCGGCCGCGAAGGCGTGCAGCGCGGCGTTGCAAAGCTGCGCATGCATGTAATCCGCGGTCAGTCCGGAAAGAAGCGTCGTCGCGGGGAGGTTGAGGAGGGGGCAGTTCCTGTCGCGGGGTGGCGGAAATACGGACAAATCCATGGGAAAGAGGCGGCGCCGTTCAACATGCACGCCGCCGCCCGGCCGCCATTGGCTGAAGACGGCGTCGAGCCGGTCGATCTCTGCCGTCGCGATCTTTCCGTAGAGCGCCTCGGTGATGCAGTCCGCAAGTTTCGGGATGCCGTCGGTATGCGCGGGCATGGCGCTTTTCCAGCCGGCGTTGACGCCTCGTTCAGCGCCGAGGGTCGCGCCGCGCGAGCCGATCAGAAAAAGGTCGGAGGCCGAAAGATCAGCGCCCGCGGCGTCGAATACGCGCTCGCTAAAGGCGCCGGCAAATCCCTGTTCCGCGCAAAACAGCACGAGCGCTGGCCGGCCCGATGCGCGCGCGATTGACGCCGGCGGCGGCGCCAACGCGACGACGCGGCCGATCGCGGCGGCGATGGTCGCCGCATAGCTGTCGACGGCAAGCAATTGGCGGCGGGCCTGCTGCGCGCGCGCCGCGGCGATGCCGCGCATCGCATTGACCACGGCGCCGAGCTGGCGCATGCCCTCGATACGGGCGCTGATTTCGGCGAGCCGTTCGGTCATGGCGCGCCCGCCGCTTTCACCGGCGGCGTGATGGACTGAACATAATGTTGCAGCGTCTGCAGCAGCGCCTGCTTGTGCGCTTCATCGAGCGTCCCGGTCTCCTCGATGAGCCGCACGGCGTCCGGCGCGCCGCGGCCGAGCGCATCGGCGAGGCCTTGCCGGAACGCGGGGACGATTGCTACGGGAAGCTTGTCCAGCAGGCCGGATTGAATGGAGAGGATCAGCGCGACTTCGTCTGCCAGCCGCAGCGGCGCGTGCTGGGGCTGTGCGAGAATGGCGCGGATGCGCGCGCCGCGCGTCAGCTGGGCGCGCACGCGCGTGTCGGGCATGCCGCCGAAGCGGGTGAACATCTCGAGTTCGAGAAACTGGGCGTAGTCGAGGCGCAGCATCTCGGCGGCTTCGCGCAGCGCGCGCGCCTGCGTCTTGCCGCCGACGCGGCTGACGCTGACGCCGACGTCGACGGCCGGCTTCTGCCCTTCATGAAAGAGCTTCGCGTCGAGCACGATCTGACCATCCGTGATCGAGATGAGATTGGTCGGGATATAGGCGCTGAGATTGCCCGCGTCTGTCTCCGCGATCGGCAGCGCCGTCAGCGAGCCGCCGCCCTTTTCCTTGGAGAGCTTGGCCGCGCGCTCCAGCAGCCGCGCATGAACATAGAACACGTCGCCGGGATAGGCCTCGCGCCCCGGCGACTGACGCGTCAGCAACGCAATCTCGCGGTGGGTCGCCGCATGTTTCGACAGATCGTCGATGACGATCAGGGCATGCTGACCGCGGTCGCGGAAATATTCAGCCATTGTGAAGCCGGCGAACGGCGCGATCCATTGCAGCCCCGGCGAGCTTGCCGGCGGCGCGACGACGATGATGCAGCGTTCCGGCGCTCCGCTCGCCGTGATTGCGTCAATAGCGCGGCGGACGCTTGAACTTTTCTGGCCGACCGCGACATAGACGCAGATTATGTCGCTCGTCCTTTGATTGATGATCGCGTCGACCGCGATCGTGGTTTTGCCGATGGCGCGGTCGCCGATGATGAGCTCGCGCTGCCCGCGCCCGAGTGCAAACAGCGCATCGACGACAACGAGGCCGGTCTGGACCGGCTCGGTCACGAGATCGCGGTCGATGATCGCGGGGGCGGGACGCTCGATCGGCTCCAGCGCTTCGGCCGCGATCGGCCCCTTGCCGTCGAGCGGCCGGCCGAGCGGATCAATGATGCGGCCAAGCAGCGCCGGCCCCACCGGCACGCGCACGACATCGCCGCCGGCGCGCACGGCGTCGCCCGCCTCGATGGCGTCCGCTTCGTCGAGCAGCACGCAGCCGACGCGATCGCGCTCGAGCACCTGCGCGAAACCATATTGCCCCTTGTCGAAGCGCAAAAGCTCATCGAGGCCGACGTTGGGCAGGCCGGAGATGAGGGCGATGCCGTCGCCGACTTCCTCGACGCGGCCGATCGCGTCGGCTTGGGGGCCAAGCTTCGCGGCGCCGAGTTTTTCGCTCGCGCCTTCGAGCCAGCGGTCGGCTTGCGCATCGGCGTCAGATTCTGTTGTCATGCGTCAAATCCGCGAGAATGCGATCGAGGTCGGAGCGCCAGCTATTGTTGACGACGAGTTGAGGGCCGCGCAGTTCGAGTCCTGCGATCAAACCGGGGTCCGCCCTGAAGACGATCCGGGGCTGCGCGCCGAGCGCTTCCGTGATCAGCTTGCGGTAGCGCTCCTCCTCTGTGGGGTCGAGCGGCGCCGCGCTGATCGCCTCGAGCGTCACGCCATCGGCGGCGACCGCCTGCCGAGTTGCATCGGGCAGGTCGCGAATCTCTTTCAGCAGCCAGTCCAGAAAGGCGGCGCGCGCCGCTGCTCCATCGAGCCGCGCGACAAGGCGTCCGGCGATTTCGACGGCTAGACGGCTCGCTCGATCGGCGAATGCTTTTTCCGCCAGGGCCTGCTCTTTTTGCATCGCGGCGCGCGCCGCCGCCTGCTGGGATTCGGCCTCCGTCGCTGCCGCCTGCAGGCGCGCCGCCCGCTCGCGCTCGCCCTCTTCGTGCGCGGCGGCAAGGACCGTCTCGCGTTCTTGCGCGAAGCCGGCGCGCGTTTTTTCGATGTCCGCGAGCGCCGCGCTCGCCTCATTGCGCTTTGCCTCGGCTTCCGCGAGAATTTGCTGTGCGGCGGCGCGGCGCTGTTCGATGATCGCCGCGACCGGACGCCAGAAGAAACGCCCAAGCAGCCAGACCAGAATAAGGACGTTGACGGTCTGGAGGCCAAGCGTCCACCAATCGATGGTCATGACGTCATTTCAGCAGCGGGTTGGCGAACAAAAGCAGCAGCGCGATGACGAGGCAGTAGATCGCCATCGTCTCGATCATCGCGAGGCCGACAAAGAGCGTGCGGGAAATGGTGTTCGAGGCCTCCGGCTGGCGGGCGATCGCATCCATCGCGGCGGCTACCGCGCGCCCCTCGGCAAGCGCCGGGCCGATGGCGCCGAAAGAGACCGCGACAGCCGCCGAAACAATGCTGGCAAGGGCTAACCAATTCATGCGGAGGTCCTTTGATTTGAGGAATCGTTGGCGGGCTTCCCCTCGCTGACCGCGCCGGCGATGAAGACCATCGCGAGCACCGCGAAGATATAGGCCTGCACCGCTCCGGTGAGGAGATCGAGCGCCATCAGGGGGATCGGCACGAGAAGGCCGGCGAGGGACAGGACAATGCCGATGACGAAGACGCCGCTCATCACATTGCCGAACAGGCGCACGAGCAGGGAGAATGTGCGCGTGAGGCTCTCGACGAAATTGAGCGGGATCATGATCGGGTTCGGCGCGGCGAAAGTGGCAAGATAGCCGCGCAGGCCGCCGGCGCGCACGCCAAACCAGATCACAGCGACGAAGACGAGGAGCGCGAGCGCGGCGTCGGTCTCGATGTGGGCCGTCGGCGGCTCGACGCCGGGCGCGAGCGACGACCAATTGGCGACGAAGATAAAGACGAACAAAGTGCCGATGAAGGCGCGATAGGGCGCCGGCTCGACATTCATCGTGTCGCGGATCTGACTGTCCAAAGTCTCGACGACGAGCTCCATCGCAGCCTGTGTCGCCGAAGGAACAAGCGACAGCCGGCGCGTGAGGAGAAAGGCGCCGCCGGCGAGGACGACGATAATCGCCCATGTGACGACGACGCCAGCCGTAATCGGCGCGGGGCCGAGATGAAAGAGCGCAACGCTGGCGAGCGGCGAAGTCATGCAGCCGCCTCTTTGAGCCTGCGCATGACGAGGGCGCGGCCGATGAGCACGCCGAGCGCCATGGCGAGCAGCGGCGGGGCGCCGTGCAAGCTCGCCAGCGCCAGCGCGCCGCCGAGAAGGATGAAGCGGCCGATCGTCAGCGCGACGGCGACCGCCGTATGGCCGCCCGAAGCGAACAGGCGGGCGCTTTGCCAGAGCGCCGCGAAATAGGCAAGGCCAAGCGCGACGCCGCCTGCGAAATACGCCACGAGGCTGATGACGGTCCCGGCGGCGGGAAGGGTGTCGAACGGCCAGAAGTTCATGCGTCCTTGATCCATTTCCACGCGGACCAGCATCCAAGACCCAATCCAAGCATCAGCAGCGGCGCGGTCCAGAATAGGCCCGAGTTGAATTTCTGGTCCAGCCAGCGGCCCGCGAAAATGCCGATCAGCATCGGCGTGACGATGATCCAGCCGAGCACGCCGATCTGGGCGAGGCGGCGGGCCACGGAGGGATCGCCCTCGCGCAGCCAGCGCCGATGCCGCTCGCCGCGCAGCCGGACGCCTTTGACCAGCGGGTCTTCTTCGCCGGGCTCCGGTTCGCGCGCGCTCATCACAAAGATCCCGTGGCGCCGCGCCCGTCAGGCCGCAGATGGCGCATGATCTGGCGGATGGCGTTGAGCTGCAGCCGCGTGCTCTCGACGCGTTCGGTGCGCTCCGTCTCGATATCGGCGCGAAAGCGGCTGAGCACCGTTTGATCGAGCGTCAGGAGATCCTCGCCCGCCACCGCCTCGCGCGTGGCGATGGCGATCGCCTCTCCGCCGGTGACGGAAAGGACGCCGCGGCGCACCGCGCAATAGCGGCGCTTTCCATCGCCGCTTTTCCAGCTGACGATGGAGATAACGAGGCTTGTCAGAAAATCCGCGTGCCGGGGCAGGATTCCGAAGCCGCCGCTGCAATCCTCGGCGCGCAGCGCGAGCACGCCGTCTTCATCGACGACGACCGAAAGTGGCGTGACGATGCGCAGCTTCATGACGCGCTTCCCGATCCTTTTTTAGCGGACGCGGCCTCTTTTTCGCGCGCTTCGTCGAGCGTTCCAACCATATAGAGTGAGCTTTCCGCGAAATCGTCGGTCTCGCCGTCGAGAATGGCTTTGCAGCCTTTCAGCGTGTCGGCGCGCGCCACGCTGCGGCCGGGGACGCCGGTGAAGGCCTCCGTCACGGCGAAGGGCTGGCTGAGGAAACGCTGGAGCCTGCGCGCCCGCTTGACGATCAGGCGATCGCTTGCGCCGAGCTCCTCGACGCCGAGCAGGGCGATGATGTCCTGCAGGTCCCTGAAGCGGGCGATCGTATTGCGCGCGGCCTCGGCGATGCGATAGTGCTCCTCGCCCACGATCAGAGGATCGAGCAGCGCCGAGGACGAGCCGAGCGGATCGACGGCGGGATAGAAACCTTCGGCGGCCTGCGCGCGCGACAGCATGATGATGCTGTCCATGTGGCTCGAGATCGCCGTCACGGCGGGGTCGGTAAAGTCGTCCGCCGGAACATAGACGGCCTGAATGGCGGTGACGGCCGCTCCCGCCACCGAGGCGATGCGCTCCTGCAGCGCGGCGACTTCCGTTGCGAGGGTCGGCTGATAGCCGACCCGTGAGGGCAGACGTCCGAGCAGGCTCGACACCTCGCTGCCAGCCTGCACGAAGCGAAACACATTGTCCATCAGCAGCAGCACGTTCTGATGCTTCTGGTCTCTGAAATATTCCGCGATGGCGAGCGCGGTCATCGGCACGCGCCAGCGCGCGCCCGGCGGTTCATTCATCTGTCCATAGACGAGCACGGTGCGCGCGAGCACGCCGGAGCCCTGCATATCGGTCAGCAGCTCATGGCCCTCGCGGGAGCGCTCGCCGACGCCGGCGAAGACGGAGATGCCCTGATATTTCTCGACCATGGCGTGGATCAGCTCCATCACCAGCACTGTCTTGCCGACGCCGGCGCCGCCGAACATCGCCGCCTTGCCGCCCTGCGCGAGCGGGGCCAGAAGATCGATCACCTTGACGCCGGTCTCGAACACCGCGGTCGTCGAGGTTTCGTCCTTCAGCGCCGGCGGCGCATGATGGATGGCGCGGCGGGGCGTATCATCCGGCAGCGCGGGCCCGCGATCGCGCAATGTCCCGACGACGTCGAGGAGCCGCCCGAGAACAGCATTCCCGACCGGCGTCGAAATGGGCTCGCGCGTGGCGCGCACGGGCACTCCACGCGCGAGTCCGGCGGTCGCCTGCAGCGCGATGGCGCGGACAGTGCCGGGATCGAGGTGGCTATGCACTTCGAGGATCAGAGCTTCCGGCCTGTCCCATTCGACGATCATGGCGGTGTTGATCGCCGGCAGCGACTGGCCTTCGAAGGTTACGTCGACGACGGCGCCTCGAACCGATGTGACGACGCCAGCCGCCGCGGCGGGGGTCACGGCTGGCTCCGCGTGCTGGCGACCGATTTTCTCATAGGCCCCTCATCTACTCTGCCGATTTGCCGCGGACATTGATTCCAATCAAGCCGCGCCGCCGCGCCGATCGCCGATCCAAGCCGCAAACGTGTCACATGTGGAGATCATGCAATGTGACGAAGGCCTTCAACAACACACGCGGATCGAACTGTCCTTTATAAACGGGCGCTGGTTTTGTATCGAGATCGAGCAGCTTCGAGACCGCCGCCTGTGCGGAACGGACCGAATATTCGACGGTGAAGACCACATCATCAGGCAGTTCCACAAATTGCCCGACGAAGCCGAGATTGCGCCAGCCTTCGGGCGCGACCGCCGGCCGGTCGCCCTTTTCCCGCCGCAGGAACTGGCTCGTGATGAAGGGCATCATGCAGGGGATAACAACGGTGGTCTCGAGGATGCGGGCGGCCCCGGATTCGATGCGGAGTTGACCGAGGATTTCGGTCATCAGCTCGCGCCCTGAACAAGCGGCCATCGGTTTACGGACGAAATCGCCGGGCGCATCGACATGAAGTCCATAGCCCCAGAACACATTGACGTCGCGCGGCTGGCCGATGAAGTGCGGCTGGTGCGGCAGCACGATCGACATGAGCCAGCTCGAATCCGCGAAGGTGATGAGGCCGCCCTCGCCGGGCGTGTTGCCGGTGAAGTCGCGAATGATGGTGAAGAAGGCCGGATCGCGCTGCGTCGCCGTGAATGAAACCCATTTTGATTCGTCGATGTGATCGGCGAAGGCGGATGGCTTTCCGAACTCCGGGCGGCCCTCGGCGATCTTCTCCCAAAGCGTCCAGGCGCCGCCTTCGCGCTTGCCGTTCAAAGCCGGCGGCGCCGTGTTGGAGCCAAGGTCCGAGGCCTCGGTCATCGAGCCGAGCGTCACGATGACATAGTCCCCGGGGCCGATGGCGATCTCCTCGCTCACGCCCGCCTTCTCGAAGACGACCCGCTCGACCGCCTTGCCGTCGCCGTCTTCGATAAAACGCAGATCTGTGACTTTTGCGCCGAGCACATAGGAGACGCCGTGCTCGTCCAGCCACGCCTTCAGCGGGCGCACAAGCGAATCATACTGGTTATAAACCGTGCGCATGATTCCCTTGAGCTGGTTGAATCCATCTATCATGTGCGCGAAACGCACAAGATAGCGCTTGAATTCGACCGCGCTGTGCCAGGGCTGGAATGCAAAGGTCGTGCACCACATGAACCAGAAGTTCGTCTCGAAGAAGGAGACGTCGAACTGATCCTTTATGCTGCTGCGGCCCAACAGCGCCTCGGGTTCGACCGCGAGCCGCTCCAGCGTCAGTATATGCCTCTCACTGAGCCCGAACTCGGGCGAATCGAGCTTGCGTCCGGCGCGCACGAGGCGAGACTTCGAGCCCGTCCTGATCACCTCGTTCCATTGAAAAATCTCCTGCGTGACGGTCCGGCTCTTGTCGATGGTTGGAATCGACGAGAACAGATCATAAGTGCATCGGTATTTGCTCTCCAGCATGCGCCCGCCGCGCGCGACATAGCCGTGTTCGGCCGAGCCCGCCCCATCGAGGCTGCCGCCGAGCCGGTCGAGTTCTTCGAGGATCGTGATGTTGCGGCCGGGGACATGCCCGTCACGGATGAGGAAGGCGGCGGCCGCGAGAGAAGCGATGCCGCCTCCGATGAGGTAGATCTTGGCGCCGCTTCGATCGGGGCGACGATTGGCGTCAGGACCCATGAGGCGCTCCTGTCTCGACAAGCATTCCAAAATCGCGGCGCGCAATGCCGAGCCTTGCGGCTCGCCTGCGTGACGTCATGACGGCTTGTATCATCTGGCCTCCTCGATGGACAGCGCGCGCCGCGCATCACGCGCGCCAGCGTCGTCCAGCGGCCGGCGCCCCAAGGGGGTCAGGCCGAGATGATCACCTTCAGCGCATTCGTATCCGCGGCGCGGCCGAATGTGTCATAGGCGTCGAGGATCTGATCGAGCGCGAATCTGTGCGTGATCAGCCGGGTCGGATCAATTTTCTTTGACTGCACGGTTTTGAGCAGCATGGGCGTCGTCACGGTGTCGACGAGGCGCGTCGTGATGGTGATGTTTTGCGACCATAGCCGCTCAAGATGCAGATCGACCTTGACGCCATGCACGCCGATATTGGCGATGACCCCGCCCGGCGCGACGATATCCTCGCAGATCAGGAAAGTCGCGGGGATGCCGACCGCCTCGATCGCCGTATCGACGCCGATGCCTCCGGTCAGCGCCTTGACTGCTTCGGCCGCCTTGCCGTCCGCGCTGTTGACCGTCTGCGTCGCGCCGAACTGGCGCGCGATCCCGAGGCGGCCATCATCGAGGTCGATCATGATGATTTCGGCGGGAGAATAGAATTGCGCGGTCAGCAGCGCGGCAAGGCCGATCGGTCCAGCGCCGACGATCGCGACGCTTGATCCCGGCGCGACCTTGCCATTGAGGACGCCGCATTCGAAGCCGGTCGGCAGAATGTCGCTCAGCATCACCAGCGCTTCCTCGTCGGCTCCGGCGGGGATCGGATAGAGGCTCGTATCGGCGTGCGGCGTGCGGACATATTCGGCTTGCGTGCCGTCGATTTCATTGCCGAGGATCCAGCCGCCGGTCGTGCAATGGGAGTACATGCCCCGCCGGCAGTAGTCGCATTTGCCGCAGGCCGATATGCAGGAAATCAGAACCCGGTCGCCCGGCTTGAAGGCGATGACGCCCGCGCCGACGCTGTCGATGACGCCAACCCCTTCATGGCCGAGGATGCGGCCGGGAGCGCAGGTCGCGACATCCCCCTTGAGGATGTGCAGATCGGTGCCGCAGATCGTCGTTTTGACGATTTTGACGATCGCGTCGCCCGGAGCCTTGATTTCGGGCTTCGGGCGGTCTTCCAGGGCTTTCTTGCCGGGTCCCTGATAAACGAGCGCTTTCATAATCTTCTCCAATCGTTGTCCGCGTCTGGCGCTTCTTGCCGTCTCGCTGGCGGGCAATGCAGCATGGGCGGATGGCGGGCGCCATGACCTCGGTCAAGGCGGGGGCCGAGCGCCGAACGTTGGATTGCTCCAGAGGCGGCGATGTGCTCCAAACCGCAATTCCACCGGCGCGACGGGAATGATAAGCTTGTTTCGGCGGTGAATCTAAACGTGGATTCCTTTATGCGCGCGAACAATGACATTCCCTCGGGGGATCGGTCTCCGGGCGCAGAGGCGTTGCAGCGCGCCGTGGAAGCGGCGGACATCGGCGTCTGGCGATGGAACCCCTTGACCGGCGCGGTTGACCTTTCCGCTCAAGCGGCGGTTCTGCTTGGGCGCCGTTCGAGCGCCCCGCTCGACTTTGCGGACTTCCTCGACTTGATCCACCTGATGGACAGGGCCGTCGCGCAAGACGCGCTGCAGGAGAGCGTCAGGACATTCAAAGGCTTCGACTTCGACTTCAGGACGGCCTCGCCGGCCGCGGCCGGCAGCTGGCTGAGAGCGCGGGGGCGCATCGGGGGCGGCGAGGGCGGCCCCATCGAGGCGCATGGGGTTCTGATCGACGCCGGCCGCCAGAAATTGGAGGAGGAGGCGAAGGACCGCCTCGCCGCGATCGTGACCGCGTCCGACGACGCCATCGTCGGCGAGACGATGGACGGCGTCATCACGGACTGGAACCGGGGCGCCGAAGCGATCCTCGGCTATGCGGCCGAAGAGATGATCGGCGAGACGATGGCGGCGCTTCTTCCTGAGGGGCATGAGGGCGAGACGTTTGCCCTTTTGGAGCGGATCAGGCGTGGCGAGCGGATCGAGCACTATGAAACCCTGCGCCGGCGCAGGGACGGCGAGATCATCGACGTATCGCTCACCGTCTCCCCGGTATTCGACGGATCAGGGCGCCTTCTCGGGGTCGCGAAAGTCGGGCGCGACATTACGAGGGCGAAACGGGAGCGGATGGCGCTGCTGGAGCGTGAAGCGCATCTGCGCTCCGTTCTCGACACAGCGCCGGACGCGATGATCGTCATCGACAGCCGGGGCATGATGCGATCCTTCAGCTCCACGGCGGAGCGGCTGTTTGGCTATACGGCCGAAGAAATACTCGGCCGGAACGTCAGCATTTTGATGCCTTCGCCCTATCGCGAACAACATGATTCGTATCTCGACCGTTACGTTGCGACGGGCGAACGGCGCGTCATCGGCCTCGGCCGCGTCGTCGTCGGACTGCGCCGCGACGGCTCGACCTTTCCAATGGAGCTGTCGGTCGGCGAAATGCGGTCGGGCGACAGCCGTTTCTTTACCGGCTTCGTGCGCGATCTCACCGAGAGGCAGGAGACCCAGCAGCGGCTGCAGGATCTGCAGTCCGCGCTTGTCCACATTTCGCGTTTTACAGCAATGGGCGAGATGGCCTCGACCCTCGCGCATGAGTTGAACCAGCCGTTGACGGCGATCGCCAGCTATCTGAACGGCTGCCGGCGCCTGCTCGACGGAAAGGAAAACCCGAAAGCGGCGATGATCCGCGACGCCATCGAGCGCGCGGCCGACCAGGCTCTGCGCGCCGGCCAGATCATCCGGCGGCTGCGTCAATTCGTGTCCCGCGGCGAAAGCGAGCGGCAGGTCGAAAGTCTCGCCAAGCTGATCGAGGAGGCGAGCGCGCTGGCGCTCGTCGGCATCAAGGAAACCGGCGTTCGCGTCGCCTTTTCATTCGATCCGCGCGTCGCCTTCGTACTGGTGGACAAGATCCAGATTCAGCAAGTCATCTTGAACCTGATGCGAAACGCCATCGAGGCGATGCAGGAAACCACCCGGCGCGATCTCATTATCTCCACGGCTGAATTCGACGATGGCATGGTCGAGGTCAGCGTCGCCGATACGGGACCCGGCATTGCCGAGGAGATCGCCTCTCAGCTGTTTCAACCCTTCGTCACCACCAAGCCCGACGGCATGGGAATCGGTCTTTCCATCTCGCGGACGATCATCGAAGCGCATGGCGGGCGGCTATGGGTCGAACCCAATCCCGAGGGCGGCACGATCTTCCGCCTCACGCTCAAGGCGCTGAGCCATGAGGAGCTGAACGATGGCCAGTGATCCTGTGGTTCACCTGATCGACGATGACGACGGGGTGCGCCAGGCGCTGGCCTTTCTGCTGACGGCCTCGGGCTTCGCCGTCAGGGTTCACGAGTCGGCGGCGGCCTTTCTCGACGCCATAGCGACCGTGCAACCGGGTTGCGTCATCACCGACGTCCGAATGCCGGGCATGGACGGGCTGGAGCTTCAGCGCCAGTTGAAGGCGAGGCGCCTTGGCCTGCCGGTTATCATTATGACCGGCCACGGCGACGTGCCGCTCGCCGTCGAGGCGATGAAAGCGGGCGCCATTGATTTCCTCGAAAAGCCGTTCGATGACGAATCGCTTCTGACGGCGGTCCGCATCGCGCTCGACCGTCACGCCCGCAACGCCCGCCGCGACGACGAAGTGACGACGGCGAGGGCAAAGCTCGCCAGCCTGTCGGCGCGCGAACTCGAGGTGCTGGACGGCCTCGTCGCCGGGCAACCCAACAAGACGATCGCTTACGATCTGAACATCAGCGCTCGCACGGTCGAGGTCCATCGCGCCAATGTAATGACCAAAATGGGCGCGTCCAGCCTGTCGGAACTGGTGCGGATGGTGTTCGTGGTCCGATCCGCTCCCGTGGACTGACGCGTGAGGCGGCTCGAACGCCGGCCGCCTGTTTAGAACGGCTCTTGGGGTTGCGCTGAATCAAGGCGCGGCGACGCCGTCTGCCGCTACCATTTCCATCATGAATCAGATTTTTACGCGATGTAGCGGCTCGTGGGACGCTGGAGCTTCATCTATGCCTGACCGCGAGCATCTCGTCCTGATCGCCGATGACGACCAGGGGGTGCGCGATGCGCTTCAATTCGCGCTCAGGCTCGAAGGCGTCAATGTGCATGCTCACAGGGACGGCGTCGAACTGCTGGCCGACATCGATCTGCCTCGCGCCGGCTGCGTCATCCTGGACGATGGCATGCCGCATATGGACGGCTTCGAATTGCTGAGGCGTCTTCGTGCGCGCAACATACGGCTGCCCGCGATCCTTCTCACCAATCATGCGACGGCGGGGCTTCGCGCGCGGGCCGGCGCCGCCGGCGTCCAGTTCGTTCTCGAAAAACCCTTGCTCGACAATGCCTTGGTCGACAGCGTCCTCACCATCCTTGGCGAGGACGACGGGGTCGCGCCCTAGCTTGAGCACCAGCCCGCAAGCGGAAGCCGTTTTGGACGGCGTCATGCTCTAACTTATTGATGAGAAACGAATTTGAGACTTTTGACGGGATCGCGGCGCGATTGCGTCCAAAGTCGTCCGGCTTTCGTCCAGGCCGGGCGCTACGTAGAAGCCCGTAGGACCAAACCCGATATTCGCGCCGCCGGCTTGGCGCTACACGAGACGCACGGTCTTTTTCAAGACAGGAGCTCTCGATGCCAGCCTCTCTTTCGATCTCTGCCGATCACAGATTTGCGGCGGTTCACGCCGCTCCTTCGCGGCTCGCGTGGGCGATCCCATCCGCCGAAAGGCGCGATGGCGGCTTCGCTCAGGCGGGGCAACTGCTGCATTTTTTGCCCGACGCCGAAATTTACGCGGATGGCTGCGACAACGTCTCTTTCTACAAGGTGGTGAGCGGCGTCGTGCGGACCTGTAAGTTCAGGAGCGACGGCCGTCGGCAAATCGACGCTTTCTATCTCCCAGGAGACATGTTCGGTTTCGAGACGGGCGCCGAGCATCGGCTTTCCGCCGAAGCGGTCAGTGAATGCGCGGTGGCCTCCTATCGTTGGCGCGGTCTTGACGCGATCGCCTCCGCCGACGATTGGACGGCGCGGCAGTTTCTCTCCTATGCGCTGCAGAACCTGCGGCGCGCCCAGGAGCACTCTCTCGTGCTCGGGCGGCGCAGCGCGTCCCAGAAAGTCGCCGCTTTTCTGATCGACATGGCGGACCGCGGGCCTGCGGGCCAAACGATAGATCTCGCTATGGCGCGCCAGGATATGGCGGACTATCTGGGACTGACCATCGAGACGGTGTCGCGGACGCTGTCCCAGCTCGAGCGCGAGGGCTTGATCTCTTTGCCGTCGGCCCGCCGCATCTGCATCACGAATCGCATCGCGCTCCATCGTCTCAGTTCATAACGCCCGCAAGCAGGGGGCAACGCCGCACACGCAGGCTTGTCTTTGCACTGCAACAATTTTGCTTTACGCTCCAAGAGCGAAGTTAATCTCAAGAGCGAACGGGTTGCGCGATGAACCAGGAGCTTTTCCGGCCGCTTCAGCCTGCTGCGCCGGCGCAGAGCCCGGTTGCCGCTTTGCCGGAGAAGGCGGCTTTCGGAGCGAGGGAGCTCGACGGCATTCTCCATGCGGCGGAAGGCAATGTATCGGGCGGCATGTCCCTCATTGCGCCGTGGCTCGCATTCATGGACTGGGGCGCGCATCTCGCAAACGCTCCGATGCGGCGTCTGGAACTCGCAAGGGCGGCTGCGCATCAGTGGCGGCGCCTCGCGTTCGCGGACGGCGGCGCGACCTCGATCGTTCCGCCGCCGACGGATCATCGCTTTGGCGATGCTGCGTGGCGCAAGCCGCCTTTCAATATGTTCGCAAACGCGTTCCTGCTGGCCGAGGAATGGTGGGCGATGGCGGCGAGTGGGCCTGCCGGGGTCGACCGCGGCAACCAGCGCGTCGTATCCTTCGCGGTGCGCCAGCTCCTCGACGTGTTCTCGCCCTCGAACTTTCCCTGGATCAATCCGGAAGTCATTCGGGCTACGAAGGACACAAATGGCGGCAACTTTGTCGCCGGGGCCGTCCACCTTCTGACCGATCTGCAGGAATCCGTGTCGGGCCGCCCCTGCGGCCCGGACGAACTCCGCATCGGGCGCGATCTCGCAGCGACGCCGGGCAAGGTCGTGTTTCGCAACGATCTGATCGAACTGATCCAATACGCGCCGACGACGGCCGAGGTCCGGCGCGAACCGGTGCTGATCGTTCCGGCCTGGATCATGAAATATTATATTCTGGATCTTTCGCCGGAAAATTCGCTGATCCGCAATCTTGTCGCACAGGGGCACACTGTCTTCGCCATTTCCTGGCGCAATCCAGGCCCCGAATTCAGAAACGCCACGCTCGACGATTACCGCGCCAAGGGAGTCATAGCGGCGCTCGACGCCGTGAGCGACATTTGCCAGGGCGCCAAGATCCACGCCTGCGGCTATTGCCTCGGCGGCACGATTCTTTCGATCGCCGCGGCGGCGATGGCGCGCGACGGAGACGACCGGCTGGCGAGCGTCACGATGTTCTGCGCGCAGACGGACTTTACCGAGGCTGGCGAGCTGCAGCTGTTCATCACAGAGGACCAGCTGGCTTTTCTCGACGACGTCATGCGGGCGCAAGGCTACCTCGACAGCCGCCAGATGTCCGGGGCCTTCCGGCTGCTGCGCTCCAACGATCTGATCTGGTCGCGCTTGATCAAAATCTACCTGATGGGCGAGCGCGACCATCCGAACGATCTCATGGCCTGGAACGCGGACGGCACGCGCATGCCGGCCCGCATGCATGGCGAATATCTGCGCCGCCTCTTCCTTGACAATGAGCTCGCCGAGGGCCGCTTCACCGTCGGCGGCAAGCCGATTGCGATCAGCGACATCCGCGTTCCGTTGTTCATCGTCGGCACGGAGACGGACCACATCGCGCCCTGGCGTTCAGTCTACAAGATTCATCTCCTGAACGACGCCGACCTCACATTCGTCCTGACCTCCGGCGGCCACAATGCAGGGGTCGTCAGCGAGCCCGGCCACCCGCATCGGCATTTTCGCGTCGGGCATCGCCCGGTCGGCGCGCTTTACATCGGCCCGGATGAATGGCTGGCTGACGCGGAGCGCCGCGAGGGCTCCTGGTGGCCGGCGTGGTGGAACTGGCTCGACTCTCTTTCCAGCGAGCGCATCGCGCCGTCGGCGACAGGTTCAAAGCGCTACCCGGCGATCGAAGACGCGCCGGGCCAATATGTTCTCGAACATTGAGCCCCAGATGACCTCCGCGTCCGACGCCCAGATGATCGAAAATCGCACTTTCGACGAGCTTGCGGTCGGCGACAGCGCCAGCCTCTCGCATACGGTGACGCAGCAGGACATTGATCTCTTCGCGGTCGTTTCGGGCGACGTCAATCCGGCCCATATGGATCCTGCCTACGCCAAGACCGATATGTTTCATCGGATCATCGCGCATGGCATGCTGGGGGCGAGCCTGATCTCGACCGTTCTTGGCACGGAGCTGCCGGGGCCGGGGACGATCTATCTCGGTCAGGATCTGCGCTTCCTTCGGCCCGTCAGCATTGGCGACACGATCACGACGTCCGTCACCGTCGCGGAAAAGCATCCGGAAAAAGGAAATCTGGTTCTCGATTGCCGCTGCCTCAATCAGAACGGCGAGCTTGTCATCAGCGGCGTCGCTCACGTGCGCGCGCCGACGGAAAAGGTGCGTCGGCAGCGGATAGAACTCCCCGATGTGCGGCTCAGCCGGCATGAACGCTTCCACGCGCTCCTTGCCGCGACGGAGGGCTTGGAGCCCGCCGTGACGGCGGTGGCCCACCCTTGCGACGCCAACGCGATCGGCGCGGCGGTGGAGGCGGCTCATGCTGGCCTCATTACGCCGATCCTGGTCGGACCCAAAGCCAAGATCCTGAAGGCGGCGGAGGCGGCCAAGGTCGATATTTCGGCGTTCCGGCTCGTTGACGCGCCGCACAGCGTCGCCGCCGCGGCCGCCGCCGTGGCGCTGGTGCGGGACGGCGAAGCGGCCCTCCTGATGAAGGGCTCGCTGCACACCGACGAATTGCTCCACGCCGTTCTGGCGCCCGACAGCGGACTTGGCACAGGGCGCAGGCTCAGCCACGTCTATCTCATAGACGCGCCGGGATATCCGCGCCCGCTTCTTTTGACCGACGCCGCGGTGAACATCGCGCCCGATCTCGACCAGAAACGCGACATCGTGCAAAACGCCGTCGACCTCGCGCATATCATTGGCATCGAGAAGCCGCGGGTCGCCGTGCTTTCGGCCGTCGAGACGGTCAATTCGAAGCTGCGGTCGACCGTCGACGCCGCCGCGCTTTGCAAGATGGCCGAGCGCGGACAGATCACGGGCGCGTTCGTCGACGGGCCGCTCGCCTTCGACAACGCCATCAGTCCCGAAGCGGCCGCCGAAAAAGGGATCGTCTCCAATGTGGCGGGCTGCGCGGACATACTGGTCGCGCCCGATCTCGAGGCGGGCAATATGCTGGCGAAGCAACTGACCTTCCTCGGCGGCGCCGACGCCGCCGGCATCGTTCTCGGCGCGCGGGTTCCGATCATCCTCACGAGCCGCGCCGATTCGGAGCGGACCCGCATCGCCTCCTGCGCCGTCGCCGCGCTCATCGCCCATCGTAAAAAGTCGGCGGCCCCCTGAGGACATCGACGGGCAGAGATGCACGGTCGATGCGTCGGGGGTAACCAGCCAGAACGGCATTCAGCCTTTCAGGAACATGCGATAGGCGGGATTATCCGTCTCCTCCTCGAAAGGATAGCCGAGGCTGGCGATACGCTCTTCAAAGCGCGCCCTGTCCGCTTGCGGCGCCTGCACGCCGACCAATACGCGGCCATAATCGGCGCCGTGGTTGCGATAATGGAATAAAGTGATGTTCCAGTCCGCGCCAAGACAGTCGAGAAATTTGCGTAGCGCGCCGGGCCGTTCGGGAAACTCAAAGCGCAGGATCACCTCGTCGCTGAGGCCAGGGGCGCCGCCGCCGACCATATAGCGGACATGGAGCTTTGCGGTTTCATCGGCGCTGATGTCGAGCACGCCATAGCCGGCCTTTTTCAATTGCTCGATCACGACGCCTTTTTCGCTTTTCGCCTCGGCCAGCTTCAGACCGACGAAAACATGAGCCTTTTCGCCGCCGGCGTAGCGGTAATTGAACTCGGTGATGGTGCGGCTGCCGAGAATCTCGACGAAGCGGCGATAGCTGCCTCGTTGTTCGGGGATCGTCACGCCGAGCAGGATCTCGCGCGCTTCGCCCACTTCCGCGCGCTCGGCGACATGCCGCAGCCGGTCGAAATTCATATTGGCGCCGCTGTTGATCGCGATGAGCGCGCCGGTCCGTTGCGGGTTCTTCAGCGCATAGGCCTTGAGCCCGGCAAGGGACAGCGCGCCGGCCGGCTCGGCGATGACGCGCATGTCCTCGAAAATATCCTTGATCGCGGCGCACATTTCGTCGGTGTCGGCGAGCAGCACGTCATCGAGCAGCTTGCGGCAGAGACGGAACGTCTCGACGCCCGCCTGGCGAACCGCGACGCCATCCGCGAAAAGGCCGACGCGATCGAGGATGACGCGCTCGCCGGCGTCGATGGCGGCTTTCATTGATGCGGCGTCGACCGGCTCGACGCCGATCACCTGCGTCTCGGGCCGCAGGAACTTCACATAGGACGCGACGCCCGCGGCAAGGCCCCCGCCGCCGATCGGCACAAAGATCGCTTCGATCGGGTCCGGATGCTGCTGCAAGATCTCCATGCCGATCGTGCCCTGGCCCGCGATGACGTCCGGATCGTCGAAGGGATGCAGGAACGTCAGGCCATGCTCCTTCTCAAGACTCTTTGCGTGGGCGTAGGCCTCGTCGAAGGCGTCGCCGTAGAGCACCACATTGCCGCCCCAATAGCGGACGGCGTCGATCTTGATCGGAGGCGTTGTCACGGGCATGACGATCGTCGCCGCTATGCCGAGGCGCTGAGCCGACAAGGCAACGCCTTGCGCGTGATTGCCGGCCGAGGCGCAGATGACGCCGGCCGCGCGCGCCTCGGCTGACAGCCTTGCGATGCGATTATAGGCCCCTCGAATTTTGAAGGAGAAGACGGGCTGCAAATCCTCACGTTTCAGAAGGGCCGGGCAGCCCAGCCTCTGGCTGAGCCGGGTCATGCGTTCGAGCGGCGTCACCGACGCGACGTCATAGACGCGCGCGTCGAGGATTTTACGGACGTAATCGGTCACTGTTTGGCCTCAAGGGGGCAGGGCGCAGCTCCCGGCGGAGCCGCGTTCAGCGTGAGGCGAGGATCGTGGTTCAGCCGGTATTGCGCAAGCCCGCCGCTATGCCGTTAATGGTGATGAGGATCGAGCGCAAGGTCTTGTCGTCGTGGTCGCCGCCGCGCCAGCGCCGCAGCAGCTCCACCTGCAGATGGTTCAAAGGCGCGATGTAGGGAAAGCGGTGCTTGATCGCGCCGGCGAGAGCCGGATTATCGGCGAGCCGCGTCGTCGCGCCGGTAATCTCGTTCAGCGCCTTCGTCGTGCGCCGCCATTCATGGTCGAGGGAAGCGAAGACGGCGTGCGCGAGTTCCTGATCCGGCACCAGCTCCGCATAGCGTTTGGCGATCCCCATGTCGGCCTTGGCGAGCACCATGTCCATGTTCGACAAAAGCGCGCGGAAGAATGGCCATTCGGCGTTCATGCGCTGGAGCAGCGCCATCTTTTCCTTAGGCGCGCCGGCGATGAAATGCTCGACCGCCGAACCGAATCCGAACCAGCCCGGAAGATTAAGGCGCGCCTGACCCCAGGAAAAGCTCCACGGAATCGCCCGCAGATCTTCGATCCGCCGCGTCGATTTGCGCGAGGCCGGACGCGAGCCGATGTTGAGTTCGGCGATCTCGGCGATCGGCGTCGCGGTGAAGAAGTAATCGACAAAGCGGGGATTGTCGTAGATCACTGCGCGGAAGGCCTTCATGCTGGCTTGCGAAAGCTCCGCCGCCGCGTCGAGAAACGCCTGCGGGACCGCGCCCGCCGACGGCAATAGGGTCGCCTCAAGGGTCGCCGCGACAAGGGCCTCGAGGTTGAGCAGCCCGATTTCCGGATTTGCGTATTTGGACGAAATGACTTCGCCCTGTTCGGTCAGCCTGATCTGTCCATTGACCGTCCTTGGCGGCTGCGCGAGGATTGCCTGATAGCTCGGGCCGCCGCCGCGTCCGACGGTGCCGCCGCGTCCGTGGAAAAGGCGAAGCGCGACGCCCTGATGCTGCTCGAACAATTTGGCGAGAGCGGTGGAGGCGCGGTAAAGCTCCCAATTACTGGTGAAGAAGCCGCCATCCTTGTTGCTGTCGGAATAGCCGAGCATGATCTCCTGCTCCGCGCCGGAGGCGCGCACCAGATCGGCGACGCCCGGCAGCACATAGAAGGCGCGCATGATGGCTTCGGCGTTGCGCAGATCCTCGATCGTCTCGAACAGCGGAACGATCATGAGTTCGGCTGAAGCGCCGGCGTCGCCAAGGACGCCATGCATCATGCCGCATTCTTTTTGCAGAATCAGAACCTCCAGAAGGTCGCTGACCGTCTCGGTATGGCTGATGATGTAATGCACCACGGCGCGAGCGCCGAAAGACTGACGCGCGTCGCGCGCGGACTCGAAGATCTCAAGCTCCTCTTCCGTGCGGGGCGAATAGGCGACGCCCGGAACGCGCAGCGGCCGCGGATCGCGCAAAAGGTCGACGAGGAGCTTTTGCCTCTGCGCTTCATCGAGCGCGGAGTAATCGTCAACCACTCGCGCGACGCGCAAAAGCTCCTTCAGCGTTTCGTCGTGCCGGTCGGAGCTTTGGCGCAGATCGACCGAGGCTAGGTGGAAGCCGAACACGTCGACGGCGCGGCGCAGCGGCCCGAGCCGGGCGGGAACCAGGGCTGCGGCATGATTGGCGCGAAGCGAAGCCTCGACGATGGCGAGATCGGCCTGCAGTTCGCCGGCGTCCGCGTAAGGTTCGCCCGGCGGAACGGCGTGCCGCAGAGCCTCGCCGCCCGTCAGCAGCAAAAGCGTGGCGGCGAGCCTTGAATAGATGCCGATCAGGGCGCGGCGATAAGGCTCGTCCTCGCGCTGCGGATTTTCGTCTCCGGAGCGGTCCGCCAGATCCCGAAGCTCGGGCGTGCAGCCAAACAGCTTCCCCGAAATCGAAAGTTCGCCGCCAAGTTCGTGAATCTCGCGCAGATAATAGCGCAGCGCCGCGTCGCATTGGCGTCTGAGGGCGAGTTCAAGCGTCGAGGCGTTGACGTTGGGATTGCCGTCGCGGTCGCCGCCGATCCATGAGCCCATGCGGAAGAAGCATCCGACCGGCGCGCCGCCGAGATGATCCTCGAGTTCGGCGTAAAGGCGCGGAATCTGCCGCAGGAAGGTCGTGTTGTAAAAGCCGAGCGCGTTTTCGATCTCGTCGCGGACGGTCAGCCGCGCATAGCGCAAAAGGCGGGTCTGCCAGAGCTGCGCGATTCTGGCGCGCAGCAGAAGTTCATTCTGCTTGCGCTCGCGCTGGCCTTTGATGCTTTCCCGGGCGAGGAGAAGCTGGGCGACTGAACGCTCGGCGTCGAGCAGGCTCTTGCGCTGAACTTCCGTCGGGTGGGCGGTCAATACGGGAGAGATGACGCTGCGCCCGATCGCCCCGGCGATTGTCTCCGGCGCGATGGCCGCGGCCGAGAGGCGCTCGAACGTCTTGGCGAGCGTGCCGCCCTCGTGAAGGTGCGGCTCCTTTTCGGCCTGTTCGGCGCGCCGGCGGATATTGTGGCGATCCTCGGCGATATTGGCGAGATGGGCGAAATAGGTGAACGCCCGTATCACCGCCATCGCCTGTTCCGACGTCAGCCCATGCAGCAATTCGTTCAGTTTGCGTTCGACCTCGAGGTCGGCATCGCGCTGGAAGGCGACGCTCAGACGGCGAATAGTCTCGATGCGCTCGAACGTGTCTTCGCCTTCCTGCTCGCGAATGGTTTCGCCGAGCAATTGGCCGAGCAGACGAATGTCGTCGATGAGCGGGCGCTCGATTGCGGCCGCCCCATTCGCCGAAACTGGATCGATAGCTTTCGTCATCAGGGCCTCATTTTAGGGTAAAGCTACGCCGTCTCTGGCGCGTCAGATGGGGCGAAGGGAGCGCGACGCTCACTTTTCGAATGGCTTAAGGCGGGGCTTGGCTGTTTCCTCAGCGAATATTGGCGTGTCGGCTTTTCCGGCGCGCGCGCGGGCGGCTCTCTCGTTGCAGCAAATAGGGCGCCACTTGAGCCGGCGCGCCGGCGGCGGCGCACTCCAGTGTCCAGGCGGCGATACGCTCGATTGACAAAAGCCGCGATCCTCCGAGAATGAACCTAAGAGCAAGACAATCCAAACCGCTGCTGGATCGCCGTTTCGGCGACCCGCGGATGGAGGAAGCGCCGCCATGACAGGTTCTGTCCCGAAGGCCGCTGCTGGACCGCGCTCAATTGCGCTTATAGGCCCCCAAGGCGCCGGCAAGTCCACTTTATTCGACGCGCTCCTGCTCGCGGCGGGGGCGCCGGCAAAGCGCCAGACGGACGTGCGCGGGCGCCCTGGCTCCGAGGCGAGGCTTGGCCATTGCGCCTTTCTCGGCGAGCGCTGGTCGATTCTCGATTGCGCCGGTTCGGTGGAATTTGCTTTTGAAACGTCCGCCGCGCTGATGGCGGTCGATCTTGCGGTGGTTGTCTGCGAACCGACGACCGAGCGCATCTCGAATCTGCCGTTGCTCCTGAAATCGCTCGAAGAGCACAACCTGCCGCATCTCATCTTCATCAACAAGATAGATACGCTCGCGGGCTCGTTCCAGGATGCGATCGCGGCGTTGCAGACGCATTCGACGCGTCCGCTGCTGGCGCGCCAGCTGCCGATCCGCGCCGGCGACGCCGTCATCGGCTATATCGACGTCGTGACCGGGCGCGCCTACCGCTATGGCGAGAAACAGAGCGTCGAGCCGATCGAACTGCCGCCGCAGATGCGCGAACCCGAAAAGCAGGCGTTGACGGGCCTTACCGAAACGTTGGCGGATCAGGATGACGCCTTGATGGAGAAGCTCCTCGAAGACGTCACGCCGACGCCGGAGGAGCTTTATCAGCACTTGCGCAAAGACCAGGCGAAAGGCTCGATCGTCGAAGTGCTGATCGGCGCGGCGAGCCGCGGGCATGGCGTCTATCGCTTGTGGAAAGCCTTGCGTCACGACGTGCCGACGGCGATTGAGACGGCGCAGCGGCGCGGCGTTCCGGCTGGTGACCAGCCGGCGGTTCAGATTTTCAAGACGGTGCAGGCTGGCAAGCTCTGCTACGGCCGCGTCTGGCGCGGCGCCCTGCGCGATGGCGCGACGCTCGATGGCGTCCGTGTCGGCGGCATCTACCGCTTCGCCGGCGCGGAATCGGTTCGCGCGCCAGAAGCCGACGCCGGGGAGCTTGTTGCGCTCGGCCGCCTCGACGGGGTGGCGACCGGCGCGTTTCTCGGCGGCGCGCAGATGGAGCCCTTCCCCGAGCCGCCGCCGCCGGTCTATGAACTCGCCGTGACGACGAAGGATCGAAAGGATGACGTCAAGCTTTCCGCCGCTCTGCAAAAGCTTGTCCAGGACGATCCTTCGCTCAGCATCGAGCATCGCCCCGAGACGGGCGAGACGGTGCTAAGGGGGCAGGGCGAGATCCATCTCAATGCGGCGATCGAGCGCCTTTCCTCGGTTTATAATGTTCTCGTTACGGTCAGCGCGCCGAAAATCGCCTATAAAGAGACGATCCGGCGCGCGGTGTCGCAGCATGGCCGGGTGAAACGCCAGACCGGCGGCCACGGTCAGTTCGCCGACGTGAAGCTCGAGGTAGAACCGCGCCCGCGCGGCGCAGGCTTCCTGTTTACGGATAAGATCGTCGGCGGCTCCGTGCCGAGGAACTATATTCCCGCGGTGCGCGAAGCCGCCGAAGAGGCGATGCAGAAGGGCCCGCTCGGCTATCCGGTGGTCGACGTCGGGGTGACCCTTGTCGATGGCGGCTTCCACGCGGTTGACAGCTCCGATATGGCGTTCAGGACGGCGACGCGCATCGCGATCGCGGAAGCTTTGGCGAAGGCCGAGCCTGTGTTGCTGGAGCCGGTCGACCACATAACGGTCAGCGTGCCAAATGCCTTCACGGCCGCCGCGCAACGCTTGCTGAGCGGGCGCCGCGGCCAAATCATGGGCTATACCGAAAAGCCCGGCTGGCCCGGCTGGGACGATGTCGAGGCGCTGGCTCCCGCCGCCGAGCTGCATGACTTCATCATGGATCTGCGCTCGGATACGATGGGCCTTGGCGCTTACCGCCGCCGGTTCGACCATCTCTCGGAGGCGCGGCGGTAAATTCGTCGCGCAGGGCCGGCGGTTTGGCGAAAAGCTCGCCAGCCGTCGCCGTCAGAGCCGCCGCGACCTTTCCAGTTGTCCTTGCAAGATGCATCGACGCGAGACTGCGGGTCGAGAAAGGCGCGCATCGCTGCGCTGACCGGCGGAATTTCAATCTTGCGGCCGAGATCGGCCCCCTGACGCTCTCTGAAGCTGGCCGAGCGCTGCATGCCAAAAGCCGCGCCGGTTTCTTCAAGCGAGCGTTGATCGGCTAAAAGCCCGCGCATCAAACTAAAGGGAACAGCACATTTTCCAATTATATGCATTTGGAAAACGGTCTAGTTTTCGCCCGCCCGCTCCGCCGCCCGGAGCAGAACAGACAGGACTCTCATGCCTCTTTTACGATTTGACCTCGTCGAAGGCCGCTCCGACGAAAGCCTCGCCGCCCTTCTCGATGCGGCCCATGCAGCCATGCTTGATGCGTTCCACGTGCCCGCGGACGACCGCTATCAGATCGTTAACGAGCATCCAGCCTCTCGCATGGTCATTAAGGATACGGGTCTTGGGATTGCCAGAACCGCCAATGTCGTGGTTGTCCAGGTAACGACTCGCCCGCGCCCTCAGGCGCAGAAGGTCGACTTCTACGCCCGTCTTGCCCGTTATCTGCATGAGCGCTGCGGCGTCGATCCGGCGGACCTCATGGTGTCCTGCGTCGAGAACACTGACGAGGACTGGTCGTTTGGTCACGGGCGAGCGCAATTCCTCACCGGCGAGTTGTGAGGCCACGGGGCGGGCCGGCGGTTCGGTCAGCCCGCGGCGCCCTGATCGATGGCGACGACGAGGCGCCCGCGCACGGCTCCCTCGAGTATTTTCGAGGCGTAGCCGATCGTCTCGTCGAGGCCGATTTGATGCGTCAGGGAATCGAGCCTCCTCGTATCGAGATCGCTCGATAACCGGCGCCAGGCCTCGAGGCGGTCGGGCATCGGGCGGTAGACGCTGTCGATCCCTGCGAGAGTGACGCCGCGCAGGATGAAGGGCGCGACGGAGCCGGGCAGATCAAGCCCCTGCGCAAGTCCGCAGGCGGCCGCCGCGCCCCCATAGCGCATGGCCGCGAGGACATTTGCGAGAGTATGGCTGCCGACGCTGTCGATCGCGCCGGCCCAGCGCTCCTTTTGCAGCGGTTCGCCGGGCGAAGACAGCTTCGCACGGTCGATCACTTCCCCCGCGCCGAGACCTTTCAAATAATCTGCTTCCGCCGCCCGGCCTGTCGAAGCGACGACGGCATAGCCGAGCTTATGCAACAGCGCGATGGCGATGCCGCCGACGCCCCCCGCCGCGCCGGTGACGAGCACCTCGCCCTTGTCCGGCGTGACGCCATTATGCTCCAGCGCCATAACACAGAGCATCGCAGTATAACCCGCCGTGCCGATCGCCATTGCCTGACGCGGCGTAAACGCTTTCGGCAGCGGAATCAGCCAGTCGCTTTTGAGGCGCGCGCGTTCCGCGAGACCGCCCCAATGGACGTCGCCGATGCCAAAGCCATTGACAAGGACGAGATCGCCGCGCTTGAATTTCGGGCTGCCGCTGTCTTCCACGGCGCCGACGAGGTCAATGCCCGGAACCATAGGAAAATGACGCACCACAGGGAAACGGCCGGTGATCGCCAATGCGTCCTTGTAGTTCAGTGTCGAATAGGCCACGCGCACCGTGACGTCCCCGTCCGGCAATTGAGCCTCGTCGAGCTGCGTCAGTTTTGTCGCGTAAGACCCGCCGGCTTTATCGGTCAGCAAACCCTTGAACATGTGTTTCCCCTGCAACGGCGCCGGCTCGCCGAGCCCCGGCGGCCGCAGTTAACATGACGAGCGGCATATCAAAGTCAGCGCGGGTATCGCAGCGTTCAACAGGGCGGCGCCGGGAGATAACGGCTTTTCCCCCGTCGCGCTATTCGATGACCTCGGTCGATGGCCGATCATCGCCGTCGGCGCGCTCGGTTTTCCATTTTCCCTTTTCGGTTTCATATTCGATTTCCTCGGTCTCTCCCGGCGTCCTCTGTTCTTCCGCCACGCGTTTCGCCGCGGCGACAGCAGCGGCATGGCTTGGGAAAGTCTCCGAGTACACGCCATCCAACGTATAGGCCCAGCCTCCATCGTGCTCGACTACATGATAGGCAATTTTACTCATGTCGTTGCTCCTCTTCGATCCGGAACCACAGGCAGTCTCGCGTGCCGGCCAATCGCTCCCGGCGTTGAAGCGGCAGGGGATCAGCGGAAATGAACGATGAGCCGTTGCTAACACGCCTCCGCTCCCAACTCAATTCATGGCGCGCCGGGCTGTTTCAAGGCCGCACGGCGCCGTATGGTGGCGTTTATGGTCTTGCCCGCGCTCAGGCAGCGCGCGCCCGGCTCGCCGGGCAGGTCGCGGGCGCGCACGCAAAAGCCAAATGGGGGAATGATGCTGGAAAGGAAGCGGCGCCGAAGCCCTTTGCTGAGCCGGACGCGAGCCGGCAGGGCGCTCGTCCTGCCGGAATGTCGCGCTGATGGATGACGCGGCGAAAGATCCGCCACTGTCGCAAGCCCCGGCTGCGGCGCCGCCGCGAGACTCCCGGGCGAGATGGCTTTATCCGCTCCTGCGCGTCATTCTGGTCGCGGCGATTGGCTATCTCGCCTGGTTCATCGCGGGACATTGGAACCGCTGGACCGGCGCCGCCCGCTTCGAGACGACCGACGACGCCTACATCGTCGGCGACGTCACGCCGCTCGCGGCGAAGGTTTCGGGCTATGTGAAGACGGTCGCTGTTGGCGACTATCAGCCCGTGCGCAAAGGTGATCTCATCGTCGAAATCGATCCTTCCGACTACACTGCGGCGCTGGAGCAAGCGGAGGCTTCTCGCGCGGCGGCGCAGGCGAGCCTCGATAATCTGGCCAACCAGAAAGACGTGCAGCGGGCCCTTGTTCGTCAGGCCGAGGCGACGATCGAAGCAACGCAAGCGGACCTCAAGCGCTACCAGCTCGAACAGAAGCGTCAGCAGGAATTGCTGCAAACCCGCATCGCCGGGCTGCCGCAACTGGCCGAGCAGGCGGACGCCAATGAAAAACGCACCGAGGCGCAACTCCTCCTGAATCAGGCGCAGCTCGATCAGCAAAAGGCCCTTCTCTCCAGTCTCGACGTCCAGAAGAAACAGCTTGAGGCGCAGTTGCGCGCAGCCGCCGCCGCGGCCGATCTCGCGCACAACAATCTGACCTATACGCGCATCCTTTCGCCGGCCGATGGATTGGTCGGTCAGCGCCAGGTGCGCCCGGGACAATTCGTCAATGCGGGCGCGCAGGTGATTGCCGTGGTGCCGCTGCCCAACATCTGGGTGATCGCCAATTACAAGGAAACGCAAATGACGAACATCCGGATTGGAGAGCCGGCGCGCGTTACCGTCGACGCCTTTCCGGATCTGAAGCTGACCGGCCATGTCGACAGTTGGTCTCCAGGCACAGGCAGCACATTCGCCCTGCTGCCGCCAGATAATGCGACGGGCAACTTCACTAAAGTCGTCCAGCGCGTTCCGGTGAAGATCGTGCTCGATCCGAACCCGGCGCTCGGCGCTTTGGTGCGGCCGGGCATGTCCGTCGTCGCCACGATCGATACGAGAAACGGCGAGGGGGCTGGCGCTGGCGCGGCTATGGCGCCGCCTGCCGCGACCAAGTGATGGCCTCTCCTGTTTCGATCGCGTCAGCCGCGCCGCCGCGCCTTCGCGCCGATACGCTGCGCCCCTATATCGGCATTCTGGGTGTTTTGCTTGGCGCGATGATGAGCACACTTGGCAGCCGCGTCACCACCTTTGGCCTTACCGATCTGCGCGGCGGCCTCCATGCCGGCTTCGATGAAGGCGCATGGATCACGACGAGTTTCGGCGTTGGTCAGATGATGAGCGGCGTCGCCTCTCCCTATATGGCGGCCGTCTTCGGCGTGCGGCGTTTTCTGCTGCTTGGCATCGTGCTGTTCTTCACGACAAGCCTTCTCGCGCCGCTGTCGCCTAATCTAAACGCCTTCCTCGCGGCCCAGTTTCTCGGCGGCCTCGGCTCCGGCACGTTCATTCCGCTGACCATCAGTTTTATTGTGCGCAGCCTGCCGCCGCGTCTCGTCATCTACGGCGTCGCTGTCTATGCGATGAATTCGGAAATGTCGCAGAACATCGGCGCTTCCCTCGAAGGCTGGTTTTCGGACCATCTGTCGTGGGCGTGGATCGACTGGCAGTATTGTTTCGCCCTGCCACTGATGTTCGGCTGCATCTTTTATGGCGTGCCGCGTGATCCCCCGACGTCGATGTGTTTGCGCGATCTGGATTGGCCGGGGCTCATATACGCCGGGTTCGGCTTCGCGCTGCTCTACGCTGGTCTCGATCAAGGCAACAGGCTGGACTGGACCAACAATGGCCTCGTCAACGGCTTTTTGATTTCAGGCGCGCTGCTAACGATGTTCTTCGTCGTCAGGGAACTCATCGCGGCGCGTCCCTTCATCAACATACGGCTGATGGCCCGCGAAAACCTGTTGCTTCTCATGGCTCTCCTGGCCGGCTATCGCTTCATCATCCTCTCGACAGCCTACATCATCCCGAACTATTTGCAGACCGTGCAAAATTTCCGGGAGCTTCAGGTAGGAGCCGTGTTGCTTTGGATCGCCCTGCCGCAGTTCGCCATCGTCCTGCTGCTTGGCGCCTTGCTGAAACGCGCCGACGCGCGTCTCGTGCTGGCGTTCGGCACCGCCTTGATTGGCGCCGCCTGCCTGATGGCGACCAACCTCACAAGCGAGTGGGCGACCGATGACTTCCTCCCCTCGCAGATCCTGCAGGCGATTGGTCAATCATTCGCGCTGACCGCGTTGATTGTCTTGATCGTTCGTTCGATCAATCCGGCGGACGCTTTGACGATCGGCAGCCTGATGCAGATGAGCCGTCTGTTCGGCGGCGAGATCGGCACCGCTTTCATGCAGACTTTCGTCAGGATCCGCGAACAGATCCACTCCAATCTCGTCGGCGCGCATGTCGACGGGTTGGCGGCGTTAACGATTGAGCGCCTCGCGGCCTATCGCGCCGCCGTCGGCGCGCGCACGGCCGACCTCGAGGAGACGGCCGCGCGGGCGACCAAACTTCTCGCGGCGAACGTTGCTCAACAGGCTTCCGTGCTCGCCTATATCGACGGCTTTCTGGCCGCCGCGGCCGGCGCTTTCGCCTGCCTTATTCTCGTCGCGCTGCTACGCCGACAGCCGCCCTCGCCATTTTGAAACGGGGTTTCACGCATGCGAGCCGGCGCATCGCCGCGCTCGCCGGCGCTTTGGATCGCTCATTCCGCAGCGCGCCGCAAAGCGCGCTCAAGCTCGGCGTCGAGATCGCGGCTGACCGCGGCGACCCGTTCGTCGCCAAACTGACCAAAGAGCGTGGAGGGTTTGTCGTATTCAAATGTCGCGCCTCCCGCCGCGTTCTCATACAGCACAACCCGCAGCGGAGCATAAAGCGCCGCCGGTAGCTCGTGCTGCGTCATCATGGTCGCCGTGAGCGGATTGCCGATTTCATATTGCAGCGCCTTGCGGGACCGGCCGGCGCTGCGCAGAAAAGCGCCGTGGTCGCGCTTCAGGAAGATGAAAAGCTCCGCGCCATGCTCCAGCTTTTTGGCGAGCCCGCTATCGCCATTCGTCAACGCCGCCGCGATCGCCGGATCGATCGGGGGAAGAGCGCCGTCAAGCGCCGCCTCGACTTGCTCGAACGTCTTTGTCGTCTCGATTTTGACGTGCTCGACCTCTATCACGCGCTCAGTCACGACAGGAGCGGCGAGGGCGGCCTCGATCCCGGTTAGCGTCACGAGGCAGACGGACGCCAGCGCGATCATGCGAGATGCCTTCGGCGGACGCTTGGGCGGACGCTTGCCGGGCGCGGCCTTAACGCGATCGGCCGCCGGCTGACGCGAGCGAGTCCGAAGCCCGGCGGGGCGGCTCGTTTGACCTTCGTTCAGCATGGCCTCTCGCCCCTGGTCGCTCACTCTTATCTCGACAAAATTATATGATCATGATAAGCTGATTAAGCTGGAAGCGAAACGACGTCAAGGCGCCCATTTCGCAGAATGCCCGCAAACTGAATGTCAGCCTCGACGTTCACCGCGTCCAGTCCTTGGCGCAGTCTTTCGGCGCCGGCGCCGGGCGACCTTTGCCGACCCTTTGAACCGGTCGATTCATCAGAGAGAGTCCTCGACTGGTTGGACGAGATCCCTGAATTCACGCTGGCTCTTTTCGATCGTTCTTATAAATCGAACAATTCAATACAGAAAATGCGTTGGATAGATTAATCATCAGTCATCATATTGGCCGGGACGATTGAGGATTCCGGCCATGAACGCGCCCACCCGACCCGATTTCCACGCTACCCTGCATTCCACGGCTTTGAAGCCGGGCTCCCATCTCGCGCATGTCGCGCCCGCGCGCACCAGCATCTGGCCGGGCCTGATTCTGGCCGCCGCGATCGCGGGACTTGCCTTCGCGCTGAGGCAATTGCCGGGCCTCTCCGCCTTCAGTCCGATGATTCTCGCCATCGTGATCGGCATTGGCTATCGCAATATGATCGGAACTCCGGCGCGTCTCAAAGCGGGCATCGCCTTTTCGCTGCGCCGGATTTTGCGCTTCGGCATCATACTGCTGGGCCTCCAGTTAACGGCGACGCAGGTGATCGCGGTTGGCGCCAGCGGCGTCAGCGTGATCGCCCTGACGCTCGTCGCCACCTTTCTGTTCACCAAATGGGCTGGTCAGATCCTCGGCGTCGACCGCAAGCTTGCTGAGCTGATCGCGGCCGGAACCTCGATCTGCGGCGCTTCCGCGGTCATCGCGACGAACACAGTGACCGGCGCCCATGACGAGGATGTGGCCTATGCGGTCGCCTGCGTCACGGTCTTTGGATCGATCGCGATGGTCGTCTACCCGATGCTGCCGGCGCTGTTGCACCTTGACCCCCACGCTTATGGCCTATGGGCTGGAAGTTCGATCCATGAGATTGCGCAGGTGGTCGCCGCCGCCTACCAGGATGGCGAACAGGCGGGCGAGTTCGGCACGATCGCCAAGCTGTCTCGCGTGATGATGCTCGCGCCCCTGGTCATCACTCTTGGCCTCGTCGCTACGCGCCGCGCCCGCCGCGACGGTCACGGTCACATCCAGGCCAAAGCGCCGATGCCCTGGTTCGTCCTGGGCTTCATCGCGCTCGTCGGCGTCAACAGCATAATAAGCGTCCCCGGCGAAGCGAAGGCGCCGATCGTCATAGCGACGACTTTTCTTCTCTCAATGGCGCTTGCCGCGATGGGACTCGAAACGGACATCGCCAAGCTGCGGGCAAAGGGCATTCGTCCCTTCGTGTTGGGCTTTGCCGCTTTTCTCTTCGTCGCATTCTTCAGCTTGATGCTGGTCAAAATGACGACGTGACGCCCGTCGTGATGCTGGACCAAGATCACTATCGCTTCCGGGACTAAAAATGTGTTTATGTCGCAAGATATCTATACGTTTGCTAGGGGTGGTAAAATATACTTTAAGGCCGACGGGTTCATCAAAGACCGATTCATGTTTGCAAGCGCGTTCCCGTTTGCGTTGATGCGGCAAGGCGTCGAAGACATGGAAGGCCCTGGTTCAATCGGCTGCCTCCGACAACGCGCCGCGGCGCGATGCAGGCTGGCTATTCAAACTAAATTTCAATGATGGGGAGGAGACGACGCGATGGTCGACCTGCGATTTGGACGACGCCAATTCCTCGAACGCGCGAGCGCCCTTGGGGTCATGATCGCCTCAGGATCTTTCGGGGCTTCGGCTGAAACCCTCAATCTTCACTTGCCGGGCCCGCCGAGCGAGCGCCCCCTGACCAAGGCGTTCCCGCAGAAGGGCGAGATGATCCTGCAACGGACGCGGCCGCCGCTACTCGAGACGCCGTTTTCCGTCTTCGACAAGGGCGTTTTCACGCCGAACGACCAGTTTTTTGTGCGCTGGCATCTTGCCGACATACCGGAGTCGATCGACGTGACCTCGTTCCGTCTCTCCGTCAAAGGTCTGGTGAACCAGGAGCTGTCGCTGAGCCTTAGCGAAATTCTCGCGCTGCCGCGGTTTGAGATCGCGGCCGTCAATCAATGTTCGGGCAACTCGCGCGGATTTTTCCAGCCACGCGTTCCGGGCGGCCAATGGGGCCACGGCGCCATGGGCAACGCCAAATGGACAGGCGTCCGGCTGCGCGACGTATTGGACAGAGCTGGCGTCAGGGCCGGGGCCGTTCAGGTGCGCTTCAGGGGGCTCGAAGAAGGCGTGCTGCCGGCGACGCCGGATTTTATGAAGTCGCTCGACATCGATCATGCGCGCGATGGCGAGGTCATGATCGCTTATCTCATGAACGGCGAACAGCTGCCGATTCTCAACGGCTTTCCGCTCCGGCTAATCGTGCCCGGCTGGTATTCGACTTATTGGATCAAGATGCTCAGCTCGATAGAAGTGCTCGGCGAGCCTGACGAAAACTTCTGGATGAAGACGGCCTATCGGATCCCCGACACGCCAGGCGCCAATGTCAAGCCTGGGGAAAAGGGATTCAAGACCGTTCCCATCAGCAGGATGGTTCCGCGCTCCTTCATCACAAACCTTTCCGCCGGCGCCACGATAGAAGCGGGCAAGCCGACATTGGTTCGCGGTCTTGCGTTCGGCGGCGACTCGGGCGTCGCGAGCGTCGACTTTTCGGCGGATGGCGGGACAAGCTGGACGCCGGCGACGCTGGGTACGGACGAAGGGCAATACAGCTTCAGGCTCTGGCAGATCAACTTCACTGCGGCGGAGCGGGGGCCGCGGATGCTGATGGTGCGGACGACGAACAAAGCTGGCCTTACGCAGCCGCCGCTTCCGACCTGGAATCCGGGCGGCTACATGCTGAACGTCATTGAATCGACGCCGATCACCGTCTCTTAAAGGTAGGAAGGGTTTGCCCATGATCACGCAGATCTTCGCCGCGGTTGCGCTTTGCGCCTCGGTCGGCTGCTCCGTCGCGGCGGAATCGGAAACCACCGTTTCGGCCGCCGGCGTCACGCTGAAAAGCGTCTCCGTGACTTTTCCCGAAAGCGATCGTCGCTTTCCGGGTGGAGCGAACGCGAAGGCGATTAACAGCAATTGCCTGATATGCCACTCGAGCGGCATGGTGCTCTACCAGCCTCGGCTTTCGCCAACCGCGTGGGGGGAAGAAGTCGCGAAGATGCGGAAGACCTACGGGGCGCCGGCCCCTGATGAGAGCGTCGCCGCGATCGTCGACTATCTTTCCGGGCTTGACCCCCAGGACTAGAGCGCTCTCCGATCGAATGGAGTCATTCGATCGATCTGACCGGCCTCGCTTCCTGTGCATCAGCGCGGCTTTAATGCGCTTCCGTATTATTCGCGCTTTAATCGGCTGCGGCTGTTTTTGCCGGCTGTTGTCATCGCGATTATTGTATTGCGATCGAGAAAGGACCGGAGAGCGAAGCGGGATTCCTTTGCCGCTCGCCCTCCGGCAAGGCGCCCGGGAGGAAAGGCGCCAAGTCGTTGTCTGCCTATGCGAGGGCTGCGTAAGCCCAGACTATTCAATCATCCCGCGCTGGCGCGCCGCTGCGCCAGATACCGATCGGACGCGCAACGAACGATGAAGCGTCAAAAAAAGTCGCGCTCCGGTGGTCAGTCCTGGTTTCGACACCCCTCGGCGGCCCGAGTAAAATGACGCATTAGCCGATCCGCGGTCTGTGAACCGAGACCAACCTTGGCAATCGCCTTCGTCATGCAGGCGAGCCAAAGATCCCGCTCCTTGCGGCCGATCGGAACATGCGCATGCATCTCTCGAAGATGCGCATGCCCATATTTCTGCACGTAATATTGCGGACCACCGAGAAAACCGGACAGGAAGTTAAATTGCTCGATTCGAGAATGGGCGACGCCGTGTCCCCGCAGATGAAGCAGATGTAGTTCCTTCGCCTCCGGGTCCGTCTCGACAATGTCGTAGAACGTCTCGACCAGCCGACGAATTTCCTCCTCGCCACCCATACTCTCATAGAGCGATTGCATTTGCCTCAGAGCGCGCACAAACGGATCCTCCATCGACGATCGGCGGGTTTTTCGATAAGCCGTAACGTCGCCTTGGGCCGCTAGAGCGCTTACCGATCGAATGGAGTCATTCGATCGCTCAGAAATCGCTCCAGCTTCAAAAGCTTGAGCATATTCTTCTCGATCAGATCGAACCGATCTGATCGGAATATGCTCTAGAGCTCCGCCTGCTCTGAGTGGGTTCCGCTCGACAACGCGGCGCCGTCATCGAAAGGCGCGAGATAATCGACGACCATTTTGCGAAAGCGGGTCAGCCCTTTGTAATCTTCAAGCTCCGGACGAAGATCGCGCAGCACGCGATGCAGGCGCTTGCGCCATTTATCGACTTTTGCGATATCGCCGACGCTGATCAGATAGCAGCGGATTCCGAACAGAATGGCGTTTGAGCGCGGCAGACGGAAAAGGGTCTGCAATTCAACGCGCAGAAACACCTTGTCGGCGACGTTTTCAGGGGTGACGGTCGTACGGTCCGGTCCCCACAGGGGATAATTTTCCGGGCTGGTGTCGAGCCTCGGATTGATGGTCATCGTCCAGTTCAATCTGCGCACCGGCTGGCCATATTGAAGCCGCAAGAGGAATTTCAGCGCGCGGTCGAAGACGCCGATCTGATGCGCGAGCGGAACCGGTCCGTGCCATTCGTGAAACGTCATGCCGATGTTGAATTCGAGCGACCAGTCAGCCTGCGTCGTGACCATTCCGCCGTCGACGAATAAATTGTCGTCGCGCTGGTCCTGCAGGGTGAAGTCGCCCTGCGCCTGGCGCGTGATATATTCGAACGGTTCGCAGGGGAGCGTCGCCTCATCGCCAAAGGTGAATGTTTGCTTCAGTCCGAGCGGGCGATTCTCCCAGGTCCAGCGGGCTCCATCCTTGGTGAGAGAGAAGTCCTGGGGGTAATCCCTGGCGAAGCTCTCCATGATGAGCTCCAGCGTGTCCCACTGAGCCGCCATCATATGCGGCAGCACCTTGCAACGGCCCGGATCCTCCTGCAGCACCAGGGCCCTCTCCCGGCATTCCGCTACATAGTGTTCGTCAATGTCGAACAGATGGTCGAGAGCCGGCGTCGCCCCGCCCCTGACATGAGGCTCGATGTTGACCGAGTACATGTAGGCGTCTTCGGGGAACGGGAACGGAAAGCGCAGGATGGCCTCGTCGCTGTTGCAAAAGGCGAAGTCGCGCCGGAATGTCTCAGTCGGTTTGAACCGCGTGTTCATCAATTTCTCCGCTTCATTTCGCTGATGTTGGCGCGCTTGCGTTCACATCATTGGCGTTTCAAACGGCCGAACCGGCGCTCCGCCGTGCTATAGATCGAGGATGAGGCTGTTGGTTTTCGCCCTCGAGACGCAAATCATGATTGACCGGTTCGATGCGTGCTCCCCGGCGTCAAGAAAATGATCGCGATGATCCGGCTCTCCCTCGATCACGCTCGTCAAGCACTCGCCACAGGCGCCGCCGCGACACAGGCAGGCAGGCTCAAGGCCGGCTTCCTCAATCGCTTCGAGCAGCGTCTGATCGTCGCGAACACTGACTTTGAGGCCGGAGCGCTGCAAGATCGCGATGAACGGAACGCCGCCGGCGTGTGCGCCGCCGAACGATTCAGAGTGAAGCTTCGACTTCGGCCATCCATGGTCTCGCGCGGCGGCGAGCGCCATCGTCATCAGGCCTTCAGGACCGCAGGTATAAAGATGCGTTCCCAGAGGTTGCGATGTGAGCGCTGCTGAAAGATCGAACGCCGCCGAAGCCGGATGAATATGGATGTTCGAGGCATCGAAGCAGGATAGAATGCTCTCGAAGACCGACACTTCCTCATCCCGGCAAAAGTGGTGCAGCTCGAACGGCGCTCCGTCTTGTTTCAACGCCGTCATATAAGCAAGAAAAGGCGTCACGCCGATGCCGCCGCTGACCATCAGATGTTTCTGCGCGATACGCGATATGGGGAACAGATTGCCCGGCTCGTGCGCGGCGACGATATGCCCTGTCTCGACGGCCTCATGCAGAAAGGCGGACCCTCCCCGCGATTGAGCGACCCGGCGCACAATGATGGCGAGGTGACTGCGATCAGCCGGCGCGGAGACGATCGAATAAGCGTTCTTCCAGCGCCGGCCGCCGCCCTGCAGCGTCAAGCGAAGATGAGCGCCGGGGCCCGCTGGCGGAAGTTCGCCGCCATCCGCGGCCTCAAAAACGAAGCGTTTCAGCAAAGGCGAGATTGGCTCGGCCTCGCGAACCCTCAAGGCAAGGTGCTCCACGAATTGATCAGCGCCGTTCATGGAAATGCCTCTTCAATTGAAGGGAGCTCGCCGGGGGATTCGGCGTCAACCTGCACCCCCATGAAGGCCGCGAGCCGCCGCGAAAAATGATCGCGGACGAGCAGATGCGCGCCACAGCCGCTGCAGGCGACAATATTGGTCGCGACGTTTTCTGTGAAAGCGCGGCAGTGGACGCAATAGACGCGCCGCCGTTCCGATCCGGCGTGGGTCAAGTGATATTCGCCATCATCCATGCCCGAGGAGCGCGCGAGCTTCGCGACGTCCCAGACGAAGGCTTCGAGCCCGACCGCATACAGGCGAAAGCCCATCCGTTCGCGCGCCAGACGATGGGGGAGCGCATCGAGCAACTGCGTCGTCGATCGGAAGCTACGCGAGATTGCGTTTAGCTCGGGCAGCGGAGATTGGGCGATCCTGCTGTCGCCGAGCGCGGACCAGAACTCGACTCTCGCATTGCCAGGCAAGGACGCCAGCAATTCGGCGCCTGGCGCCATCGCGTGATCGGCCGCGATAAGATGACTTCGTCCAGTCGGATCGATCGCCAAGGCCTCATATACAGGCCGACTGACTATGCCGGAAACAAGCACTTCAAACTCCTTGACCATCGCGCCAATGGCGACAAACCAAAACAGCCGCAATCCACCTCAGCGGCGCATTTAAGCCCTCACCCGGGATTTATCGGGATTGTAATGGGGGAAACGCGTGACTGTCGCCTTCAGCCGCTTCTGTTGTCCGTCCAGCTTCCCGATTTCGACAGGTGTTCCGATCGCGGCGTACGCCATATCCAACCGCGCCAGCGCGATCGTCTTTGCAAGCTTCGGCGAGCGCGTCGCGCTTGTGACGACGCCGACCTGGGCGCGTCCCACATGGACTGGATCGCCGTGGCCGACGTGTTCATTTCCCGCGATGTCGAGACCGACGAGTTGACGGACCGGGTGCGCGCGGCGCCGGGCGAGCGCTTCGGAGCCGACATAGGACTCCAGCTTCTCCGCCGGGACCGAAAAGCCAATGCCCGCTTCAAACGGATCGGTCTGATCGCAGAATTCGAAATGGGCGAAGATCAGACCGGCCTCGATGCGCACCATATCGAGCGCGGCGAAGCCGAACGGCGCGAGTCCATAGGGTTCGCCGGCCGCAACGATGGCGTCCCACACCTTTGGCCCGGAATCGGGATGGCACCAGATCTCATAGCCAAGTTCGCCCGTATAGCCTGTGCGGGACACGAGCACCGGAGCGTTCGCTATCTTGCCGATGGTGAAGCGGAACCATTTGAGTTCGTCAATTGAAGGCTGATGCGGCGGCGTCGCCAGAACTTCCCGTAGAATGTCGCGGGATCTTGGCCCTTGCAGGGCGACGTTATGGAGTTGATCCGTCGACGACTTGACCCACGCGCGCAGCCCTTGCTCCGCAGCCAGCTGACGCAGCCAGACGCCGCAATAATCGTCGCCGCAGACGAGGCGAAAATTATTCTCGCCCAGGCGGAAGACTGTGCCATCGTCGATCATGCCGCCATGCTCGTAGCAAAGAGCGGTATAGACGACCTGCCCGACCGCGAGCTTGCGGATGTTACGCGTGACGGCGCTCTGAAGCAGGGCTTCGGCGTCGGGGCCGGTGATCTCGAATTTGCGCAACGCGGAAAGATCCATCAAGGCTGCGCGCTCGCGGCAAGCCCAATATTCCGCAACAGGTCCGGCGGCGGCAAAGCATTGCGGCATCCAGAAGCCGCGGTATTCGATGAAGCCGCGCGTCAGCGCCGAGGTTCTTGAATGAAAGCCGGACTCGCGCGTCAGTTTCGGCGGCGCATCGGGTGTCATGCGGTGTGCTATCCCTTTGGAAAAGTTGGAGGCGGCGTCATAGACCCGGACGTGGATGTCGGTCGGCGCCCAGCCGTTGGCGGGGTCAATGTCATCGGCGCAGGAAGATGAGGCGCAGACGAGATCGGTCAGAGCGCGGAGCAGCACGTAGTCGCCCGGCCGCGACCAGGGTTCGTCCATCCCGATGCTGTTGTCGTGGGAGACGAATGTGTTGTAGAAAAAATTGACGGCCGGCCATCCGCGGCGGGGCCTGACGCCAAAAGCCGCGAGCGCCGCATTGAAATTATCAGTGCAGTTGCCATGCCCTGGATAGCCCATATCGTCGTAATATTTTGAATTGCAGGCCAGCATGAAGGTGTCGTGTCTGCCCACAGTGTCGCGCACGACTTCGACCAGTGGCCCCATGTCCTGATCAAAATATTTCGAATAGAGACCGGGCCCAGGCGTAGCGGAGCCCATCAGCGTGCGCGTCGTCGTTGGATCAATGGCGAGTTCGCGTCCGTCTGCGAGAGCCTTGGAGTCGAAGGCGAGAAAGTCAGAACATTGACGCCCCTCGACGTCGATGATCTGAATATATTCGCCAGCCGCGACGCGATAGCCGCTGGCCGTCGCGGCCTTCACGCGCAGATCAAGCCTTGGCGTTGCGAGGGGGGGTGGAAGCGCGGCGGCGCGGTCGTGCGGCGACTGGATATTGATCCGCAGCTCGGTCGGCGCATCTTGCTCGTCCGGCCGCATGCGGTCGCCCGGAGCCGCAAGGAGGCAGCGCATGTCGGCCGGCGCCTTGAAGCGGACGCTGGCGCCGGCCACGCTTTCACGGCCGAACAACAACGTCGTTTCCAGCAGCTCCGCATCTGCTCGCGCCGCTAGAAAGGCGCGGGCGAGTTCGGCGTCGGCGCCACAGGCGGTGACGCATTCATCACCGCCGAAGGTCAGCGTCGCAGCATCAGCGAAGTGGCTGCTCAGAACCGGCCTATCCGAGGCGACAAAAAGTTGACCGATCTGACGGCCTTCAGGATCGATGATTGTCGCCTCGTCGCCAGCGCGGAGGACGAAGGCGGCTGCGCCACCGCCCGGTGCGCAAAGCAGCCGCGATCGCGGCCGCAACCCTTTAGCTGAGACGTCAAGCGAGCGCGTTACTTCGAGATTCATTGTTACGCCCTATTCATTGGCGGCGGTTCACACTGCGTTAGCTCGTTCGAGCTGAAGCGCGCGCCGCTCATTCCGCGGCGGCGGGATGCTGCAAAAACGCCTCGAATGAATCGTCGAGCGCCTCGATCCATTTGGTGTGATGCGTTGGGGCGCGGTTTCCAGTCATGACCGAAACATAGCTGTTGTCGCGGTAGCCCATGATGCTCGCGGCCTTGTCGTTCTCCCACTCCTTGAACAATCGGGCGACGCGGTCGAGATCGAACATCGGATAGTCGGTGGCGGGAATGAGGTCGCGCACATATTCGGTCTGGAAGTCGATTCCGTCGAACGCGGTTTCGACTTTTTCCTCCAATGCGCGCCAGTGGTCGATGTCCTTCTGGCGCTCCTCTTTGGAAGGCAGTGCGATGCGCCCGAGAATGACGTCTCGCGCATACCACGCCTGCGCGTCGAACATGTTGAAAGTGAAATATTGATCCTGCATTCCAAGATAGATGAGCTTCGGATTGTCCTGCCAGAAGACGCCCTTGTAGAGCCCGCCCGGATAGAGCCGGTTCGACGTCTTGAGACGCAGATGATCCGGCAGGAACGGAAAATGATGCAGGTAGCCCGTGCATAAGAGAACGGCGTCGACCACCGCCTCGCTACCATCCTTGAAAGTGGCCGTCTTGCCGACGAGCTTGGTCAGTAGCGGTTTGACGGTGAAGCACTCCGGCCATTGGAAGTTCAGCGGTCTTGTCCGATAGCTGAAGGTGATCGACTTGGCGCCGTATTTATAGCACTGACTCGCGATATCCTCGGCGGAATAGCTGCTTCCGACGACCAGCAGGTCCTTTCCGACGAATTCGTTAGCGTCGCGGAAGTCGTGGGCGTGAAGCACGCGGCCAGGGAATACTTCGATGCCCGGAAAGTGGGGAACGTTCGGCGTCGAGAAATGGCCGCTTGCGACGACGACGTAATCGAAATCTTCAGAGTAGAGCTCGTCCTTTTTCAGATCTTTCACGGTCACCGTGAACTTCTGCGTCGCCTCATCGAAATCGATCCAGTGCGCGACCGTGTTGAAGCGCACAAATTTGCGCACATCGCTCTTTTCGACGCGGCCCATGATATAATCGTGGAGAACCGCGCGCGGCGGGTAGGAGGGGATGGGCCGGCCGAAATGCTCCTCGAAAGAGTAATCGGCGAACTCAAGACATTCCTTCGGGCCGTTCGACCAGAGATAGCGATACATGCTCCCATGCACCGGCTCGCCGAACTCGTCGACGCCTGTGCGCCATGTGTAATTCCAAAGACCGCCCCAATCCGATTGTTTCTCGAAGCACACGAGTTCGGGGACCTCGGCGCCCTTTTTTCCGGCCGACTGAAATGCGCGAAGCTGCGCCAATCCGCTCGGGCCGGCCCCGATGATTGCAACGCGAAGTGTCATGTCCAAATCCTTTTATTCAAAACTGTGGTTGATCATAGACGTTGGCGAACCCGTTCAGCGTGGAGACCGCTCGCTCAAGGGATGGGTGCGAAGACGAAGCGGATCGTAGAAGGGCGTTTTGACCACGCGCGCTTTGAAGATTCCGGCGTCGCTCCGGATCTCGAGCTCCGTCCCGAACCCTTTGTGCGCCGGCTCAACATGCGCCAGGGCGATCGAACGCATCAGATGCTGGCTGTATGTGCTGCTGTTGACGATGCCGGTCTGCTTGCCGCCTTTGAAGATCTGTGCGCCGGGCTCGATGGCCTCGTGATGATCGATCTCGATTCCGACTTGCGCAACGCGCTTCTGTCCGCGTCGGCGCGAGAGAGCGTCCTTGCCGCGGAACGAAGGCTTGTCGAGATCAACCGTCCAGTCGACGCCGACTTCCCATGGCGTGGTGTCGCCCTCTGGCATGTCATAAGGGAAGAACAAAAGGCCGCCCTCGACGCGCACGATGTCAAGACAGGCCCAGGAGACGGCCATCGCGCCGAAAGGCTTTCCGGCGTCGAGAATGGAGTCCCAGATGAAGACGGCGTCTGCGGCCCTGCAGAAGACTTCATAACCGCGCTCACCCGAATAGCCGCCCCGCGCGATCGAAACGTCGCGGCCAAACAGAGTGGTTTTCCGGTGCTCGAAATAGCGCAGGTCGGCGAGGTTCATGGGTGTATGGGGCGCAAGAATGTCGAGCGCCTTCGGTCCTTGAAGCGACAGAATATGCGTATCGTTGTCTTTGCGGAAATGCACTTCCCGCCCAGCGGCGATGCTCGGCAGAACATCCTCGAGTGCGCCGCCGCCGTGCGAAATCCGATAGGCGTCCGGACCGTCGCAATAAATCAGAACGTCGTCGATCAAAGAGCCGTTATCGTCGACGATATTGCTGAGCGCCGATGTGCCCGGCTTAATTTTTGTGATGTCGGAGGTAAGCATCTCGTTCAGCGCGCTGAGCGCGTCCCTCCCGGACACGTCGATGAGGCGCAGGGCCGTCACATCGAACAGGCCTGCGCTGGTTCGCACGGTTGTCGTCTCAACGTAAGGATCTGTAGCGTAGAGCTGCGGGATGGGCATGTCGTTCCAGGACGACTCGAATTTGGTCCCGAGTTGCCGGTGGCGTTCATTCAACACGGATTGGCGGGAATAGACATGGGTGTTCATCGAAGAGCGTCCCTTGATGCATTCCATTGAAGTTGGAAGCGTGTTTTTGAGAGAGCCGCGCCCGCACCGGAACGATTCGGGCGCGGAAGGTTTAGAGCTGGAAGAACCAGTTGGCGGCGAGCAAGACGACGACGCCGGCGATCAGCGTCAAATAGGGAAGAAAGCCGGCTTTCTTCGTCACAATCGTTTTTCCGTCGCCGATTTGAAGATCCTCAAAGGTCTCGTGCGGGAACTTGCCGCCGTCCTGGACATAGTGCCGGTAGAGAAAAACGGGGATGATGAGCGCCGCCGTGCCGAGGCCGGCCCATAGCGCCACCGGATTCCAGACTTTCGCGCCGGCGCCCATGAATATGACGTTGACGAAGGCGAAGACCGCGCCGAGCCCGATGATCCAGGAGGGCGCTTTGTATGGGCGCGGAACATGCCCCGAATCGATCCGGTGGAGCCAGCCGGAATTGAGATTGAGGAAGTTGAAGATGATGTAGCCGCAGTTAGACACCGCGAGGATGAAGAAGAAGCTCGTGGCGTCGGCGCAGGCGATGGCGAGGAGGATCAAATTGAAGGTCAGATCGGTCCACATCGCGCGCGTCGGCGCGCCATGCTCGTTGACATGGCTGAGGTAGCGGGGCAGCCAGCCATCGACCGATCCCTGATAGAGCGTGCGCGACGATCCGGCCATCGCGGTCATGATTGAGAGAATGAGAGCCAGTATCATCAGCATCACAAGGATGCTCTCGACAAATTTGCCGCCGCCGACCATATGCGCCATGGCCTGGGCGACGCCGGAGCCGTCGACGATCGCCGGATCGAGCATTCCGTTTAGGCCGAGTACGCCCTGGAATGTGAACGGCACCAGGATGAACAGGGCCATGCAAAGAAGGCCGGAATAAAAGATCGCTTTGAATGTATCCTTCGAAGGGTCGCGAAATTCGCTCGTGTAGCAGACAGCGGTTTCAAATCCATAGGTCGACCACGCGGCGATGAACATGCCGCCGAGGGCGAGAGTCCAACCCGGTATGTTCCAGCTTCCTGGTTCTGGCGCCGAGGCGGCCGCGAGTGGAACGAGCGGAGAGAAGTTACTCCAGTCCACTTTGCCGGTAAGAAGCGGAACCACACCGACGACGACCATTGGTATGATGACAGTCAGGCCAATCCATTTCTGGACATTCGCCGTGCCGAGAATGCCGCGGTGCTGAATCGCGAAAACCATCAACATCAAGACGGCGCCGACAAAGAACGCCGCATTGAACGAGAAGCTGACCGGGCCGATTGAGTGCGTGAACGCCGTCCAGTTGCGAATATCCGGCGTCAGCGCCGCAACCGCCGCCGCAGCCTTGTCGGCGTCGGACCCGGAGATGCTCGCGCCATGCGTTGCGAGCCATTGCGCGACTTCCGGTCCACTTGCCAGCGGGACGGGAGCCAGCGCGTTCAAGATGTAGGCCGCGGCAATTGAGCAACCAAGAGAGAGCACAGGGCTCCAGGCGAACCAGTTGCACCACACGGAGAGCGGAGCGACCAATTTCGAGTAGCGGACCCATGCCGCAGCGCCGTAGATCGAGGCGCCGCCGGATTTGTTCGGGAACAGGCCCGCTATTTCCGCATAGGTAAATGACTGAAGGAAGCCGAGGACGATCGAAACCGTCCATATGAGAAAGGCGAGCTTCCCGGTCGTTCCGGCGATGCCGCCAATGGAGAAGAGGACGAGGGCCGGGACGCCGCTCGCTACCCAGAAGGCGCCGGTCCAGTTGATAGATCGGTGAAGCTTTCCTTCAGCCTCGCTGCCGAGTGACGTCTCGACGATGCTTGTCATTCCCTCTCCTCCTTCGCGATTTCGATTCTTGTCGGCGTAGAGCTGCGGCCTAAGAGCACAGGTTTGGCGACGCTCGATTTAGACAGCGGTTAAACCGAATGTCAAAATAATTTCTTCGTAAGAAACCACTTTGAGCAGTATGCCTATAATGCAGTGTCATCGCCTATCAAATGAGCAAAGACATGAAAGCCATAGAGAGGTTGTGACAGGAGGTGTTATCCGACAGGCAAGCGTATAACGCTGCCAACGCTACGAAATGGGGTAGCTGGATACATAGGAGAGCAGTATCGTGATCGCCGTATGGCGACGCGATTATTCACTGCAGCAGAAGCGCGAGATTCTTAGAGAGTGTGTATGCGCTATATGAGACATGGATAAAACAAGATGGACTTGATTTATCTGCGGCCGCACAGCGGAAAATAAGCAATTGACAGAAGCTCGTGGCTCGAACGCCCGCTTCCAGTGGCGACCTGTCGCCACCGCCCGCTTTTATACTCTTGGATCGTCCCTCCAGACGTCTTGATTATGGTCCTGTTTAATTCGCCTCGGTGCATCGGCGCAATGGTGCCGATTGGCACTATCGAAGCCGGCAGATAGTGATAGGCGCCGTCTCCTCCTCCTTCATCCTCCATCCCCGCGCGCAGACGGGATCGCGCCGATCGAGCGACGACAAGCGAGGGAGCCAGTCTGGAACTCGGGCAGTCCGCACCGGGCATGCGCTTTGCTTGGCGACCGATCCGCTGGCTGATAGACGCGGACGGGGCAGACCGCCGTTGAAGACGCCGCCGTCGCGGCACGGAGGCGAAGGAACGTCACAAAAGGCTTGTGTTTTTAGTGTCCCCGGCGCGGGTGACAAGCTTTGTAGGCTCAAGATCCGGACGCCGTTGCAAATCCTTTGCGTTTTGGCTTTTGTCCCGGCAAGCTCTATCTCATTCTATGGATTGGACGCATGTCGCAATCGGCGGAATACGCGATGAGCAGTCATGTTGAGAAATCGCCGTTGCTTCGCTTCGATGACGAAGAATGGTTTCGGCGGCTTGGCGGGGTCGCGAGATCGATCGGGACGGACGGATTTCATCGAGAACTGATAGATCTATTTGGCGCCAGCATTCGACATGAATCGAGCTGGATCATCCGTTATTCACGAGTTGCGCCGCCTGATGTTATATATACCCATAATGTCTCCGATGAGACCGTCGATATCTATAATGAACAATGCTCGGGCGTCGATCCATTTTCACAGTATTGGAAAAGCAATGGCAGCCCTGGAGTTTTGACGCTCTCAGAACTGAAAAATTCAAGCGCGGAATCGATAATCTATAGCAGAATATTCCAGGCGGCGGCCAATGTGTCTGACGAGATGGGAATGTTCTTCTCGACTGTTGGACATTGCTGCTTTGGCCTTTTCCTTGAGCGCGAAAAGGGTCATTTTTCAAAGGCCGACGTGCAGCGCGCCCAGCTGATATTTCCGGCCCTCGAAGGATATCACCGGGCTCATCTCGGATGGCTGTTCAACGATCTTCGGCACACGAACGATACCGAAATAAAGGGCTTCATAAAGCGGCCCACATTGATTCAGGATCGCTTCGGCGTCGAGGTGTATTCCAATGAATCCTGGAATCAGGCGGTTGCCTCGGACGCATCCATCATGTCGACGGTCGCCACGCTGTTCGCCGGGTCGAGCCCTCAGACGCGTCTCCTGAAGGACTTTGTTCTTAAGTCGGAAGTGTTCGACAGGGATTTCCCACTGGCGCCGGGAGGGAGAATGTTCGTCCTCGAACCGCAGTCATCGTCCCGCGACGAGCCCGACTATATCAGCCGGATCGCCAGTATTTTGCACATCTTCACGCCACGCGAGCGCGAGATTTTGACCTTGATCATGAGAGGCCAAAATACCGGCCAGATCGCTCAGAAACTGGAGATCAGCAAGGGAACGATCAAGAATTGCAGGCTTCGCATTTACCGGAAGGCGGATGTCGTCTCGGAACGCGCGCTCGTCAAGAAGTTCACGCCGATTTTCCAGTCGCTCTGACTTTCCCGCCGCAGATCAAGCGAACCTGCGTATTTTCAACCCAATCGCGGGAGCCACACGCCGGGCGCGCGATTCGGACAAATGCAATCGCCGATCCTCGGACGCCCGGATGACCAGCCGATCAGCGGACATCTCATTCGATCGCTGCCGCGCCCATGAGCCCCGCGGCGCCTTGACGGAACATCAAGGGCCATCAGCTCGGCGAAAGCCGCCCCCGCCCGGAGGCGGTGGATTCTTGCCGGCGCCGGCGGCGCGTGATCGACCACGCCGCTTGCGCGCCTCAACGATATCGGCTCAGTTCTTCGCCTTGTCGACCAGCTTGTTGGCGCCGATCCAGGGCATCATGGCGCGCAGCTTTGCGCCGACTTCCTCGATCTGGTGCGAAGCGGCTTTTGCGCGCGTGGCCTTGAACGAGGTCTGGTTGACCTTGTTTTCAAGCATCCAGTCGCGGGTGAACTTGCCGGACTGGATGTCGTTCAGGACTTTTTTCATCTCGGCCTTGGTCTCTGGCGTCACGATGCGCGGACCGGTGACATATTCGCCATATTCGGCGGTGTTCGAGATCGAATAGTTCATATTGGCGATGCCGCCCTCATAAATGAGGTCGACGATCAGCTTCACCTCGTGCAGACATTCGAAATAGGCCATTTCGGGCGCATAGCCCGCCTCGACCAGGGTCTCGAACCCGCCGCGGATGAGTTCGACAAGACCGCCGCAGAGCACCACCTGCTCGCCGAAAAGGTCGGTCTCGCATTCCTCGCGGAACGTCGTCTCGATGATGCCGGCGCGGCCGCCGCCGATGGCCGAGGCATAGGACAGCGCGATGTCATGCGCATTGCCCGAGGCGTCCTGCGCGATGGCGATCAGGCAGGGCACGCCGCCGCCGCGCTTATATTCGGAGCGCACGGTGTGGCCGGGGCCTTTCGGCGCGACCATAGCGACGTCGAGATCCTTGCGCGGCTCGATGAGATTGAAGTGAATGTTGAGCCCGTGGGCGAATAAGAGCGCGGCGCCCTGCTTCAAATTCGGGGCGAGATGCTCCGTGTAAATGTCGCCCTGCAATTCGTCGGGGGTCAGCATCATCACCACATCGGCCCATTTCGCGGCATCCGCGACGTTCATGACCGTCAGGCCTTCGCCCTTGGCCTTGGCCGCCGTGGCGGAGCCCTCGCGCAACGCGACGGCGACATCCTTTACGCCGGAATCGCGCAGGTTCAACGCATGCGCATGGCCCTGGCTGCCATAGCCGACGATGGCGACCTTTTTCGACTTGATGAGATTGATGTCGGCATCCCGATCATAATAGACGCGCATGGCGTGATGTTTCCTCAAACTGCCGCAAGCTTTGCGGGCTTCAGATGATGATGAATGGGCGTCTTTTAGGCGCCGGGGCGGCTTTGTCAAAAATCATTCCGAGCTTTCACATCGGCTGCGGGCCGCGCGAGATCGCGGCGACGCCGGTGCGGGACACTTCGACAAGACCGATCGGCCGCATCAGCTCGATGAACTGATTGATCTTGTCGACGGCGCCTGTCAGCTCGAACACAAAACTCTCGATCGAGGCGTCGACCACGCGGGCGCGGAACGCGTCGGCGAGGCGCAGCGCCTCCTCACGGTCGGCGCCCTTGCCGGCGACCTTGATCATCGCCAGCTCGCGCTCGACGGAGCCGCCGCGCAAGGTGAGGTCGGTGACCTTGTGGATCGGCACCAGCCGCTCCAGCTGATGGCCGATCTGCTCGATCGCAACCGGCGTTCCAGACGTCACGATTGTGATGCGCGACAAATGCTCCGACTGCACCACCTCGGCGACGGTCAGACTCTCGATATTGTAGCCGCGGCCGGAGAAGAGGCCGACGACGCGGGCGAGCACGCCCGGCTCGTTGTCGACGAGCACGGAGAGCGTATGCGTCTCGATGTTCGATTTGCCGATCGCCGAGGAATAGGGCGAAAGAGGAGCGACTGGAGTGTTTGTCAAAGCATTCATCGCCTTTACACCAACATCTTGCCGGCTGCGTCGATCACGCCTTCGATGTCGTCATCGTCGGGCATCAGCATTTCATTATGCGCCTTGCCCGATGGGATCATGGGCAGGCAGTTTTCGGTCTTGTCGACGATGCAGTCGAAAACGACCGTCTGCGGCGAGTCGATCATCTCGAGGATCGCCGCGTCGAGGTCGGCCGGATTGGAGCAGCGGATGCCTTTGGCGCCATAGGCCTCGGCGAGCTTCACAAAGTCCGGCAGCGCCTCCGAATAGCTCTGCGAGAGGCGCCCGCCATGCAGCAGCTCCTGCCATTGCCGCACCATTCCCATATATTCATTGTTCAGGATGAAGATCTTGACCGGCAGGCGATATTGGATCGCGGTCGACATCTCCTGAATGTTCATCAGGATCGAGGCCTCGCCCGCGATATCGACGACGAGAGCGTCGGGATGGGCGAGCTGCGCGCCGATCGCCGCCGGCAGGCCATAACCCATTGTGCCGAGGCCGCCGCTCGTCATCCAGCGGTTCGGCTCCTCGAAATGATAATGTTGCGCCGCCCACATCTGGTGTTGGCCGACCTCGGTCGTAATGTAGGTTTTCCGCGATTTGGTCAGCTCATAGAGCCGCTGCACCGCATATTGCGGCTTGATCACCGTTTTCGAGGATCTGTAGGAAAGTGATTTACGCGCGCGCCAGCGATTGATCTGCGTCCACCACTGGCCAAGGGCCGAAGCGTCCGGCGAAGCCTTTTGCGCGCGATAGAGGTCGACCATCTGCCGCAGCACATGCGTGCAATCGCCGATGATGCCGAGATCGATCTTGACGTTCTTGTTGATCGAGGACGGATCAATATCGACGTGAATCTTTTTCGAGCCCGGCGAAAAGGCGTCGAGACGGCCCGTGATGCGGTCGTCGAAGCGCGCGCCAATGGCGATCATCAGATCGCAATCATGCATGGCGTTGTTGGCCTCGAAAGTGCCGTGCATGCCGAGCATGCCGAGCCATTTTTTGCCGGACGCCGGATAGGCGCCAAGGCCCATCAACGTCGAGGTGACCGGAAAGCCGGTGAGATCGACGAGTTCACGCAGCAGGCGCGAGGCTTCCGTCCCGGAATTGATGACGCCGCCGCCGGTATAGAAAACCGGCCGGCGCGCCGCCAATATCATCGCCACCGCCTGCTCGATCTTGTCGGCGTCGCCTTCAAGCTTCGGCTTGTAGGTTTTGTGCTCGATTTTATGCGGGCCGAAATAATCGCCGACCGCGAATTGCACATCCTTCGGGATGTCGATGACGACGGGACCCGGACGGCCATTCTGCGCGACGTAGAAAGCCTCATGCAGAATGCGCGGCAGATCCTCGATCTGGCGCACAAGATAATTATGCTTGGTGCAATGCCGCGTGATGCCGACCGTATCGCATTCCTGAAACGCGTCGGAGCCGATCAAATGCGTCGGCACCTGGCCCGTGATGCAAACGAGCGGGATCGAGTCCATCAAAGCGTCGGTGAGGCCGGTGATCGCGTTGGTCGCTCCGGGGCCTGACGTCACGAGGAGAACGCCGACCTTGCCGCTCGAGCGCGCAAATCCTTCCGCCGCATGCGCGGCGCCCTGTTCGTGGCGGACCAGCACGTGATGAATCTGGTTCTGGTGAAAGAGCGCGTCATAGATCGGCAGCACCGCGCCGCCCGGATAGCCGAAAAGCGTCTCGACGCCCTGGTCCTGCAACGCCCGGACGACCATTTCGGCGCCAGTCATCAGATTGGACATAATTTGCTCCGGATACACTCGAATGGTTCGACTTGCGATCAGTCAGGCATGCGAGAGGTTAGGTTTGCGGACAATAAAAAAGGCCCCTCAGGGCCTCGGACGTGCGCCAGATAGGGATAACGGAGTTATCTCCGTCCCATCTCCGACGCGCAAGATACGATGAGAAAAAATGTCACAATGCATCCTCTAACAAGAGTGCCGCGTTCTATATCCGAGCGCGGCTTCAGCGTCAATATGCCTGTAATACCCAAAATCGCGCGCCGCGCAGAAAAGCGATTGGCGATGAAAAGCGATGAGTATAGGAATCGGGCGCATGGCGCATAGCATAGGTTCGAGCCGGACGGCCCCCGGCTTTCTCGCTGTCAAAGCCCTGTTTTTCGACGTGTTCGGCACGCTGGTTGACTGGCGCGGCGGCGTCGCCTCGCAGGCGGAGGCCATCCTAACTCCTTTCGGCTACGCCCTGGACTGGCTGGCCTTCGCGGACGCCTGGCGCGGCGAATATCAAACCGGCATGGAGGAGGTCCGCTCGGGCCGCATCCCTTTCTCGAAGCTCGACGTGATCCACCGCCGCAACCTCGACCGCATCCTGCCGCGCTTCGGTCTCGAAGGCGCGCCGGAAGCCGCGCTGACCGCGCTGAACCTCGCCTGGCACAGGCTGCCCGCCTGGCCCGATGCGGCCCGCGGACTCGCGAAGCTGCGCGAAACATACATCCTCGCGCCGATGTCGAACGGCAATATTTCGCTGCTCGTCGATCTCGCGCGGCATAATGATTTCGTTTTCGACGCCATTTTCGGAGCCGAATTCGCCGGCGATTACAAGCCAAAGCCGGGGGTTTACCTGAAAGCGGCCGCAGCTCTCGACTTGCCGCCGAGCGCCTGTCTGATGGTGGCGACGCATAGTTCGGATCTTGCCGCCGCCGCGGCGTGTGGCCTTCGGACCGCGCATATCGCGCGCCCGGATGAGTTCGGAACGGGCGGCGCGGGAGAGGCGCGTCCGCTCGTTCCCGTTGATCTCGCCGCCGCAGGCATTGGCGATCTCGCCCGTCTTCTCGGGCTTGCCTCCCGCTGAGCTTGATCCGGCGGTTCTAAAAGCGTCACATAATATGGAGATAGCTTTGGAGGCGTCGCGCCGCCGCCGTGCGGCGTCGGAGGGTTTCTTTCCAATCCGCCCCGGCTCAGCTAGGTTCCGACAATGACCAGCATTCAAACGACGGCCCCGGCTTCAGCGCCGATCCGCCGCGTCACCGCGCGGGCGCTCCTCCTTGGCGACCGGATCGACCCCGCGGGGCTCGAACGATCGGATATGATCTCGGCCAATCCGCTCGCTTTCCATGTCGGCGGCAATGGCTTCGTCGCGCTGTACCGTTTCGGCGTCGCCGTGATGATCGGCCTGTCCCCGCTCGAGGAAGACGACGTCCTGAAACAGGTGAAACTGCGGGTTTCCGGTCCGCATGAGCATATCGACGACGAATCCGCCGTGCTCGAAATCTCCCCCGATTTCGATGACAAGATCCCGCCCGGCGGCGCCATAGCGATGAAGGACCTGTCGGAACAGCGTGTTCTCGTCGTGGCCGATGCGCTCGCGAAAACGGTTTCGCTCGGCCGCGACGAGCGTGAAGTCAACGCCGTCTTCGACATTATCGAGCCTTTCGCCGCCAGCCTCGCACGCAGCGGCCGGCCGCCCTGGAAACGGCGATCGATGCTGAAACTGATCGGCCAGACCCTTTTGGTGCAACACCGCGTCTCCGGCCGCGTCGCCGTCGAGGAAAAGCCGGACGTGTTATGGGATCGGCCAGACCTCGAGCGGCTCTACGCGCGTCTCGAAGATGAATATGAATTGAAGGAGCGCGCCGAAACATTGACGCGCAAGCTCGACATGATCGTCGAGACCGCGCGCATTCTGACGGACATTCTCGACGCCGATCGCGCGACGAGGCTGGAGGCGACGATCGTCATTCTGATCGTGGCGGAAATCTTCCTCAGCCTTGTCCAGATGGGTTTTTTGAAGCATTAGCGCGCTCATCGCCTGGCCGGCGCGTTCCTTTGAGAACTTTCTTCCTTCCATGACGCTTTTTTTTACAGCGTCGCGTCGTCCTGACGCTCACAACTTCTCAGGGCTATGCTTTTCTGCGACGCATAGCCTTCGTCCGAAAAGTCTCCAACTTTTCGGGGCTATACTCTTTCCTCGGCGCATAGCCTTTCTCCAAAAAGTCTCCAACTTTTCGGGGCTATGCTTTAGACCAGAGCGACGAGAAACCGAACACGGAACATCCGGCGCATGAGCGAAATGTTGAAGCAAAACTCCGATCTGAAGGCGGCGGAAAAAGCCGGAGGCCGCGGAAAGCCGCAAAACGCCTGGGTCAAGCTCGCTCTGGAACTGGGTCCGCTGGCGCTCTTTTTCTTCGCCAATGCGCGGCCCAAGGTGTTTGAGCCGATCGTTGCGCCTTTTCTTCCAGCATCCGTCCTGTCGGGCGACAGCGCCGGCCTTTTCATCGCGACGCTGGTGCTGATGGCGGCGGTCGTAGTCGCCCTTATCGCTTCATTTTCCTTGACGCGCCGTATTCCGTTCGTGCCATTGATGACGGCTGTGCTCGCCGTCGCGTTCGGCGCGCTGACGCTCTATCTGCATGACGCCACTTTCATCAAGATGAAGCCGACTGTGCTTTACGTCTGCTTCAGCGCCGCGCTGTTTGGCGGCCTTGCCTTCAATCGGCCGGTGCTGCCGATCCTGTTTGATCATGCGATGGCCCTGACCGAAGACGGATGGCGCGTGCTGACTTTGCGCTGGGCGACGTTTTTTCTCGTGCTGGCCGCCATGAACGAAATCGTTTGGCGAACCCAGGCGACCAACGTGTGGGTCGCCTTCAAGTTTCCCGGTCTCTTCATTCTGGTTTTTCTGTTCACGCTGGCTCAGTTGCCATTCATCATGCGCAATAAATTGGATGAGGAAGAAGCGGAAAAGGCGCCCGAACATTTCTAGTCAGATGAAGATTACCGATCTAACGCTGGCCCGTTCAGCAGGCAGCGAGTATGGAACAATAACCGCAAATAAAAAAGCATGATCACTCCGATTTGAAGCGATCATGCTCTATAGTCGATACTGTTGAATCCGGGTTGTGCGCAGTCCAGCGAGGCCGTGCTGGTCGATCGACATTTGCCATGAGAGGAATTCATCGACTGTCAAAGTATAGCGATTGCAGGCTTCCTCTAAGGACAACAGGCCGCCGCGCACAGCGGCGACGACTTCAGCTTTGCGCCGGATCACCCATCGCTTCGTGCTAGGCGGCGGCAAATCGGCTACTGTCAAAGGGCTCCCGTCCGGGCCGATGACATATTTCGCGCGATGACGATTGGGTTCGGCCATAATTAAAACTCACCGATCTGACTGCTTGATAGAGCTCAACATAGGACCTGTGTTTTAAGATTTGCCTAAACGCACATCGTTGTTTTGTTAACAATTCGTCATTACTCGACCGCGATTATTGTAGAATTTCTTGGAAAAGCATCGAATTTCGTGTCAACTTGAAACGTTCGCGGCGTTACGTTACGGAGAGCCGGGTGACGGGACTTGCGCGCTGGTTACTTCAGCCGCGCGGAAAACCTCGCTGGGGCGGCTCCTCTGCGACATTGCGCCGAGCGGTGAAGAGGCTATATGAGGTGGTAGACGCGCCTCGTCTTGGACGGGCGTTACGGGCGGCTCAGAACGGCCGGGGTCGGGTGTTGAATCGGTGAGTTGAACCAGGCGCGGCGGTCATTCGACGATTGCCGCTCAGCCATTGGCCCGGGGAGAATCGTCTGCGGCGGCAAGATCGAATGAGCGATGGCGACATGAATCTAAGTCCTCCGCCAGCGGCGAACGAGCGCGCCAATTCCAATGCGCTCAATTCGCTTGGCCTTGCGAAAACGCCCGCCGAGACCCGCGTCGTCGTTGCAATGTCGGGCGGGGTCGATTCATCCGTGGTCGCGGCGCTCCTTAAGGAGCAGGGCTATGACGTCATCGCCGTGACCATGCAGCTTTACGATCACGGTGAGGCGGTTCACAGGAAGGGAGCTTGCTGCGCGGGTCAGGATATTCATGACGCGCGTCTCGTCGCGGCCCGCCTCGGCATTCCCCATTACGTCCTGGATTATGAAGAGCGCTTTCGCGAAAAGGTCATTGATCCTTTCGCCCACAGCTACGCCACCGGCGAAACGCCAATTCCCTGCGTTTCCTGCAACAGCGAGCTGAAATTCGCTGATTTGTTCGAGACCGCGCTCGGTCTTGGCGCGGATGTGCTCGCGACCGGCCATTATGTCTCGACAAGAGGCGACGAGGCCGGCGAGCGGGCGCTGTATCGCGCCTTCGACAGCGCCCGCGATCAGAGCTATTTCCTGTTCGCGACGACAAAGCCGCAGCTCCAGCTCCTGCGTTTCCCCTTGGGGGATATGACGAAGACGCAGGTGCGGGCGCTGGCGCGGCGGTTCGGCCTGATTGTCGCCGACAAGGCCGACAGCCAGGACATCTGTTTCATCCCAAACGGCAAATATAGCGACCTCATCGAACGGCTGTCCCCGGGCGCCGCCGTTCCGGGCGATATCGTCCACGTCGATGGCCGCGTGCTCGGCCGCCATGCGGGCGTGATTCATTACACTATCGGTCAGAGACGCGGCCTTGGGCTCGGCGGAACGAACACCGGCGAGCCTTTGTTCGTCGTCAAGCTTGACGCCGCGCAGGCGCGTGTCGTCGTGGGGCCGCGCGAGGCGCTGGCCACGCGTCGGGCGCATTTGCGCGCGCTGAACTGGATCGGTGATGGCTCCCTGACCGATATTTCCGCCGCGGGCCGGCCTATTTTCGTGCAGGTGCGCTCGACGCGCCCCCCGGTATCGGGAATCCTTTACCTCCGCGGCGAAGACGCCTTCGTCGAATTCGCCAATGACGAAGATGGCGTGTCGCCGGGCCAGGCCTGTGTTTTTTATGCGTCCGACCAGCCGCAGGCGCGGGTTTTGGGCGGCGGCTTTATCAGCTCGACGGAAGCTGCGCCTCGCCTCCATCCTTGGGAATCTGCGGATATACAGGTCGAGCCGGCTCAGCTTTAATGGCCGAGAGGTTCAGCGCGTGAACTTCAACACTGACTAACGTTGGGGCTGGGCTTCGGCTAGCATGGCTCCGGGCGCAGCTGGGGGATGGGCCTTTGACAGAGCAGAACCATTCGGGGCAGGCGAGCGCCCTCGAGGCCGTTTACGCGCCCGCTGCCGCGGATGCGGCCGTTCTCGACAATATTCACGTGAAATCATCTTATGCGCGCTGGGCGCCCATCTATGATCTCGTCTTCGCGCTCGTGCTGCGGCCGGGGCGCCAGGCGGCGGCGGCCGCGGCCGAACGTCCGGGCGGGCGCGTTCTCGACGTCGGCGTTGGCACCGGACTCGAACTGCCGATGTTCGACCGGCGCACCCATCTGATCGGCGTCGATCTCTCCGAACCCATGCTGCGGCGGGCGCAGCGGCGCGTCTCGGCGAAAGCGCTGGCCAATGTCGAAGGCCTCATCGTCATGGACGCGATGCGGCTTGCCTTTCCGGACGCGCATTTTGACGCCGTCGTCGCGCCCTATGTGCTGACTGTCGTGCCGGAGCCTCACGCAACGCTCGACGAACTGGTCCGCGTGGTGAAGCGGGGCGGCGAAATCATCCTCGTCAATCACATTGGCGCCGCGAAAGGCCCAATGGCCTGGATCGAATCCTGGCTCAGCCTGCGCAGCGCGGACCTTGGCTGGCGCCCTGGATTTCAATGGTCGATTCTCGGTGACTGGATCGCTGCTAACCGGTCGGTCAGGCTGCTCGAACGACGCCGGCTCGCGCCATTCGGCCTGTTTACGCTTGCGCGACTGCAGAAGCTTTGAAGGTTTTAAGCGAGCAAGGTCAGGCGATAATGTCCGGCGTCAGCTGATCCTCGATAAAGAATAACCGGTCGCGCAGAATAAGCTTGCGTTTCTTGAGCCGCTGAATCTGAAGCTGATCGGCCGCGCCAAGATGGAGGAGAGCTTCGATCGCGACGTCAAGATCGCGATGTTCCTGACGCAAATGCTCGAGCTCAGCCTGCAACGACGCGCGGTCCGCCTCGCTCACCTTGTCCGTCATGATTTCAGCACCCTTGGACTTCAACAGCTTTGATCGTGGAATCCCTCGAAAGGCGAAACCCAAAGCCAAGCTTCATCCGATGCGCGAAAATAGGGTGGCCGCCCGCCCGCGGCAAGCGCAATGGCGGAGGCCGTCGCGGAAAATGCGCCACGGCTTCTTCATGAAATTTACGCCAGGCTGTCACGAAACCCTTCGCGAAATGGAAATCCTGTGGCACACTGTCCCTGTGCGAAGACTTCAACAAGGAGTTCTGCATGTCACTCGAAAATCATTTGGTCGCGCTCGAGCAGCGCCATGAGGCTCTCGAGAAAGAAATCGAGAAGGCTCTGGTTCATCCTGCCACCGACGAGCTGAAATTGGCCGAATTGAAACGCCGGAAACTCCACCTCAAGGACGAAATCGTCAAACTCCGCGGCGAGTCCTCATTCCCAACTATACATTAGCAGAACGACGGCATAATCATATCTGCCGCGCGAGAGCTGATTGCTGGACTGTACAATACGCGTGCAGGCGCTTTCTATGCCGTAAGCATGTGAGCCGGCGGCGCGGCAGGTCGTTGCTTGCCCGGGACTAGCGCGGGCGACACGCCGTTCGTTTCGTCATGGCTGTTTCGAGCGCGGCTTCGAAGCTGCGGATGCGCCGCGATCGCGCGGCCGCGACCACATTGCTTCCGTCAAGCGGGCGCGGGCCAGGGAGTGCAAGCCCGCGCCCGCTTTGACCATAATTTGCCTTTGCAGCGCCGATATGGCTTGGCGAAAGGCTGCGAAATCGGCTAAGGGTAGCGTCGCATTGCGCCGCTAAGGCGACAATCAAGGCGCGAGCCTTCGATCTCTGATGCACCCGTAGCTCAGCTGGATAGAGCGCTGCCCTCCGAAGGCTGCTGTCAAGGGGGCAATGTTTTGAGTATGAATAGGAAAGACGCGTAAAGTCAGATTGTTAGGTTAGCCTCAGCAGATCGCCCAAGTCCGATATTTTTCCGCGTAAGCACCGCGTAAGCAGCTTCCGGAAAGGCGCAGCGGATAAGGGCGTAGCAATCCAGCGAACTGGCTGGGGCTTTGTGAGTAGGATTGCCGAATCCGTTGACCTGTTAAGGTCGGTCGGACTAGGCAATGTGAGATGCGCCCGTAGCTCAGCTGGATAGAGCGCCACCCTCCGAAGGTGGAGGCCACACGTTCGAATCGTGTCGGGCGCGCCATCTCTCTCAAGAGATCAGACGTTTGTTGCGCCCCATATTGCGCCGCGCCTCTCCGAGTTCCAGCGCCATCACGTGTGCAGAGAATGGTCATCGCGGTGGGGCTCGCTCGGCCTAGCCGGCCGCAGCGTTAGGCGCTTCCGTCGGACCCTTGCGGCAAATAGGCCGAGAATTCTCCCTGAGGAGGAATGGAATAGGAGTCGGCAAGCGCCTTGATCTGAAAACCGATCGATTTGCGCAGTGTTCGCAAAGCGGACTCGAACGCTAGCCAATCAGGGTCGCGGCTATCACATCGCAACGTCGTAAGATCGAACTGCTCGACTGCATCGAAGAACCGGCGAATCGTCTGAGCTAAGGCAACGATGACGATATCGAGCGGGCTGCCAGGAGCGCAGTCACGCCGCAGGCGGGTTAGGTCATGGCGCAGGCCGCCATATATTCCCCCCAACATATGTTGACCGGCTTCGCACAGGGGTGAGTTTTTACTCTGACCCCGCACTTACTCGCGCAATGCCTGATCGAAAGATTCTTCTTGCATCCATCGGGGCGTCCACAGATGCGCACCTGGCAGGTCGAACGTCGCAAGCGGACGCGGCATCTGATCGAACTCGGTGGCCTTGTCGTCAAGTCCGGGGTCGCGGACCTGACGGGCGACGACCGCACCATGATCTACGGCGCGTTGCTCTGGGTGGCCGACAAGCTCCGAAGCGATCAGGCTGAACACGCGCTGGCGCTCTGGACCGCGAAGGGAAAGCAAGCGTTTGCTATGGAGAGGACGGCATATGCCTCCACGATCTCGCAGGAAACGCCGCAAGATCGGGCGTGACTGATGGCGGGCGGCGCGGAGACCTCACATATCGCAGTGCCGCCCGCCATCGCCGCGCAAATGCTTGCCGCTTCATCGGTTCTAATCGAAGACTATGTTGCAGAAGGTCTCAATCTTGAAAATCTAAAACTGCAATGTAGTCTTGCGGTAGTCACCGGCTCGTTCACAGGATCAGTCGGGGCATGGCCAGATGTAGGTTGCAACCTGCTGCCCGTGTACGGGGTGGACGCCCAAGTCCCGCAGCGCGAGCCCCGCCCCTTCGTAGAAATGTCGCGCCGTGACGTTGGCCGCATCCGTGCGCAGCCAGAATCCGTCCGGCATTTCCAGCTTGGCAAGGCGCAGGAGTGCTTTGCCCAAACCTCTGCCCTGATGCGAGGGTGAGACGAACAACTGTCTTACCCAATCGGGGCGCTGAAAGGCCAGAAAACCTTCGATAGCGCCCTCCATAATGGCTACATGGATACTCCACGCCACCCCCTGAGAGGCTAACCTTTGCTGGTAGTCGCTGAGCGAACCCTCGCCGAGCCCTGTCGCGTTCCAACTATCCTGCCAGATCTGAGCCACTCTGGGCGCGTCCTCCGGTCGGTACGGTCGGATGTGCGGATCTGGTTGGTGCAAGGCGGAGATGGTCTGGTCCTCGATAGCGAACATACTCGTTGTTCATCGTAGGCGTAAGCGTCTGTCGCATAACTAAGGGATGAAAGTCTAGCTTTTGCGACACCTTGCAGCCGGGAGGCCCGGCCGCCGCGTTCCGGTCACGAGCCAAGATTTCCGCGATGGCTGCTTCACGATGGTATCGCACCCGAGAGGGCTATGGCGTAGACGTAGTTATCATCGCTATCGGTCGTGGCCCGCCACCCCGCCAATTCTACGCCATGGCGCGATATTCTGCGCGATGGCTACTCATTCACCGCCGATTTGCCGCATGGCCGACCAACAGCATTTCCAACAACACGCAGGCCTACTGTAAGGGCGGGAATCGCCCATAAGCAGCCGTATCCACGAGCTTGGCGCGCTACCCAAAGCCGCCTTTCTGGTCCGAGGCTATGCGAACCGGTCGATCTCAAATCGGAATTTCATGCGGATCGACCGGCGCTCCTATCAGGCTGCGTCGTCTGGTTTTGGCATGATACCCTCCGCGATGGCCGCGCCGTAAGCTTGTCCAACGAAGTCCATGATGTCATTTGACGAGCTTGACGCAGCCGCAAAAGCAGGCTGCTCATGCGTCTCGCGCGCCACGGTCCTCATCTTGCGAGTCAGCGCAGGGTCACCTCCCGTTGCCTCGAACACCTTGCCCATCCAGCGCCGGGCAAGGTCCATCGCTTCGGGCGAGGAAGGATCGCCGGACTTCATCAGCCGGGTGGCCTCGCCGTGCAATGCTTCCCAATCGGCATCGGCCTTGTCCATGCCCCCATAGCCGTTGGCGGCGAGGGTCGCCTGGTCGCTCGGGGAAAAGTGTTTGGCGGCGACCGCCCGATAGGCGGCGGCCAGATCGTCGTTGCGCTTGTTGGTCATCGCGGTTTCCTTGGTAAGGTTCATCAAATCGTCCGAGGAAATGCTGCCGTGCTCGGCGAGCTTGGCTCGGGCCGCCGACAGCAGCCGGAGTGCCTGGTCGACTCGCTTCGCTTCCTGGCGCAACACCTGCTCGTGCAGCTCCAGGAAAGTCGCCAAGTCGGGAAGACCGCCGGACAGGAGTTCGGCGATCCGGCTGAGCGGAAAGCCGAAGTTCTTGAGGGCGATCACCTGGTGCAAACGCGCGATCTGATCGGGACCATAGACCCGCCAGCCGGCTGGTGTTCGCTCGGCTCGGAGCAAGCCGTGCGCCTCGTACAGCCGCAATGCCTTCCCGCTCACCCCTAACCGGCGAGCGACTTCAGCAGAGCGGAGATAAGGTCCAGAGTTCGCCAAACGTACAGTCCTTTCTCGAACGAACCGCCTTATCCGGCCTGCCCCAAGGGCCGGTGCAAGTGAAATCGGCACCGAAGTCCGTGGGCGTCTTCATATCGGGGGTTCTTCGCCAAAAGCGGCCGGCTACAAACCACCAGACCCGGCCATTCAGAAAATAGCCAAAACCGCTGATGAACTGCGCCAACTAGCATTGAAGTCGCACCGTGCGGCGTTAGAGGGCTATAGCGTAGACGTAGTGCTCATCATCATCGGGCGTGGCCCGCCACCCCCGCCGATTGCACGCTACAGCACGATATTCTGCGCGGCAGCACGATGACACTCCGATCACCGCATGGCCATCACACGGCAGTCTACGATAGACAGTCCAGCATCCACTGGACACCGAACCGATCAGTGAGTTTACCGTAATAACTCCCCCACGGCTGCACTGCGAGATGTGTGGTGATCTTGCCGCCATCGGCAAGCGCCATGAATAATCTGTCTGTAGACGCGCGGTCGTCCATGATGAGCATGTGAGCGGAGCCTCGCATCGGTTCGGCATCGTGATTGTCCGAGGCGAAGAACAGAAGACCAGGTCCCTCGAAGCGGGCGTGCATGACTTTGCCGCGCATGCCTTCGCTGGCGAGCGGCACTCCGTGGTCGCCATGACGCATGAGCGCCGTGACCCGACCAAGGCCACATTTGGTATAGAAGTCGAGCGCTGATTCACACTGGGTCGTGAAAAAGAGATAGTTGGCAAGCTGCATGGCATGACCTCCAATAAGCTACCAGACCGCGAAATCTTCGCGTCTCGCAGTCCAGAGCAACGTGCGCTCCGATGAATGCACGTTGCTCTAGAGAATTCAGCGATGCGAAACGCTACGGGGCGATGCCGCCGCCCACTATGGCCTCGACCAAGCTGGCATTGTCGTAGCTGCGGCCGGCGATGCCCCAAGCTCCTTCGGGAGCGTAGACGATGTTCGACCAGATATGTTCACGCTTCAGCCGTCCTCCGGCTGCCTTTTCGACGATATCCGTTGCCTTCTCAATAAAAGCGCTTTTCGCCTCAGGCGTCGCCAGCGCGATCTCGGGGAGCTTGAGTTCGACAAAAGCTGCCGCCGCCACCTTGCCACCGGCAAGTATATGTTCCCTAGGCAACACGTTGATGGAGCCGACGATGTTGGCCGTCATGAAGGCATTCCCGGTCAGACCCGAAACTTCGAGAAGCGCGTCTGTCAGCCCGGAAAAGGCCTCGGCCTGGGCCTGTGGCGATAGCAGCCCTTCGGGCACGGTGAGCGTAATGGGCATAGGGTTCTCCTCGTTTGAACGGGAACGGCATCTGATATATACCGAACACTCTCTATCCATAAACGTTGGTCACTCTCTATGCAAGAGATAAAGAGTGATCACTCTTAATGAGGACGGCTATGCGTTACAGCCCGGAGCATAAACAGGAGACCAAATCCAAGATCGTGGCGGCGGCGGGCCGGGTTTTCCGGGAGGAGGGCTATGGCGGCGGCGGTATCGAAGCATTGACCAAGGCTGCTGGCGTCACCAACGGCGCCTTCTATGGGCACTTTAAATCCAAGAGCGAAGCCTTCCGCATCGCCGTGCTGTCGGGCTTGGAAGAGTTGCGGCAAGGAATTGCAGCGCTCAAAGGCAACGACCAGACGAACTGGCTGACGACCTTCGTGGGTTTCTATCTTGGTTACAAACGGACCTGCGATCTCGGCGAAAGCTGTGCCTTGCCGAGCCTGTCCACCGATGTGATGCGCGCCGATGACGATACGCGCGCTGCTTATACGGCGGAGTTGATGCGCCTCGTCGACGAGGTCGCCGCAGGTTTGCCGGACAATGATGCCCCAGGCACGCCAGTCGGTTCGCAAAAAGATCAGGCGATCGTGCTGCTCGCCATGCTGAGCGGAGGCGTTACACTTGCCCGAGCCGTATCGGACCGGGAGTTGTCGGACCGCATCGCCCGCCTCGTAGCGCAGGCAGCGTTACGCTTGACCGGTCAGAAAGCGTTGGACAGCGCGCATTCGAGTTCTGCCGATCATTAAAGTTGTGCGGCGTTAGAGGGCTATAGCGTACATATAGTGCTCATCTTCGTCGGGCGTGGCCCGCCAGCCCCGCCGATTCTACGCCATGGCGCGACATTCTACGCGGAAGCTACCAAACACCGCCGATTTCCGCATGGATGACGTGTGGTAAAGATGGCGACAACTCCAGACTACCCCGACCGTGTCACGCCGACGTTTTTACCGTCCGTTTGAGTCAAGACATCTGGTTTTCGGCAGAGCATCGGCCTCACTGGTCGGCGCGCGGGCGAGAAGCCACAATATCGTTATGGCGCAGAGGATGGTGACAGCGGCGAGGATATTGGTGAGCGTTTGAAAGGCTGCTTCGTAGGCCCGGATCAAGCTGGGCGCATCCATGCCGGGGACGAGCGCGACCGCTCCCATCATATCGCCGACTGCGAGGCGCTGGCTCGCCTGCGGAACTGATGGCATGGATGCGGCTTGCGACAAGGCCAGCGCCCGTCCGATCAGACCTGTCAGTGCTGCGCTGACGATCGCAAGCGCGACGCCTTCGCCGGCAACACGCACGGTGCCGAAGATGCCGGTCGCCATTCCGGCGCGCTCCCTTGGAACGATGCTGACGGACAGGGCGTCCATCAATCCCCAGGGCAGACCCGTACCGATGCCGATCAGCAGCATCGGCGGCAGTACGGCGAGGCCGGCGTTGAGATCCACCGTACCCAACCAGACCAGCCCGACGGCCGCGATTATGAGACCCGCACCGGAAATGACATGGGCCGAAAAGCGGTGCGTCAGCGCGGCAGCCGCCATCGGTACGACGAGCATCGGGCCTGCGAGCGCCATCATCATCAACCCGGCGCCGACCGCGCTCTGGCCTTCGATGCCAATGAAGCGCAAGGGCAGGATGACGAGCAGCACGACGAAACAGGCGCAGGTCGCGATCGGGAGAATCTGCACGCCGACGAACTGCGGATAGCGGAACAGCGACAGGTCCAGCATCGGTCGCACCGCGTGGATCTCGATACACACGAACACCGCGAGCAGCACCGCCGCGCCGGCGAGAAGGCCCATGGTCGCACCATCCGTCCAACCGCGCGCCGGCGCCTCGATCACGCCGATGGTGAAAAGCGCCAGCATGCCGGTGAAGCTGAGCGTGCCCGGCCAGTCGAGCGTCGCGGCATCGGGATCGCGCGTCTCGCGCATACGCGGTACGCCGAAGAACAGCGCCAGCGCGCCGACCAAGCTGCTCGTCAGGAACACCGACCGCCATCCGGCGGTCTCGATCAGCAGCCCCGCCGTCAGGGGCCCGAAGGCCAGGCCAACACCGAAGGTCGTGCCGAGCAAGCTGAACGCGCGGGTCCGGTCATGCCCATCGAATTCCTGCGCGAGCGCAGCGGCCCCGCCCGCCAATGCTGCGGCTGCGCCGACGCCCTGTGCGGCGCGGAGGAGATCGACGACCCAGAGGGATGGCGCGACGCTCAACGCCAGCGAGAACAGTACGAATAGAGCGACGCCGATGGTGAAGATGCGCTTGCGTCCATAGCGGTCGGCCAGCGCACCGGCCGCCATCAGCAGGCTGCCGAAGGTCAACATGAAAGCGTTGGTGATCCAGGTCAGCGCCTCGGGACTGCCGTGGAGTTCACGGCCGATGGCGGGCGTCGCGGCGGCGCCGCCGGAGAAACTGAGCGGCAGGATGAGCGCCGCGAGACAGACTGCGCCAAGAATGACCGGGCTGCCGCCGTGTTGATGTGCCGGTATTTTCAAGCTTGTCCTCGCACCGGGGGAATGGGGCCAGGAACCGCTGCGGTTCCGATCCTCCCCTTCTTTTCCTCGATACAATGCGGATCATGAGGCGATAATCCCGCTCGTTGTCGTTTCATTAAAGCGCAAAACGCTCTAATATTCGACTCATGGATGGGATGAACGGAATCGCGATTTTCGTACGGACGGCGGAACGGTTGAGTTTCGCCGAAGCGGGACGCGACCTCGGATTGTCACCGTCAGCGGTGGGCAAAAGTGTCGCCAGGCTCGAAGAGACGCTCGGCGTGAGATTGTTCCACCGCACGACGCGCCGCGTCTCGCTGACCGAAGAAGGTGCGCTGCTTCACGAGCGATACCGCCGCATCCTGGACGATCTGCGCGAGGCTGAAGACATGGTCGCGCGCGCCGCCACGGGACCGCGCGGTACGCTCCGCATCAGCCTGCCGACGATCGGCTACCGTTTCCTTCTGCCCGTCCTGCCGGAATTCCTCGATCTCTACCCGGAGATCGATCTGGATCTCGACTTCAACGACCACCTCGTCGATCTCATCGATGCCGGACTCGACGCGGCGATCAGGAGCGGGACTCTCGTCGATTCCAGCCTGATGTCGCGTCGGCTGGGGGCATTTCGTTTCGTGCTCTGTGCCGCACCCGCCTATCTGGATCGCAAGGGCGTGCCCTTGCGGCCAGCCGATCTCAAGATGCACGACGCCCTCCGCTTTCGTTTCCCGACGACGGGCAAGCTGCAAGAATGGGTACTGTTAGACGATCAGACGCCGCTCTGCGGGCGCACGGCGCTCACCTGCAACAACATGGAAGCGATGCGCGCCGCTGCGCTCGTCGCGCTCGGCATCGCCTACATGCCTGACTTCCTGGCGCACGAAGCGCTGAAGAATGGAAGCCTCATCACTGTGCTGGACGACTTCCTCGTCGATCCCGGCCAGTTCTCGATACTGTGGCCGTCGAACCGCCACCTCTCACCGCGATTGAAGGTCTTTGTTGATTTCGTTGGTCGAAAGCTTTTCCAAGGGCCTTGAGCCGCGACGCGCGCGCTGTCTGTTGCCCGCAGTCGGCGATGGCTGCTTTCGCTCCCCGCACTCTTGAATCGCGACACCCGGTGTGAAACCAGAGCCCTTGTCGGACGGGCGTGTTGCGTTTCGAGGCGTCGAAAATCTCGCCTCAGCATCTGTGGCCGGACCCTACCTCGTGAGGACAGGCCGACCAACACGTCAGAGGTCGCGTGAGGCGATCACCGCATCGACAAACGCGTGGACCTTCGGTTGGTCGCGGCTTCCGGCGGGATAATAGAGATAGAGTGCGTCTTCAGGAGGCATAAAATCCACCAAGACCGTGTGAAGGCGCTTCTCGCGAAGCGCGTCCTCGGCGATGCGATCCGAAGTGTAGGCAAGGCCCATGCCTCGCTCCGCAAGAGCGCAGAGCGCGCCAGCGTCATTGACGATCAGGGTTGTTGGAGGGCGGACGCGCAGATCGCGATCTCGATCGCGAAACTCCCATTGGTACGGCATGGGCTCGCTGCCGATGCGGTAGCCAATACATTCATGTTCGAGGAGATCGCCCGGTACCTTCGGCGTCCCTCGCTTGGCGAGATAGGCGGGAGAGGCGACGACAACCCAGTGGAAAGGCTTGCCGATCCGGACAGCAAACATGTCGGGTTCAAGAAATTCTCCAATCCGGATGCCGGCATCGAACCCTTCGGCAATGAGATCGATCGGCCCGTCGCGGACTTCGATATCGATTGCGACATTTGGATGCGCGCTCCGAAATCTCGGCAGGGCCTGTTCAACAATCGGTCCAAACGCCAGGCGTCGTATGCAAAGGCGCAGTGTTCCCACGGGTTCATCCTGCAAGCCCTCGACCTGGCGGATAGCGTCGGCAACCACGGCGCGCACATCGCCGATGCGATCCGCAAGCACGCTGCCGACGTCCGTCAGCGCAACGTGGCGCGTGCTGCGGATGAAGAGCGGCGTTCCCAGCCGTCGCTCGAGCGACTTGATCGACTGGCTTATCGCACCTGGCGTGACGCCCAGCTCGCGCGCCGCCGCCCGGAAGCTGGCGTTGCGGGCGACCGCGAGGAATTGCGGGATGCCCTCGAATAGATTGATTTCCGAAGTTGGTGCCGACTGTTTAGCCATGCTAAACAGGTTATGCGCCATCGTGCCTATTTTCAAGCCAATGGTTAATGTCTAAATCCCCTGCAACGACATGCTTGCGGGAGATACATGGCAGAACAACGACAGCAATTGCGTGAGCGGGTGCGGACAATCGTGCCGACGCTCGTCCACTACACCGACACCGTCTTGCTGGGCGAAGTATGGGAACGCGCGGAGCTATCGAAACGTGATCGGAGCCTGATTACGATCGCGGCGCTGGTCGCAACCTACCGACCCGAAGCGCTGGCCGATCATCTCGTGCTGGGGCGCTCGAACGGTGTCACCTACGCAGAAATCAGCGAACTGATCACCCACGTCGCGTTCTACGCCGGCTGGCCTGCATCGATGGCGGCCGCACGCGTTGCGCTCGAAACCTTGGGCGAACCGGCGAAGCTGAAATAGGAGGGTGACGATGATCCGAATGCCCACTGAGCGGACCACCGTGAAAGAAAGAGTGTGCTGCTCGATGGGAATAGTATGATCGGCCTTGTCTCCACTGCGGTAAGACAACCCGCCCAGGATGGCGGGCGCCCCGGCTGGACGCTTATCGTCACCAGCATCGGCTTTGTCGTCGTGCAGCTCGACATCACCGTCGCCAACGTCGCTCTGCCGGAAATTGCCACGGAGTTCGGGGCGTCGACGTCCGGATTGCAGTGGATCATTGATGCCTACTCATTGGCGTTCGCGACACTGCTATTGACGGCGGGCGTGGCCGGTGACCGGTTCGGGAGTCGGCGCATTTTTCTGGCCGGACTCGTTGTTTTCGGAGTCGCGTCGCTTGCATGCGGGCTTGCGCCGTCGACATCGATCCTGATTGCTGCCCGAATTGCACAGGGCATCGGCGGAGCCCTGATACTCCCGACGTCACTGGCGCTGATTGCCCACGCGTGTGGCAATGACGAGGCGGCCCGGATCAGGATGATCAGTTGGTGGAGCGCGTCCGGCGCGCTGGCGGTCGCAGCTGGTCCGATGATCGGAGGTTTCATCATCTCCGGGCTTGGCTGGCGTCCAATCTTTCTCATCAACCTGCCGCTATGCGCGCTGGGCATCTGGTGGACGCGGACCAAAATCGCCGAGAGCGCGACCTATGTGGACGGCCGGTTCGACGTCGCGGGACTGATCACCGCCGCTCTGGCATTGTTCATGCTAACCGGAACTGTGATTGAGGCGGGGGCACGAGGATGGGCCGATCCGTGGGTCCTTGCGGGGTTCGCCGCCGCCGCGGTAGTCGGCATCGCCTTCTTCAAGATCGAGGCCATAACGGCCAAGCCCATGCTGCCACTGGGCTTGTTTCGATTGCCCGGATTTTCGACCGCGGCCTTTGTCGGCACGGTGATCAGCCTGACCTTCTTCGGATTGGTCTTCGTTCTCAGTCTCTACTTCCAGCAGGTTCGGGGTTATTCACCGGCGATGGCGGGGCTGGCATTTCTGCCGCTTACCGCCGTCATCATGCTCGCCAATATCGTTGGTGGACAGCTTGGGGCACGGGTGGGTTTTTGGCCGCCTATGGCAGGGGGTATGCTGATAGCTGCGGCGGGCAATGGGCTGTTGTCGTTCCACAGGCTCGATAGCGCAGCTCCTTTCTTAACAATCGCACTTGGCCTGTTTCTGATCTCAATCGGGACCGGAGTGGCGGCGCCGGCCATGATGTCGGCCGCGCTTGCCAAGGTGGAGCGTACACGCTCCGGCACAGCATCGGCGGTGCTGACGACGGCAAGACAGGTCGGCGGTGCCGTTGGCATCGCGCTCTTTGGCGCATTCGTTGCCGGCGGCACACAAAATATTCCAAGCGGGGGCACGCTTGTCTTTATTGTCTCGGCGGTTCTTTTGTTGCTCGGTGCCGGTGGCGCATGGCTTGGCCGATAAAACTGTGGGGCAACCATTTCCACCGCCGAAGGCGGGCCCACGACGGGAGGCACCGTGCGGTCCGCCGTCAATCAGGCCTTCGCGTTCGGCTAGTCGTGACGTGAGCCTTGTCGGTCGAACTCAGAGATCTGCGCTGGGCGCTTGTTGCGGCTCGACACCGAAGCCTAAGGCAGGCTGCGGAGACGCTGAACATCCGCCAATCGACACTCAGTCGATGCTTGCGGGATCTCGAACATAAACTGGACGCCACACTTTTTGAGCGCACCAATGGTGGCACCCGGCCGACCATAGAAGGCCAGGAGTTCCTCGACGCCGCACGCCGCATCGTCGAGGAAACTGAAGCTATCACCACGCGCCTGAAGACTCGATCCCGAGGCGAGAGTGGTCGCTTGACCATCGGCGTCCACGCCTCACTCTCAGCCGGTAATCTCCGGGCCACCCTCCTCGACCATCGGCACCGCTTCCCCGACGTCGATACTCATCTGGTTGACGGATCAAGCGACCATCTGATCTCCGATCTCGCCAATTCCGCCATCGACGTCGCCTTCGTGGCCGAGAACACTCCGACATGGAGCGACAGGTTGTTGTCGGTATGGAGCGAGCGAGTGGTCGTCGCTCTCCCCGAGAACCATCCGCTGACAGCTCGTGACGCGGTTCATTGGAGCGAGCTAAGGAGTGAGGCACTATTGCTACCACAGCGCGGCCCGGGACCGGAATTCCTGAAGCTTCTCATCAGCAAGGTGGGATCCTCCGACCCTTGCAGATTGCTTCGTCACGATGTGGCGCTCGACCGGCTTCTCACCATGGTCGGTGCAGGCTGGGGCGTCTTGCTCGCGCTGGAAGGGGCGACCGGCGCCGCCTATCCGGGCGTCACCTTTCGCGAGGTACATGATGCCGAGGGGTCGACGCGGCTGAATTTTCACGCCTACTGGCGCCAGGCGAATGGCAACCCCTCGCTGCGCCCTTTCCTCGACATGCTTCGCGAGCGTTATCCAGATATCACGGGCGCTCCCGCTCTGGATTGAATGGAGTTCCGTCGCGCCTTCGCGAACGCCCGGTCGGTCGCCATGAAGCGCTCGATCATGGGCACGATGAGTTTGGCTGGGTCGGAGATCGCGTGGCCGGTTGTGCGGCTGGGCACCTCGGCATAAGCGACTAGGTCGCGATGGGCAGCCGCGGGTAATTCAATGGTGAGTTTCACGGGCTTCTCGTCGGCGATCGGTCCGAGCTTCAACTTGGTCACGGCGTTCCTCCCTTTTCATAAGGCGCCAGGACAAGGTCGCGCGTGACGATCACGCGCACCGGGAATCCAGGTCGGATGGTGAGGGTCGGCTGGATATTGAGCTGGCGCTGGACGATCTGCTGGCCAGTCTGGCTGATGCTGTTGGAGGCGCCGCTGCGGATCGCCTGAACAAGGTTGTTCTCGTTCTGGCTGGTGCCGGCTTCGGCACCGACACTGAGCAGGGTCGAGAGGACGGCCGCCTTGAACAGCATGCCCCAATGGTTGTCGACCTCGTCCTCGAGACCAGCATAGCCGCCGGTATCGGCTCCTGGCTGGCGCTCCAGCACGATCGAAGTGCCGTCCGGCATGATGAGACGATTCCAGACCAGCAGCAAACGCGACTGCCCGAACGCGACAGAGCTGTCGTACTGGCCGATCAGCTTCGCCCCCTGCGGAATAAGCAAAAATCGGCCTGTCGGCGAATCATAAACCGCCTCCGTTACCTGGGCGGTGATCTGTCCCGGCAGATCCGATCGGATGCCGGTGATCAGGGCGGCGGGGATGACGGTGCCCGCTTGCACGACATAGGGCGAGGCCTTGGCCTGGAGCCGGTCGGGGCTCACGGTGCGCTTGTCCGTCGCCGCATTAAGAAACACGCTCTTGCGGTCCTGCATGTTCTGCGCCGAGCCGGCATCGACGGGGGATGTGGGATTCGCGGCCGTATCCGTTCCGGCGATAACCGGCTGCACCACGGAGGCGACGCCCTGGGGCTGCCGGCCGGCTTGAGCAAAGAGCCGGCTGACGCGCGCGGCTTCCTTCTCCTGCGCCAGGCGCTGGATTTCGGGATCGGGCGTCGTCGCCGGCACGACGGTGTTGGGCGCCGCTCCGGCGTTGAGGATCGGCCGGCCGAGATCGCCAGGCAGTGGCGGCCCCAGTGGCGGTGCCTGACGCGGCAAGCCGGTATAGTCCTTCGGCAGGCCAGCGAGGCCGTCGGCCGAAGGACGGTTCTGGGTCGATAGCAGCTCCTGCCCTGCCCCGGCCTTGTTCCGGGTCTGGAGCGCGTAGCCAAGCGCGCCTGCGATGGCGAGCGCCGAGACTCCGGCCAAAACGATCAAGACCCGGCGCGACAGGCGGGTCACGCGCGGCTTTTCAACCCGGAGCCGCAAGTCCGGCGGCACAACTGGCGTGGGCGCCTCATCCTTTTCCTGGTTGGGTTCCTCTGTCATGACCGCGGCCTTCCATCGGTGCGCACGACACGGACGCGCCGCTCGCTGTCCTTGTCGCCGAGCCGCAATTCGGCGGCACCGAACAGGCGATCGACGATGTAGTAGTTGCGGCTGACCCGATAGTTCACCAGCTCGGAGCCGCCAGCGGGACCGATGACGAAGAGCGGCGGCATTTCGCCCTGACGGATACCGGACGGGAATTCAATGTATACCTTCGATCCGTCGTCGAACGCGCGCAGCGGCCGCCAGGCCGGATTGTCACCCTGGATCGCATAGCGGAAATTGATTGCGGCGAGATCGACGCCGGCGGCGATCGGAGCCGCCACCTGCGCTTCCTGGTTCTGCCGGCGCAACGCGATGAGCTGATCTTCCGGATATTGCCAGGAGACCGAAGCCATGTAGGTCTTCTCGGTGGAGCGCAGTTCGAGAAGATAGGTGCGGCGATCGGTGTTGATGATCAGGTTCGTCACCAGATCCGCCCGGGTTGGCTTGACCAGGATGTGGATCTTTTTCGTCGCCCCCGCCCCGCTCTCGGTATCGCCGATGATCCAGCGTACGGTGTCGCCCGCAGCGACAGGACCGGAGCCGACAAGCTGTTCGCCTTCCTGCAGGGCGACATCGGTGATCTCGCCAGGTGCTGTATAGACCTGATAGAGCGCGCCACCGGAGAAGGGATAGACCTGTACCGCGTTGATGAAGCCGGCCCGGACTGGCTGTATGCGCGCGGCGGCATTGGCCTGGTCGACGCGGACATGTGGATCGGCAACCTCCGGCGACGGTTTGCCACTCGGCAGCGGCTTCAACTGGCCGGGTAGTGGCAGCGGTTTCGGCAGCTCGACGATCTTGACCGGTGCGGGCGGATCGACGGTAAGCGTCGCCGGCTCGACGGCGTCATAGTTGATGTCGGGTGGAATGAAATTATGGGCGCAGCCGCCGAGTGCGGTGACGGACATCAGCAGAACCGCCAATCCGCCTTTACGGAAAAGCACATGTCCGCCTTTGCGGGGTAGCCAGTTTACGAGAGTGCGCGAAGCCGAACCGCCGGCTTCGAAAGAAATCGGCGGGGTCATTGTCCCAACTCCTTCGACCAATTGATGGCGTTGACGTAGATGCCAAGCGGGTTCTTGCGCAGCCGGTCGGCATCGGTGGGCGGCTGGATCGCGACCGTGAGAATGGCGGTCCAGCGGGTGGTGTCGGCGAGCGCGCCGTCCTGATATCGCCGCTCGACCCAGGCGACGCGGAACGAATCCGGCGAGGCACGGATCACGCTGGAAACATCGAGGGCGATTTGCTGCTTGCCGAGCTTGCCGAACGGATCGTTGGCACGGGCGTAGTCGTTCAGCGCCGCCGCTCCCGCCGTCGTCGTGAAGTCATAGGCTTGCAGCCAGTTCTGCCGGACGATGATGGGATCGGCCGGTAGCGAGCGGACCATTTCGATGAAGTGGGCGAGATACCAGGCAATCTGCGGATCTGAGGGCGTGTAGTCGGCCGTCGCGGGGGCGGCCGCCTGCGCCTCGCCCAGCTTGTCGACCTGCACCACCCACGGGACCACTGTGCCGTGCGTCGATTGCCAGACGAGGCCGCCGGCGAGCCCCATCGACAGCGCGAGCGAGCCGAACGCCATCAGCCGCCAATTCTTCGCCTGGACACGGGCCGAGCCGATGCGCTCATCCCAGGCTTGAGCGGCTTTTTGATAGGGTGTTTCGGGCTCGGGGGTGCGCCCGTAGCGCACCGTGGGTCGGCGGAACATGGGTTACTCCCCTTCGGATAGATCGACGGAATGGCCGCCGCCACGGGCGTCACCCGATTTGATGGCGTCGGCGGCGGTTGAAGCGCCGCGCTTCATGCGCTGCGCCCAGGCCGGCGGGGACGACGGATTGGCGTTGCCAGCAGGAGTCGTATTGGATGCGGTCGATGCGTCCGCATCGCCGCCGGAAGCTTGCGCGCCTGATTGATAGCTTTCCCTCAAGCTGCTGGCCGCGCGCGATGCAGCACGTTTGAACGGCGCCGTCGCGGCTCCGCCAGCGGCACGGCCGACGCCACCAAGCCCGGAGGCGACGCCGGCCGCGCCCGATTGCCCGGCCGAGCCGAGGCTATAGGCGGAGGACGCCGCGCCGGCGCCAAAGGATGCTCCTCGCGCCGCTGCGGCCCCGCCGGACAGAGCCGCGGCTCCGCCCCTGGCGGCCATTCCAGCGCCGGCGGCGCCGGCCATGGCCACGCCGGCAACCGCGAAGCCGGTGCCGGCAGCGGCGCCCGCACCAAGTTGTGGAGCGCCCGAGACGAGACCTGTTGCAATACCGGGGCCGAAGATACCAAGGCCAAGCATGGCGAGCGCCGCGAGCACCACGGACAGCGCCTGCTCGATGGTCGGCTGACCGCCGGCATAGGTCTGCGTGAACTGCGAGAAGAGCCCAGTACCGATGCCGACGATGATGGCGAGCACCATTACCTTGATGCCGGACGCGACAATATTGCCGAGCACCTTCTCGGCCAGGAACGCTGTCTTGTTGAAGAGTGCGAAGGGAATAAGGATGAAGCCGGCGAGCGTCGTCAGCTTGAACTCGATCAGAGTGACGAAGAGCTGGACCGCCAAAATGAAGAAGGCGATCAACACCAGAATCCACGACACCATCAACACCGCGATCTGAATGGCGTTTGTGAAGATGGCGACCGGCCCGACCATCTGGTTCGCCGCATCGAGGAGCGGCTGCCCGGCATCGAGCCCGACCTGGGCGAGCCGGCCGGGCCGCAAGAAATCGGTGGTCGAGATCGAGGAACCGCCGGCTTTTAGACCGAGACCGGCGAAGCTGTTGAAGACGATGGCGGAGAGGTTGTTGAAGTTGGTGATGATGAAAGCGAAGAAGCCGATATAGAGCGTCTTCTTCACCAGGCGCTGGATGACATCCTCATCGGCGCCCCAAGCCCAGAACAGGCCAGCCAGGGTGATGTCGATGACGATCAGGGTCGAGGAAAGATAGGTGACATCGCCCTTGATCAGGCCGAAACCGGAATCGATGTAGGTCGTGAAGGTGTTGAGGAAGGTATCGATGACGCCGACATTGTTCATCGTCCGTCTCCCCCTACCGAATTTGTTGCTGCGGGGTTGGCCGGCGCGGCCATTGGCGGCAACGGCCGCGCCGGCCTGCCGAAGAACCGGCGGCGGTTCTCCTCCCAGACCGCCTGGCAATGCGGATCTTCGGCATCCTGTTGGCCGAGCGCGCTGCACCGGCGCAGCTCGGCCGAAAGATCGTCTGGAGCGGAGGCCAGCGGAGCTTCCGGCGCTGCCGACGGCGCGGGCCGCCGGTTGATCGCCGCGAGTGTCGCGATAAAGACACCGATCATGGCGACGATCGCCAATGCACGGAAAATGTCAGACCGCCACATCGTCCCAAGCCTCAGTTGCCGTGGAACATGGTGACGTTGCCGGGCTGATAGCCGGAGCGCGTCGAGAAGATCTTGTACTGCTGCTGGCCCTGCGATTCCGTTGCAGCATCGCGCGCCTGTTGCAGCGCGTCGGCCCGCCCCTTGGCGGCGAGTACAGCCACAAGGTCGGAAAGTTGCTGCGATTGCAGAGCCAGGAGCTGGTTGCCAGCCTGGGCGGCTTGTAGCGCACCGGTCGCCGACTGGCTCGCCGTCACCAGCGACGACATGGCGGAATTGTTCGTGCCGATATTGCCGACAACGCCGGCCTGCACCTTCAGGCTATCCTCGAACGCCCCCACGGAGTTCTGCCAGCGCGTCTGCGCCAGCGCGAACAGCGAGGCATTCGACCCCGAGGTCGGCGCGGCGCCATAGGCGCTCGAATAAGCTGTCTGAATCTGCTGGACGTTGAAGGAGATGTTCTGCGCCTGGCTGAGCAACGATTGCGTCTGGGCGATCGATGACTGAAGCTGGGTCAGCGTCGACATCGGCAGATTGGCGAGGTTGCGCGCCTGGTTGACCAGCGAGGTCGCCTGGTTGGTCAACATCTGGATCTGATTGTTGATCTGTTGCAGTTCGCGCGCGGCAGTGAGCACGTTCTGCACGTAGTTCGTTGGGTCGAATACAATGATGGCATGAGCCGGTGGAACAGCGATCGCGAGCGTCAGTGCGACGGTGCTCACCGCCGCGAGATGGCGGAGCTTGATCATGACGGTGTCTCCAGATTGGTGAGGTCGGGAATGAGATCGGCCGCCCAGAGCAACTCATGGTCGGCAAGCCAAGCGGGCGTGAAGGCGTCACGGCCGTGTTCGGCGAGAATACGCTCGATCGCGGCGTGGTCGGCCTTTGAGGACGCGGCGCAAAAGGCGAGCGCGACCGGGCCGAGTCCTAACTCGAACAGGCGATTGCCTCGGCGCGACTGGCAGTAATAGTCGCGCTTGGGCGCGGCTCGCGCGAGGATCTCGATCTGGCGGTCGTTCAAGCCGAAGCGGCGATAGATGGCGGTGATCTGCGGCTCGATGGCCCGTTCGTTCGGCAGAAACACCCGTGTCGGGCAGCTCTCGACAATCGCCGGCGCGATGCTGCTGCCATCGATGTCCGAGAGCGATTGCGTGGCGAAAACAACGGAGGCGTTTTTCTTACGCAACGTCTTCAACCACTCGCGAAGCTGCTGCGCGAAAGCCGGATCGTCGAGGACGAGCCAGCCCTCGTCGATGATCAGCAAGGTCGGGCGGCCGTCGAGCCGGCCTTCGATGCGGTGGAACAGGTAGGTGAGCACAGCGGGCGCCGCGCCAGCGCCGATTAGACCCTCGGTTTCAAAGGCTTGGACCGAGGCTGAGCCGAGATGCTCGGCCTCGGCGTCGAGTAACCGGCCGAAGGAACCGCCGACGCAATAGGGTTGCAACGCCTGCTTCAACGCGGTCGACTGCAGAAGGACCGCGAGCCCGGTGATCGTCCGTTCCTGAACGGGCGACGAGGCGAGTGAGGTCAGCGCCGACCAGATATGCTCTTTGACGGTCGGGTCGATTGTGACGCCTTCCTTGGCGAGGATCGCCGTCACCCATTCGGCCGCCCAGGCGCGCTCGGCCGCGTCATCGATGCGCGCCAGCGGCTGGAGGGAAACGCTGTCCTCCGATCCGGCTGACAGGCTACCGCCGAGATCATGCCAATCTCCTCCCATCGCGAGCGCCGCGGTGCGGATCGAGCCGCCGAAGTCAAAGGCGAAGATCTGGCTGCCCTGATAGCGACGGAACTGCATCGCCATCAGCGAGAGCAGCACCGACTTGCCAGCGCCGGTCGGGCCGACGATCAGCGTATGGCCGACATCCCCGACATGAAGAGAGAAGCGGAATGGCGTCGAGCCTTCGGTCTTGCCGAAGAAGAGTGGCGGCGCCTTGAAATGCTCGTCGCGCGCCGGGCCTGCCCAGACCGCCGAGAGCGGGATCATATGGGCCAGGTTCAGCGTCGAGACAGGCGACTGGCGGACGTTGGCATAGGCGTGCCCCGGCAACGAGCCGAGCCACGCTTCCAGCGCGTTCACCCCTTCAGGCATGCAGGTGAAGTCGCGACCCTGAATGACTTTCTCGACCAACCGCAGCTTCTCGGCCGCGATGCCCGCATCCTCGTCCCAGACCGTGATGGTGGCGGTGACATAGGCCTGGCCGACGTCGTCGGAACCCAGCTCCTGCAGCGCCATGTCTGCGTCGGCTGCTTTGTTGGCGGCGTCGGAATCCACGAGGGTCGAGGCCTCGTTGGTCATCACTTCCTTGACGATGGCACCGATCGACTTGCGCTTGGCGAACCACTGCCGTCGGATCTTGGTCAGCAGCTTCACGGCTTCGGTCTTGTCGAGCAGGATGGCGCGGGTCGACCAGCGGTAGGGAAAGGCGAGCCGGTTCAGCTCGTCGAGAATGCCGGGATGGGTCGTGGTCGGAAAACCGACGACGGTGAGCGTGCGCAGATGGGAACGTCCCAACCGCGGCTCCAGCCCGCCGGTCAGCGGCTCGTCGACAAGCAGCGCGTCGAGATGCATCGGCGTCTCGGGGACGCGGACACGCTGCTGGCGTGTCGAAATTGTGGAATGGAGGTAGGTCAACGTCTCGCCATCATCGAGCCAGCCGACCTCGGGCATGAAACCCTCGACCAGTTGCAACACGCGGTCGGTGCGATCGACGAAGCCGCGCAGCAGCTCCCACGGATCGACGCCGGTCTGCGCGCGGCCCTCATAGAGCCAGCCTTCGATGCGCGATGCGTCCTCGGCCGGCGGCAACCAGACGAAGGTGAGGAAATAGCGGCTCTCGAAATGCGCACCGGCTTCTTCGAACGCGTCCTGTCGTTCAAGGTCGACCAGCGCCGACGCCGCATCCGGGAAGATGCTATGCGGGTAGGTCTGGGCCGCGACGCGCTGCGCCTCGACAAAGATCGCCCATCCCGAACCGAGGCGGCGCAGTGCATTGTTGAGCCGCGCGGTGACGCCGACCAGTTCGGCCGGTGTAGCGCTGTCGAGGTCCGGTCCACGAAACCGCGCCGTACGCTGGAAGCTGCCGTCCTTATTGAGGACGACGCCCTCGGCGACCAAGGCGGCCCAGGGCAAGAATTCGGCGAGGCCGGCGGGACGGTTGCGATATTCGGCGAGGTTCAGCATGGGAGCCTCACGCGCCGAGATAGGACGGGTAGCGCAGATGCCGGCGCACGACGTCAACGAACTGCGGATCGCGCTTCGCCGCCCAGACGGCGGCGGCATGTCCCACCGCCCAGATCAGCGCGCCGGGAATCCAAAGGCGCAGGCCGAGCGCGATGGCGGCAGCGAGCGTTCCATTTGCGATTGCGACCGCCCGCGGTGCGCCGCCCATCAGGATCGGGTCTGTCAGCGCGCGGTGAACCGGCGCGAAGAAGCCCGGGACATCCGGATCGATGATCCCCGCCATCACACCAGCGCCCCGCCCGAAAAGCTGAAGAAGGAAAGGAAGAAGCTCGATGCGGCAAAGGCGATCGAGAGGCCGAAAACGATCTGGATCAGGCGGCGGAAACCGCCCGACGTATCGCCGAAGGCGAGCGACAGGCCGGTCACAGTGATGATGATCACTGAGATGATCTTGGCGACTGGCCCCTGCACCGATTCCAGGATGGTGTTGAGCGGCGTCTCCCAGGGCATCGATGAGCCCGAGGCGTAAACCGCCGGGGCCAGCGCCAGGCTGACGAAGGTGATGGTGGAAAGCGTCGCGATATGGCGACGGATGCGCAGCGCGAACCGGGTCATGCTCTATCTCCTTGAGGGATGGTCTCGCCGCCCGCCGCGGCTGGGATGACGCGGTAGTCGCCAGTGGCGGGATCGAGCCCGGCGACAAGGGCGAGTTCGGCAAGGCGCCGCTCCGAACCGCGGCCGGAGAGCACGGCGATGCAATCGATGGTCTCGGCGATCAGCGCGCGCGGGGCCGTGATGACGGCCTCCTGGATGAGCTGCTCGAGGCGGCGGATGGCCCCAAGCGCGGTCCCCGCATGGATGGTGCCGATGCCGCCGGGATGGCCGGTGCCCCAGGCTTTGAGGAGATCGAGTGCTTCCGGCCCACGCACCTCGCCGATTGGAATGCGATCAGGACGGAGGCGCAGCGACGAGCGGACGAGATCGGACAGCGAGGCGACACCGTCCTTGGTGCGCAGCGCCACCAGGTTCGGCGCCCGGCATTGCAGCTCGCGCGTATCCTCGATCAGCACCACGCGGTCGGTGGTGCCGGCGATCTCGGCGAGCAGCGCATTGGTCAGCGTCGTCTTGCCCGTCGAGGTGCCGCCAGCGACCAAGATGTTTTTGCGCGCGGCGACGGCACCGCGCAGCACGGCCGCCTGGCCGGCGGTCATGATGCCGGCGGCGACATAGTCGTCGAGCGTGAACACCGCGACGGCAGGCTTACGGATCGCAAAGGCCGGGGCCGCGACCACCGGCGGCAACAATCCCTCGAAGCGTTCCCCCGTCTCAGGCAGCTCGGCCGAGACACGCGGCGCGCCGGCGTGGACCTCGGCGCCGACGTGGTGAGCGACCAGGCGCACGATCCGCTCGCCATCGGCGGCCGACACGACGCGCCCGCTATCTTCCAGGCCGCCGGACAGCCGGTCGATCCACAACCGACCATCGGGGTTAAGCATCACTTCGACGATCGAGGGGTCTTCGAGGAAGGTCGCGATGGCTGGACCGAGCGCGGTGCGTAGCATGCGCGCGCCGCGAGAAAAGGCTTCGGAATGGAGTGGAGCAACCGCCACGATCGTCCCCGTCAACGGCCAATCGCGGCATGCGATTGGCAACGGGGATGATTAAAAGAGGCAATAAATGGGGCAGATCAACAAGGTTTTAGATGTCGTAGGGGGCGAGCGTAGAGCAGAGAAAAAAGACTTGCTGGGTGCGGAATCACAAAAAACTGAGAGCGCTACTTCAAGCTCCTGCGGCACCGAATCACATCGGGCCACACAATCCTCGTCCGCGTCAGAAGGCTACTTCGTCAACCACTGTCCATACGCCTCAACGTCAATCATTGGAACGGTGCCACTGAATTGCAGTTGAGAGATCAGCTTGAACAGGAAAGCCGTCGCGGGCTTATTCTCGTTGATGAAACTATAGCCGTCAGCTTCCCTATCGAAGAAGAAATGACCGTGCGCGGCGACGCAGCCGATGTCGAGCTGCCCATCTCCAAGGTTTGCGACCAAAGCTTTCTCGAACGAAGGTCCAAGTGCGGGGCTCCACTCACTCTCGAACGTCAGCAGGCCTCCCAGAATCGGAATCAGCGGTTTTGCCGGATACACGCCCTTCGCATATGGGATAGGGAGGCTCGTGCGGTGCAGACGACGCACGCTTGCGACCTTTTCTTGCGCGTAGGCCACCAGACCGGCATCCGCGGTCTGCTTCGCCTCAAAGACGGCATAGACACTTTCCGCGGGGATGATGGTCTCGTTCTCGTAGGTGAAGATGAACGGCGAATACTGGCGGTCGAAAATCACGACGTCGATTTGCTGACTGAAGTTTCCGAGGCTATCGACTACATGCGCTTTAGCCGCCTGATAACGCTTAGGCAGATACGTCTCCAACATGTTGATCCAAACGTTCTCGCTGGCATCGCCCTTCGTGCCTGGATGATTGAAGGACTTTCGGACCGTCGCGAGGCGCTGTTGAATATCTTCATGCAGCGACGACAGAAGCTGAGACAAGGACCATTCGGACATCAGGAAATCTCACTTTGGTTTTGGCGGCCGGCCATCACGACAGCGGAAATTGGGGGCCAAACAGCTCGCGCCAGGCTCGCAATGCGTCACCGTTCCGGCCGCGACGCACATGGTCGATTGCCAGAGTTGCTTCGCGCTCCGCCGCACGCAGAAGGTCGCGCGCCCGCGTCTTGCGGGCAGTGTCCATTCCACTGCTGATTGCGGGGCCAAGGCCGGCAGGGTCGGGCCACTCATCGAAAATCCGGGCCGCGAGCGTCGCAAAGAACCCCTGAATCTCCCGGTCAAAGCTGCCACCCCAGCCGCCATGAAGGCACTGAAGCGCCATGACCTCAATGAGGAACGAGGGCTTCACCGGCTTCTCGCCGTGCTTCGGGTTGTTGTTCCAGTATTTCACCATCCGCACGAGGCCCTTCCATTCGTTGGAATAAGCCTGATGCGCTGCGGTGGCCTCTGCGGCATGAGTTTGAGGGTTAGTCTCGATCCACTTGCCGAGTTCATTGTCGGGAATCTCGAAATCGTCGTCCTTATCGAATGCCGGAACGACATCGACGCTGATGACGCGATAGTCGGTATTGTCATCAGCATCGGCCTTCACGCCGAAATCGACGTTGATTGAGCGGTTCTGCTTCTTGGCCTTGTCACCATATTTTTCGATCAAGGCATTGTGAAAGTCGGTCAACACTACCGATGGCGTCTTCGAGCGGTAATGATCCTCCGATGACTTCAGAACGAAGAAGATATCGACGTCCTTCAAAGGCTTCGTTTTGGTCCAGCGCGCGTATGAGCCGGTCAGAAAGCTCCGATCGATCTTGAATTTGGTGTCGAGATAATCCCGCACTTCCTTCTGGCGCGCCGACGCGTTCGCCTGCTCCCTGTCGTTCAGCTCGAGACGGCTTTTGAATTTGCGGAACGCTTCATCGACCGTGAGCATCAGGCTCTCCTCAGATATGATGTGCTGGCGCCAAGGCCGCTGTGCTCAACCGTGGTGCCGAGGCTTTGCCGCACCATCCCGTCGGTCGAGCGCCCGGTCGCCTTGCTCCACCCGATCACATCCGGTCGGCCAGGTTTCGTATGCAACAGGAACCGGTAGCGAGCCTCGCTCGGAGCCAAGCCGGCCTTCCTGATCGCGTATTTGAGCTGTTCGGTGTCGGTCCAGAAATTGCCGTCGTCACCCGACCAGCCGTAGGAGATATCGATGTCCCATCGGAAGATCAACGCATCGGTTTTCGGGTCGTAGATTTCGAGCTTTACGGTTTCGAGATCACCGGTGTTCAGCCAAGTCTGAACGCCGCGCATGTGCGTTTCCCAGTCGCCGACGAACTCCGATGGATCGAGACCACTGAGGCGAATGATATCTTTCAGGCTCTTCAGGATATTGTCTGCGACATAGGTGACCGAATGCGTATAGGTGTTGACAGCGACGTTGGTCATGAGCCGAGAAACCCCTTCGGATCGAACACAAGGGTCTGGGATTTCGTGGTCGCCGCCTCGTCAGCACTCGACATAGCGGCATCGAGATCGCGCGCCGTAATGCGGGTGCTGTGCTTCTTGAGCGCGCCTTGAACCCAGGCGAGGTCATCGGCCAGGCAAGGAAGCGAAACCCGCCAATCCCCTTTCAGTGGATCAAAGCCAAGAGCATCCTCGTTGGCGTCAGAGCCCTCGACGGCATCATCGTCATAGAGGCAATAGATCCGCGTCCGCGGGCCATCACAGGTCACTGTGATGGCGGCATCTTTCGGCGCCTGGTCCGCGATCACACTGGTGGCAACGCCCGCAATGGCAAGAAGCTCGGTCCGCGCATCGCTGGGCTTTCCCTCGGTCAACAGATCGACGATCGCCGTCCAGGTCCGTGAGGCGTCGCGGTCCGGCGTGCTTTTGAAGGTGCGGCTGGCAACGGTGCTCATCACACTTTGCCTCCCGACATACGTCCCGCCTTGGCGGCACGCGCCGCGGCAAACAAATCCTCGATCGTCACGCGTTCCGGATTCATGGCCGTCTGCGGGCTGCTGGCCAAAGCGTTGGCCACCATCTTGCGGATAGCTCGTCCGTCGAGCCCGACACATTCGGCCGCGCAGCGGTCGAAACTCGGCGAGCTGGGCAACTTCGCGATGGCCGGATAGGTCTTACCGAGACCAGTCAGGCAATCTTTCAGGATAAGCCCGCACGCCTCACGATCCGGCAGAGGCACATGGATGACTAGGTCACAGCGAGACGTGAACGCCGCATCGACCGCCTGGGGAAAGTTGCTGGTGGCAAGGAACAACAGGTTCGGATGCCGTTCGGCCAGCGCATCGAGCTGAACAAGCACGGCATCGGTCGCACGATGGATGTCGATCGGGTTGGCTTCCAGGCTCATTTTCGACCGGTCGGCGGCAAGCGTCTCCACCTCATCGAGGAGGACAATGGTCGGTCCTGCGGCGGCGGCTTCGGCGATCGACTGGGAGAACAGCTCTGATACTGCACGCTGGGTTTTGCCCATCGCCGAACTGGTAAGCGCGTGCGGCTCGACTTCGAGCAGGCGGAACCCGCCGCCCGGAAACGTCTCGGCGGTACGATGCGCCAACCCTCGGGCGAGAGAGGTCTTGCCGGTCCCAGGCGGTCCGACAAGCAGAATCACGCCGTGCAGCGGAATGACACTACGATCGACCTTGCCGCGCATCGTGAAGTTCAGCATCGCCTGAGATAGGAGCTGGGCCTTCAGGCGCTCATCTAAGATGATCGAATTCCACAGGGCTCCGAGCGCGGGATCCGGAAGCCGCCGCGCGCGCTGGATGCCCTTCGGTTGGTTGAAATCTTCGTTCTGCACCGCCGTCAGCTTCTGCATCTTCGTTTGCCTCGTGCCGCCGATGGCGGTGATTGAATGTGCCTCATAAAAAGCCGCGCCCGGATAGGCGCGGCGTTGGGCGGTCAGCCCTTCGGCGGATTGGGATCGTGCCCGTGGCTGTCGCTCTGGCCGATGCGGCCATCCTTGTTATGGATGCGCAGTTCTGTTTCCTGATTGCGGCTCACCTGCCTGCCGTAATCGATCGCGTCCTGCTTCCTATCGAAGTGTCCCGAGGCGCGCTCACCGCCGCCACGCTTAACATCCCACCCACCATCATGGTTCGGCACCACATGATGGGTGTCAGGTCCACGCTTGTCCGCCATATCTTGATCCTTCTCAGGGTTATAAAATAAAAAGTATCGCTACTCCGAACTTAATATGGGAGGTGAAATGCGCGTTGTCAAGGACCACATATATCGCTACTCTGAACAGAGGTGATTTGGAATATGGAGTGCATGACGTGTCGACGCCGCTAGGCGACAAGATCCGAGATCTGCGAAAGGCGAAGGGCTACACCCTCGACAAACTCGCTGAACTCGCTGAATCGAGTAAAAGTTACATTTGGGAGCTGGAGAACAAGAATCCGCCGCGCCCCTCGGCCGACAAAGTTGCCAAGATCGCGGCGGTCCTCGGTGTCACGGCTGATTACCTTATCGACACAACCGAGAAGGTTGGCGTCGAAGACGCCACAGATAACGCCTTTTTCCGCAAATACAGGAAAATGGACGCGGCCACCAAAGACAAGATTCGACGCATGGCTGACCTATTGGGCGACGACGAATGACGCGCGCGCCGTCACCCGAGCGCTGGGCTTTCGAGATCACTCATCTCCTGAACGCTGTGTTCGGGGCGGATCGTTTTCCGATCGATATCCCGGCGGTGGCCCGTGAATACACTGCGCAGCGGTTTCCAGATGACCCGATTGTCAGTGTCCAGGGTGACAATCTACCGGGTTTCGATGGCGCGCTATTCAAAGCGCCGGTTGGCCGCAAGGGCTGGGGAATCATCTACAACAACCGGATCAGTTCGAAAGGCCGGATCAATTTCACCCTGGCCCACGAATTCGGCCACTTCCTTCTGCACCGGGCGGCGTACCCGAACGGCTTCCGCTGCGGTGAACAGGATGTGGTTCGCTGGGATTCCGAATATGGACAGGTAGAGCACCAAGCCAACGTGTTCGCTGCCAACTTCCTGATGCCGCTCGATGACTTCCGCCGCCAGGTCCCAGAGAGGGACAAGGTCGATCTCGACATGATTGCCCATTGCGCGGATCGGTATCGTGTTTCCCTCATTGCTGCGACATTGCGCTGGCTCAGTTATACACAAAAGAGAGCGGTCCTCGTCGTATCCCGCGATGGTTTCATTCTTTGGGCCCGTTCGAGTCCATCAGCGTTGAAAACCGGGGCGTTCTTCCGCACGTCCGCGGGACCGATCGAGATTCCGGCAACATCGCTTCCCGTCAAACAGGATCTGCTCATTGATGGCAGGGCAACCATCGATCATGGGACCGGTGTCTGGTTCCGAGAACCGGTGCGGGAGATGACGGTGTTCGCCGAGCAGTACGATTTCGCGATCTCGCTGCTTCTGCTCGATGACGCACGGCCGTTCACTTCGTTTGAATCTGAAGATGAACCCGATGTCTTCGACAAGATGATGCCCCAGACTGACCGCCGCGAATGGTGACGCAATAATTGGAGACAGACGACAGAAGCCACCCACCGGTCTTGGCCAATTGGGGTTCATTCTGCGTCTCCGCGAGACCGAGCGAACTCCTCCCCCTCCTCAGGAATCTCCTGGCGCAACTTCGGCCCCTCATTAAGCCGGCGGCCAAGCGCCGCGACGAAATTGTCGTACCGCGCTCCGGCCTTGGCTCGCGCGGCCTGGGCGGCGGGCTCAGGCAGCGGCGGCGTGGTGGTGAGCCAGAAGCGGATAAACAGCGCCAGGGTCTCGACGGCGATGCCAACATCGCGTTCGAGGCGCGCCAGACGCCGGTCCTGCTGGTCGAGCCGCTTGGCGATGGCAGCCTCGCGCCGCTCATCGGCATCAGGCGACAGGAAGGAGGCGATGGCGGCTTCCGCGATCAGCGACATCGATTGCTCGCGCCGGGCAGCATAGGCGGACAGCCGCTTCATGACATCAGGATCGAGATAAACCGAGACGGCCGATTTTTTCTTCGATGTGCTCATCGTCGTCTCACAGCTCCATATCGTCGCCGGGGTCGAGCGAGACCTGCCGCGCGACGCCCTGCATGAGGCGGTTCATACGGCTGTTGCGAACAGCGTCGTCGTCCGCGTCATCGCCAGGATCGGGTGCGAATTCGTTGTCGATCGGCTCCTTCTTTTCGATCGGCTTCGCCCGGCTAAGTTCCGGCTGCCGACGGCGCTCGGAGTCCGTTGGATCGTCATCCTCCGCCTGTTCGGCCGGGGACAGTTCGGCGATCTGGGGACTCGCTGGAATCGGTCGGGTGCTCCAGTCGTCTGTCCGCGCGGTCGTGGGCCTGGTCAGCGCCGGCGGCTGCAATACCCGCTCCTGGAACCGCTCATCCTCGTAGTAGCGCGCCTTCTTCGCCCGGATCGGCGGAGTGCCCGCGACCATGACGATTTCGTCCGCGGGCGGGAGCTGCATGATCTCGCCGGGGGTGAGCAGCGGCCGGGCGGTCTCGGATCGCGAAACCATCAGATGGCCGAGCCAGGGCGAGAGCCGGTGCCCGGCATAGTTCTTCATCGCCTTCATCTCCGTCGCCGTGCCGAGTGCATCGGACACGCGCTTGGCGGTGCGCTCATCATTGGTCGCGAAACTGACGCGCACATGGCAATTGTCGAGGATCGAGTTGTTCGGGCCATAGGCCTTCTCGATCTGGTTCAGGGACTGGGCGATCAGGAAGGCCTTCAGCCCATAGCCGGCCATGAAGGCGAGAGCGCTCTCGAAGAAATCCAATCTCCCGAGCGCCGGAAATTCGTCCAGCATCAGGAGCAGCCGATGGCGCCCGCCCCTCGCCTGCAGGTCCTCGGTCAGGCGCCGGCCGATCTGGTTGAGGATCAGGCGGATCAGCGGCTTGGTCCGATTGATGTCGGAGGGTGGAACCACGAGGTAGAGCGTCGCCGGCTGCTTACCGCCAACGATATCGCCGATGCGCCAGTCGCACCGCCGGGTGACTTCCGCCACCACGGGATCACGATAGAGTCCGAGGAACGACATGGCGGTCGAAAGAACCCCAGATCGCTCGTTATCGGATTTGTTCAGCAGTTCGCGGGCGGCGCTGGCGACAACGGGATGAACGCCGGCCTCGCCCAAATGCGCCGTCTTCATCATGGCGGCGAGCGTCGACTCGATCGGCCGCTTCGGATCGGAGAGGAAGGCGGCGACGCCGGCGAGCGTCTTGTCCGCCTCGGCATAGAGAACATGGAGGATGGCACCGACCAGCAGCGCGTGACTGGTCTTCTCCCAATGATTTCGCTTGTCCAAACTTCCTTCAGGATCGACCAGAATGTCGGCGATGTTCTGGACGTCGCGAACCTCCCATTCGCCGCGGCGGACCTCCAGCAGCGGATTGTAGGCGGATGATTTCGGATTGGTCGGATCGAACAACAGCACGCGGCCGTGTTGCGCACGGAAGCCGGCGGTGAGCTGCCAATTCTCCCCTTTGATGTCATGCACGATGGCCGAACCCGGCCAAGTCAGCAGTGACGGCACGACGAGGCCGACGCCCTTGCCACTCCGCGTCGGGGCGAAGCACAACACATGCTCCGGGCCGTCATGGCGCAGATAGTCGCGCTCGAGCCGGCCGAGCACCACGCCGTCGGGGCCGAGCAGGCCGGCGGCCTTGACCTCCTGTGACTGCGCCCAGCGCGCCGATCCGTAGGTCTCGACATTGTTCGCCTCGCGCGCCCGCCAGACCGACATGCCGATCGCCACGACGACGGAGATCAGACCGCCAGAGGCAGCGATGTAACTGCCTTCGATGAAAATATCCGGGGCATAGGCGTCGTAGCCGTACCACCAGGCAAAGAAAGCAGGCGGCAGATAGATTGGAAAATGGAAGATCTCGAACCAGGGATGCCCAAGCTGGGGCTGGAAGCCGAGACGCCAGGCCGTCCATTCGGTCGCAGTCCAGATCGTGATGAGCACGATCAGCAAGACGGTGATGACCTGGCCCCAGAGGATTTTGGTGGCGGACATGACAGGGCCCTTTCGGGATAGACGTGAAGGATCGGGGCGGGTCACAGGCCGAGCCCCCGCTTGCGGCCAAAGCTCCAGTCGATGCCGCCGTCGTCGCGAGCGACACCGGAGACGTGACGGCCTAGCTGTTTTTCGAGCGAGGGCGACCAGGGCACGAGTTGGAAGCCCATCCCGTCGTCGATCATGGCGAAGCGGCCAGATGCGAGCGTCATGCGTCGCTGGTAGGTGCCGGCGACATACTCGCCCGAGGCGGACGGGTTGAACGGACGCCCGGTCTCGATCGCAAGCTTCTCGCCGAGCGCCGCCACCTCACGGTCGCGCAACGTCGAAATGAGATTGCGCGCGAAGGTGACGCCACGGGCATGACGCTCGGCGAGACCCTGGCGAACGAGTTCTTCGCCGCGTCGATCCATCGCATCGCGCACCTCGGCGCCGAAGCCGCCCTGGCCGAGCGCTGCCGGTTCCCATGCGATCGCCTGCCGGTCGAGCCAGGTGGCGCCCGTCGCCGTGATCTGGGCGGTGATGTCGAGATCGGACCGGACGGCGAGCGCCACGCGCCGGCGCCCCTGTGCGTCGTCGAATTTGCGCAGTTCGACGATCGAACCCATCGCGCTGTCGGCGGCGGCCTTGAGATCGGGCAAGTTTATATGATGGGTGCGGCCGTCGACACCGTCGACCACGGCATAGGCCGTACCCTTCAGTTCATCGTTGAGGCCGCGATCGACCAGCCTACCGATGACGGGGTCGTCGAGGCTCTCACCGGCAAGCACGTAGCTGGCCGCGCCACGCTCGATGCCGCGTTCCGTCAAGGCGCGGTGCATGCGCTTGATGATGTCGCCGCGTTCGCCAAGTTCGCGCAGCGTCGTCTCGGCTGCCTCGTCCATCGCCCATTGGCCTGGCCCGAGCTGATGCGCGAGACCGAGCGATTCCAGCCGACGCAGCCGCCCAACCTTCAACGTGTGGAACTCATCCGGTTGTCGATCGCCACCAGGCGCCAGATCGATGACGCCGTGACGGTCGGCGTCGCGGACGAGCTGACGATCGAGCTGGGTCCAGCGTTCCTGCTCGACCTGATGTTCGAGCGCGAGACGGATGTCGAGATCGGTGCGTTGCCCCAGCTCCTGCGTGACCAGATCCTGGGCACGGGCCCGCATCCCTTCCTTGATATAATCGCGCGCGATGACGAGGTCCTGGCGGTCCTCGGAGACGCCGCGGACGATGAGGTGGACGTGCGGATGCTGGGTATTCCAGTGACCGACGGCCACCCAGTCGAGTTTCGTCCCGAGGTCCTTCTCCATCTGCCCGGCGAGCTCGCGGGTGTAGCCCTTGAGATCGGTGAGTTCGGCGGCATCCTCGGGCGAGACGATGAAGCGGAAATGATGCCGGTCGTCCTGGCATCGCTCAGTGAATTCTTTGGGATCGACCTCCTCGGTCTCCGGACCGAACAGGCGGGCCTTCTCCCCGTCCCTTGTGACGCCCTCGCGGCGGAGATAACCGAGATGGGTGGCGAGCGGCGCCGAGCGCGCCGTGTGCCGGACGACGCGAGCCTTGATCGTCACCAGTCGCGAGCGGCCGGTCAGCAGGCGGTTGGCCTGCACGCTGGCGACCCGGCCGCGCCCGAATGTCGAGCGCGTCCCGCCTCTGAGCATGCCCTGTCGCGAGATGCCGCCGCCGGCCCGCTGGGCGGCGGCGAGCGCCTGGGCGACGAATGGTTTGGCTCGCTGCGCACGCGAGGAGCGGATGCGGCCAGGCCGGGCCTGGAAATCGTCGTCACGCGCCATCGCCGCCTCCGGCAATGTTCACAAATCGCAGGACAAACAGGACCTTGAAGCAAACGCGCACATTGCGCCGAAGGCGCGCACCTTGCCGGAACGGCGGAAAAACCCAAGAAAAACAACCGCCCAACCGAGCCGCACAGTGCGGCCTTTTATCTGGCCCTCGGTCGGTTGGTTTCTGTGCTCCTCCCTTGCCCGCCCTTCCTTCTTCCCGGAAGAACACTGTGCCGCGCCTGCCTACGAAATCGCACTCGAGGGCAGTGATGCAGCCCCCAGGGACGTCGGAAGCCGCCAAGCCGATGGGGAAAGGGCGAGCTGACCGAGGCGACGTAGCGGCATGACGGTGGGAGAGCAGTGCAATCACGGTTTCGGCCCCGCTTGCGAAACGTGGACGAACAGGCCGTCGGACTGTGGCGCGATTGCTGACACATCGCGCACCGCCAACGCAGCCGGACTGTTGCTTGGCGGCGTTTTGGACGTTGCTGGATCGATCGGCTCAGCGCTTGCCGACCGCACGATGAAGAGCGGCGCCTGTGTCCAGGACGACGGATCGGAGGCCGCCATAAGGACAGGCCCATCGGTCGCGCCGTCCCCGACAAAAGGGACAAGTGCAGCCACGTAAGCGACGGTCTCCGGCGGCAGCGGACGATGCCGATCGCGATAGTCTTCGTATCGCCCGGGCCCGGCATTGTACGCCGCAAGGAATCCGGGCGATCCGTAGCGGTCGTGCATCTCGCGCAGGAAAGCCGCGCCTGCCAGGATGTTGTCGTGTGGATCGAACGCGTCGCGCCCGAGGCCGTAGCGAGCGCGCAGCGCAGCCCAGGTCTCGGGCATGAGTTGCATCAACCCCATCGCACCTTTGGGTGAGATGGCACGGCGGTCGCCACGGCTCTCGATCCGCATGATCGCTCGAATCCATGCCGCTGGAATACCGAAGCGTTGCGCGGCTTCGGCAATGAGAGCGGCGTAGGAGTCGCGCGAAGCCTGCAGCGCGATGGGAGCCGCCTGGGCGTGGACGGCGACGGCGGGCATGCCGAGCGCCGTTACGCTGGCGAGCAGAAGAAGCGCGCGCCGCATGCGGTCAGCTCCCATCGCCGCGCTTCGGCGGACGGTTCCAGTTCAGCACCCAGGCGGACTTGTCTTCGCCCGACTGAAAGAGGTTGGCGCGGATCGGCTGCGCGAGTGCGGGATCGTCGATGACGAGTGAGACGTACTCGCCGGCCTTCTCGCCGGTGCGCTTCCAGCCCGCGCCGATCTCCGGACCGTCGCCGTCGCCGAGATGGATGCGATAGTCGGGCGCATTCTCGGCATCGGAGGATTCGGCCGGAACGAGGGAAAGGTCTCGGTAGAAGAAGAGCGTCTGGATGCGCCCGGTGAAGCCGGACTTGTCGCGGGTGAACTGACCAATCTGCGCCATGGGAAACCTCCGTTGTTGGCGGGTTGAGAAGCGTGTCACTCGGTGCGGGCGCGCCACACGAAGCGGCCGTCACCGGCCTCGTCGGTCCACAAGGGGACCGCGCGGGCGACAATCGCGGTGGTTGGAAGCGCGCCGAAATAGCGCCCGTCCAGGCTGTCCGGGACGGTCGGGTTCATGAGGAAGACTTCGCTGGGGCCGAGCGTGTGGCAGCCGCTCCAGCGCGGAAGCGGGCGGCCGAGGTGATCGCGTTCACGCGCCGCGCCGACGGGGACGCGATCGACGGTGATGGCGTCGCCTGCGCGGCACACGGTCTGTCCAGGCAGCGCCATCACATGCTTCAGCAGCGGCACGCCCTTGGGCAAGAAGCCGCCATCGGCGAGGTAGCTGGCGATCGGTTCGGGCGCACGCACGGCGACCAGTTCGAGCGCGTGGAGCTGACCGGCCGGGCGGAGCGCATAGAGCCCGGTCGGTGTGCTCGCCGTGGCGTTCCAGACCAGGCGCGGCGCCGGATGGACGAAAGCCAAGCCGATGAAGACGAGCATGGCGAAGTACGTCATCATGACGTAGCCGAAGCGGGTCATAGCGTGACGCTCCTGCGCTTGAGCCAGGCGGCGTGCTGATCGCGCGTGTAGGGGCGCGGCTCATGGCCGGCGGCGAGACGGTTGTGGAGGTGGCGCCAGTATTCCGGCGCGGCGTCGGCTGGATCGATGTCGAGCGCCTCGACGGCGTCGATCGCCTGCAGCACGCGCTCGACCTTCGGCCAGCTATCGACCCGCAGCAGAATCTCGCCGCCGGGGCGAACGAAGGGCAGCGTCTGGAAGCGTGCGCCAGGCTCGACCGCGCGCACGATATCCATGCGCGAGACGACGGTGCCGAAGTCGTTCGACGCCCAGCGCACGAACGCAAAGATGCTGCCTGGCTTGAAGCTCGAGATGCTGCGGCGGCGATCGAGGATCTTCTCCTCGGCGCGCCGGCCGAAGCGTAGCCAGTGCTCGATCTTCTTCTCGATCCAGGTCAGCTCGACATGGGTGAGTGCGACGGTGCGCCGATGCGATGGCGGCACGACACGCGGCGGCGACGGCTCGTTGTCGTTCATGAGCTCTCTCCGGGATCGGCAGGGAATTCGCGCGCCAGGAGGTCGCGCAGCATGTCGGCGACGGTGATCCCGCGCCGGAAAGCGGTGACCTTGATGCGGCCGCGCAGCGCCGGCGTGACGTCGATCGTCAGGCGCGCGGTGAAAGCGGATGGCTCGTCGCTGCGGCGGCTTGAGGCGTCGGGCGCCTTGATCCAGCTCTCGGCGCCGCCGGGCCGGGCGGCGAAGCCGCGTCGGGTGGCGCGCTCGCTCATGGCGCGATCCTTGCGACTTCAACGGCGAGCGCTGCGATCTCGCGGGCCGCAGCGCTCTGCTCGGCAAGTTCGAAGACAAGCCGGCCGGACTGTGCGGCGTCGGCGAAGATGACGCGCTGGCCAATGGTGCTGGAGAGCACCGGCGGATCGTGATCGGCGAGCGTTTCCGCTGTTTCCCGTGCGATCACCGTGCGCGCGCCGCAGCGGTTCAACACGAAGCGCGCGGCGAGCTGCGGGCGATAGATGCGGGCCTCGCGGAGCAGGCCGAGCATCTCAGCGGAGGCCCAGCCGTCGAACGGCGACGGCTGCACGGGGATCAGCACGAGATCGGCAGCGAGCAGCGCCGAGCGCATCAGGCCAGCGATCCGTGGCGGCCCGTCGATGACGACATGATCTGCGGTGCGCGCGATCTCCGGCGCCTCACGGTGGAGTGTGTCACGCGCGAGGCCAACGACGCCGAACAGCCGTGAGACGTTTTCTCGCGCCCGCTGCTGCGACCAATCGAGCGCCGAGCCCTGCGGGTCCGCATCGATCAGGGTGACGCGCTTGCCATGCAGCGCCAGCTCGCCGGCGAGGTGCAGCGCGAGCGTCGTCTTGCCGACGCCGCCTTTCTGGTTGAGCAGGGCGACGATCATCTCTTCCCTCCCGGCTTGCGGTCGAAGGGCAGCGACGACTGTTGCGCTGATCGGTCAGAGGTTTGCGAAGGCGGGACTTGGTTATCCGCAGATCGCGCACGCCAACTACAAGAGTTAGATTCTGAGTTAGACTCTAAGTTAAGGCCCTGAATCGCCGTTTCCGGCCAAAGCGTTAACTGCGGTTCATGCGTGCGAAGTCCCGATAGGGCTGCGTGCGAAATCCCGATACCGTTTGCGTGCGAAGTCCCGAGCGTTTCCACAGCGCCATCCACAGGGATTGTGGATAAGTGCGCCGGCAGAATGCGTAGCAGCTCGCGGCGGCCCTGCCACTCGATGCGCAAGCGATAGCCGGGCAGCGGCTGGCGCGCGGCGATGCGCCGGATCTGGAGCGCGAAATCCGAGACGCGCACCAAGCTGCCGGACTTCTCGTGGAGATGGGCGATCTCGAATAGCCAACCCTTCGGCTGGCGGCCGGCATGCTTGCGGGCGACGCGGTAAAGCCAGCGCTCGATGCCGCCCGTCAGACGGAAGTAGGCGGGGTCGATGGCCAGGACGAGCGAGCGGTCGATGACGCCGCGGTAGAACCAGTCGGGAAGCACGAACTCCATGCCCTCGACGTGGCCGTCGCGCGTCGTGCATTCCTCCCACTCGTTGATCCAGGAGAACTGGTGACGGCGCCAATGTTCGCCGTTGCGGATGGTGGTGCGGATGACGGTCGATTGCAGGCGGGCGAGCGCGCCCTTCAGGAGCTTGTAATCGCGTGCGCCTGTCTGCCGACCGATCGCGGTCAGGAGCTGGTAGGGCGTGAAGCGAAGGAAACGCGAGGTCTTAAAGCCGAGGTTCTCGGCCTCGACGATCTGGCTCGCCGCCCAGATCAAAACGTCTGCGTCCCAAATTGTCGCCATGCCGTGCTCGGGCACCGCGTAGACCTCGACGCGCACGCCGGCTGCCTCGTAATGAATCGGAGCGGTGCGCCTGGACTTCGCGAGGGAGAAGAACGGCCGCTCCATCAGGTCGCGCTGGTCGCGCGGACTTGCGTCGCCGGTGGCGACGATGAACGGATCGAGCTTGCTCCGTTCGCTGGCTGTGATGAGGCGGCGCGATGACATCGACGAGCCCGCTTCAGCGATGCGCGTGGCCGGCGGCGCGGGCCTCGACGTATCGGGGATCGGACGTCGAGCTGCACGCGGCCTGGTCGGCCCAGGCCTCGAGGTCGTCGATCGCGTAGACGACGCGCCCGCCAAGCTTGCGAAAGGTCGGGCCGCTGCCGTGGCAGCGGTATTTCTCCAGCGTCCGCGGTGAGATGCCGAGCATGCGCGCCGCTTCATGGGTGCGGACGTAACGCGTGGCGAGCTGCGCGGACCTGTCGAGCATGGGGAGCCTCCGTCTTGCCTCGAAGCGCCGCGGCCAAGTCGCGGCGTGTCGGGGTCACGGTGGCGGAGAGTTCAGGCGTTGGGGGTGGACAAAGATTTTCGAGGGGGTGTGTCCCCCCGGCGGTCGCGCCGCTGCGCTTGGGAGCGCAGCGCGCGGCGTGTGTAGCGCGAGCGGGCGTAGGACTGAGGTGTGTTCCGGAGGGATCGGTGCGTGTGTCAGCCGCCGCGCAGAAGTTTGAGGTAGCCGCGCTCGACCAGCGCAATCGAGTCGTGAATGAGACGGTTGGCGGTGCGGCGTGCGTGTGAATCCTTCCACTCGACTGATGGAAATCGTGCGTGTTCGGAGCGGAGGATTATTTCGGCGACGTCGCGGGGGCCACCCCCAAGTTCGTGGACGTCGAAGGCGTGCAGAAGCTGGACGAGCCGGCGCTTCTGCTGAGGCGTCAAGCGAAGGGCGGCAGGAAGAAGTTTGACGCGCTGGCCACGAAGACGGCGCACGAAGCGCAGTGCGACATCAAGCCGGAGTTCAAATGAGATGTCGGGCGGCAGTAGAATGGCAGGCCGCGTGCTGATCTGATCGCCGGGCAAACGAACGTGGAGTTCGCCGGAGCCGTCGATGACAACAAGCTCACGGCCGTCATCGTCTACGTCATCGGCGACGACTGACCCTAGCTGCGCGGGATCGAGCGACGTGAGTTGGTCGAACCCGCCCGGCGCTGTTTCGAGGATCAGCGTACCGGGCGATAGTTCGGGCAGCCAGGTAACCGGGGCGGGCCCAACGGGGAGGCTTGGGTCATGGGCGAAAACGCAACCCCCATCGCCGAGCGAGACCGACACGGGCGGTTTCGGCATCGACGGAGGCGCGCGCGATCTGGCGCTGTGTGCGGACGAAGTCGCGGCGGTAATCATGGTTGCGGCGCAGGAATTCGACGGCGAAGCCTGGGCGTTCGAGGCGGTTCAGGCGATCAATCGTCTCCGGCGAGCGCCAATACTCCGTGGGCATGGCGTTTCCTCTCGTTTTGTCCCTCCCGGGGGCTTCCACGATCCGGAAAACTCGTCGGCAAAAGTAGTCCTTAAGGTTGCATCGCGCGTGGCTGCGAGCGGTGCCAGTCGGGCATCTGTTTACTGCATCCTCGGCTCGAGCAGGTGCCGAAAACCCGTCTCGGTCATCCAGCGGGCCCGCGCCAGATGGCTGTCGTGAACCGTTTTGGCACGCGCCGGATCCCGCGCGGGATCGAGGCCGAAGATCACCCGGACGACCTCGCGCCAGTCAGCGCCTTCTTCCTCGGCCATCAGCAACCGAAGATAGATCGCCAGATGTTGCTCGTCATAGGCGTTCACGCGCTCGGTGTGCGGCGGCCGGTCCTGAAATGACGCTTCAGTCATTGCGATCTACCCCCAAGAGATCAAAGCAATGTGTTAGCCATTCATTTACCGCGAATTTTTGCAAGATTTGCGCCGCGCGACACTTATTCCGCGATGCTTGGGGCGCATCACGTTGCTCGGGAAAATGGCGAACTGGGGCCTCCCCAGCTTCGATGAATAGCACGGGCGTGTACGAATCGGAACTATCATTCCTGGAACGATAGTTCCTATATCGGCTCCATCATCGCCATGGATCTCAAGGAGGTCATGGCGGTCAATCTGCGTCGGTTGCGTCATGCGAAAAAGATGACGCAAGAGGAATTGGCCGAGAGGGCCGGGTTGAGCGCCCGGTACGTCGGAGGGATCGAACGCGCCGACGTTTCGGCCAGCGTCACCGTGCTCGGCCGGATCGCAGAGGCGCTTGAGGTGGAAGCGGCCGAACTCGTGCGTGCCGCGCCTTCGAAGTCTCGGAAAAGGGCGCCAGTCGAGCCTCAGGTCTCATGACCAGGGCGGTTCATCTCTCGGATCGGGCATTTGCCCTGGAGAATTAGGCGATGCCCCGCCCGGACCAGCCGGACGGGGCATTGGAGGCGTGGTCAGTCGCTCCGACGACCGTTGGGGCGGGACCAGATCAGGCTGTAGCCCTCGCCCTCTTCGTCGTCGAACAGGTTGGCGAAGATGGGGGCGGTGAAGCTCGGATCGTCGAGCTTGAGGCCCAGATAGTCGCGGCCCTCGTTGGAGCGCTTGGCCCAGGCGGCGCCGATTTCGACCCGGCCGACATAGACGCGGTGGCTGGGGCTGTTGTCGCTGGAGCGGTTGGTTTCGGGGACGATCCGGACGTTCTTGGCCTGGACCGAGAGGGTGACGATTTCGCCGGTGAATTCGTTCGAGCCGGTCTTCTTGAAGGTGCCGATGGTGGCCATGGTAGTTCTCCTTGATCTCTGTTTCCGAGCCCGCACCGTTGCGGCCTCGATGGTGATCGAAGGGCCGGAGGTGATCGACGGCGCACCCCGAAGGGGCTCGACAGCAAAGGAGGGGCTTTCTTGTCTCGCGAGGAATGACGGCGCAGCCGGCAGGGGAAGAAAGTTTTGACGCCGCTGTTGCGCCATAGGCGGTCGAGGCTTTAGCCGGCCTTCGGCCAGATCAATCCATCGAAGAGGACGTTCGGTGCGCTCGGCCTGACAGAGCAGACATCAAGGGGAACGTGGCGACTTTCGAGTCACCACAGAGGCTGGCCAGTAAATTCGACGGTAGTATGGACCCTGTCCCCTCCACCAACGGGTCTCCTACCTCGGAACCAAGCTCCGGCTGCGCGCACCGTCACGCGCTTCGTTGGCCGTATGCATGAGACCTCGCCACCTCGGCCAAGCGCCTCAACGACCCGCCACGACTCCCAGTACTCTGCGATGATCCGATGAGCGTCGACGCCGGACCGCCCTCACTCCGCGTTCGACGACGAGGACGACGGACATAGCGAATGCCTGATCCAGCCCCGCGCCGTCGACATGACGGTGTCAGCCCCGCGCCAAGCCCTGTCCGGCTGGTCCGGGCGCGGCCATTCCGGTGAAGCGGACGAACGCGGTGACGCTGACGGCGATCGCGCCGATGACGGCGAAGATGGTCTGCCAGGTGGGCGATGGCATCGCCAACTGGGCGATGCCATGCGTGGCGCTGTAACCGGCGACGGTCGCGGGCGCGACATAGAGCAGAATGATCAAGAGGCGAAGCCACGCCCATGGCACGAAGGCGAGCGCGAGCTGGCCGACGCCGAAGGTCACGCCGCCCGCCACGAAGCCCACGGTGATTCCACCGAGCGCACCGGCCCCGGTGTGGAGGGCCCATAGGCCGATCGTCAGACCGACGAAGAACGGCAGCGCGAAGACAGCAAGGGTGAACAGCAGCCAGCAGAAGAAGCCGATGCCGACGATGACAAGCAGAGGCCCAAAGATAACCATGGCGGTGTACTCCGTGAGATAAAGGTCTGACGGTCGCGCCTTCCACCACCACCACAGCGCACCATGAAATACAGCCTAATCTGCGCTCGGACGGGAGAGCAAATCGCCCGGCGGAAGTCGGGAACGGAATCGATCTCGTGAGCAAGTTGGCGCTATTCTGGGTGTTGGAGCGGAGGGAGCGATGGATGGGAAGCTACTGCGAGATCTATTTCGACAAGACCGAAGTGTGTGGCGCAAAATCCGCGGTCCCCGATCATTTCTGCGCACTGTTCCAGGAAAGCGATCGGGTGGTCAGACCATCTGACGACGAAGATGACGAAAGCCCTGACGTCGTCTACGAGGCATGCCGAGCGGTCGTCTTGTCGCGCCTGGATCTCTTAGGTTGCACGGCCAACGTGGCGCGCGAGCGGTTGATGGCTTGGCTCGCAGCGACGCGCGAGACCTGGGAGGAATATCGATCCGACGGCGCTTGGGCGGAAGAAACAGCCGTCGCGCTCCGCTCGTTCTCCGTCGACGAATGGTATCGCCGGGCACCTGAGGTGCTCGCGACGCTCTACAGCCGCGAGGATGCGACGGACGAGGTCGATCGGCATATGCGCGATCGAAACGGCGATGGCTGGCTTTGGTTCGATGGCTACGGCTCGCTGATGAGTCTGCGGGCGCTGCTCGATGCCTGTGCCGATGTGCGGTCCGTGACGCTCGACATCACCGCGTTGATTGGCGGCGGCTGGATCGAGCCGGACGCCAGAGTCTGCGAGGACAGGCGGGCGTCGGCTCCGCTCGACCCTCGTCCGCTCGCGACGACGGTCATTCTCGCTGAGGGGAGTTCGGATATTCGGATATTGCAGCGCTCGCTCGTGGCGCTATTCCCCGAGCGGGCAGACTACTTCTCGTTCTTCAACCACGCGGAGCTGAGCGTGGATGGTGGTGCTGCCTATCTCGTGAAGTTCCTAAAGGCATTCGCGGCGGCGCGAGCGCCGCTGCGCTTGGTCGCGGTTTTCGACAACGATACGGCGGGGCGGCAAGCGCGCAAGCAAGCCGGCGCCTTGGGGCTGCCGGACAACATGATAGTGGTTGCACTGCCGGACACAGAACTTGCGCGTCGATATCCGACGATCGGCCCTCAGGGTGAGCACGTCGTCGACGTCAACGGCAAAGCAGCGAGTATCGAGCTGTACCTAGGCCAGGTGGCCCTGACGAAAGACAGCGTGCTGCGACGAGTTCGCTGGAGCGGCTACAATGCCGCTGCCGACGCCTATCAGGGCGAGGTCGAAGGAAAGGCCGAGGTAGAGGCTGCATTCCTTCGCGCCGTGGCGAACTGCTCGGACCCGGTCGAGGCGCGGAAGGCGTATCCCGAGCTGGCTGAAGTGTGGACCGCGATCTTTTACGCGGTCGAGAAGGCGGCCGAGGCGGCAGAACGGAAGCTACACGACCGCGTCGCCGACGTGGAGTGATGGAAGACGGCGGCGCTCACGCGCCGCCGAACTTCCAGACCGGGATGCCGAGCTTCTTCGCCTTGTCGGCGAGGTTGTCCTGGATGCCGGTGCCCGGGAAGTGCAGGACGCCGATCGGCAGGGTCTCCACCATCGCATCGTTGCGCTTGAACGGCGCGGCCTTGGCGTGCTTCGTCCAGTCTGGTTTGAAGGCGATCTGCGGGACCTTGCGGTTGTCGGCCCATTTGGCGGCGATCAGCTCCGCGCCCTTGGGCGATCCGCCGTGCAGCAGCACCATGTCGGGGTGCTTGGCGTGAACCTGATCGAGCTTGGCCCAGATCAGCCGGTGATCGTTGAAATCGAGCCCGCCGGTGAGCGCCACCTTCGGCCCTGCGGGCAGGAGCACCTGGTTGTCGGCGCGCTTCTTGGCGCTGAGGAAATCGCGGCTGTCGATCATCGCGGAGGTCAGATTGCGGTGATTGACCTTCGACCCGTTGCGCGGCCGCCAGGCTGAATGGGTGTGGTGCTCGAACTGGTCGGCGGCCTGGTCGCGCATCAGCTCGAAGGCGTTGCGGCGCTCGATCAGCGTCTGGCCTTCCGCTGTCAATCGTTCCAGCTCGACGGATTTGACCTCGCTGCCATCCTGTTGCCGTTGCGAGCGCTGCTGGGCCAACTCGTTGTCGTCGAGTTCGCGCTCGATCCGGTCGATGGCGCGGTGGAAGACGTTCACCGTCGACCAGAGCAGGTCCTCAAGGTCGGGCTCGAGGCGCGTGTCTGAAAGCGCCACCACGAGGGCGTCGAAGATGTCGGAGATGCTGCCGGCGAGGATGTTCGCTTCGGGAAGCGGCCTGGGATCGGGCTCGTCGTTGAAGGGACGGTAGCCATAGAGCTGGAGTTCGTGGAGGACCTGATCGGTCGAGGATGAACTGTGGTGCGGCTCGAAATCGTCGTCGTGGTCGGTGGTCATCGCGGCTTTCCTTGTCGGATCGACCGCGCCCATCGCGGCCTTCATGGCGACGAAGGCGGCGGGCGGAACGGACTTGCACCCGCAGCGCAGCGGAGGGCCGAAGCCTTAAGCGGAGGACCGAAGGGGGCCCACTATTTTGTTTCGCGATGTAAAGGCGGCTCAGCCGCCGACGGAAAATAGTCGGCCCACAAGGTTGCTGGTCCGGGCCGCTTGCTGCCCGATCGCCCTCTCAGAAGGCCGTGGGTGCGATCCTCTCCGGCGCTGAGGAAAGAATGGCACCGCCCTACGGTGACGACGCTGGCGAAACGCCTCTCGTCCCATTCCGGCTATGCCGCCAGTTCCATAAAGCGGGCGACGTCCTGCGCCGCGATCTGCACCCGACTGGCCGCTCGAAGCGCGTCGATCCCAAGCAGGCGGAGATCCTCGTTGAAGTCGCCGAGCCGTGGCGAGATCACGATCGCTTCGATTCCGCCCTCCTGCGCCCGGTCGATCAAAGTCGCCATCGCGCCGTCGCCGGCGGGATCGTCGTCGCGGGCGATGTAGAGTCGCCGCAGCGTGTCCGGGAACAGGAGGGCGGAGAGATGCGCAGCCGAGAGGGCTGCGACCATCGGCATGGTCGGCAAGACGCATCGGAGCGACAGGATCGTCTCGATACCCTCGCCGGCCGCCATGACTTCGCCCGCCACGCCAAATCGAACGGCATGACCGAGAAGGTCGCCCATCGCCCGTCTCGGCGTGTCGATCGGCGCCTTGCCGAGCGTCGCCTCGGTGAAGCCGCCGGGATCGAGCCATGTGCGATGCGCGCCGGCCAGATGGCCGGCAAGATCGGTGACGGCAGCTATTATCGCTGGCCAGGTCTCGGTCGGGCTGTGCTCGTCCGGCCGATAGTAACAGCGCGGGTGGAAACGCAGGCTTCCTGTTCCGTGCAAAAACGTAATGCCGCGATTGCGGAGATACGCTTCTACGGGAGTGCGTTCGATCGGCTGCGACATGGTGAACAGTCGCCGTGCCGCCTCTGGCGATCCGGTTGGAGCGCTGGGCGTTCGCGATCGGGACGATCCGGCTCAGGCTCCGGGTGCGGCAGGCTGAGGAACGAACGTGCCTCATCGGCGACGTCCTTGAAGTCGGTCAGGCTGCAGCTTTCCCGGATCACGTCCAGCAGGTCGCCGTGCTCGCCGGTCGCGGCGTCGGTCCATTTGCCGGGCGGCCCTTTCGGCGACTCCTTGAGCCGCACGAACATCGAGCGGCCAGACGTGTTGCGGACGTCGCCCACGAGCCAATAGCCCCCTTCCCGTCGGCCGGACGAGAGGTAATGGCGGCACACGGCCTCGGCTTGCTGGCCAAGGCGTTGTGCGAGATCACGCACGGTATCGGTCATGATGGTCCTCGAAAAGAAAAGGCCCGCCGTCGCCGGCGGGCCTCGTTGCGCAGGGCAGCTACTCGGCTGCGATCATCGGCTCGCCTGTGTCGTCATTCTGGGCGGCCGGCTCGTCCTCGTCCTCCGGCAGTTTTTCGCTGGACTGCTCTGGAGTTTCCTCGGTCGCAGATTCCGGCGCCTGCTCGTCGCCAGTGGCTCGGTCCGGCGTGCGAAGCGGCTCGGGCAGCCAGCCGGTATCGGCCAGGAGCGTTTCCGCCTCGGCTGCCATGTCGCCCTTCTTCAGGTGCTCGATCCGATCGGCAGCCCGCTGGTCTTTCGCCTGAGCCACGGCCTGCAGGATGCGGGCCTTCGTCACCCGGCCGAGGAAGTTGTCCACAGTGGGCTTCCACCCGGCAGCCGCCATGTCGAGGTCGACCGCCTGCGCGATCTTATCGGCATGGGCGAACGCCCGCGGACGCCGGTTCCAGGGCTCGTACACCACATTGACCGAGAGGCTGACGATGTGAGCGAAGAGGCCAGCCTGGCTATCGCCGTCCCATTCCTGCAGCGCGTCCCAGACATCGGCCGACTCCTTCGGTAGCGCCTTCGCCCAGCTTTCATGCCGTGCGCGGATCGCCTCGGCCGAGGCGCTGTCGTTCAGTCCCGGCGCCTGCGCGCCGAAGCTGACGCTCTTCAAGTCGAGTTCGAGGCAGCTATCCGAGCCGTAGTGGTAGAAGGTCTTCAGCGTGAGGACATGCAACGCCGCGATGAAGGCGACGTCCGGCCGCTCGCCGAGCGCGTGACGCAGGCCAAGCGTCCGGTGCGAGGTCAGCTCGGTCATCAGCCGGTCGGAGATGGGCGAAAGGCCCTCATCCTCCTCCCCCTCGGGCTCGGCCGCCACGGCGGGGTTGGCGCCTTCGTAGCTAGCGGCCATAGCGCGCTCGTCCTCACCGTCCGCGGACGGCTCGGGCTCCGGCTCGACCGGCAACTCGTCCTCGGGCCGGACGTACCCGCGCTCAACACGAAGCTGGCCGTCCGGGCCGATGCTGACGAAGGCGCCGGCACGGGCGATGTCGATCGGTTCGAACACGACAGGCCGGTTCTCGAAGCCCTCCAGCGCCGTTTCCAGCTCCGACAGGCGCTCATCCACCTCATCCGGCAGTTCGTCGGCGTCTTGGTATTCCTCGGACAGCCGGTCGAACTCGGCCTGGAGCGCGTCCCGGGTTGCTTCTTCCTCGGCCGTCAGCGCGACGGTCTCGCCACGAAGCTGGCGCAGACCGAAGGCATGGCCGTAAGCGAAATCGGGCGCAACTTCGATCCACTTCCAGCCTTCGGCGGAGACCGCATCCGATTCCGTCTTCAGCTTGTCGGCCACCATCTGGTCGACGAGCGGGACATCCTGCAGCCAACCGCCATCGTCGCCCTGGAACAGGTCGCGCAGGACCGTGCCGCCGGCCGCTACATAGGCGTCGAGGCCGATGAACTGCGCCCGCTTGTCGGAAGCGCGGACCGCGCCCTCGGTCAGCATGCGACGAACGGTGTAGGGCTGCTTGTCGTGGGAGGCCTTCAGGCGCTCGAACACCTGTTCCTGACGCTCGTGGTCGCCGGAGACGGTGAAGGCCATGAGCTGGTCGAGCGTCATGCCGTCCTCGGCATAGACGTCGTGCAGCGTCGGCGACACCGACGCCAGCTTCAGGCGCTGCTTCACCACGTTGACCGAGACGAAGAAGGCGGCAGCGATCTCCTCCTCGGACTGGCCCCTCTCGCGCAATGCCAGGAACGCCCTGAACTGGTCGAGAGGGTGCAATGGCGCGCGCTGGACGTTCTCGGCGAGCGAGTCCTCCTCAGCGATGCCGCTGTCGCGCACTACGCAGGGCACCGGCGCGGTCTTGGCGAGGCGTTTCTGCTTCACGAGCAGTTCCAGCGCCCGGTAGCGCCGACCACCGGCCGGGATCTCGAACATGCCAGTCTCGGCGCCGGCCTGGTCGGTTACGGGCCGGACGCTGAGGCCCTGCAACAGGCCGCGGCGGGCGATGTCCTCGGCCAGCTCCTCCACCGAGACGCCGGCCTTCACGCGCCGGACATTCGACTGGCTGAGCAAGAGCTTGTTGAAGGGGATGTCGCGCGAGGGCGAGAGGGTGATCTTCTGAACGGTAGTCGCCATGGGATGATACTCCGCGACGAGCGCCGGGAGCCTCTCTCTCGGCATCAACTCGTCACGAAGCGCAGCGCCGCCCTCTTCCTCTGAGAGCGGCGCCGCAGAACCGACGATCGAGAAAGGAGGAAGCGGTTAGTCGCTTCCAATCAGCGGGCCTTTGACTCCCAATTAGCCGGCGTCAGGCTGGCCCCGCGTCGAAAGCCGGAAACGCGCCGTTCCGCATATCCGGCTTTCCGGGAATCAGGCTGCACGGTCGAGCAGCTTCTTCGCGCGTACCTCCAGATCGAGCCGGGCATCCTGGTGGGTCTTGTCGCGCGCGACGGCGGTGATGCCCTGGACGAAGTCGAAGACGCTCTCGGGTTTGCGCCCTTCCTCGGCAAGGACGGTCTCGATGATCTTCGCCGTCTCGGTCTTCGAGAAGCCGCGCTTGCGCAGGAACTCGCTGCGATCGTCGTCGGTACGGGCCACGATCTTCTCCCGCGCCGCCTTAATGCCGTTCACGAAGGGCATTGGCGAAGAGTTGGCGAAGCGGGTCAACGCCGGCGCAGCCTCATACGCGAACCTCGAGGCGGCGTATTTCGAGTGACGGATGGTAATCTCCTCGAAATCCTCGACACCCCAGAGATTGCGGTTCTGGCAAACGGCGCGGAGATAGAAGCTCGCCATGCCGAGCGTTTTCGCCCCCACCTCGGAATTCCAGCAGTAGAAGCCACGGAAGTAGAGGTCGGGCGAGCCGTCGGGCAGCCGCCCGGCCTCGATCGGGTTGAGGTCGTCTACCAGGAAGAGGAAGACATCGCGATCGGAGGCGTAGAGCGTCGTCGTATCCTGCGTGATGTCGACGCGCGGGTTGTAGGCCCCGGTCGACCAGTCGAGCACGCCCGGCACCTTCCAGCGCGTATCGCCCGTTCCGTTGCCGGCAATGCGCTGCACGGCCGCCGCCAGCTCGTGATCGAAGATGCGCCCATAGTCGGGCCCTGTGACGGCGCGCAGCTCGACGCGTCCGTCTTCGATCTCAAGCGTCTTCACCTGGTCGGCGCGGTGTGAGGTCAGGCCGTATTGCAGGTTGATGCCGGCGAGTGGCGCGGGAAGCTGGCGCAGATAGGCCGCCGGAGCTCCCACCAGGCCGGCGAGCTGACCAAAGCTCCAATGGGTTGGCGCGATTGGCGCATCCGAGCCGGGCAGCAGCAGCGCCAGGCGTTCTGCATCGTCGCGGCTCGCCTCCACGCGGATCGCCGCACTCTCGACGGTTCGGGTGCGGCTACGCTCGGTCCGACCATGCACGGCGGCATAGAGGTCGGACAGGGAAAGGTAGCGCTCGTCAGCGGGCCTCGAAAACCATTCGGAGGACACGCGGCCGATCCGCTCGCCGCGGCTTACATCTACCTTGTAGCCGCCAGCGCGGTCGCGAGCGGCGTCCAGAATCTCCATATGGGTCATGGCTAGTCTCCATGACGGGCGCCGGAGGCCTCTCCTCCAACCCTCAACCCGTCACGGAAAACCGGTCCGCACTCTCACTCTTGGCGGGGCGTTGCGGGGCAGCAGGCCCCGCAGAAGGGGTCGGTCGAGACCGGCAGGGCTTGGGCGCAGGGGAAGGCCTTCCCCGCAAAACCGTAGATCGGGATTTCATGAGCGCCGCCGAGGCGTGTTGTCCGAAGTTTGTATACATATTTCAGACCGCGGTTGCCTCCTGTCCGAAAAAGAGCTACAAGTTTCGGACATGAACGGCGACTCACCCGACCTGAAGACAGCTATGCTCAAGCGCATCCGTGCGGACGCGCCGCGGAAGGTCTGGACGCCCAGCGATTTCGTCGATCTCGCCTCGCGGGACGCCGTCGACAAGGCGTTGCAGCGGTTGGCAAAGGCCGAAACCCTTAGGCGGATCGACCGCGGGCTCTACGATCAACCTAGCTTCAACAAACTCACCCAAAAACCCAATCCGCCTGACCCGCGCTCGGTCATCGACGCCGTTGCGCGACGCGACCAAACCCGGATGCTGGTTGATGGCATGACCGCAGCGAACGATCTGGGTCTGACCGACGCGGTTCCGGCCAAAATCGTGGTGCACACCGACGCACGCCGTCGCGCGATCAAGCTCGGCAACGTGACGATCACCTTCCGTCCGACCGCGCCCAGCAAGCTGTTCTGGGCCGGGCGACCGGCGATGCGCGTCGTCCAAGCGCTTCACTGGCTCCGAGATCTCCTGGTTCGTGAAGGGGAGAGCGATCAGGTCAGGCGTAAGCTAGGCAAGCTTTTCGAAGATCCGATAGCCGGGCCGCCCCTCAAAGCCGACCTCACCGCCGGCATGACGGCGCTTCCGACATGGATGTGGGCGTTTCTCAAGCCGCTCATCGAACGCGATGCCGACGATCATCGTCGGTACATCCGCGATGACCGTGATGCTGATGCCGCTGATGCTAACGATCATGATCGTCATCAAAGAGGGAGGCAGGGGGATGATGATCAGCATCACACTGCCGGCGTTCGCCCGAGGCGCAAACCGGTCTCCACCCAGACGACACAAACCGCCAAGCGCGGTGCAACCCGGGCGGCGAAAACATGAATCCGGCGTTCGATGAGGTTCTCGCGGCCGGGCCGGGCGCGATATTGGGCGCCTTCGATACGACGGCGCTGCGCCTCGGCACGGCATCCCAGAACGTCGAGAAAGACTTCTGGGTCTGCTGGACGCTGGATGCGCTGTTCCATGGCCTGAAAGAAGGCGGACCGCGCCTCCTCTTCAAGGGCGGTACCTCCCTATCCAAGGGGTTCGGTCTGATCAACCGCTTCTCCGAAGACATCGATGTCACGGTTTTTCGAGACGACATTGGCGAGCCGGCGACCATCGAGGAGCTCGACGCGCTGAGCGGCAAGAAGCGCCGGGCGCGCCTCGATGCGATCAAGGATGCCTGCCAAGTCTACATCAACGGCCCGCTGCGGGCTGAGTTGACGCAGATCCTGCAGGACCGGCTCCAGGCCGCCGGCCTCGATGCCAGCGCGGCCCGCGTGGAAGCCGACGACGCTGATCCCGACGGGCAGACGCTGCTGATCTGGTATCCCGCGGCGACGCCGCGATCGGACTATGTGCGGGCGGCGATCAAGATCGAGTCGGGCGCGAAATCCGCGCTCGATCCGAACAGCGAAGTGCCGATCAAACCCTATGTCGATGACGATCTGCCGGCACTCGACCTGACCGTGCCGGCCGTCCGCACGGTCGATCCAGCACGGACCTTCTGGGACAAGGTCGTCATCCTCCACGGGCTGCGGCGCTGGTTCGACAAGCGCGGCGAGCTGCGCGGCGGCGGCCAACGCGTGTCCCGTCACTATTATGATCTGCACCAGCTCACCGCGGCCCCCGTCGGCGCCGCCGCTATCGCTGATCCGGTGCTCGGCGCAGATTGCGTCGCGCACGCCCGGATGTTCTTCAATCGACCGGACTTCGATCTCGCGAGCGCTGCACCCGGTTCATTCGCACTCGCCCCGCATGACGCGATGATCGAGCAACTGCGCGTCGACTACAGGGCCATGCAGGGCATGATTTTCGGCGATCCACCGGATTTCGAGGCGGTGCTCGACAGCATCGGCTCGCTCGAGACGCGTCTGAACGAGAAGGGCGATACGGGAAGCGGGGCCGCGCGATGAACCAGTTGGAGGGAGCTGTCGACACCGGGCAAGAGGCAGACGCGCGCCGCGCGGGTGAAGCGATCGTAACCCCGCTGCGCAAACGCCGCCTCAGCGGTGAACTCTACGAGCGCGACCCGAAGATAGAAGCGCTCATCGCCGAATTGGCGGCCCTGCCGCGTGACGGGTTGATCGCCAGGGCGGAAATCACGAAGCGCTCGGACCCGGGCTACGTTCCCAGCGAATGTCTCGTGTACTTCATTCGCGCGAGCCGTCGCGACAACAACGAGGTGTGGTTCGAGCGCCTCTATCGGATCTTGACCGAACGGGTGCTGCGCAGTTTGCCCAGGGCGGAAAGCTCCGATGGCAAGACGGAATCGCTGACGCGCGGGATCGTGCGCGACAAGGTGTTCGGCCGGTTCGTCGAGCTCCTTTCGGCGGACCGCGCCGCCTATGACGAAAAGGTTGACTACTTCGAGGTGCGCTTCGACGGCGCGCTAGCGAGCCTGCGGCGCGATGCGCAGGAAAAGGCCTGGCGTGACGAAAATCGTTCCCAGCCCCTCGAATATGACGAGGAGAGTGGAGAGCTGGCACCGGAGGTCGAGGCGGCCGCAGGGACCCATGATCCCTTCGCCGCGTCGGATTTCGACGATCCGGCTTACCGGTCGCGCCTGGATGCAGCGATTGAGGCACTACCGAAGGAACAAAGCAGGATCATTCACATGCTGAGACAAGGCCTCCCCATCGACTCCAAGGAGCCGGACGTCATGACCATCGCCAAGGCCTTGGGTCGCTCCGAAAAGACCGTCCGAACCTACCGCGACAAGGCCTTCGCCGCCCTGCGAGCCGCTATGGCCGACGGAGACGAGCGGTGAGCCCCGCCGGCGAACGCCCATCCCGCGAGGCCGTGCTCGACGCGTTCGCAGTCGAGAGCGAGCCCGGCCCGTCGACCTTGGAGCGCTATCTGCGGCAATACCCGGAATATGCCGGGGAGCTCATCGACCTCTCGCGCGAACTCAGCCGCGAGGCTTATGAAGATGCCGCACCCCTCTCTGCTGCCGATCGGGCACTGATCGACGCCGCCTGGTCGCAACACGCGAAGGCTATGCCGGCGGCAGCAGCCGACCCTTTCGCGGCGCTGACGGTCGATGACTGGCGCGCCGTCGCCCAGCGTCTGGACGTGCCCCGGCAGGTCGTGACCGCGCTGCGCGAACGGCGGGTCTCTCTCGTCAGTATCCCGCGACGCTTCCTGGCGATGTTGGCGGAGGCGATGCGCAGCTCTGTCGCGCAGTTGGAGTCGTCCTGGGGCCCGGCCCAGTTGGTCGCGCGCAGTTATAAGGCCGACGCCAAGCCGGTGGCCGGCGAGCAGGTCACCCTCGAGCAAGTGCTGATCGATGCCGGCGTCCCGGCGGAGAAACGCGCCCGGCTGTTGGCGGAGGCGGACTGACATGGACAGCGTGGAGCTCGCCAGGCAAGTCGCCGCCGAGCTTCACGCTCGCCTCGTCGCATCCGGCGCCGATCCCTGGTCGCCCTATGATTTCGCTGTCGCCGAGGCCAAGCGGCGGGGGATTGACGTCGAACCGACCGCCGCCGGCGCAGCCGTCCTCAACGGCGGCCGCGCGACCTTTGTCGCCGCCGACGATCTGATCCTCCACGAGAACATCGGGTCTCGGTTTGAGCAAGCCTTCCTCGTGGCGCACGAGATCGGCCATGTCGAGCTTGGCGACGATCCTGATGGCGAACCGGCGCCGACGATTGATCCGGCCCGCGCGGCTGAGCCGTCGCCGGTAGGGATCGATCGGGTGATCGACTATGGGCGCAGGCAGCGTCGCGAGGTCCAGATGGATCTTTTCGCGCGCGAACTGCTGCTGCCGCGCAACGTGGTGCGGGCGCTTCATGTCGATGGAGCCTTTTCCGCTTCTGAGATCGCTGCGAAACTCGGCGCGCCGTTCGAGGTCGTGGCGCAGCAGTTGTTCGATGCCTTGCTGTTGCCGCCGGTGCCGCCTACGCTGGCGGCGACGCCCGTCGAACGGCCGCTCAATCCGCTGCAAGCGGCGGCGGCGGTGCATCGCGGCGAAGCCTATCTGCTCGAAGCGGGTCCTGGCACCGGCAAGACCCAGACACTGATCGCGCGTGTCGAAGGCCTTCTGGAAGAGGGCATCGATCCCAGGCGCATCTTGCTCCTGACCTTCTCGAACAAGGCGGCGGGCGAGATGGCCGAAAGGATCGCGCGCAAGCGGCCAGGGGCGGCGGCCGCGATGTGGGTCGGCACGTTCCATGCCTTCGGCCTCGATATCATCCGTCGCTTCCATGCGGAGCTCGGCTTGCCGAAGGACCCGCGGATGATGGATCGAACTGAGGCGGTCGAGCTCCTCGAGGAGGAGTTCCCGCGGCTGAGGCTCGCGCATTACCGCAACCTCTATGATCCCACCCAGATCATCGCTGACATGCTGGCCGCCGTCTCTCGGGCGAAGGACGAGGTGGTCGACGCCGAAACCTACGCCGCGCTCGCCGACGCGAAGCTTGCCAAGGCGGAGGACTCTGCGGCGCGCGAGGCTGCCGAGCGCGCCGGCGAGGTGGCGCGCGTCTACGCTGCCTATGAACGGCTCAAGCGCAAGGCGCATTGCGTCGACTTCGGCGATCTTGTGGCCCTCCCGGTCAAGCTGCTTGAAACCGATGCGGCCATCCGAGAAGCGCTGCAGGCGCAGTATGATCATGTCCTGGTCGATGAGTATCAGGACGTGAACCGCAGCAGCGTCCGTTTGTTGAGCGCGCTACGGCCTGATGGCCGCAATCTCTGGATGGTCGGTGACGCCAAGCAGTCGATCTACCGGTTTCGCGGCGCCTCATCGTTCAACATGACCCGGTTCGGCAAAGAGGACTTCGCCGGCGGCAAGCGCGGTCGATTGAAGCGTAACTACCGCTCGGTGCCGGAGATCGTCGCCAGCTTTTCCTGCTTCGCGATCACGATGCGCGCGGGCGACCCAGACAGCGGGCTCGAAGCAGAGCGCAACGGCGATGGTCTAAAGCCCGAGCTGCGCACGGTGCAGCGTGCCGAGCAGCAGCAAGTGGCGCTGGCCGAGGCGATTGAGGCGCTTCGCCGTGACGGTTACGCCTATCGTGACCAGGCGGTCCTCTGCACCGGCAACGAGAAGTTGTCGGCCATCGGGCAGGACCTGGAACGGCTCGGCGTGCCGGTCCTGTTTCTGGGCAGCCTGTTCGAGCGGGCCGAGGTCAAGGATCTGCTGGCCTTGCTCTCCGTCTTTGTCGATCGGCGCGCAATGGGCCTGGTGCGGATCGCCTGCTGGCCCGATTTCACCATGTCCTTCGCTGACGTGGCGGCGGTCTTCGAGCATCTGCGGGTGACCGAGCACAGCCCGGGCAGTTGGCTTCCGCACGCCGATACGATCCCGGGTGTCAGCGATGCCGGTCGCGAGGCGCTCACCAGTCTCGCGATCGTGCTCGACGGCTTCGACCAAACGACCTCGCCCTGGACCGTCCTTGCGACGCTGCTGCTCGATCGCACACGCATCGCCGCGCGCCTGGGCGCGTCCGAGGATCTCGCCGATCGCACGCGCGGAATCGCGATCTGGCAGTTCCTCAACTTCCTGCGGGTTCAGCCGGCGGGCCGCGGACTGCCGATCACGCGCGTGCTCGATCGCGTGCGCAGGCTTGTCCGGCTCGGCGACGACCGCGACTTGCGTCAGTTGCCGGCGGCGGCCCAGCATCTCGACGCCGTGCGGCTGATGACCATTCACGGTGCCAAGGGCCTGGAGTTCGGCGGCGTCCATATTCCAGGGCTCAACAGCGACACCATCCCGCGCACGCCACCGGCGCCACCCTGTCCGGCACCCGACGGCATGATCGCGGGCGCCGAAGGCAGCGCGCTAGACGCGTTCCGCGCGGGTCAGGCCGAGGAGCAGGAATGTCTGTTCTACGTGGCGCAGTCGCGCGCCCGCAACCGCCTGATCCTTTATGCGCCGACCGAGAAGAGCAACGGCCACAATCGACCATTATCGCCCTTCCTCAATCGTCTCGGGGCCACCTTGACGCGCCGCTCAGTCTTGCCGGCGCAGCCGCTTCCCGTGGCCGCGGAAGCTCGGGATATCGATTTAGTCGTCGACGGGCGGCTCCGGTTCGAGGCCCCGCAGATCGCTCTTTATGAATCTTGCCCGCGCCGCTTCTTCTATACCCATGTCCTGCAGGTCGGTGGCCGACGGACCGCGACCGCCTTCATGCATCTGCACGAGGCGGTTCGCTTGGTGGTCGAGGCGGTGATCGCGGCGGACCAGCCCGTGACAGAGCGGGACCTGGAGGATCGCACCGACGCGGCGCTGGACGGCCAGGGGCTCGGCGAGCACGGCTATCGCGCGGAATTTCGCGATCTGGCGCTGGCGATGCTGCGCTTCTTCCTGACGAACCGCGCCGAAGCAGTCGCCGAAGCGCCGATTACGCTCAGCCTCAATTTCGGCGGCGAGGAGATCATCGTTCGGCCGGACGACGTGCTGGTGCGGCCGGACGGTGTGCGCGCCGTGCGCCGGATCCGCACGGGTCACATGCGGTCGGCCGAGAGCAAGGATGTCGGCGCGGCGGCGCTGATGCTGGCGGTCAAGCAGGCCTTTCCCGGCGCGGTCGCGGAGCTCGTCCATCTTTCCGACGGCGAGACGCACGCGCTTGCCTTATCCGATCGGGAGCTGAAGGGGCGCAAGGACAAGCTCGGAAAGTTTCTCGGCGACATCCGCGCTGGACGGTTTCCGGCCGAGGTCTCGTCGCGCACCTGTCCGAACTGCCCGGCCTTCTTCATCTGCGGGCAGACCCCCGACGGGCCTTTACAAAAAAAGTTCGTCTGACCTTACCGGTCGGCGGATCTCGCTCCGATTGGACCCTTAGAGCCGCGGCGCTGCCTCGGCCGAAACCTAAGGACCCAATCTTATGAGCACCGAAGAGCTTATTGACTACGACGATCTCGGCGACGCCCTGCGCGAAGGCCGGGCGTTGCGTCCGGCGCGGGGGTATCGCTTTCTCCTCGCGCAGGGCGATCTTAATTTCCAGTCCCGCGTAGTGAGCGATCCCGTGCCGCTCGGCCGCCAGTTGCTCGAGGCCGGGGCACTCGACCCGCGGAGCGGTTACAGCCTCGTCGCGATCCTGCCTTCGGGCGATTTCGAGGAGGTGAGGCTCAACGAGCCTTTCGACCTGCGTGAGCGCGGCGCCGAGCGGTTCATCGCCTTCCTGACCGACCGCGACTTCAAGCTGACCCTCAACGACCACGAGCTGCTCTGGGGCAAGCCGGTCATCAGCGGCACAATCCTCTATGGCCTCGCCAAGCCGGCAGACGGCGAAGGGGTCTTCCTTGAAGTCCCCGGCGGTGAAGACCGGCTGGTCGAGCATGGCGAACTGATCGATCTGACCCAGCCCGGTATCGAGCGGTTCATCACCGCGCGGCTGACCTTCGAGATCATCGTCAATTCGCGGCCGCGCACGGTGAACGCCCGCACGGTCACGTTCGAGCAGATCGTCCAGCTCGCCTTCCCGGGCCAGCACGAACCCAACGTCGTCTTCTCGATGACCTACCGGCACGCGGCGTCGACGCCGCACGCCGGTGAGCTCGGGGCTGGCGGCTCTGTCGATGTCAAGAAGAAGGGCACGGTGTTCAATGTCACGCGCACTGTTCAGTCGTAATCCGGACCTCAAGCGGCTGCGGGACGAAGGCTACTTCGTCCAGCAGCAGGGCGGGTATCTCGTCATGCGCGAGGTGCCCTATGTCGATGCGCGCCGGGAGGTGCGCATCGGCACCCTCATCTCCAGCCTCACGTTGGCCGGAGATCAGACGCGCACGCCCGACACCCATGTCGTCCACTGGGACGGCGACTTCCCGTGTCACGCCGATGGTTCGCGCATCAACGGCATCTCGCACGCTGCCGGCGCCTTCGATCTGGGCCACGGCCTGAAGGCAACGCACAGCTTCTCCAGCAAGCCGGATGGAGGGTACACCGATTACCATCACAAGATGACGAGCTACGCGAACATCATCGCGGGTCCGGCCGCGGTGTTGAAGCCCGGCACGACGGCGCGCACTTTCCGTGAGCCGGAACAGGAGGAAGAAAGCGTCTTCAACTACGTCGAGACCGCCTCCGATCGTGTCGGGATCGGCGTTCTGACTGAGCGGCTCATCAACGAGCGGGTGGCCATCATCGGCGGCGGCGGCACCGGAGGCTACATTCTGGACTTTGTCGCCAAGACGCCCGTTCGCGAAATCCGGCTCTTCGATAGGGACGAGTTCCTCACCCACAACGCGTTTCGCGCGCCGGGAGCTCCGAGTCTGGAGGAACTGCGAGAAGCGCCGAAGAAGGTCGATTATCTGAAGCGCATCTACAGCCGGATGCACCGGAACATTGTGGCGCACGATGTCGCGCTGGGAGCCGACAACATCCACTTCCTTGACGGGATCACCTTCGCATTCCTGTCCCTCGATGCGGGTGACGCGAAGCGATTGATCGTGGAGAAGCTCGAGGCAATAGGTGCCGCGTTCGTCGATGTCGGCATGGGTCTTGAGCTCGACGACGGATCGCTCGGCGGCATCCTGCGCGTGACCGCCAGCACGCCGGAGAAGCGGGATCACGCCCGGCAGCGCATCTCCTTTGTCGGCGGGGGCGCCAAGGACATCTACGCGTCCAACATTCAGGTCGCGGACCTCAACGCCTTGAATGCCGTCCTCGCGGTCGTGAAGTGGAAGAAGATCCGCGGGTTCTATCGCGATCTCGAGCGCGAGCATCACTGCACCTACACGACCGATGGCAACATGCTGATCAACGGGGACCTTGCGTGATGCGGCACAAGCGACTCGATCATCGTTTCGTCGAACACATTCCTGAACGCCTGGAGCCAGGCATTCTCTATGTTTCGATGGAATATGCGACATCAGCCCATAGCTGCTGCTGCGGTTGCGGCGAGGAGGTTGTCGCGCCCTTCACGCCGACGGACTGGAAGATGACGTTCGATGGCGAGACCATCTCGCTTCGGCCGTCGATCGGCAATTGGACCCTGAAATGCCGGTCACACTACGTGATCGACCGCGGCAAGGTGATCGAAGCTGGCCCTTGGAGTGACGAGCAGGTTGAAGCCGAGCGCCGTCGTGATCGCGCCGCCAAAGCGCATTTCTACGGGCAGACGCCAAAGGTCGAGCCTTCTGCTCAGCCCCCTTTGGTCAAGGCGGAACCAGGCTTCTGGCGCCGTGTCTGGGACTGGGTGTCTGGCAGATCGTAACGATAAGCCCGGCGGCAAGCTGCCGTCGGGCTTATCTCGCCTCAAAGGCAGCGTAGTCAGGCGACCGCTTCGCAGCGAAGGAGCCCTTGAAGAACGGATTAAGAACATTCATTCAAGGGTTTACAAGATTTTCGGCGAAATCCTTGTGCAAGGGATCATCGACACACCACATATTGATGCTAGGCATGGGGCGATCTCCTAGAACATGCGCGCTTCTATCCACGGTCGTGGAAAGGTTGACGTGCGCATATTGTGGTCTCCCCGATGCATGGTGAACACATACAGGCATTGAGAAGGAGCGCGAAAAATGGATGAGACTGAATTCAAGCCCGGCGACCTCGTGCGGGTGAAGTCGGGCGGGCCGATCATGACGGTTGAGCAGGTCGGGAAGACGGCCATGATAGAGGAAGATGCCGTCTGGTGTGTCTGGTTTGAGAAGGTTGGCAACAAGCAGGTCGCGCAGAAAGACACCTTTGCGCCGGTCGTGCTGGAGAAGGCTGAGAAGCCGCGAGCCGCGTTCTCCGTCGGCGTTGTTCGGGCGTAGCGTGGTGCCTCATGTCGTTTCGCGGCCTGTTCATCGGCATCGACCGCTATAGCTCCACCGGCATTGATGAGCTGACCTGCGCGCGTCGCGACGCGACGGCGCTGGAGGCGCTGTTCTTCGACACGCTGGGCGGCAGCACCGTCTTGCTGACGGATGCGGAGGCCACGCGACAGCGGATTGAGGGCGCGTTTGCCGACCTGGCCGGCTGTGGCCCCGAGGATACGGTGGTGATAGCGTTCTCAGGCCATGGGTCGGAGACGCATGAGCTCGTCACCCACGACGCGAATCCAGATAATCTCGCCGGCTCCGCGATCCCACTCGAGCTGTTGCAGGAATGGTTCTCGCGGATACCGGCGAAGCGCCTGATCCTGTTCCTCGACTGTTGTTTTTCGGGCGGCATCGGCGCGAAGGTTCTGCACGTCGATGCGAAGCCGCGCAGCCTTTTGTCGGTCGAGGCGCGCCTGGCTCAGCTTGGCGGCGCCGGCCGGATCATCTTCACCGCCTCCGCGGCGACCGAGCCCGCCTATGAGCACCGCCGGTTCGGGCACGGCTTTCTGACCCATTTCCTGCTGGAGGCGCTATGTGGCGCCGAGGAAGTCGTGAGCGGCGGCAAGCTCTCGCTGTACCGCCTGCTTGAGCATGTCACGAGCCGCGTCAGGGCAGCCGCGCTGCAGGGCGGCAAAGAGCAGAACCCGACCATGCGCGGGAGCATCGACGGCGATGTCGAGTGGCCCGTGTTCGTGCTTGGCGCGAAATATCGGGCGGCCTTCCCGGCGCGTCTGCCTGCCAAGGTGACGTCCGATCTTGCCAGCCTCTCGTCGGCCGGTTTCCCCGACCCGCTTGTCACAGCCTGGGCTGGAGCGATCCCGTCCTTAAATGCGCTTCAGATCGCCGCCATCACCGACTTCGGCGTGCTGGACGGCGAGAACCTGGTGGTGTCGGCCCCGACATCCTCGGGCAAGACGATGGTGGGCGAGCTCGCGGCGCTCCGGAACGTGCTGGATCGCAAACGGGCTTTGTTTCTGTTGCCACTCAAGGCTCTCGTAGCGGACAAGCGGCGGCACTTCGAGAGCGTCTATGGCGGTTTCGGGGTCCGCACGGTGGAAGCGACGGGGGAGACGGACGACATCGGGCCTCTGCTGCGTGGCCAATACGATGTCGGTCTCCTGACCTATGAGAAGTTCGCCGCGATCGCGCTGACATTCCCTCATGTGCTGGCGCAGGTCGGCGTGATCGTGGTCGACGAAGCGCAGATGATCGCCGACCGCGGCCGCGGCGCGAATCTGGAGTTCATTCTGACGCTCATCCGAATGCGCCGGCGTGAAGGGATCGAGCCCCAACTGATCGCGCTTTCGGCGGTGATCGGTGACACAAACGGGCTCGAGCAATGGCTTGGCGCGCGGCTCTTGCGGCGCACGGAACGGCCCGTTCCGCTTGAGGAGGGCTTGTTGCTCGGCACCGGGCATTTCCGATTCCTTGACCCGGAGACCGGTAATGAGCGGGTGGAGGGGCCGCTCGTTCGGCGTCTTGTCGGCGGTAAGGGATCCAGCCAGGATTGGATCATCCCGCTGGTCCGCAAGCTTGTCGCCGAAGGCCAGCAGGTGATCGTGTTTCGCGAAACCAAGGGCGAAGCCCGCGGATGCGCCAACTATCTCGCAGAGACGCTCGGGTTGCCTCCGGCTGCCGAGGCGCTAGTGCAGATGCCTGGCGGTGACCCGTCGCAGGCCAGCGCTGACTTGCGGAGCGCGCTGGGGCGCGGCGTCGCTTTCCACAACTCGGATCTCGACCGCGAAGAGCGGCGTGTCGTCGAGGAAGAATTCCGCCGCGGCGGCTCGGGCCTGCGTGTTATCGCAGCCACGACAACGCTGGCGATGGGCGTGAACACGCCCGCATCATCAGTCATCATCGCCGGCTTGAATCATCCCGGCGACGAGCCGTATTCGGTTGCGGAATACAAGAACCTCGTCGGTCGCGCGGGAAGGCTTGGCTTCGCCGAAAAGGGGGCGTCGTATCTGCTAGCGCTCGATCCGCGTGCCGAGCATGATCTGTGGTCGCGATACGTGACTGCAGAGCCGGAAGATTTGGTCTCCCGCTTCCTCGACGGCACGACCGACCCACGCTCCCTTATCATCCGCGTCTTGGTCGCGGCACGACGTGCGGCCGGCGAAGGCGTGCCGAGCGAGGAGATCATCGAGTTTCTGGAATCGAGCTTCGGCGCGTTCCAGGCGCGGCGCGCCCACAGCGCGTGGCAGTGGAGCCGGCCGGACCTGCTTTCGGCATTGGCGGATTTGGAACGCCACGGCCTTGTGCAGAAGAATGCCACAGGCGCGTCTGAGCTGACCAAGCTCGGCCGTCTCGCTGGCGAGAGCGCAGCAGAGGTCGGGTCCATCATCGCGCTCGTGGATTGTCTCGGCTCGCTTCAACCCCAAGAAATCAGCGATCCTGTCTTGATTGCCGCAACCCAAACGACGGTCGAGCTCGATCAACTCCTCTTTCCAATAAACCGGAAAAGCACGCAGAAAGAGCCTCAGGTATGGCCCAACGAGCTGCAGCGGCAAGGTGTGCCGTGGCAAGTCTTGAATGCGCTTCAGCGGGGGACAACAGAAGACCATCAGGCGACGCTACGTGCGAAAAAGGCCGTCGCTTGTCTTTTGTTCGTGTCCGGCCGCGCCATGAGCGAGATCGAGCGCGTGCTGACGCAGTTCGGCGGTGCATTCGGCGGTGCCGCCGGCCCGATACGCGCCGTCGCAGCGCGGACGTGCGATCTGATGCCGGTCGCGGCTCGCGTCGCCGAAATCCTGCACCCGACGCTCGATCTCGGTGATCGTGTAGGGCGCCTAGCGATCCGGTTGACGTATGGCGTCCCCGGCGCCGCCGTCGACCTCGCGCAGTTCGCCGGAGCCGATTTGCTGCGGGGCGACTACTGCCGCTTGGCGGCCGCGCAGCTCAGTGAGCCCGAGCAGATCGGTGCAGCAACTGACGACCAGATTCTGGCATGCGTGGACAAGGACAGGCGCAAGCTTGAACTTGTGCGCAATGCGGCGAAGCGCGTTGCCAAGCGCCGGGCCGAAGCGGCAGCGCCTTCCGTCCCGATCCTTGGAGCGTACGTCGCCTAAATTCCGCGCAACAAGCGCGGGAGGGACTGCGTTGTCCTAAGCAGCCAGTCGCTCTTCCTCCTCGTGCTCCGCTTCGTCCCCGGCGGCTTTTCGGAGGAAGCGCGCGAGTGCTGCTTTGCGGGAATCGCGGTCCAGCGCATAGGCTGTTTGCTTGAACTCCTTCCCATCCAGCAGACCCTCGATGTAGCCGGCGATCGTGTCCGCCGCCATTATGAGGGCCGTGTCGAGCGTGTGGATGTATTTGCTGGTGACGGAACCTTTGGCATGGCCGACCAGCGCCGCGATCGTCACCTCCGTGAAGCCGAGATCGTTGCCGATGCTGGCAAAACTATGTCGCAAGACGTGGGGCGTGACATCCGAGAGCGGCGAGCCCTTAAAGATCTGCTCCCAATGGTTCGGGAAACTGCCGAACGCATTGTCGTCGCCGTAGCCAGGGAAGACATACGAGCCGGATGCTGTATCCCGACGTGCCTCGAGGAACTCGACAACGGGCAGGCCGACAGGGCGGACCGACGTCCCCTCCTTGCTGTCGATCAGCCGCAGGCAACTCCCGTCTGTATCCGCTTCGGTCCACATCAGGCCGATCATCTCGCTGCGGCGGCAGCCGGTCAGTGCGATCTGACGAATGATCTCCACCGTCGTCGCGTACTTCTCCTCCTTCTCAGCTGTGCGCAGCATCTCACCCAGCGTCCGGTACTCCGCTTCCGTGAGCCGGCGGGTGCGGACGTTGTCCTTCGGCTTCCGCAGGCCATGGGCAGGATTGATCGCTATGATACCGGCCTCGACGGCGTAGGTGAGAATGCCGCCAAGGAGCCCGACCGTACGTGTCGCCGTTCCAGCGCCGCCACGGACGATGGCCTTGCCACGCAGCTTCTTCGTCTTGACCGACACTCGCGTCTCGCCGGCCATAATGTCCTTCAGGACCTTGTTGATGTCGGCCTTGGTCAGGTCCTTCACGCGTCGCGTACCCAGGAGTGGGATGATGTGCCGCTCGATGCGTCCGGTATCCGTAACGACGGTTGTCGGCTTCTTGGGCCGCCCGCCTTTCCCAAGGATGAGGCCTGCGTTCAGGTCGTTGACGTAAAGCGTGCAGAGCTCCTTGACCGTGATCGCCTTGTGATCGAGCTGGCGTTCCTCGGCAGGGTTGTCGCCCTGAGCAACACGACCCAACTGAACCTTCGCCTCCTGTCGCGCGCCCTCGGCGGTCCAGACGCCATGCAAGCCGATGGTGTAGCGGCGCGAGCGACCCAATGCCCGGTATTGAAGGACATAGCTGCGCTTGCCAGAAGCGAAGACGCGCAGCCCGAAACCTGGTAGCTCGTCATCCCAGATGACGTAGTCTTTTTCGCGGGACTCGGCAGCGTCGACGAGGCGCTTTGTGAGCTTAGCCATGGGAATTCTCCCGTCCAAACTCCCACTCTCGCGTAAGCACCACGTAAGCAGCCGGACGCAAGTCGGAGCGTGTCCGAGAGTACGTCGGACGCGCTGGAATTTCAATTTGTTTAGTGATTACAGTAACATAGCGCATTGGAGTGAAACCCATCGAAAAGCGGCGAAGGGCAGGTTAAATTGCTCCGAAGGCAGAGGCCAGAGGTTCGAATCCTCTCGGGTGCGCCAAATTTCCCACATTCGGAACGAAACGGGCATTGAGGTCCGCCATCGCCCCTCGAAGGTGAGGCGGGCTGCGGCCTGCGCAGGAGGAGCGGCAAGGGGCGAGATGATCTGACCGACGTGGAAGCGGAGGTATTGAAGGGTTGCTCGTCCCGGCAAGCACCCCGCCTCCATGGCGGCAAACCTGTCAACGATGCGCGTGACGCCTGTCGACTTCCGTCACCGTGCCATCAGGGCGAATACGCCCCAGCCCAGGTACTCACGAGTGTACGCGACATGACGTCTGGGCTCCGAGGTCAGTCGCTCTCGAATTTCTTTCGCAAAGTCGTCGTCGGGATTCTCTTCGAGCCATCGGCGCATGGTTAGCCACTTGGCCGCCTCGTACCTGTCCCAGCCGTCTTGGTTGGCCAAGACCATTTCCACGAGGTCGAGGTTGAGGTTGTCGAAAGACGCGACAAGTTCGGGAAGCAACAGAAAGTCGGAGATCGATCTGGCGCCGCATCCCTTGGCAACGTCTTCCGTTGGCGGCAACTGCCGCCAGTAGGGCTCGCCGATGAGGATGATCCCGTTACTGCTGAGGCTCTTCGTCAGAAGCGCTATGGTGCCGGCGACTCCCCCTCCGATCCACGTCGCACCGACGCAGGCCGCGACACCGACCTTCTCGTCGGCGACATAGCCGGCAGCGTCGCCATGGATGAACTCCACACGATCAGCGACGCCGAGTTCTTCGGCGCGGCGTTTCGCTTGATCGCTGAACAACCGGCTCATGTCGACCCCGGTGCCGATGATATCGTAGTCGCGTGCCCAGGTGCACAGCATCTCGCCCGAACCGCTGCCAAGGTCGAGGACACGGGTTCCCGGTTCCAGGCGCAACGCCGCTCCGAGAGTGGCGAGCTTGTCGGGCGTGAAGGGGTTATGGATGCGGTGAGCGCTCTCCGTTACGTTGAAGATCCGGGGGATGTCCATGGCAGCACCGCCTTACGTGGGAACTGGATCACCAATCGCAGGCAAGCAGCAGTTCCAGCCATTGAAGCCGTTTCTGCCACACCCGGTGCAGACGTGCAACGCCCCGACAGCCACCCCCTGCCGCCGCGGGGTTCGAAATTATATAGCTGCAACAATCACGTAGCAGTGCCCATCTTCATCCTGTCGGGTGCGCCAGTTAACCTAGTGTTTTCCCAGGTTTTCTTCGAGAGCGACCGAAAACCCTCAAAGACATAGCCGCCGCTGGCACAATGCTGTCACAACGCAAAGACGGCAAACTATGGCGACGTTTCACAAACGCGGCTTAAAGTGGCAGGTTCAGGTTCGACGCCAGGGCCACACAACACTCACTCAATCGTTCACGCTCAAGGCCGACGCCGAGGCCTGGGCCGCCCACGCTGCCTGAGTCACCTCCAATACGATCCAATCGAAACGGCCGCTAACCAACAGGTTGAACAGCGATCGAGGATTTAAATGTCCACAGGCTCTAATCGGCTTCGGCTGAGTCATCGTTTAGTCCGGGTTCAGGAGGAACGGGTGCAGTGTAGGTCGATTTCTGGATCGGCCCACGGAGCGTCTAATTCCTTCGCGCCTCGCGAGGCGCGCATTGCCGATTCCACCTCAAGCGGCGGAGCGGGCTGTTGACAGGGTCTCAATAAGAATTCGGGCGAATTCTTCCGGCCTTTCCAGCGAAGCAATATGGCTCGCGTCCTTGAGGGCGATCGTCTTCCCGCGCTTGATCAGAGCCAGGTTCGCTTCGCGCTCGGCCGGGCGCGACCAATCATGATCGCCATAGACCAGCGTCACCGGGGCGTCGATCTGAGCATAATGCGCTCTCGCCGCGACATAGCTCGGAAGGCCTCTATAAACGGCGCGCGCAACCTTTGTGTAGCCCGGCCGTTTGCCGCCTTTCACCAACTCGTCGAGAAAGTCCGACGGCAAGCGGCGCCGGTCGTAAAAACCGCCCTTCAAGATGCCGGCGAGAGAGGCGCCGCTTTCCATGCCGGCGAAAATCGGCCCGATAACGGGCGCGCGCACGCTTTTGATAATGAGCGACGCGAGCAGGTTCGCCCGCTCCACGCCCGGAAAATAGTCGTAGGGATTGAAGGCGACGACCTGCTTCACGCGCTCGCCGAGTGCCGCTGCCGCGGTCAATGCCAATGTGGCGCCCATCGATTCGCCAGCCAGAGTGACGTCGCGCAAGTCGAGCCGTTCGACAAAATGAACGACATGCGCTCGCATCGCCGGTTCCCGATAGTCGGCGCCCGGCACGATGTCCGACCAGCCAAATCCCGGATAGTCGAACGCATAGACGGTGAAGTGATCGATCAGCTTCGGGATCACCCGTTGAAACAAGTCCAGCTCGGTCCGAATCGAATGCAGCAGAACGAGCGCCGGGCCCTGGCCCGCCCGCAAATAGCGCACCTTCGGGCCGCCGGGGGTTAACGACAGAAACTCCGGTTTCTGATCGGGCCACCAGCGGAGCGTATAGTCGAATTCATTTTGACTAACCATGATCTTCCTCGTTCGTTATGTCTGAAAGTTGAGTTGAAGGTGCTGCATCATCGTGATCGGTCACGATGCCTTCGCCTCGAGCACCGCGGCGAATGTGCGGGCAAAGCTATGGGTGTCGCCGGGCCAACGCGCCGAGACGTAATTCTCATCCCGCACGACCCAGGCGGGGTGATCATCCGTCGCCGTATCGCGCGCTATGCCGCTCGTCTTGCGCTTGAACCCGGGATCGCTCTCGGGAACGTTGATGAAATCCGCAGAGCTGGCGAGTGCGCGCGTGACCTCCTGCTGCACGGACATGTATCCGGCGGGCTGTCCCGCTGTTTCCGTATAGGTGCGGTAATAGTTGCGGTCCCAGAACCGCCCGACATGGGCGAGAATGCTGCCCTTGCGTTCCAGCGCCCAGGGCAACGCCGTGGTTTTCCGGCCATGCAGCACGGACCGGCCATCGGCACGCTTGCTGCGGGCGGCCAGCAGCACGCCATGACAGATCGCGGCCACCGGCTTTTCGTCCGCGAAGAACTCGGCGGTGATCCGCTGAAGAACAGTGCTTTCGAGATATTCGCGCATGCCGCGTGCCCGGTGCCCACCGCCGAGCAGCAGGGCGTCGAAGTCCTTGGACTGGATTTGGTCCCAGCGCATCGGGCTCTTAAAGGCCGGATCGCGCAGCATCTCGGCATAGGCGTTCCGGGCGTCGGCATTGGCGCTCAGCAGGTGGCCCAGGATACGAATATGGCGGAGCACCGGGATGCCGCTCCACGGGTCGAGCCCGATACCGGAGAGCATGATCCGGTCGCAGGCGCCCGGCTTGCCGTCGGGCGTCGCGAAAACGACCCGATGACCGCGCTGGGTCAGTATTTTCCAGCTCACCGCGACTTCCGTGGGGTCGAAATCGCGACTGGGGATCGGGAGTAGAATAAGGCTCATGGCGAGGTTCCTTGGTTGCGGCCCGGAAGCGGAGTGGCGTTTGTCGTCCCGCCCAGTCAATGTAATAGCATATAACATCATCGCTTGACCGGCCGTCAAGCAAAATGTTATAGGTAATCACATGAAGGTGAACCCAAGAAAAAAAGCCCCTGGCCGGGCTGGTTATCATCACGGCGATCTGCGCCGCACGCTGGTGCGGATCGCACGCGACCAGATCGCGGAAAGCGGGGCGGATGCGATGTCATTCGTCTCTCTCGCGCGGCTTGCCGGCGTAAGCCAGCCAGCTCCCTATCGGCATTTTTCCGACCGCAAGGCATTGCTTGAGGCGGTCACGACGGAAGGGTTCGAGGAGTTTGCCGCCGCGCTGACCGCGGCCGCTGCGGCAGGAGGGCGGGATGGCGCCCTGAGAGCGATGGCTCTCGCCTATGTTGCATTCGGCGAAGCGAATATCGAACTCTATCGACTGATGTTCGCATCGCGCCTTGTGCCCGAAGCCGGCACGGGCGGCGCACTGGAAACCGCGGCCGTCGAGGCCTTCAGCCGATTGCGCGAAGCCTTGTCCCCCACCACTCCGGCGGACCGCATCCAGGAGGAAGCCCAACTCATTTGGGCCCAATTGCACGGGCTGGTCATGCTGAAGGCCGACGGGCACATCACGCGTCCCTTGGCGGAACTGGTCGAGGTGTCGAGGCTGTTCAAACCATCCTGACAGCCGCACTCTCCCGGCAAGGAAGGAAAGCAGGGAAATGGACGGGGCCTTCGTATTTCGGCGCCTGGAAACGTTGAGCGACACGATATTCGGGATCGCGATGACCATGCTCGTGTATAATATTCCGGCGGCCGGCCCCTTGGGCGCCGCACCGCGCTGGTCCGAAATTTTGGCGACCAGCGGCAGGGCGATATCGGCATTATGCCTGAGCTTTTTCGTTGCCGCGCTTTTCTGGTTCAGCCATCACCGCCGCCTTGTCCTGGGCGACCATGAAACCCGCGCGGCGCTTCTCATGAACATCGTCTTCCTGTTTACGATCGTGTGCCTGCCTGCCACAACGGCGCTCTACGGAAGTAAAGGCAATGTTGGCGATGTCGTCGCCATTTACAACGGCCACCTCGCCTTGATCTCGCTCTTTAATGCGGCTTTGTGGATGACGACATTCGAGACGAAACGGAAACGCAAGCAGGCGTTTCGATTGACATTTCTGATCTCTCCACTCTGTGCGGCGGGCATCCTAAGCTTTTCAGCACTGATCTCATTGATTTGGCCGAGCGCTGCTCAAGTACTTATGTTTACGGCATTTTTAGCGCCATTGGCGGAACTTGCCGCCGAACGCCGTGCCGCAATTCTCCACCTGCCACGAACCGGCAGGCTGGCTGTGCAGTTGCCAGAACTGTTCGGCGACGGCATTGGCGTCTTTGCTGTTCATGACAAGGTCTGCGACGGTAACGGTCGCGACGTGGACGCCTTTTTCCTGGAAGGGCTTGAAGATGCCTTGCGCCAGCGCGCGAATACCTGCCTTACCGATGCTCAGAGAGAGATAATCCGGGTGCGGCTGAAGGCCGAAGCCGCCGCCTGTGAACAGGATGGAGCCTGAGCCGCGTGCGATCATGTTGGGCCCCGCAGCCTGCGCAGCGACCATGGCGCCACCGATATTGACGGCGAGATCATAGTTGAACGTCTCGCGCGGTTGATCTGCCAACGTGGCCTTTCGCGTCGAGGCCGCATTGAAGTGCAGAACATCTATCCCGGCGAACTCGCTTTCAACTTGAGACACGAGCGCTGCGACGCTTGACGGTTCAGCTGCATCGACTGTGCGTACTTCGACCTTATGGCCCTTCGCCTCGAGCTGCCCCGCAAGCTCTTTCGTCTTGGTCTCGTTCCGGGCGCTCAAGATGATCCGGAACCCTTCGCCGGCAAACCGCTCGGCTGTCGCAAGGCCCATACCCGGACCAGCTCCAATGCTAAGAAACGTTTTCATGATCTACCTCTCCTCGACAATGGGATAACCCGACGTATTCATCTTTGGTCGACGCCAGGGAGCACTCCAGATGCGACGCTTTAACTCGACCAGCACCTGTTGACCTGCAATCTACTGCGCACCTAAGCGAAATGCTGCGCAGGGTCTTTTCAAATCCCACGCGTGGTATTTCAAAATCTTGCTTTTTTTGAACGTCGCCTTCGACAGGACCGCGCCAAGCAACCGGCGGCTGGGGCCGCTGCGGTTCTTGGGCAGGTCGGCGAAAGCCATTCCGTTATCGGTCAGCACCGTGTGGATCTTGTAAGGAAAGGCCGCCACGACGTTGCGCAGGAAAGCTGCGCCCTCCATCTTGCCGGCGTGATCGTGGAACTCGACATTGGTGAACTTCGAGGCGCGATAGATGGCGAGGAACATAATCAGCTTGCCGTCCATGCATTTCGCGGCGCAGTTTCGCGCAGCCACTGGCGTTCGCCCCCATGAACATCTGGTACGCCGCCGTATTGCGAAAGCGCAGATTATGCTGGAGACAACAGATGTGCCTATTGCTGGGCTGGCCTTGACGATCGGATTCAGTTCCCAGGCGCACTTCACAGTGGTATTCAAACGCCTTTCCGGCCTAGCACCCCTTCGGTGGCGCCAAGTTCATTGCTTACAATTATGACATCACCTACCTGCTGCCGGGAAGTGTATTCAAGATTGACCCGCCTTCATGACTTGTTGGATCAAAACGTCGGACCCCATGCCGGTTAACAGCGTCCCAGATGTACAGGTGTGAGAGAATCCTTTCGAAGCAAAGAGAAGCAGATTGAATCGCTTCGGAACCTCCCGGGTGCGCCAACGCCGCTCACAAGCGCGACAGGAAATTCTTCGCCAAGTCATTTCGGCTTGGAAGGGAGGCAGCGAGCGCACCCAGCTAAAGCTTAGGAGCGACGCCGGTCCCGCGCGCGGCGTCTCTTTATTGTCTTGAAGACAGCGGCGGCGAACGAGGGATCAATGGCCGCGTCTCCAAGAGCGGCGCCCAGCGCCCAGCTCGTCGTTGACGCCCCTCAATGCGTCACTCAGAACGCATGCGTATGTTCGGATGAGATGGCGAAATCCCCAGCCATCCGTTCGAATATAGATGAAGGCCCGCTATGCTGAACATAAAGCGAACTTTTTGGGGCGCGCTGATCCTGCTGACGGTCTTATGGCTTGTCGCGGAACCCCTGGTGTTCTGGCCGGCCAATTTCTTCGCGCTTCGTGCGAGCATGGTGCAGTACAGCGGCGTCATCGCTATGGCCTGCATGTGCGTCGCCATGATTTTGGCGCTGCGACCGCGTTGGCCGGAGTCTTGGCTGGGTGGGCTCGATAAAATGTATCGCCTGCATAAGTGGTTCGGCATCGCTGGCCTTGTCATGGCCGTGATCCACTGGCTGTGGGTGAAGGGTCCCAAATGGGCTGTGGGATTTGGCTGGCTTGTGCGGCCTGCGCATGGACCGAGATTTATTCCGGGGAGCCATGCTCCGGAATTTTTCACGACTCTGCGCGGTCCCGCGGGGGACTTGGGCGAATGGGCATTCTACGCTGCGGCGCTGCTGATCGTGCTGGCGCTTGTTCAACACTTTCCCTACCGGCTGTTTTACAAGACGCACCGGTTGCTGGCGGTGGCGTATGTGGCGTTGGCGTTTCACGCTGTGGTGCTGATGAAGTTCAGCTATTGGACCTCGCCCGTCGGCTTGGTCATGGCGCTCCTGCTGGCCTACGGCGCGTTAGCGGCGGTCATTGTCCTGCTGCGGCGAGTAGGCGCTAATCGGCAGGTTGAAGGCAGGATCGCCTCAATTCAGTATTATGCCGGCGTGCGGGCTCTCGAGACGCAGATCGATGTGCCGCGTGGCTGGCCCGGCCACAAGCCCGGCCAGTTTGCCTTTGCCACCTCGGACGCCTCCGAAGGCGCACACCCCTACACCATCGCCTCGAGCTGGAATGAAGACAAACCGCGGATCACCTTCATCACCAAGGAACTTGGCGACCATACCCGCCGCCTCCGCACGATGCTGCGCGTGGGGCAGGTGATGAAAATTGAGGGGCCATACGGCTGTTTCACCTTCGATGACGACTGCTCGCGCCAGATTTGGATCGGCGGCGGCATCGGGATTACCCCCTTTATCGCGCGCATGAAACATATTGCGCTAGGGCCGGACGGAAGCTTGAGTGGGCCCCGAGCGCAGGAAATTGAGCTGTTTCATACCACCGCCGACTATGACGAGGAAGCCATGAGCAAGTTGAGGGCCGATGCGCGGGCCTCGCACGTTCGCCTGCATGTTCTGCTTGACGCCAGTCACGGTCGCTTAAGCGGCGAACGCATCCGCGCGTTGGTTCCCGACTGGCCCAAGGCCAGCATCTGGTTCTGTGGTCCATCAAGTTTCGGCGAGGCGCTGCGGCGGGACTTTGCCGCGCATGGGTTCTCCGTGACACAGCGTTTCCATCAAGAACTGTTCGCGATGCGGTGAGGGGCGGCTCCCACGGGGCGAGCCGAGGAACGCGGCGTCAGGACCACAGCTGCGACGGAATTTCCATTGCGGGCCGAGGCCCAATGACGTCGCCAAGGGGAAGGGCCGTTGCCCCGACTGGAATGCAGCCCTTTCATGATGGGGCCATGACTGGCCTGCAATGCCGCGTCGCGCGGGATCCGATAGACGTCCTCACTCCCTGAGAATGGCGAAAAACCGGGGCGGGGCGTGATTCAAAAGCTTGAGCATATTCTTGTCGATCAGATCAAACCGATCTGATCGGAATATGCTCTAAGGCGCCCAAAAATTCTCTCACAGCATCAACGCGAAGGCCGAAACCCGCGGGAACATTACCGATCGTTAATCGTTGTTCCGGCCGGCCGCAAGAAAACTGAGCAAAGCGAACAGCGGCCGGGCGGAGGGCAAAATGTTCAGAGTGGAATTTCTAAGAGATGACAGGATAGTCGGCAGCGCTGCTTACACGGACCTTCATCTGGCGATACTGCACATAAAAGACCGCAATATCTTCCGGTCTCGATATGCGGCGACTGCGGCGTATGTATTCGACGTCGATAAGCAGCATATCGTGTACAGCTATGCCGAGACCACTTGCGACGCTGACAGCGTCGAGACAGACATCGGCGTAAGCCTTGCTCTGCGGCATGGGCTCGTCGCGAGCGAGGGCGCCAATGCGTCGAGAGCAAAAAACCCGGCTGAGCGCGGAGGCGTCAATATGCTCACTTAGTCCAGCACATTCGCAAGCGCTGGCTCGTTGTTCTTCGTAAAGAGGATCATCCGTTTCTTTTTTCGGATCCTCCGCCGGGACAGGAGTGATCCGGTGTTCTGTAGGCGACGTTACACTTTACATACCCACACACAAATGCTAGAAGGGCACGTACTAGAAGGGCGCGTAGATGAACGCGTCCTTTTCTGCCAAGCTCGACGATGCTTTCAAGTCGGGCGGCCTTTTGGGTCTGTGGGAAATGCTTAAAATAAAAGGGTCGGCCCTCTATAGTACTGTTGCCCTATTAAATCACATGGATGCCGTAATTACTCAAATCGGCGAGGATGATAGCAGGAAAGATCGTTTAAACGAAATTATTGCTGCTAAAGACAGGCGGGTTTTTCTAAAATTATTAAATGATTCGGTAGAAAAACTTAATGTTCTTGATATAAGGCTTTCTGTTATCACAGTTTCTCGTGCTGCAAAAACACTTAAATCGCGCCAATGTACTTATAATAGTTTTGCTAAGCTAATAACCGAATTGAAGGGGCGCATGAGAGATGAACTTAGCGCAACTTCTCTTTATGTTATAGACGCCAAAAGAGCGGAATACTATGAGCCGAAGGAACCTCATTTCGGCGTTGAGGTTGCTAATCGCTTTCCGTCAGCAAATTACGAGATTGAAGAAGCTGGGAAATGTCTTGCCCTGCGCCGGTCGACGGCCTGCGTCACTCATCTCATGCGAGCAGTTGAACCGGCGTTGAACAGCTTAGCGACGGCACTAGGGGTTACTTTTGATCGCGCGGGCTGGAATACGATTCTTGATCAGATAGATAGGGCGGTCAGATTGATCGGAAGCGGGGAAGGCCCCCATGCGCCGGACTGGAAAGCGGACCAAAAGTTTTATTCCGAAGCCGCCGCCCATCTTCGGCTTATCAAGGACGCATGGCGCAATCACGCTATGCATCTACGTGACCGCTATGATGAGGAACGGGCCGAAGCCGTGTTCTTAAATGTGCGGACCGTGATGAGGCACGTAGCTATTAGGCTTTCCGAGCCTGAGGTCGGGTAGCCGGGCGCTTGGGCGCCGCGACCTTTTTGAACGCCTCGTCAAAAGCTTCAGGGCGTTCGTCAACGCCGACCTCGCGCGCCATGTCGATGAAGCGCTTGGATTGTTCCGGGTTGTCTGGCTTGGGGCTATTCTGTTTCATTCTTAGCCTTCGTTACGCTCGTGCGATCAAACAGCCGCTCTAGGTGCGACACAATCCATGGAACTTCGAGCCAATGCGAGCAGGCGATAAGGGTCATCAAGGAAAACAGCAGGAATACGGTCGCGGCGGAGGTCGGGGCGACTGCAAAAATGAGGGTGTTCGCCAACGTCGCGGAAACAAGTATCCAAAAAAATCGCTCTTGCTTCCGCTCGAACTTGCATGACTCAAGCTGCGATTCAAGCGCCGCTGCGCTATCCCCGGTTGGCCCGCCGTAAACAGGGGGGCGGAATATTCCAGATTCAGCGGGCGTCGCGGCTGTAGTATTCGGCGAGGATATCTGCGTCAGGGATCGGGATCCCTCTGACTCCTGGGACATAATGTTTGGCCCATGCCCCTTTTGAATCATGCGTGATATCGACTAGCGCCCCCGGCCTCAATGGCAGAAGCGCACTGCAAACCTCGCCGATTGCGAATCGTCGCGGATCATCGTCTTTAAACGGGCGCGAGTCGATAAAGACATCTCTAATAGGGTTGGCCCCGAACATATTTACTTTCCGATACACACTAGGTTCGACAGGGCCATAATCCCACGCCTCAAACCTTGCATCGACGAGCGGCGTGCCGCCGCTTTTGCCCATATAATACATCTGAGACATGTACAATATCTTCTGCAGTTGCAAGTTGGTCACCTTCCAGCTTCCAAGCTCACAAATCAATCGACACACAGAGTCTATCCGTGCGGTCATGGCTTCACTCCCTCACTTTCAATAAGAATATAGTTTCTCTTATTGAAAACATCAATGAAAATCAACGTGTTACAGACAACGTATTGATTTTGAATCAGCTTTCGTACCGTCGCTTCATGGAAGCTGGTTCAATTCCCGCCCCATTATCCAATGGCAGTTCGGGCTGGTTAGGGTCGAATAAGACGGTTGGCGGGCGGCGCCAGCTCTTGCTGGGCTTAGGTTTAGGTTTAGGCTTAGGCTTTGGCCTGTTCCGCTGGCCTTCCGCGACGAGTCGTTTGATAAGTCAGCCGCTTGCCTTTGACGCCGACCAACGCAATATTAGCGCGCTCTTTGTCGTTAATGCCGAGCTTAATCCGATTAGAATACCGGAAGTCAAATTCGCTCAAATAGCGCCGCAAATGGGCTTCAGAAACATGCTGATAGACGCCATAAAGGCCACGCTTAAGGATGGAGAAATACCCTTCGATGGTATTGGTGTGCACATCCCCCCGCACGTACTCTTTGCGAGTATGATTGATGGTGTCGTGCGCAGCGAAATTCCAGCCAATCGGACCATACACGGTCGAGTCGTCGGTAACGAAGCGGCTATCGGCATGGGCGTGCCGCCCGATGAGCGGACGAAGGGTCTGCGCAGTCACGTTAGGAACGTGGAAGCTGCGCACGCGCCCGTTACGTTCGACCAAAGACATAACGGCTTGCTTGGGTCCCGGCGCCAGAAAGGCTCGGGTTAGAGAACTCCTGCCAATATAGGTTTCGTCGGCCTCGACAGTTTCACCAGCCCCGCCTAGTGGCGGGGTAAACAGGCCGTGGATTTCCTTCATGGCCTCACGAATGCGGTGACCAAGGAACCAAGCGGTTTTCATGCTGCCGCCGAAAGTCCGCTGAAGCTGGCGAGTGCTAATGCCCTTCTTGCTTGAGCAGAGCAGATAAATCGCCTGAAGCCAGATATGCAGCGGAACATGGCTGGACTCAAAAACAGTCCCCATCCGCACGGTAAAAGGCTTGCGGCAGACGTAGCACTTATAAAGACCGGGTCGGGTCGATTTGCCCTGCAATTTGCTGACGCGCGCGGTCTCTCCGCAGTGATGGCAGATCGGGCCATCGGGCCAAAGCCTTTCCTCAACATAGGCGAAGGCGGCGACCTCGTTATGAAAATGAGCGGCGGAAAGGGCGGATTGCATGGCGGTCTACTCCTTAACCGCCAATCTACCAATAGTGGCTGGGTATGTCAAGTGTAACATCGCCGTTCTGTATTGTCGCAAACAAACCATGAACGCGCGAGGGAAAAGCTGTGGGATCGGCGACGTCACGCGGCCTTCTGATAGTCCTTGATGTCGGAGAAGGTCACATCCGGCCATTTGTCCTGCTCATATTTCAGGTCCCAGGCAGAGGCGCCCATGAAGACCGGGGCGCCGTCGAGATCGACCGCCATGGAGGAGGGGTGCGCGCGAATAAATTTGTCGAGTTCGGCCGGCGCGGCCGTGATCCAGCGGCAGGATTCAAAACGGCTCTGCTCGAAACTGACGCCTAACCCATATTCGGCCTCGAGCCGTTCGGCGAGCACGTCGAGCTGCAAGGCGCCGACGACGCCGACGATCGCGCCCGAACCGTCGTTCGGCAAGAAGAGCTGCACGACGCCTTCCTCGGCCATTTGGCCCAGCGCCTCGCGCAGTTTTTTCGCCTTCATGGCGTCACTGATCTTGACGCGGCGGAGAATTTCCGGGGCAAAGCTCGGCACGCCGCGAAACACAAGATCCTCGCCCTCGGTCAGCGTGTCGCCGATGCGCAGCGTGCCGTGGTTCGGAATGCCGACGACATCGCCCGCGTAAGCTTCTTCCGCCAATTGCCGATCCTGCGCGAAGAAAAATTGCGGCGCGTTGAGCGCGATGTTTTTCCCCGTGCGCACGAGCTTCGCCTTCATGCCGCGCCGCAATTTGCCCGAGCAGACGCGCATAAAAGCGATGCGGTCGCGGTGGTTCGGGTCCATATTCGCCTGAATCTTGAACACGAAGCCCGTCATCTTGTCCTCTCGCGCATCGACATTGCGCGAGGCCGCCTCCAGCCCATGCGGGGGCGGGGCGAATTTCGCCAGCGCGTCGATCAAGTCGCGCACGCCGAAATTGCGCAGCGCGCTGCCGAAGAAAACCGGCGTCAGATGGCCCTCCAGAAAGGCCTTTTGATCGAAGGCTTTGAGGCCCGCGCGGGCGAGTTCGATCTGTTCTTTCGCCGCCTCGAACTCGGCCTCGCCCAAAAGTCCCTTGATGAAGGGATCATCGGGTCCGGCGACGGGCACGGCTTCGGCGTCGCGGTCGAGCCGGCGCACGACATTATGCTCGAGATCATAAGTGCCGGCAAAACTGCGCCCACTGCCAAGCGGCCAGGTGATCGGCGCGACATCGAGGGCGAGCGTTTTTTCGATCTCATCCAAAAGATCGAAGGGATCGCGCGTTTCGCGGTCCATCTTGTTGATGAAAGTCAGGATCGGAATGTCGCGCAGGCGGCAGACCTCGAACAGCTTTCGCGTGCGCGCCTCGATGCCCTTGGCGGCGTCGATCACCATGATCGCTGAATCGACGGCGGTGAGGGTGCGATAGGTGTCCTCGGAAAAGTCCTCATGGCCGGGCGTGTCGAGCAGATTATAGACGCAATCGCCATATTCGAAGGTCATCACCGATGTGACGACCGAGATCCCGCGTTCGCGCTCGATGCCCATCCAGTCGGAGCGGGTCTGGCGCCGGTTGGCTTTGGCGCGCACTTCGCCGGCGAGCTGGATCGCGCCGCCGAACAGCAGCAGCTTTTCGGTCAGCGTGGTTTTGCCCGCGTCGGGGTGGGAGATGATGGCGAAGGTTCGCCGCCGGGCGACCGGATCAGAAGCGCTCATGGCGCTGCTACGTCGCAAGGGGCGACGCTTATGTCAATCATCGAATGACGCGCCAGCCAATGCCGCCTCGCGCGGATCGCTTGCGGCGCGCGAAAAGGGGCTTAGCTTTCCGTGGCGCAGCCTGGTTCCTGACGCTCCCGGATTGTAAACGGAAACCGTCGGTTTCCAGAAAGAGGCGCGACCGCGATGGAAACAAGCGATAAATACAATCTGCAACGCTTCGTCGAGGCTCAAAATTCCGTATTCGAGGAGGTTTGCTCCGAACTGGAGGAAGGCCGCAAGAAAACCCATTGGATGTGGTTCATCTTCCCGCAGATCGCGGGTCTCGGGCATAGTCCCATGGCGCAACGCTATGCGATTTCAGGCCGCGCGGAGGCCGAGGCCTATGTCCGTCATCCGGTTCTTGGGCCAAGGCTGCGGCGCTGCACGCATCTGGTCAATCGGGCGATTGGGCGTTCAATCAATCAGATTTTCGGATCGCCTGACGACATGAAGTTTCATTCCTCGATGACTTTGTTCGCCCGGACGGCGGACGACAGCCAGATATTCAGGGACGCGCTGCAGAAATATTTTGCAGGGGAATTGGACCAGGCGACGCTGCAACGGCTTTGAGGCTCAAGGCGATCTTCAAGCTTTGGACGTCGGCCGCCAGAGCTCGAAAAAATGGTTGAGCGGGCCGTGTCCGCCGCCGACGCTCAGCTCATCGGCGGCTTCGAGCGCGCGGGTCAGATAGGTTTTCGCGGCGCCGATCGCCTCCGGCAGCGCAAAGCCAAGGCCAAGATAGGCTGCGATCGCCGACGATAGCGTGCAGCCCGTGCCATGCGTGTTAGGCGTCGCGACGCGGGGAGCTGAAAAGATCCGCTCCGATGCGCCGTCGAAATAAAGATCGTCGCAGGATGCGCCCGCCGCGTCGCCGCCCTTTATCAATATGGCCCTGGCGCCGAGGCGATGCAGCCGCTCGGCCGCCGCGCGCATCTCAGCGGCGTCCCTTACCCTCGGAAGGCCCGAGAGCCGCGCGGCTTCATCGAGGTTGGGCGTGACGAGCGTTGCGAGCGGAAACAGTCGCTCGATCATCGCTTGCTCGACGCCTGACGCGGCCAGCGGGTCGCCGCTCGTTGCAGCGAGCACCGGATCGAGCACGACCGCGCGGGGCCCGCGCACGGCGAGGCGCGCGGCGACGGTTTCGACGATCGCGGCCGATCCCAACATGCCGATCTTGACCGCCGCGACGTCGATATCCTCGAAAATCGCGTCGATCTGTGCGCCGACGAACTCCGGCGGTGGGAGGTGAAGGCCGCGCACGCCCGTGGTGTTCTGGGCGGTGAGCGCCGTGATCGCCGCCATGCCGTAGCATCCGAGCGCGGCGAAGGTCTTGAGATCGGCCTGTATGCCGGCGCCTCCGCTCGGATCGGAGCCGGCGATGGAGAGAATGTTTGGAATCATATTCTCTCTCTCCGGCTAGAGCAGAATGCGTCCAGGCAGAATCGCATCCTGCTCTTTAAGTCTTTGTTTTGACGCGTCACGCCGACATCGGCCTCCTGCGGCGGAAGCGCCGCAGGGGCGCCGTCAAGGCCCGAAAGAGGCCGACGCCGGTCAGGAAGCCCAGTCCTGCCAGGACAAATCCTTCGCTTGTCACAGGAACGGCGGGCTCATAGCTCGCATAGGCCTGGCGCGCGATCAAGGGGTCGAAATCGGCCGCCAGTGCGGCCAATCTTCCAAGCGAACCGGATCGCGCCATGTCTGCGTTGGCGCGCGATAGCGTTTGCAGACGCGCAACGATCTGCTCCATCTGAAGGCCGCGTTCGCGGATAAATTCATCGCCGTCGCCGGAAAGACGCGCAATGCCCTGCTCCTCGCTCAGGCCAAGCTGGGCGCTATCCGCGTCGAATTGGGAGACGATTTTCTGCAATTCGTCGATCGCGCCGCCAAGTCTTTGCCGGTACTGCTGGGCATATTCAGGAATCTGCGACGCGGTCAGCCCGACGACGGCGCCAACAAACAGCGCTAGTCTCGACCTCAGCATTGGAATCATCCCCCGGGGCGCGCAAGCCTGCAACGTCAATGAGCGCGGCGCGGCGGAGTTCCGGCAAGCCTCGGCTCCAATCTTCGCGGCGCGGGCCGCGCGGAGTCAGGCTGGCATGGTCAAGATACCGGACGCGCCGTCGGCGCAGCCAAACAGCAGCCTGCGGCCGGCGTCGTCCCAACAGAGAGCGGTGACAGCGGCGTTCTCGCCGGCTCCGCTGGCGCGCACAAGAAGCTCGGCGCCGTCGGCGAGGCGGCAGAGCAGGATCATGCCGTCCTCATAGCCCTGCGCCAGAACGGGGCTCTTTGGATGAAACGCGACGCAACTGATCTTGGCTTGCCGGACGCCGCATTCGCGCGGCGCTTTATTGATCGGCCCCTCCTTGGAGTTAAACGGCCATATGATGCTGGCGTCGGCCCCCGAGGTCGCCAGCCAATGGCCGTCGGACGACCAGGACATGGAGCGCGGCTTGGCCGGATAGCCGCTGAGCCGCAGGTCTTTTTTATCGGCGAGCCGCCAAGCGTGCAGAGAATTTTCCTGCATCGCCGTCACAATGAAGCGGCCGTCGGGGGAAACCGTGATTTCGAGATGCGAGCCTTTCCAGTGCAGCTCCTCGGGCGGGGCGGCGGCGTTCGGAAACCACAGGCGTGCGCCATTATAATGCGAGATCGCAATCCTGTAGCCTTTGGGCAGGAAAGCGAGGCCGCGCACGCTCGAGGGCGCTGTCGTTGTCTTGATTTCGCCTTTGGGATCGCGCGCGAAGACCTGTTTGCCTGTTGACCAGGCGAGCGCGCCGTCGCCGCGCGCGGCAAGCGCGTCGATCCATCTGCCTTTCTCATAGGCGATCTGACGCGGCGCGCCGTCTTCGGAGATCAGCACGACCCTGCCGTCGTCACCACCCGTGGCCAGCTCCTTTCCGGCTTTCGCCGCGACCAGAATGGCGGCGTCGGGATGCACGGCAATGCGTTTTTGTCCGCCTGTCCCGGTCAGAAGCACATGGCCATCGCCGAGCGCCAAAGCGGGCGTCGCGCCGATGAAGGCCGCGGCGGTCACCGGCGCCCCTGCGTCGATAGGGGCGACATTGGAAGTCAGGGAATTAATCGGCTCGACCATGTCTCGCTCAAGTGAGTTTGGTGCACACTAACTGCAGGTACTATAAATGATACTTTACAACGATCTGGCTTTAATTGAGATTAGAATCAGCGCTGATATTAATAATATTGCTGATATTGCGCAAAACCCAAGACCGATATACGCCGTTGTTGATGGATTGCTTTTCATCAACAGATTAGGATGGGTTTTTTCATACCTTTCTGAAGCGCGAATAAATAGACCAAGTCGAGCGGATGTAAAATAAATATACGATATTATCGCGGTGATAAGTCCGATTGGGAAAAAATAAAAGAAAATAGTTATCCCATGATTGTAAGGAGATCCTTTGCCATCTTTGACTAGCGTGATGGCGCCAAACAAGCCAGCCCCATGAGCAACAAAGAGATAGTTCAGGCCTTTGAAAAGAGGGTCGAAGACATCGTTTAGCTCTGCGCGCTCATTTGCCAGCCATTTCTGAAATTCTTCATCTGGAATATGGTCCCGCTTTCCATCCATGTGGCCCTCCCTCAGGCGGCGCAAGCCAGAAAGCCGCTGCGGATTTCATCTTCCTTCAGGTTGCGGCCGATAAAGACGACGCGGCTGACGCGCTTTTCGCCCGGCTTCCAATCCCGTTGCAGATCGCCGTCAAGGATCATGTGGACGCCCTGAAAAACGAAACGCTTCGGCTCGTCCTTGAAGGCGAGAATGCCTTTGGAACGCAAAATCGAGGCGCCCTCGGTCTGAATGTAGGTGTTGATCCAGGGCATGAATTTATCCGCGTCGACATCGCCCTCGATCGTCAGGGCGACCGACTGCATGTCCTCGTCATGATAATGCTTGAGGCCGTGCGAGGCGTGCTCATGATGCTCGTGCCCGTGATGATGATGATCGTCATGATCATGATGGGCGTGGTCGTGATGATCGTGGTCGTGAGCGTCCTCGACTTCGAGGAACTGCGGTTCGATGTCGAGGATGCGATCGAGATCGAAGGCGTTGCGGCCCAGCACTTCATTGATGGGTACGGCGCATTTCACAGTCTCATGCAATGTGGCGTAAGGGTTGATGGCGCGGATGCGCGCCTCCACGTCGCGCAACTCTTCGGCGCTCACGAGATCGGTCTTGTTGAGAATGATGACGTCGGCAAAGGCGATCTGGCTTTTAGCCTCGGGCGCGTCCTTCAGCCGCTCGGCGAGCCATTTGGCGTCGGCGACCGTCACGACGGCGTCGAGCCGCGCGGCGTTTTGAACGTCGGCGTCGACGAAAAAGGTTTGCGCGACGGGCGCGGGGTCCGCGAGCCCGGTCGTCTCGACGATGATGGCGTCGAATTTGCCCTTTCGTTTCAACAGGCCTTCGATGATGCGGATGAGATCGCCGCGGACCGTGCAGCAGATGCAGCCATTGTTCATCTCGAAGACTTCTTCGTCGGCGCCGACGACGAGGTCGTTGTCGATGCCGATCGCGCCGAATTCATTGACGATGACGGCGAACTTCCGCCCGTGGTCCTCCGACAGGATGCGGTTCAAAAGCGTCGTCTTGCCGGCGCCGAGATATCCTGTGAGCACGGTGACGGGAATTTTTTCGGCCATTCGATCCTCCGGGGACTTGGCGACCATCTTTGCCTCAGGGCGACGCCTCCCGCCAAAACGGGAAACGCGAGCGGCGGCGCCAACCCTCGACGATTTCGGTCCGGACTAAGTCCTTGTTTGCAGAAAGACGTCAAGCCGGATCAGGCGCCGGCCTGAAGAGGCCCGGCGCACTATTTCGAGAGCGCGGCGGTCAATTGCTTGATGTTGTTGCGCATCATCTCGACGTATGTCGGGGCGGGCCCATCCGGCGGCGAGAGGGCATCGGAAAACAGGGCGCCGCCGATTGTCGCGCCGCTCTCTTCGGCGATCCGCCTGGCGATGCGCGGATCAGTGATGTTTTCGAGGAAAACGGCGGGGATCTTTTCCGTTTTGATCTGGCGAATGATCCTTGCGACGTCCCTGGCGCTCGCCTCGGTCTCCGTTGACACGCCCTCGGGCGCGATGAATTTGAAATCATAAGCCGCGCCGAAATAGCCGAAAGCGTCATGGGTCGTGATGATTTCCCGGCGCTTCGGCGGGATCGCGGCCAGCGCCGCGCGCACCTCTTTGTCGAGTTCGTCCAGCCTCGCGAGATAGGCCGTAGCGTTGGCGCGATAGGCGTCGGCGCCGCCCGGATCGACTGCGATCAGCCCGTCACGGATATTTTCGACATAGATCTTCGCGTTGGGGATCGATTGCCAGGCGTGCGGATCCTGGCCGATTTTTCCCTCTTCCTCCATCTGGCGCGGCTCGATCCCTTTTGTCGCGACGACGATCGGAGCCTTGGCGCCGGACGCGCTGATCAGACGATCGAGCCAGCCTTCGAGCCCCAGCCCATTGACGAGGATCAGTTTCGCCGCGTTCAGGTGCTTCGCGTCCTCGGGCGATGGCTGATAGACATGAGCGTCGCCGTTCGGTCCGACGAGGGAAATGACCTCGACGCGGTCGCCGCCGACATTGCGGGCGAGATCCGCGAGGACCGAAAAGGTGGCCACGACGGGCAGTTTATTCGCAGCTGCGGCCTGCGCCTGCCGGAGCGCGGGCGAAACGCCAGCTATGACGCTGGCCGCCATTAAGGTTATAACGTTGCGCCTTGTACGCATGAAAATATCCTTTTGTGGGGCTGACGACGTCAGGCTTCGAGGTGGCGGCGCGACCGCAGGCGGCGAAGCACGCCGCCGGCCGGGCCGAAAGCCAGGGCGAGGAGATAGAGCGCCCCGGCGATGAGAATGATCAGGGGCCCCGAAGGCAATCCCGCGTAAAATGAAATAATCAGACCAGCATAGCTGGCGAGGACGCCTTGCGCGGCCGCCAGCGCGATCATCGAACCGATGTCTTTGGCGATCAGCCGCGCGGCGGCGGCGGGAAGCATCATCATGCCGACGGCGAGCAAAGTGCCGAGCGCGTGAAACCCTCCCACCAGATTCAGCACGACGAGCATAAGAAAAAGGATCTGCGTTGGCCCGCCGGCGTTCCCGACGGAGGCGAGAAAGCCGGGATCGACGGTTTCCATCACGAGAGGCCGATAAAGAAAGGCGAGGCCGATCAGCGTCAGCGTCGCGATCGAGGCGAGAAGCAGGAGCGTTGCGTCGTCAAGCGCGAGGACGCTGCCAAAGAGCACGTGGAGCAGGTCGATGTTCGAGCCTCGCAACGAAATGACGGTGACGCCAAGCGCCAGCGAAATCAGGTAGAAAGCCGCCATCGAGGCGTCTTCGCGTAAGATCGTCGTGCGCGCGACGACGCCGGACCCGACGGCGACGATAAGGCCGGCGATGAAGCCCCCGACGGTCATGGGCCCGAGCGAGAGGCCCGCCGCGAGATAGCCCATCGCGGCGCCGGGCAGGATCGCATGGGCCATGGCGTCGCCGGTCAGCGCCATTCGCCGCAGGAGGAGAAAAACGCCGAGCGGCGATCCGGCCAGAGCCAGAGCGATGGCGCCGACCAGCGCGCGCCGCATGAATTCGAATTCGACGAAAGGCGAGATCAGAAAATTGTACAAACGCAGCCTCTTTGAAGCCTGTTCAACACTTAGGCCGCGCGGGAACAGGCCTGCGCGTCGCGATCGAAAGCCTCGATCATCGAGCGCGCCCTCAAGAGATTTTGCGGGGTCAGCACGTCGGCCGTCTTTCCCCAGGCGATTTTTTCGCGCGCCAGCAGAAGCGTTTGGGGAAAGTGCTCCCGCACGATATCGAAATCATGCAGCACGGCGAGCACCGTGCGTTTTTCGCTGCTCCAGCGGGCGACGAGGGCGAGAAGATCTGCTGTCGTCTTTGAATCGATGGCGGTGAAGGGCTCGTCGAGGAGGATGACTGCCGCGTCCTGCAGCAGCAGCCTTGCGAACAACATGCGCTGCAACTGGCCGCCGGAGAGGGCGCCAATGGCGCGATCCTCGAAACCATCCAGCCCGACAGCCGAGATGGCGTCGTGGATCCGCGCCAATTCACGCCGCGCGACGGCGCCGAACAGGCCGCAGCGGGACCATAAGCCCATGGCGACGACATCGAATACGTTGATCGGAAAGCTTTTATCGATATCGGCCGCCTGAGGCAGATAGGCAATATCGCGCGTCTTGACATGCGGCAGCGCGACCGAACCGCTGAGCGGCGCGAGCGATCCGGCGATGGCCTTCAGCAATGTCGATTTTCCGGCGCCGTTAGGCCCGCATATGGCGAGCAAAGACCCGCTCTCGACGTCTCCGTCGAGATGATGAACCGCCGGGTGACGGTCATAGCCAAGGGTCAAATTGCTGAAGCGGATGGCGGCGGTCATTGAAGACTCATACGAAAGCGACCCTAATGCAACGCCCAATAGACCAAGCCCCATAAAGCCGCGCTGAGAACCAAGACTCCGCTCAGCCGGGCGGCAGCCGAGAGGCGCAGCAGCGAAAAGGCTGGCGCCGCTGAAATCCTCTCCGGGCGGTGGGAATGGGTGATGCTCATAACGTCTCCACGGTGAAGTAACATTATAACGTACGTGCGGCGTCCGGCAAGGCCGCAGTTCGCGCCTCTTTGCCCGATGCGAAGCTCAATTTTCCGTGGGGCGCATTTCGCCGATTGGAATGGGCGGTCCGATTTGCTAACGAAAGTCATGACCAAAGCGTCTCGCCAATTTCTGTTCATCGCCGTGGCGTTGGCCCTCGGGCTGATGGTGCTCGGCGGTCTAGCTTTCCGCAACCTCGCCGACAATGGCGCGCAAGGCGTCGCCGCGATCGGCGGCCCCTTCGCCATGACGGCGCAGGATGGCCGCGCCCTAACCGACGCGGACCTCAAAGGTCATCCGACCCTCATTTTCTTCGGCTACACCCATTGCCCGGACTTTTGTCCGACGACCTTGACGCAGATATCAAGCGTTTTCAAAGAGATGGGTCCGGACAAGAAGATCGAGGCGCTGTTCGTCACGATCGATCCGCAGCGCGACACGCCGGACACCATGAAGACTTATCTCGAAAGCTTCGATCCGCGCATCATCGGATTGAGCGGGAACGAAGCGCAGACCCGAGCCATCGCCAAAGCCTATAAGGTCTATTTCAAGAAGGAAGGCGCCGATAACGGCGACTATACGATGGACCACACGGGAGTGGTCTATCTCATGGACAAGAATGGCCGCTTCGTCAGCGCCTTTAATCTTGACCGGCCGGCGAAGCAGGCCGCCGACGAATTGACGCGCTATCTTTAGACCTCGCCACTTTATTTAATAGAAGCCGAGCGGAAAATATTTGAGATAGAGGTCCGTGTAGACGCCTTTCGCCGATAAATCGGCGAGAGCGTAATCGAGCGCCTGCCGCAGCAGCGGATTGTCTTTCTTGACGGCGATGCCGACGCCGTCGCCGAAAAAGCGGCTGTCGAGGAAGGGGCCGCCGAGAAAAGCGCAGCAATTATGAGCGTCCTGACCCTGCAGCCAGAAGCTCAGAGCAATGCCGTCGCCAAAGATCGCGTCGACTTCTCCTTTGTTCAGGGCCTCGGTCAGCGCCTTTTGCGTCTCGAAGGGCCGTTGCACGGAGCTCTTGAAGAAGGCGGACAGAAAGGCCTGATGGGCGGTTTTCGCGAGAACGCCGATGTATTTGGCGCGCAGCGTTTCCGGCGTCGCGTCGGTTAACGCCGTTGACTTCAAGGTGACGAACCGCGCCGGATTCTTTGAATAAGGCGCGGTAAAATCAAGCTCGCCACGGGATTTCTCATCCATACGGATCGAGGCGATGATGGCGTCGCCCTGATCCGCTTTCAAACTATCGACCAAAGTGTCGAACCGGCGGGCCTGAATCGTGCAGCTCAGTTTCAGATCTTCGCAAATGGCGCGGGTGAGATCGATGTCAAAACCAGCAAGGGTCCCGTCCGCCGCGGCGAAATGGAACGGCGGGTAATCATCCTCTGTCAGGAAGCGCAGGCTGTGCAGACTGGCAAGGTCTGGCTTTATGGGCCGCGCATGGGGGTCCCAGAAGCCGGGCGTGAATACGGCGGGATCGCCAAGCCCCGGGCTCGATGAGACGAGAAGGCTGGCGAGGAGGCAGACCGCGGCGGCAGGCCAATCGAGCACTCGAAATCTCATGGCCGGCGCCCGGCGTTTTCTGGCTGTCCCTTCGAAACGGCGCGACGCCTCAGCATCTTCCAGACCTCGTCAAAGCGTGATGATATAAGCGCCAATGAAGAAACGCCCTTTGCGCCATGAATGTCTTGGCGGGCCATCCAGCGAGAATAGGACGAAAGCGCTTTTATGACCAGAGCTTTACCGGCGCGGGCCTCTGGCGAGGCGGGGCGGCCGATCATGACGGGCCTTGCCTCGCTCCCTGTCTTCTTCAATCTCAAGGGCAAGCGCGCGATTCTTGCCGGCGGCTCGAATGCGGCTCTGTGGAAGGCGGAGCTGCTTCAGGCCGCTGGCGCTGACGTTGAAGTCTACGCCATCGCGCCGTGCCCGGGGCTGGCCGAGCTCGCCGACCGGCGTCCGTCGGTCAGGCTTTTTCTGCGCGATGTCCAAAATGAAGACCTGAACGGCGCGACGCTTGCGATCGCCGATGTCGGGAGCGCCGCCGAAGCGGAGCGGTTCCGCGCCGCCGCGAACGCCGCGGGCGCGCCGGCGAACGTCATCGACAAGCCAGCCTTCTCGGATTTTCAATTTGGCGCGATCGTCGATCGCTCGCCCCTCGTCATCGCGATTTCAACCGACGGCGCTTCGCCAATCCTGACGCAGGCCTTGCGCGGACGGATTGAAGCCATTCTGCCGGGCGCCATCAAGCTCTGGGCCGCGGCTGCGAAAAGCTGGCGAAAACCGTTGAAGGCGCTGGCCTTGCCGCCGAAGGCGCGCCGGCGCTTTTGGGAGCTGTTCAACGCCAAAGCTTTCGCGGCAAACGGGGGGCCGGGTGAAAATCTGTTCGCGGAGTTGCTGGCCGAGGCCGGGCGGCAGTCGCAAAGCGTTGAAAAGGGATCGGTCGTTCTGGTTGGCGCTGGTCCCGGCGATCCCGAGCTCTTGACCCTCAAGGCGCTGCGAATGCTGCAATCCGCCGACGTCGTCTTGTATGACGATCTTGTCGCCCCCGCGATCGTCGATATGGCGCGCCGGGAGGCGGAAAAAATTGCCGTCGGCAAACGCGGGTATAAGCCCTCGTGCCAGCAGGATCATATCATCTCCATGATGATTGGGCTCGCCAAGGAGGGCAAGCGCGTGGTGCGGCTGAAGGGGGGCGATCCAATGATCTTTGGGCGCGCCACAGAGGAAATTTCGGCGCTTCGCGCGGCCGGGATTGCGATCGAAGTCGTGCCCGGCGTCACGGCGGCGCTCGGCGCGGCGGCTGCGCTGCAGGTTTCGTTGACGGAGCGCGACAAGGCGCGAAGGGTCCAGTTCATCACCGCCCATGCGCATGACGGCAAGCTGCCCCAGGACATCGACTGGCGCGCGCTCAGCGATCCGCGCGCCTCTAGCGTCGTCTATATGGGCGCGAGAACGCTGGGCGTTCTGGTCGAACGGCTTTTGGCGCATGGCCTTGATCCCGCGACGCCGGCGCTTCTCGTCGAGCGCGCGACCTGCGCGGATGAGCGCCGCATCGGCGCTACGATCGCCTCGCTGCCGGGCAAAGTCGCGGCGGAGACGCTTTCCGGACCCTGCCTTATTTTTATCGGCGCGGTCTTCGCTACGATCGAGGGGGAAGTAGCGCCGGCAAAAGAGGCGGCGCAGATAGACTAGGCTGGCGCCGAGAAATATCCTTGATGCGGCCTTGTTTCGATGCTTGCTGTTTAACGTTGCTGGCGCAAATTTATTGTTTTAGCGTCGATGCCCTAATGTTTCGGCGTCAAGGGGAATGCCATGCGTCGACTTATCATCGTGGCGATCGGCGCAGCTTTCGCTGCCATCGGAGCCGCGGCTCTTGCGCTTTACTACTATGAACGGCCGACCGTGCTGCATGTGGCTGTCACGCGCGAGAGCCATGACCAACGGGTGCTCGCCGCCGCGGCGCATGAATTCGCGCAAAAACACGAATCGCTGCGGCTCAAGCTTGTCCCTGTGGAGTCGCTGGCTGAAAGCGCGCGGATTTTCGAGGAGGACCAGGTCGACCTTGCGATCGTGCGCAGCGACATTGACATGCCGGTCAGCGGTCAGACTGTCCTTATCATGCGCCGCAACGCCGCGGTTGTCGTCGCCCCGGCGGGTTCTGACCTTCACGATATTGAGGATCTCAAGGGCCACAAGCTCGGCGTGCTCGACGCCGAACAGACCGGTCGGATGGGCAACCACACCCTGCTCGACGCCGCCCTTGCGCAGTACGACGTATCGCTCGGGACAGTAAGGCGGATTCCGTTGACGCTCGCCGAATTGCCCGAGGCGATCGAGCGGCGTGAGGTCGACGCGGTGCTCGCCGTCGACACTCCCGGTTCGGCAAATCTGACAGAGGCGGTCGCCGCGGTAGCCCAGGCCGGGCGCGGGCCGCCGGTTTTCCTCCCGATCGAAGACGCCAGGGCCATTGCCCAACGCGCGCCGAATTTTGAACCGGTCGAGGTTTTGCGCGGCGCGTTTGGCGGCGCGCAGCCAAAGCCATCTGCTAGTTTCGAGACGCTGGGGGTTAGCACCCGGCTCATCGCAAAGCCCACCCTCAGCAATGACGTCGTGTCCGAACTGACGGAACTGATGCTGAATGCAAGGCCCTCGCTCGCCGCGCAGGACCCCATCGCCAACCGGATCGAGGCGCCCTCGACCGATAAGGGAGCGGCTCTTCCGGTCCATCCCGGAACGCTGGCCTATCTTGGCGACGAAGAGCAGAGCTTTTTCGATAAATATAGCGATTTCATTTATATAGGCGCTATGCTGGCAAGCTTGTGCGGCACCGCGATCGCGACCTTCGCGGCGCGCTTCAATCGCCGGCAAAATACAGATCTCGAGCTTATTTTGCAGCGCCTGCTGGAAATTATCGCGGCGGCGCGGGCGGCCGCGCGGGCTGACGCGCTGGATGATCTCGAAAGGGAGGCCGATGACCTTCTGGCCAAGGCCCTGGCGCATGACTGGAATCACGCATTGAGCGGGAGCCGCCTCGCCGCGACGAGCCTCGCGCTGAATCAGGCGCGCCAGGCGATCTCCGAACGCCGCGCTTACCTCGCCGTTCCCCGCGCGCCTTTCGCGCCCCGGCTCGTCGGTGAATAGAGGGAAAAGTTTTAGCTGCTCATCCGATCGCGGTTCCGGGGCTCATCATGAAGCGCCGCAAGGCGACAAGGCTCCAGATCGCCTCGACGAGCCCAAACGGCCACGCGCCCTGCAGGAAGCCGTAGACCGAACCAAGGGAGCAGGCGCCGGCGAAGCCGAGTACATACCAGCGGCTCCGGCGTTCCAATGCGTAAGTCACGAGCATGGCGGTAACCGCGAAAAGGCCGAAAAGGGTCAATCCGTCCATTCAGCGCCTTCATTGTGCCGGGGCGAAGCGGACTTTCTGGACGGGCGAAGTGGCGGAACGGGCATAAGATTGATCAGTCCTTAAGCTGCGCCGTAATGTCGAGCCCTTTTGCGCCCCGTCTCGCTGCCGGTCTGGCGTTGGCGCGCAGAAGGCATTATATTGGTTTTCAAATCCGGTTCTTTCGTATATTGCATTGCTGCAACGCGAAAAACTACCCCAAATCGTTAGTCGGCCCGGCTCAGGATACCGCGACTGAGCAGAAGGGCCTGTTTTGATGGGCGGTGCTCCGTTCGCCATCTGGCGGTAGAGCGCATCGCTCGCACATGAATATAGATACGGCACAAAAATGAAGCTGCGCAATATCGCCATCATCGCCCACGTCGACCACGGCAAGACAACTCTTGTCGATCGCCTGCTGCAACAGTCGGGCGCTTTCCGCGACAATCAGAGAGTCGCGGAGCGCGTCATGGATTCGAACGATCTCGAAAAAGAGCGCGGCATCACGATCATGGCGAAGGCGACCTCGATCGCCTGGAAAGAGACCCGGATCAATATCGTCGATACGCCCGGCCACGCCGATTTCGGCGGCGAAGTCGAGCGCATTCTCTCGATGGTCGACGGCGCCATCGTTCTGGTGGACGCCTCGGAAGGGCCGATGCCGCAGACCAAATTCGTCGTTGGCAAAGCTCTGAAGATCGGATTGAAGCCGATCGTCGCCGTCAACAAGGTCGACAAGCCCGACGCCCGGATCACCGAGGTGGTGAATGAGGTATTCGACCTTTTCGCCGCTCTCGACGCGACTGACGAGCAGCTTGATTTCCCCATTCTTTATGGCTCGGCCAAACAGGGCTGGATGGCCGATAGTCCGGATGGTCCGCAAGAGGGCATGGCCCCTCTGTTCGATCTGGTGCTGAAGCATGTGCCGGCGCCGCGCATCGAAGAAGGCGGTTTCCGTATGCTCGGCACTCTGCTCGAGGCCAATCCGTATCTGGGGCGCCTTGTGACGGGGCGGGTGTTTGCCGGCAGCGTCAAGCCGAATCAGGCCGTCAAAGTCCTCGACCGCAAGGGCAATGTCGTCGAACAGGGCCGCGTGTCCAAGATTCTCGCTTTCCGCGGTATCGAACGCACGCCGATCGACGAGGCTGAGGCGGGCGACATCGTCGCCATCGCGGGCCTTGAGAAATTCAACGTCGCCGACACGCTCTGCGCGCCCGAGGTGGTTGAGCCCTTGCAGGCGCAGCCGATTGATCCGCCGACCCTGTCCATGACGTTTTCAGTCAATGATTCGCCGCTCGCCGGAACCGAGGGCGACAAGGTGACGAGCCGCGTCATCCGCGCCCGCCTCTACAAGGAGGCCGAAGGCAATGTCGCTTTGCGCATTGAAGATTCGCCGGGCTCTGATTCCTACATCGTTTCCGGCCGCGGCGAGTTGCAGCTTGCGATCCTCATCGAGACCATGCGCCGCGAAGGGTTCGAGCTTAGCGTCTCGCGTCCGAAGGTGGTTTTCCAGAAAGCCGAGGACGGCAAAACCTTGCTTGAGCCGATCGAAGAGGTCGTGATCGACGTCGATGAGGAGCATTCCGGCGTCGTCGTTCAGAAGATGGCCGAGCGCAAGGCCGAAATGATCGAAATGCGCCCGTCGGGCGGCAATCGCCTGCGGCTCGTGTTCCACGCGCCGACGCGCGGGCTGATCGGCTATCAGGGCGAATTGCTGACGGATACGCGCGGCACCGCGATCATGAACCGCCTGTTCCATGAATACGCGCCCTGGAAGGGTGAGATCGCCGGCCGGCGCAATGGCGTCCTCATCTCCAACGACAATGGCGAATCGGTCGCCTACGCCATGTGGAAGCTGGAAGATCGCGGTCCCATGATGATCGAGCCGGGCTGGAAGGTCTACCGCGGCATGATCGTTGGCGAACATACGCGTGAGAACGACCTTGAGATCAACGTCCTGAAGGGCAAGCAGCTGACCAATATCCGCGCCGCCGGCAAGGATGAAGCTGTGCGTCTCACGCCGCCGATCCGGATGACGCTGGAGCGCGCCCTGGCCTACATCGAAGATGATGAGCTGGTCGAAGTGACGCCGAAGTCGATCCGTTTGCGCAAGCTTTTCCTCGACCCGAATGATCGCAAGCGCGCGACGCGGGCCAAGGAAACCGCCTGAGCCAGAGCGGGCGCCTTATGATCGACGCTGCGAGCCTTGCCCCTTACCGCGACTATGTGCTGACCGAAGCTTTCATCCCGGAGCTTCCGAATTACTATCGCGGCAAGGTGCGGGAGAACTACGACCTGACGGACGGGCAGCGCATCCTCATCGCCACCGATCGCGTCAGTGCGTTCGATCAGGGACTGGCTGCGATCCCCTTCAAGGGACAGGTGCTGACCGATATTGCGCGTTTCTGGTTCGAGGCGACGACCGACATCTGCGAAAATCACGTGCGCGCCAATCCCGATCCCAATGTGGTCGTGGTGCAGCGTCTTGAAATGATGCCGGTCGAGATCATCGTGCGCGATTATCTCGCGGGTTCGACCGGAACCTCCATTCTACCCATGTACAAGGCTGGCGCCCGAAACATCTATGGGATCGATTTTCCCGACGGTCTGCGCGACAATCAAAGGCTGCCGGAAACGATCATTACGCCGACGAGCAAGGCGGGGCACGATGCGCATGACGCGCCGCTCACCCCGAGGGAGATCATTGAGCGGCAGCTTCTGACTCCGCGACAATGGGACGATGTTGCTGAAAAAGCTTTGGCTCTTTTCGCCCGCGGCAGGGAGATCGCGGCGGGGCGCGGCCTTATCCTCGCCGATACGAAATATGAGTTTGGCTTTAACAGTGAAGGCCATATCGTCGTTGCGGACGAAATCCACACGCCGGACAGTAGCCGTTTTTGGCTCGCCGAAACCTATCCCGAGCGTCTTGAGCGCGGGGAAAAACCGGACAGCCTCGATAAGGATTTCATCCGCAACTGGGTCAGCGCGCGCTGCGATCCTTATCACGATCCGATCCCGGAAATCCCCGGTGAGGTGATCCTCGAGGCCGCGGCCACCTATATACGGATCTTCGAAACCATCACCGGCAGGAATTTTGTACTCCCCGAGAGCTTCGAGCCGCCGCTCGAGCGAATTCGCGCCAATCTGGCGGTCTACTGGACCAGGTGAGCGAGATCTTCAGCTCGTCTCCACGGCTTTGGCGGCGGCGTCCAGAATGCTCGCAACTTCAGCGATCTGCTCTGCGCTCAACGGACCACGCGCCAGCCGCAGCCGCAAGGCCGTCCTGAGATTTTCCGTGGCGCGGAGGATCTGCGGGGCCGGGCCGCCGCCATGCCGCGCGTTGATGTCGGCCATCCGCCCAAAAATGGCTTCGATCGCGGTCTGATTCTGCCGCAACAGCTCTTCGCCTTCGGCTGTGATCGCGTAAAGCTTGCGTGGGCCGTCGGTTTCCTGAACGCGGATCGCGCCCATTTCCTCGAGCAGCGTCAGGGTCGGATAGATGACGCCGGGGCTCGGCGCGTAGGCGCCGCCGAGACGATCCTCGATCGCCTTGATGATTTCGTAGCCGTGTGACGGTTTTTCTGAAACCAGCTTGAGCACGACGAAGCGCAGATCGCCCTGTTCGAACATGCGCTGGCGCCCGCCCATTCTTCCATGCCGGCGAAACAGGCCGAAAGACCCGGACTCCGGACCGCGGGGACCTTCGCCATGGGCAAAAGCGTGGAAATGTGAGTGAAGCCTCATTGGATTGTCTCCTGTTGCGGAATGATCATCAAACCGTATTTCGATATGTCTAACAGTAAGATATATCTAAATACGGTTTTGGCAAGAGACGCGCCGCGGATTTCGTCGCGATCGAAAAGAAGCAAGCTTAACGGGAAAATTTTTATGAAAGAAAATAGAAGCGTGACTTGTCTGCAATATCGCAGTCCGCTTTTCTGCATTAAGATATCCCTTACCTTAAATTCTTACCCGTGATTCGCCCCATGCATCAGTTGAATCGCCGTACCCTCATTACTGGCGTCTCGTCCGCGGCGGCGTTCGGCCTCGCCGGCTGCGTCGGCGGTCAGCAAAGTCAGATCGCATCCGCCGTACCCGCGGCGGCCCCATCGCCCGGGCAATCCGCCGCGACGCCGGTCGCCGGCGGCGATTTCCGGTCCATGTACGCGGAAATCAACGACGGAAAATTCGTTGTTCCCGCGGTCAGGGAGGCCGATCTCGGTCCGGCGTTCCGTCGCACCAGGGTCGCTTATTCTGGCACGGAAGCGCCGGGAACGATCGTCGTCGATCCGGCCAATCACTATCTCTACCATGTCGAGGGCGGGGGCCAGGCGATGCGCTATGGCGTCGGCGTCGGCCGCGAGGGTTTTGCGTGGTCCGGCAACGCGACGATCCATAGCAAACAGGAATGGCCAGACTGGTATCCTCCGAAGGAAATGCTGGAGCGCCGGCCCGAACTTTTGAAGCAAATGAGCCAGTTGCAGAGTGGAACGGGAATGCCTGGCGGTCCGGCAAATCCCCTTGGCGCTCGGGCCCATTATCTGTGGCACGACAACGTGGATACCTATTTCCGCATCCATGGCACAAACGAGCCCGCGACAATCGGTCAAAGCGTTTCCTCGGGCTGTATCCGCATGGTCAATCAGGATGTGATGGATCTGTATCAGCGCACGACCATAGGCACCAAAGTCGTTGTGCTTGGAAATGCGCAGCCGCAGAAAGTCGCGCATTCCTGATCGCGCCAAGAAACTGCCTCAGCGCGGCGTGCTCGAACGAAGGCCCTGCTTGATCGTATAAATGCGAGCGGGCGCTGCTTTAAGGGCGGGCCCGTTTAACGCTGGCAGGCGCCGCAGAAATAGGTCGACCGTCCTGACTGCGTGATCCGACGGATCACGCCGCCGCATTCCGGCGTGGGGCAAGGGCTGAGTTCGCGGTCGTAAACGCGAAATTTATGCTGGAAGTAGCCGAGCGCGCCATTAGTCTGGCGATGATCGCGCAGCGATGATCCGCCCGCCGCGACGGCCTCCTCGAGAACTTCCCGGATCATTTTCGCCAGCAGACGCGCGCGCTGCGTCGGCCGTCCGTCTTTGCATGCAAGGCTCCCGGCGGCGCGCCGCGGCGACAGGCCCGCGCGATGCAGGGCCTCGCAGACGTAAATATTGCCGAGGCCGGCGATAAGACTCTGATCGAGCAGGGCCGCCTTCAGAGGGGTGGCCTTACCAGTGAAAAGACGGGCCAGGACCGCGCCGTCGAGTTCATTGCCGAGCGGTTCGATTCCAAGCGCCCTGAACAAGGGATGATCTGGGAGCTCGTGACGGGCCAGCAACTGCATGAAGCCGAATCGTCGCGGGTCGTTGTAGACGATGCGCGCGCCCGTCGACAGGGTGAAGACGACGTGATCATGCGCAGCGTTTTTGGATGGCGCGCCGGATGAGGCCAAAGCTTTTGCTGCGCCCATATCCTCGACGCGAAAAGATCCCGACATGCCAAGGTGCATGACGAGCACGCTGGAATCGTCGAGGTCCGCGAGAAGGTATTTCGCCCGCCGCCCTAACGCCAGGATTTCGCGGCCCGTGAGGCGCTCCGAAAAACGATCTGGGAATGGAAAGCGAAGATCCGGCCGTCGCTGGTCGAGGCCGACGATTCTCGCGCCGATCATCGCGGGTTCGAGCCCGCGCCGCACCGTTTCCACTTCAGGCAGTTCCGGCACTCTGAGGTCCTTACTGTCGGCCCGAAGACGCGTCTTTTTGAGAATAGTTTGATGGCATTGTTCCTCGTAACGCGCAACCGGGAGGCCGTGCGCGCGCCGCGGCGACGCGAGGGATGGCTCCGGAACGTCAAACATGCTCTAAGGCGGGCGGGGCTCCCGTTTGCGTGGCATTATCGGAGCGCAATGGGAGAATAGGAACAGAATGGCGGCGACTTTTTTCAGCTTTGCCGGAGCGATCTGGTGGTGCCTTGCCATTGCGCTTTTTCTGCTGACTTTAGCTTTCGGACTGGCGCAGCCTTTGGTCCAAAGGCGTCGCGCCACCGCGTCCGCACAGCCTCCGGTTTCGGCGATTTTGCCAATCAAAAACCTCGACCCGGGTTTCGAGACCGCGCAGGCTTCGATTTTCACGCAGACATACCCCGATTACGAGATCCTCATCAGCGCCGCCGAGGGCGATTCGCCAGCCCTCAGTGCGGCCCGTCGTCTGGCGGCGGCGCATCCCTCGCGGCCGTGCCGATTCCTTCAGTCGGATAGCCGGTTGGCAGTCAGTCCGAAGCTCAATAATCTGGCTGCGCCGCTGACCGAAGCGAAGCATGACGTCATCATGACCAAGGATTCGAATATCACGCTCGAGCCTGAGACCATGGCGGCTTTCCTCCAGAACCTTGCTCCCGACGTTGGCCTTGTCGTCGGAACCCCGGTGGCCGTGCGGCCGGAATCCGTCGCTGGGGAGATCGAGGCTTGCCTTATCAATGCGCATGCGCGGCTTCTGCTTTCGGCCTCTGTGCTGGGCCTTGGCTTCGGCGTCGGCAAAATAATGGTTTTTCGGCGCAGCGACTTCGATCGCGCCGGGGGGCTTGCCGCGATGAGCGGAAATCTGGCGGAAGACACGGCCATCTCGATGGGCCTTGCGCGGCTCGGGCTGAAGACCGTCTTCGCCCACCGCACCGTTGCGCAGGAGATCGGCTTTCGCCGTTTAAGCGACGTGTATCATCGCCAGGTCCGATGGAGCGTGATTCGGCGCTCGAATGTGCTGTCCTATCCGCTGGAGCCGCTCGCCAGTCCGCTGCCCGCGGCGGTCGCGGCGGCGCTGGCGTCGCCCCTTGCCGGCTATCCGGCTTTCACCGCTTTTTGCGTTACGCTCGCCGGATGGTTCTGCGCTGAAACGGCGTTCGCCGCGGCGAAGGGATGGCGAATTTCAGTCTGGTCGCCGGTGGCCTTCCTCGGCCGGGAAGTGCTGGCTCTTGCGGCGTGGCTCCGCGGCTGGACGACGCATCAGGTGATTTGGGCAAGCAGCCGATTCGACGCGCGGCGCGGACCAGCGCCAGCTTCGCAGAAAAGCGCGCCGACTCAGAAACAGGGGTAACGGCCAAGTCCGTCGGAAGCATGATGGGTCCCTCACGGAATCGACCATGCTCTCCATTTTGCCTGTCGTAGCGCATGATCTTATGCAAAAAGTCAGCAACTTTTTGGAGATCGCGCCCTAATCCTGTGAGGCGCGCTCACGCTCCTGTTTGACGTGCTGCGTGCCGAACACGTAATCCCACCACGGCGCGCTGACGCCGAAGCCGCGGGTTGGATCGCGGAAATGATGCATGAGATGGAGCCGCCGCAACGTCTGGCCAAGCCGCGTCGTTGGCTTCGCATGATGCGTATAATAATGCGTCATGTCATAGGCGAGATAACCGATCATGAAGCCCATGAGGACGGGATAGCCGTAAGGCAGGCCGAACAAGACCCTGACCACCAGCAGCGCGATCAACATGATCGGAGCGCTAAGCAGCACCGGCATCACGAGGCGAAGCGGATCGTTCGGGTGGTCGTGATGGACGCCATGCACCAGAAAATGGATGCGCGCTCCGAATTTGCTCGGATGCTTGTAATGAAACGGGAATCGATGCCCGAAATATTCGGTGAGGGTCCATAGAAGATACCCAAGCGCCGCCGAGACAATGACGACCATGGCGCTGAAGGACTGGAAGCTCTTCACGGCCAGAAGCGCGATGACGGGAATATAGACGTAAAGGGGCACAGACCAGTGCACGCGCGATAGTTTGTCGAGCAACGCATTGTCGAAAAGCCGCGGCGACGCGCGCAGGCGATCGACCTGCTGGGGAATGCTGTAATCGAAGTTGTTTTTCGTCGGCGTCATGATGTGAACGGATCCCAGAAGCCAATACCCTAGCTTCTTAAAGCATTTTTCGGAAAAGCGGAAATCCGGCGCGCGCCGAAGGCAAGGTCCAATGAACTGCACGGGCGGCTCAATGCGCGATGGTCAATTCGTGCAGACTGAAGAGCGACTTCGGGTCGGTCCAGACCTCGCGCGGAAACCAGCCGGCGCGCCGCGCCAGCTCTTTGAACAGCGGAATGGAATACTTGTAGGAATTCTCGGTGTGGATGCTCTCGCCCTCTGCGAAGGCGAAGCTGTGCCCGAGCAGCTCCACGCTCTGGGCCTTGAGGCTGACAAGATGCATCTCGATCCGGCTTTCCTCGCGGTTGAAAACCGCTCTATGCGCGAAATCATCGACGTTGAAATCAGCTCCCATCTCGCGGTTCAGCCTGACGAGAATGTTGAGGTTGAAATCCGCCGTCACGCCGGCCGCGTCATTATAGGCGGGAAGCAGGATCGAGAGATCCTTGCGAAGATCGACCCCGATCACGAGCCGCCCTGAAGGCCCAAGGTTTTCCGCCATATGCGACAGCAGATCGCAGGCGTCGGCAGGCGCGAAATTGCCGATGGTCGAGCCGGGAAAGAATCCGAGACGCGGGCGCTTTGAAAGCGCTTGTGGCAAGGATAAAGGTTCGGCGAAGTCGCCGAGCGTTGGAAGGACTCGAAGGCTAGGGAATCGCACTGCGAGCCGGCTGGAGGCTTCATCGAGGGCGCTTCTCGAGACGTCGATCGGCACATAGGCTGAAAGGCTCGGCAGGGCGCTCAACAAAATCTCGGTCTTGCGACTCGAGCCCGAGCCGAATTCCACGAGCACGCTTCCAGGCGGCGTGTGGAGGGCGATGTCCTTGGCCGCGGCCTCAATGATCGCCGCTTCCGTTCGTGTTGGATAATATTCTGGCAGCCGGGTGATTTCCTCGAATAATTCGCTGCCGCGGATGTCATAGAAAAGAAAACATGGCAATGTTTTCCGCGACTGCGACAAACCCGCCAAAATGACGCGCGCGGCCGGATCCTTCGCCGAGCCGGGGGCGTCGGGCGTCTGTTTTTCTGCGATCTGTGACATCAGGCGTCATCCGCTAGGCGCAGTCCACAGAACTGCCAACGCTGGTGGGGATAAAAGAAATTACGGTAGGTTCGTCGCGCATGCGAATCAGGGGTCGCGCAGGAAGCTCCGCGCAGCACCTGCTGATTGCACATGAACTTTCCATTATATTCGCCGAGAGCCCCCGCGCTGGAGCGATAGCGCGGGTAGGGCGCATAGGCGCTTTGCGTCCATTCCCAAGCATCGCCGAACATTTGGCGCACGCCGTTGCCCCCGGACGCCGGAAGCGGCTGGAGAGCGCCCCGGCTCAGCATATTGCCAGCGACCGCAATGTCTTCCGCCGCGACTTCCCACTCGAATTCCGTCGGCAGCCGTTTGCCCGCCCAGCGCGCGTAAGCGTCGGCCTCGTAGAAGCTGATGTGGCAGACAGGCGCCGCGGGATCAATCGTTTGCAGGCCCCATAATGTCATCTGCAACCATTGCCCGTCGCGCTCTTCCCAATAGAGCGGCGCGCACCAGCCCTCTTTCGTGATCCTCGCCCAGCCGTCGGCCAACCAAAGATTGGAGGCGCCGTAGCCGCCTCCACGCATGAACTCGAGCCATTCCGCATTGGTGATCAGGCGATCTGCGAGTGTGAACGGCTGCAAGAGAACATCATGGCGCGGGGATTCATTATCGAACGCGAACCCTTCGCCCATGTGGCCGATGGCGCGCCGTCCACCGTCGAAACCGACGAAATTCAGGGGCGAAACGTCCTCGCGCGCATGCGTCCGGCCGCCGTCGCGATAGGCCGGACGCAGAGGGCTCAGCGCAAACAAACTGAGAACGTCCGTCAACAGCAACTCCTGATGTTGCTGTTCGTGGTTGACGCCGAGCGCGATGCGGCTCCGCGCCTCTGGGTCATCCGCGACGGCGCTTCCAAACAGGGATTGCAGCGCCTCATCCACATAGGCGCGGTAATCTTGCACTTCAAAGCAGGTCGGCCGAGTGAGGAGACCGCGCATCGGGCGCGGCTGTCGCGCTCCTTGTGTTTCATAGTAGGAATTGAAACAGTAATTGAAGCGTTCGTCGAAGACTTTATATCCAGGCAGAAAGGGCTGCAAAACAAACGTCTCAAAGAACCAGGTCGTATGCGCGAGATGCCATTTTGTCGGGCTCGCGTCTTCACTCGCCTGCGCCGCTTGATCTTCCGCGCCGAGAGGCGCTGCGAGGGAAAGCGTTTGTTGGCGCGTGCGAAACAGGCTTTGGGATAAATCGGAGGGTGTGGGGAGCGGCTCGACTTTTGATGATGCAACTGCGGGCGCACTCATTGCGACTCTCCCTATGACCCCACGACGCAAGAACGACACGCTGGCGGTCCGGTTCCATCAACCGGGGCCGCTGAGACATGAACATCGTGGCAAATGAGGCTTATCGTTTGAAATCGTCGAGGTCATTCATCGTGGGCCGCCGCCGGGGACCAAGGCTTTCGCTCATGCTTCTGCTCCGCCTCAGTCGACCGACATCAAGGCAAAATTAGGATCAACAACGGCCGAGGACAAGGGCGCCTGCGTCATTCACTTGGTTGAACAGGGCGCACGAGCTTTCGGGGCGCGCCAAACCGGCGGAGCGTCCGGCCGAGCAGCATGAGCGCTCGCGCGTTTAAGGCCGCGGTTTCGCTTCCGAAGCCGAACCAGCGCTTTGGCGTGCGCGCCTCGATGCGAAGCAGGTCGGCTCCGACCGCGATGAGTGTTTCAGGCGCCGCGCCTGACAGGCCGGTTGCGATGGCGTCGAGATCGACGGGCCGCTCTGCATAGGCTTGTGCGCGGCATTTGACCAGATAGCGTGTCGTCCGATCGGCTTGCGATTGAAAGGTGGCGGAAAGTTGCGTTTGCGCGGATGAAAGTTGCAGTGACATGGATTCTGCTCCGGATTGACCGGGGCGACCATAACAGGTATTTTTACCATATACACGGTATCTATACCTAAACCTGGGCGATCTTACCCGATCATCTCCGGCGCCATTGACCGAATCGGACTACGCCCTGAACGGCCGCCGCCCATTCGATTTTGACGCTCCGGATCGGCGCCGCATTATGGCTCTCGAGGTCGAAAGTGCCGGTCCTTGCGCCGCGCAGGATCCGTTTCAGATATCGCTTGCCGTCGGCGGTTCGAATGGCGGCCTCCGAGCCGATCACATCGTCCGCGTTGACGCCCTCGCGCCAGCAGATAATGACATCGCCGGGATCGTAGCGGGGCCACATGCTGTCGCCCTCGATCTGGAACGCGATCGCGTCCGAAGGGATCGGGAACGGAACGTCGATTTCATAGAGACCTTCGGGGGGTATCTGCTCGAATTCGGGCAGGATCTCCGCGCCGGCGCCGATGCGGCCGACGACGCGGACGCGATTGCCGGGCGTCGGGTCGCCAACGCCCTCGAGCAGCCACGCCGCCGTCGTTTTCAGCACGGGCGCGAGCGCGATGAGCGTCTCGGTGGTGACGCCGCGCCTGTCGCCGTTCTTGACGGCGCGCTTGAGGTTGCGAATGGCGTCGGGCTTCTTTGCGGCGAGCGAGGCCGCATGGGCGGAAAGGCCCAAAGCAGTAAGGCGGCTTTCGATACGCGTGAGAACGTCTTCCAAATCCATTGCGGTAGAATAACCGTACTCGGCCGCGAGCGCATCAGGTAAAAATACCTTTACAACACGGTAGAAATACCTTAAACCATTCCCTGCGCCACAGAGCCCAAACCTGCGGCGACGCAATCGGCAGCCGAGGGAGACTTTGCCGTGACTATTCAAACCGAGATCCGTAAAGCCCGCTGGACGGGGGAGCGCATTGCCAGACTAGGTTTTCTCCTCGGTATGGGCTGGGACGCCCGCCGCATTGCCGAAGATCCGCTGATCGCGTCGACTCCGAACAATGTTCATCGCCAGGCGCAGCGCTTTGGTCTTGCCTTTCGCGCCGCCGCGGCCGCCCTCGCGCTGCGCCTCCCACCTGAAGCGACGCAGCTTTACGATGCGGCGGCCACCAAACGCAGTCTGACCCGAGAAGCCATGATCAGGCTCTTGCTCCTTGTCGTCGCGGCTGACCCGGCGCTCCTCGATAATATCCTTGACGATGGGTTTTGATCATGGAGTTCGATGCGAAGATCAACGCCCTTGAAGGGGACGATCATGGCGGCCAATGCGCGCTGCCTGCGCGTTGGGAGCCAGAGCAGGTCGCGAAGGCTCTGGTCAAGGCATTCGCCACCCTCGACCGGATGCCTCGCCTGCGGGGACCTCGCGAACCGGGCGGCCATTGGCCGAGCCATGCCGTCGCGGCGCAGGCCGAAATCAATCCGGGCGATCGCCAGGCTCGCAACGCCGCAAGCAATCGAACCATGCTGCGCCCCACGAGCATCGAAATTGCGCAGATGGATGCGGCTCTCGACTGGTTGCGCGAATTGCGGACGCTCGACAGTGGAATGGCCTTGGTGACCAGCCTATGGGCTCTCCGCGCCGCGCGCGGGCGATCCGTCAAGGCTCTGTGCGCTGAAAAAAAATGGGCCCCTCACACTTTCTATCGCAAGCGAGCAAAGGCCTTGATTCATCTCGCCGCCTCGCTCAACGCCCGCAGCGTATTGGTCTTCTAGCCTGTAGTCTGTCGCGCCCATCGACGTTCGCCCCAAAAAAGTGGCGAATGTGACGCCGCGAAACAACAAATTTCGATTGCGGCGGTCACGTCCCAAAAGCTGACCCCTCGCGCCGAATGGCGCGCGGGCGGTCAGGTGGCGGCGCCGCCACGATGTGCATGTCCTGAAGCCTTGCAACAGGTAAGATGTCGATCGCGACCGCGGTCTGAACGCGTTGACATGCGTCGCATTGCAAGCTCTACATGCGCGAACCTCAGGCCGCAATCGCGCGCCCGCTTCAATCGCATGTCCATTGCGATATGTAATTCTCCGCCATCATCCGTGGCCGCCATCGCTTGCTCACGGCGCTTCAAGCCTATGCTTCTGCGTCATGCAGCATCGCCAAAACTCGAACCGCATTCGCTTGATCATGGCGATGATGTGCGATGCGCGATTGCGCCTTGGACCCGGTGCATTGACTTGCAACAATTTGCGATCGAATTATACGCGTATGCAGCGCCCCAACTGCAGCAGGCATTCAGCTTGCCTTTCGCCTTCATCATTCACATGTGGTGAACCGCTGTCGCGCCGGACACGATCGCCGCGTTTGATCATCTCAATCGTGCGCTTGAGCCAGCATCGACCGCCATTGATGTGTGACTTCGTCCAAGCCGAGCGCGTACCGGCTCTGGATCTTGACAGTTGCCTTTGGACTCTGCGCTTTGACGGAGAAAATGACGTAAGATTGGCAAATCGACTACTGGCGTCAAGCGTTGACTTGCAACAGATTGTGAGGGCAATATGCGCGTATGCAGTGCACGATCTGCATCTACGATTTACGCGCCTTTGCTCATCGAAACACACCTTCGGCATTGCGCGGCGAAGCGCCCAACTGCGCTCCTGACGTTATCGCGTCAGCCGATCCGGGATGTCTGAGACAAGGCGCCGATAACCCATCGTCGTCATTCCGGTTTGCCCAATGAAGGTCTTAGCGCTCGCATGCCGGGCGTTTCAATTTGCTGAATCCTTCACTTACGAAGACTGGATCGCGCATGGTGACATTCAGCCCAGGCCAGGATGCGGCGCGCCGTATGCTGGAGGGACCGCAACGCTACGCCTGTCTCGCCGGCGGCACGCGCTCAGGCAAGACATTTCTTATCATCCGCGCGATCGTCCGCCGTGCGCTTCAGGCTGAAGGAACGCGTCATGCGATTCTGCGCTTCCACGCCAATGCCGCGCGCGCCTCCATCGCTCTCGATTCGCTGCCTCAGGTGATGCGGCGCTGCTTTCCCGGTACGCCGCTGAAGGAGCGCCGGCAGGACGGCTATTTTGAGTTCGACAACGGCTCGCGCATCTGGATCGGGGGTCTCGACGATAAGGATCGCGTCGAAAAGATCCTGGGTCTCGAATATTCGACTGTCTTCTTGAATGAAGCCTCGCAGATTCCTTACTCGTCGGCGCTGATCGCCTTCACGCGCCTCGCGCAAGTCGCGCCAAATATCCCTCAACGAGCATTCGTTGATCTCAACCCCGTCGGCAAGACACACTGGACAAATCAGCTCTTTGGCGAAAAGCGTGATCCCGTTTCGATGAAGCATCTAAATGATCCGGAAAACTACTGCCGCACCTTTCTCAATCCACCGGACAACAGCGCAAATCTCTCGACGGAATTCCTGACGAGCCTCTCCAACCTGCCGGAGAAACAACGCAAACGCTTCTATGAAGGGATCTACGTGGATGAAGTCGACGGCGCTCTCTGGACCTATGGTTTGATCGACGCGAACCGGCGCCCCGAAGACACCATTCCAGCGGACAAGCGCGCCGCCGTGGTCGTTGCCGTTGATCCTTCCGGAGCCGCGGGCCGTGATGATCTCGGATCGGATGAAATCGGGATCATTGTGGCGGCCCGGGGATTTGATGGCGACGGTTACATACTCGATGATCTGTCCTGCCGGGAAGCGCCCATCGTTTGGGGCAGGCGCGCCGTCATCGCTTTTCACAAATACCGGGCGGATTGCATCGTTGCGGAGAGCAATTTCGGTGGTGAAATGGTTCGCGCCACAATCCAGGCGGCGGATCGAAATGTTCCAGTCCGCCTTGTCACAGCCAGTCGCGGCAAGGCAGTGAGGGCCGAGCCAATTTCGGTCCGCTACGCGCAGGGCCAGGTTCATCATGTCGGCCGGTTTGGGAAGCTCGAGGATCAGCTCTGCGCGTTCTCGAGCGCTGGCTACAGCGGCAGCGGCAGCCCCGACCACGCGGATGCGGCGATCTGGGCGCTGACGCATCTCTTCGCGCGCGACGACGGCGCAGGCATCATAGAATTCTATCGTCGCGAGGCGGAAGGCGGAAGCGGCGCCTGAGTCGCCCGTTAGCGCGCACCGCACAACAACGTCAAATCACGAAGGAAGCAGCATGGTCGATCGCCGCGCCGGGACAAGAAGCTGGTCGCTCAGCCCTTATGAGATCGATATTCGCTTCGCCAATTCCACCGCCGCCGCCGGGGAAAATGGTTGGTTTGGCCCATTGGAGCCAATGACTCCGTTGGCGCCACCCGAAGTCGCCGGACGGCAATGGGACTATCCATCCGGCTATAATCTATCGACAACAACTCGGAATTTCGAGCCGATCACTTTTGCAACCTTGCGCGGCCTCGCTGACGGCTATGATCTTCTTCGGCTCGTGATCGAGACGCGCAAGGATCAGGCCTCACGCCAATCGTGGACCATCGTTGCGCGTGACAAGACCGCTCTCATCGCCGGCAATGTCGATCGCATCACCGCGGCGACGGGCTTTATTGCTCGGCCGGATGGCAACCGCTGCTTTGCCGACTGGCTGCGCATTCTACTGGAAGAGGTTTTTGTCACAGACGCGGCGGCGCTGTATTTGCGGCGTGATCGCTCGGGTCGGCTGACCGCGCTTATGCCGCTCGATGGCGCGACGATCAAACCTGTGATCGATGGATTCGGCCGCACGCCAGAGCCATATCTTGACGGTGGCGCATTGGTCTATCCAACGGCCTACCAGCAGGTCCTCAAAGGCTACCCAGCTATTGACTACTCGGTGCGCGACTTGATCTACAGGCCGCGCAATCTCCGCGTCAACCGCGTTTACGGCATGAGTCCCGTCGAGCAGATCGTCACAACAGTGAATATCGCGTTGCGGCGCCAAATGTATCTTCTCGATTATTTTACAGAAGGCAATATTCCAGACAGTCTGATCGGCGTGCCGGAAAACTGGACGCCCGACCAGATCGCCACCTATCAAAAATATTGGGACGCTTATTTCGACGGCGAACTCGGCCGTAGACGGCGCGCAAAATTTGTCCCTGGAGGCGTCGCCAAAACCTTCATTCAAACCAAGGAGCCCGAACTCAAAGGTCCCTTCGACGAGTGGTTGGCGCGCATTGTGTGCTTTGCGTTCTCGATCTCGCCCCAAGCATTGACACAAACACTGAATCGCGCCACCGCGGAAACACAGAAGGACCTTGCCGAAGAGGAAGGTCTCGCGCCAATCCTGGCCTGGGTCAAAGCGCTGATCGACGATATTCTGGCGAATGAACTCGATGCGCCAGATCTTGAATTCATCTGGAGTGCTGGCCACGAGACCGATCCGCTGACTCAGGAAACGATCCTTTCGAATTTCACATCGAAGGGCATCTTGACAATCAACGAGGCGCGCGCCGCGCTCGGCCGTCCGCCGTTGCCCGCGGCATCGGCGAATATGGCGATGGCGTTGACCGCTGGGGGCTATGTGCCGCTGCCGGAGTAGGGAAGCGCTCAGCGCTTGCTGGATTGCTCTTTCTACTCTCGCAGTTGCTTCCGCATTTTACGCAGAGGCGCTGGAGGCCTAGCGCCGCCGGCTTGTCTGCTTGCCATCCCCGCGCCTCCATTACTTTAACGAAAACCAAGGAGCACGCATGTCCGCGTTGCGAATGTTCATCCCGATTACGAAGGTCGACGCGGCGCAGCGCCTCGTCTATGGCCTTGCGACGGCGGAGGCGGAAGACCGCGCCGGCGAAATTTGTGACTACGCCTCGACCAAGCCCCTTTATGAAAAATGGTCGGCCGAGATCGCCAAATCCACCGCGGGGAAGTCGCTTGGCAATCTCCGTGCGATGCATGGGCCGGTGGCGGCGGGCAAAGTGACGGAGATCAATTTCAACGATACGCGCAAACAGATCGAAATCTGCGCCAAGGTGATTGATGACGCGGAATGGGTGAAGGTCGCGGAAGGCGTCTATACCGGCTTCTCCCAAGGCGGCGCCTATGCGCGGCGTTGGACCGACGAGGATGGGTTGACGCGCTATACGGCGGATCCCACCGAGATTTCACTCGTCGATTTGCCTTGCCTCCCACAGGCTCATTTTGAGATGATCAAAGCCGATGGCACACGAGAGCTGCGCAGCTTTGGCAAAGACCTCGATGCGGTCGCGCGCCTGGCCTGTCTCATCGACGAATTGAATGACCTGCAAAGCGACGCCGCCTCTGAAGCGAATGCTGAGCAGGATGATTCAAACGTGCCCGACAGACTGCGTGATCTCGTCACGCGGGCCTCGGCCATTTTGCGCGCGATGGCGAATGAAGAAACTGCGGAGCTGGGCCCCGCTCAGCCCTCTGGGGCGCAATCTCTGGCTATGTCGGCGGCGCCTTCTGTGCGCCGCCCTCGCGCCAGCGCCAAGCTATCAAAGATCGGCGCCCGCAATAGCGAAGCCGACCAACATCGCGTGCAGCAAATGCATGACACATCCGTCGATCTCGGCGCCGAATGCAACGCACAGAAGAGCATGTCCGGCGGATTGGAAAAGCGCTTCGATGCGCTGGCGACGACGATTGACGACGTGCTGCGCCGCGTGAAGCAGATCGAATCGCAACCCCTTCCACTTCCCTTCGCGGGCTCGGCGCGATCGATCTCAAAAAGCGAAGACGCCGGTTTGGACACACGCAACGGCGATGCTGTCGAGAAACTCCTTCTTGATCCGGAGGCGCTCTCCGTTCTCGCGATCAAACTCGCGCAGCGCAATGGCCGCGCGCCGATACGATGACAACACTGTGTGACTAGCGCCCGCGCCAGCGTTCCGGAGCGCCATCGGCCAAGACATTACGAAGCGCGCTTATGCCCGGTTAGCCGGTCTCGACCGAACGTCCCCCCACAGCGTGTGGACGTCCGACGTCCCTTACGTTTCTTCCACCAATTCCATCCGCCAGGAGTAAGCCATGACCATGCACACCGATGCGCAAGACGTCCTCGACCGGCTCAAGACCGCGCAGTCGAAGCCGCTCGGCGACCCGCGCTTCAAGAGCCTGATCGGACTTGAGAAAAGCACGTTTTCGCAGAGTCAGAGCGCGACTTCAGGGCTGACCTTCTACGATCTCGAACTCGGCGCGAAATTTCTTTATCCGGTGTTGACGCCACTGCGCAATATGATCCCACGCGTTTCTGGCAAGGGCGGCATTCAGGCGGCTTGGCGCGCCATCACGAAGATCAATACGACGGGCTTGCGCTTTGGCGTTTCCTCAGCCAACCGCGGCGGCGTGCTTGCGGTCGCGACACAGGACTACACCGCCTCCTACAAGGGCATCGGTGTTGAAACAAGCGTTGATTTCGAAGCGCAATTCGCGGGTCAAGAATTTGACGACGTTCGGGCGATCGGAGCCAAGACCGGCCTCGAAGCGCTGATGCTCGGCGAAGAGGCGATGATTCTTGGAGGTTGCGCTTCGGGCGCGCTTGGAGTCACGCCGACGCCCTCTCTCGCGGCTTCCACGAGCGGAGGATCGCTGGCCGCGCAGACATGGTCCGTTATATGCGCGGCGCTGACTCTCGACGGTATGATGAACGGCTCAATCCAGGGGGGCGTGCAGGGCCAGATCACCCGCACCAACGCCGATGGTTCGTCCGACACCTTCGGTGGCGGCGTCGCTGCAAAGAGCGCAAGCGCCACGGCGGCGACAACGGGCGCGACTGGTTCGATCAGCGCAAGCGTCATGCCCGTTCCGGGCGCGCTCGGATACGCGTGGTTCTGGGGCGCCGCCGGCGCTGAAGTGCTCGGCGCCATCACGACGATCAATTCGCTTGTGATCAGCGCGGCGGCAGCTGGATCACAGACGGCGGCTTCACTCGGCAGCAATGACAATTCAGCTAACGTGCTGGCCTTCGATGGCCTCATTTATCAGGCGTTCAAGCCGGGGTCGGGAGCGTCGGTCTATACGATGAGCCCGGGGACCGCAGGTACCGGTTCGCCGCTGACCGCCGATGGATCCGGCGGCATCATCGAAATCGACACCGTGCTGAAATCCATGTGGGACAATTATCGCCTGTCGCCCGACACGATGTGGGTGAGCTCGCAGGAAGCGTTGAATATTTCGAAGAAAATACTGGCGGCCTCGCAGAGCTCGGCGCAACGCTTCGTGTTCGAGACGGCGCAGGACCTCGTGGGCGGCGGCATCATGGTCCGCACCTACCTCAACCGCTTCTCGATGCAGGGTGGCGGAGTCGTGGATATCAAGGTTCATCCGAACATGCCGGCCGGCACGATTCTTTTCACGACGAAGGGTCTGCCATACCCGCTCGCCGGCGTCGGCAACGTCATGCAAATCCGCACCCGGCAAGACTACTATCAGATCGAGTGGCCGCTGCGCACTCGCAAATATGAATATGGCGTTTATGCCGATGAAGTGCTGCAGCATTATTTCCCCCCGGCTCTAGCCCTGATCACAAACATCGGCAACGGCTGACCGCTGTGCGGGCGGTCGTCCGCGGCCGCCCGGATTGCTTCGAAGCCGCGTAAATGGAGCGCGGCGCAAACAAGGATGGTCGCCATGAAACTACGTGTTCCCGCCGGTTGCGGCGCCGTTTCGCATCTGGGGCGGAGCCTCGAAATCGCCGAGGATAATTCGATAGAGGTTGATGACGCTGACTGGCCCGCTCTTTCCGCCCATGGCTTCCGCCTGTGGGAGGAGGAGGATCTCCGCGAGCTTGCCTCGATGAACCGTGAAGAGCTCATCGTCGCTGCGATGAACGCGACGCTGCGAGCTTTGCAGACGATCGGCACGGAAGAAATTCGGACGCGCCTAACGGCTTCGGAGGCATCGGTTCTGCCTTTCGAGCAGACATCAGGCGTGGCAGGAGCAGGGGCTAACGTCAATGCCAGTGCTGAGTCCGTGTCGGCCTTGAGCCGCCAGGGGCTTTTCGCCTTCCTCAAGGGCAGGGGCGTCTCGGTTTCCCTCCCTGTGACGAATGAGGAATTGCGCGCCATGGCGCGTCAGGCGATGGGCCTCGCGTGATGCCGCCTTGCGCCGTTTCCACGGAACAAGGCCGACGAACGCCGATCGAGATCTTGTCCGCGTCACTTTGAGGACCTCAGCTTATGGCCTCTGCCTATGATCTCACCAACCTGTCCAATCTCAAAACCTGGCTAGATATAGCGGGAAGCGAGGACGACCTTCTCCTGTCGCAACTCATTACGCAGATCAGCCGGGCGATCCTCAACATACTCGATCGGCCCTCCATTCTGCCTGGGAACTATTTGGAGACATATGACGGCGGCAATGAATGTTCGATCATCCTGCGGCAGTGGCCGGTCAATTCTGTTTCGCTTTGCGGCGTCAACGGCGTTCCGATCCCACCGTCGCCGCCCATTGATGCCGGAGCCGCCTTCCAGGCCGGATTTGTCCTTGACGGCGCGGACTCCGCGCCACCGGGGCGGATGCAGCGGTTATCGCTGCGGGGTCGCCGATTCACGGTTGGCGTGCAAAATGTCCAGGTCTCCTATTTGGCGGGCTATCAAATCACGGGAGAGGCCGCAATGGCGCCGCAGGCGCCGCCCTACGCCATGTCCGTGCTCGCGCCCTACGGAGACTGGGCCAGCGACGGCGGCGTCGCTTATGCGAATGGCGTTGCATTGTCGCCCGTCGCTGGGAACCCCATCGCTGGGCAATATGTTGTTCAAAATGGCGTGTACACATTCGCGCCGTCCGACGCGGGCGCTGCGTTGAACATCACATACGGCTATGTGCCAGCCGACCTTGCAGTCTGCTGCATGGATTGGGCGGCCGAGCGCTACGCTTATCGCTCGCGCATCGGGCAGCAATCGAAATCGCTTGGAGGTCAGGAAACGATGGCGTTCATCGTAAAGGACGTTCCAGACTTCGTCGCGGCGGCATTGCAACCATACCGCCGATTGGTGACGCCATGATCGAGGTCACGCTCGACATCGGGGCCGTGCAGGATGCGCTCGTACAAGAGGCGAATGCGCTCCGTAATGTCCTCGAATCCCGGATTCAACAGAAGCTGTCGGGTGGAGTCCTGCAGACAAGATCAGGCGCGCTCGCCGCTTCAATTCAATCTTCGGTCGAAGATGACGGCTCTGCCTTGACGATAGTCGGATACAGCAGCGGGGTTCCCTATGCCGCCATCCAGGAATTCGGCGGCAAGACCGCGGCGCACGACATCGTCGCAGTTAAGGCGAAAGCGTTGGCCTTCAGCGCCGGCGGGGGGCAGAGTTTCGCCAAGATGGTTCATCATCCAGGTTCGACTATCCCGTCACGGTCCTACATCGGCAGCTCCTTTGCGGAAATGAGCGATGAGATCGCCGCTGGCCTGAAACAGGCGGCGCTCGAGGCGTTGGGACAGGGCTGAGGCTGACGGCGTTGCTGACGTCAGCGCAATAGCGGGAAAGGAAAAGGCATGACCGCGGCAAGGCGTGAAATCGCAATCGAAGCGCTGAAAAGCCTCGTCTCGGGCGCCTACCCGTGGAAGACGGGGCCGGCGCGGCGTCTAAAGCTCTGGAGCGACGTCCCGGCGACGAGCCGGCCAGCGTGCTTCATGTTCGAGGGCGGACAGGAAACATATTCCTGGAATGAAGGCGCAACGCCGAAGCGGGCGATCGATCTTAAACTTTTCGTCTACCTCAACGCCAAAGACCCCGCGGTCATTGGCGCCACGCTTATCAATGACGTTATGGACGCGCTGGATGACGCATTCGCGCTTTCGGGAGCGGATCTAGCCATGGGCCGCAACACATTGGGGGGCGCTGTTCATCATTGCCGCATCGACGGCAAGACATTGAAAGATCCAGGCGATCTTGATGGCGACGCGCTGCTGATCGTTCCCGTGAAGCTGATACTTCCATAAGCGTTCCGAAAGTCGCGGTCGCGATGGCCGTCATCCTGTGGAGTGGCGGCGGCGACGGCATTAGCATTGGTCGAACAAAAGAGGTCATCCATGTATAGCTTCGGCTCGGGCGTTCTGCTCGGAACCCGCACGGATATTGCGAACGCCACGCCAGTCAATTTCGGTCTGGTGCAGGAAGTCACCATCGAGGAAACCGCGAGTATCAAGGAACTGACCGGGCAGTACCAGCGCCCGGTCGCTATTGCGCGCGGCACGATCAAGACAACGGGAAAGGCAAAGGTGGCGCGCATTTCCGGATTGGCCTTCGCCAATCTTTTTTATGGCGTCACGCCCTCCGCGGGGCAAGTCGCGACATCCTTTGCCGAAGCGGCGTCGGTTCCGGCCGCGGCGCCCTATGCGGTCACCGTCGCAAACGCGACGAATTTCGTGGACGACCAGGGCGTTCTCTATGCCGCGACGGGCCTACCGCTGATCAAAGTCGCCTCGGCTCCATCTCCCGGGCAATATTCCATCTCCTCCGGCGTCGTGACATTCAACGCGGCCGACGCAGGCTCGGCAGTGCTGATAAGCTATACATATACCGCTAACAATTCGGGGCAGAAGTTCACGGTGAGCAATCAGTTGCTGGGCACGACGCCAACCTTCCAGGCGGTGTTCTACACAACGTTCCAGGGCCAGGCCCTTTCGCTGAAACTCAATAATTGCACTTCGAGCAAGCTGAGCTTCCAGACCAAACTGGAGGATTTCGTCATGCCGGAATTTGACTTTTCCTGCTTTGCCGACCCGGCCGGCAATGTGATGACCTGGTCCTTCGCGGAGGCTTCCTGATGCGCATGCGCACCGAGATGATAAGGCTTGGCGAGCGTGAATGGCCGATCAGGCCCTTGACGCTGCGCCAGGTACAGGAAATCGAACCAGTTCTCATGGCGAATGCATCAGAAGCGAAAGGCAATGTCGCCGCCGCGATGGCGATCGTTGCGATCGCGTTGCGGCGCGATCATGCCGAGGCGGCGGCGTCGCTTGGAGACGTCGAGGCGACGTCCCCCGAAATTGCCGCCGCGATGGCGGCTATCCTGCGTCTCGGCGGATTTCTTCCTTCGTCGGCAGAAGGAGACGCCGGCGCGGGGGAAGCCTGAGCGGGCGCGGCGGATGCGATGCCGCCGCCCGCATAGACTTCGATCACATCTACGCCCGGCTCATGACCGCCTGCGGCTATACACCGGCCGAGATCGACGAGATGACGCTGCACGATATCCTAGCGCTTTTTTCCTACTGGCGTGACTATCCGCCGGCGCATGAGATCCTGAAATGCGTTCATCGCATCGAACGCAAGCCTCAGGTTGTTTCATCGAAGAGCGCCGCCGACCCGAGCGGAATCGGCGGCTTGATCGCACGATATCCGGATGGGTTCGTGCGCGCGGCGGAAGGCGGGTGAATTCCCGAAGCTCGTCCAGCAATCACCGTCGCGTCCCGCGAAGCATTGCGCGCGATCTGGCCGACGTTACAAAATCGCCTCGTTCGTTCAGTCACGATTGCGAGCAAATCATGTAAGGATCATTGCGCATGACTGATGATGTCTCCATCCGATTTACCGCTGACGTCGGAGATTTGCAAAAAGGCTTGCGGCAGGCGTCGAGCGCTGTAGACTCGACCACGGGGGCGTTCCGCAGCGGCGCGACGCAAATAAATGCTTCTTTCGCCACCCTGTCGCAAGCCTATGCGGCCAATGCCACGCAGACAATTACATCGGCGCAGGCCGCCAGCGACACTCAGCTTGCAATTGCGCACCAGACGGAGCAGGGGCGCTATAATATCGCCCTCAACGGCGTTGCGCTGCAATCCTCGCTGATCAAGCAGCAGGCGCAAACAGGGCAGATCTCGCGGCAGGAAGAGCTTGCGAGCCTGTTAGCGTCAGAAAAGCAACGCGAAAACATCGAGGCGCAGCATCTTCAAGTTCTTCAAGGCGACTATCAACAAGGAACGCTCGCCTATGCGGCGGTCCAGCGCCAAATCGAGGAACTTGCGAGCCAGTCGGCACTAAAGCGGCAGCAGATCGAAAGCCAGGTCAACCAGCAGATTTACGCTGATTACAAGCGCACCTTCGAGCAGATTGGATCAAGCGTAACAAACTCCATGATGGGCCTGGTTCAAGGGCAGCGGACGCTCGGACAGGCCGCTCAAGGCGTCGCTTTGTCGATCGTCCAATCTTTCATTGCGGCGCGTGTGAGATTCGTAGCTGACTGGCTCGCCGGTCTGGCGACGAATACGGCTGCGACAACGGCCGCGCAGACGGCGCAGACCAGCGCCGTCGCCGCCGGCGCCTCTGCGCGGGCCGGATTTGAAAGCACCGCGGCGGTGGCCTCCAACGCGAGCATCGTCTCGAATGTGCTGAAAAGCATTACCGCGTCCGCGGGCGAGGCCTTTGCCGGGATTTTCGGCTTTCTTGCGCCGGTGATGGGGCCGGCGGCCGCCGGACCCGCCGCGGCCGGCGAAGCCACGGTTCTGAGCGTTGCAACAGGGCTCGCCTCTTTCGCAGTCGGCGCATGGAGCCTGCCAAGCGATATGATCGCACAGGTGCATCAGGGCGAAATGATTGTTCCGGCAGGACCGGCGGGCGCCTTGCGAAATGCGTTGTCCAGCGGAGCGGGCGGCGCCGGAACCGTGCACGTTCATCATTCGACGAATTTTAGCGTCCAGGCTATCGACGCCTCGGGAGTGAGACAATTTTTCAAAAACAACGGGAGACAAATCTTGCGCACGATCAATGATGGCGTGCGCACCGGTTCGCACCTCGGACTCAGCAAAATCGGCGGCGCGGTCTGACACATGGGCTATATCACATGGGCTATATCAAAGGAGTCAATCTGCTCCCCGCCACGGGGGAGTGGACCTATGACGCTACGCCATATCTTGGCAGGCGCGTGACCGAATTGGCCTTAACTCCGATTAACACCTACTTTGCCTCCGGCGGACAAAGGACAGATCTGGATTATTCTATTGATCAATTGCAGGCTGAATTTCCGGATTGCGAAACGGTCGCGATCGTCGTCGCGTGGTTCGGCGATTCGGTCGACGCGTCGAGCTGCAGGATCTATCCGTCCACAACCTACATTGGCGGCGTGTTCGAGAAGTGGGACGGCGCCGGGTGGGCGCCAGATGTCTGGCGCTGCTCCGGGCTGACGCAGACTTCGCCGGAGCTTATCCCGATTTCCTCGAATGGCGCTTCATTCAATTATGGCGGCACTCCCTCCGACCAATCTATCGTGCGCTGTATCCGCGATATGAAGGCGCGGGGATTGCGCGTGGTTTTCTACCCTTTCCTGTTAATGGATGCGCCAGGATTTCCCTGGCGCGGGCGCATTGCCTATCAATCCGATGATGTCTCATCTGGCGCCTCGGCCGCGGCCGCAAACTTTCTTGGAGCCGCGACGGCGGCACAATTCGTGCGCGATACGGCCAATCTTACGGTCGCCTACACCGGCGCGACGACGGACTATTCATTCAGGCGGATGATTTTGCACTATGCGAACCTCTGCGTTGTAGGGGGTGGCGTCGATCTCTTCCTGCTCGGATCCGAGCTTCGCGGACTTGAGACAATTCGTGGGCCGGCCTGGACCAAGGCTGGAACTCGTGACGCGTCGGGCGCCGCGGTCTGGGATTATCCTTTTGTCTCGGGTCTCATGACTTTGTGCGACGACGTCCGCTCCGTGTTCGACCAGGCCGGTCTGACCAAAGACGAGACCGGCTTGCATAATCTCATTTCCTACGCGGCCGATTGGTCCGCGTGGATGGGCTATCAGCATCCAGCCGCCGACGGGCAATGGCCACATCTCGATCAATTGTGGGCTCACGAGAATATCGATCTCGTCTGTTTTGACAACTATCTTCCTCTGAGCGATTGGACCACCGGGGGTGGCGGGATAGACGCCGGCAATTGGGCGTCGCCGCGGCCATCAAGCTGGCCGCCTCCTGACGTCTCCAGCGTTGGCCTTGGTCTCACCGGACCGCCGACGCTCACGAGTAAAGCCTATCTGAAAGCGAATATCGAAGGCGGAGAGAAATTCAATTGGTTCTATGGGGACAGCACAAATCTGGGGCGGGGACTCGATCCCAACGGCACGGACCTCCGGGTCTCACTTCCACGTGGCGACCGACTCGCACAGGACCGCCAACCCTATTACGCAAACCAGGAACTACTTGCGAACAAGAAATTGCGCTGGTGGTGGAATAATTCGCACCGGGCGATCTACGATGACGGCGACGGAAATGGCTTCGCGGCACACGGGCCGAGCACGGCATGGACCGCGCAATCGAAGCCAATTACCTTCACCGAATACGGCTTCCCGACCTGCGATCGGGCAACCAATCAGCCGAATGTGTTCTTTGACGCAAAGTCCAGCGAGAGCGCGACGCCGTTCTGGTCAGTCTGGCAACCGGCCGAGGTCGGCGGATATGCCCCAGCGGAAGACGCAAATCTCACACTGTTGGCGTTGCAGGCGATCTATGAATATTGGGTAGAGGACGGGCAGAACGAGACGTCCGCCGCCGGCGTAAAGATGATCGAGCCGACCTTCATGTCAGCGTGGAACTGGGATGCGCGCCCTTTTCCTGCATTTCCTGCGCGTAGCGATGTCTGGGGAGATGCGGCCAACTGGCCCTCCGGCAATTGGCTGAGCGGCAAGGGGCCTTTCATACCCCCGCCGGTTCTGGATCTAGCGCCAACGCCGGCGAGTCCGCCGAGCTTTCCGACATTGAACGGGCAGAGCTGGTCTGTGCATTACAAGCCCTCTTTTTCGACGGTCGCGACCGAGCGCGCTTCGGGTCGCGCCAGCAGGGTGGCGAGAATGGCGACGGCTGTTTGGGAAATCGAACTCTCATTCGATGCCTTGCGTATGGATGACGTACATCATGACTTGGAAGTGTTGGCCGGGTTCTATGAATCAGCGCGCGGGCAGACAACGCCCTTTGCGTTTCCTGTTTCACCCGCGCTCGGCCTTGGTCCGACTGTTCTTTGTCGCTTTGCAGACGACCAAGCAGATCTGGAGGCGTTCATGAACCAAATCTGGCAGGCTAAAACGGTGGTTCTGAGGACTGTAAAGGTATGACGCCGGCCGCCTTTCCCACGTTGCCTGGACAAGCATGGTCTGTCCACAAGCGACCAACATTCTCGACCCGAATCGTCAGCAACTCTTCTGGCAGGGAAGCGCGAACGCCACTCTACACTTATCCGCTCTATGAATTCGAATTGACTTTTGAAGGCCTCGCTTCGACCTCGGCGCTTCCCGGGCTCGGCGCGAACTCCCTCCAAAGTTTGCTAGGGCTCTATTTGCAATGCCAGGGTCAGTTCGGCACCTTCCTCTACACGGATCCGGGTGACAGCGCTATGGTTGGACAGGCCATTGCCGTTGGCGATGGCGTTACGACGGCTTTTCCATTCGTCCGAACATTGGGGGGCTTTACGGAGCCTGTCGGGTGGGTGCTTTCTGTTCAGAACGTCTACCTGGACGGCGCGCGCCAAACAGGTGGATGGACCTTATCAACGCCCAATAATCTGACTTTCTTGGCGCCTCCGGCGAGTAATGTGTTCATCTCGGCGGATTTCATCTTCGCATTCGAATGCAGGTTTCTCGATGATCAGAATGACTTTGAGAATTTTATGGCCGGGCTCTGGCAAGTTCAGTCGTTGAAATTTAGATCGGTGAAGCCATGAGAGCTACGTCACAAGCCTTGATGGCCTTTCTCGATGGCCTGCGCTCACAACGTGACTCGCTAGCTCTCGTCGCTGATTGTTATACCTTCATTTTGCAGACTGGTCTGATTCTCACCTATACGAGCGCGGACGTTCCTATCGCGCTCAATGGCGCAATCTTCGCAGCGAACTCAGTGTTGGTCGATGGACTGACTTTCAAATGCGAAGTGGGCCTCCAGGTAGATCAGCAACAGATCACGCTGGCGGCGCAGCCGACTGACACCATCGGCGGTATTCCGTTCTTGCAAGCCATTCGAAATGGAATCCTCGATGGCGCCGAAGTTCAGCGCGAACGAGCCTTTCTGACTTCATGGACGGAGGCGCCGGTCGGAAGCGTTGTTCTATTCAAAGGCCGCGTGGGAACCGTCGACAGTGTCGGGCGCACCAGTGCGAAGATCACTGTGAACTCTGATCTCGTCCTGCTGGACGTAAACATGCCGCGAAATCTCTATGCGCCGAACTGCCAGCACGTCCTCTATGACTCCGGATGTGGGTTGATAAAAAAAGCGCACGGCGCGAAGGCAACGGCTGGCGATGGATCGACACAATTGAAGATTCTCTGGTCAGGGTCTAGCAGCGCTTACGCTCAGGGAACACTTACCTTCTCATCAGGCGTGAATACGGGCGCGACTGCGAATGTAAAATCAGCTGATGCGGCAACGCTCTATCTAAGCGCGCCGCTGCTCAATGTTCCAGCGGCTGGAGACGCATTCACGGTCTACCAAGGGTGTGATCATACGCAAGCGACCTGCCAAGCCAAGTTTGGCAATGTTGCGAATTTTCGAGGGTTTCCCTACGTCCCGCCACCTACTTATGCGTTGTAGACATGAATACTGACGATTGCCAACGCGCCCGGATCGTAGCGGAGGCGCGCAGATGGATTGGCACGCCCTATCATTCATGTGCGGACATTCTGGGAGCCGGCGTTGACTGCGGTATGCTGCTCGTCCGGGTGTATGTTGATCTTGGGCTCGTGCCGCCCTTCGATCCGCGGCCCTATCCGGAAGATTGGCATTTGCATCGGAGCGCTGAGCGCTATCTTGGGTTCATAGTGAAGACGTGCAAAGAGATAGCGGCGCCGCGGTTGGGCGACATCGTCGTCTTTAAATATGGCCGATGCTTTAGTCATGGAGCCATTGTGACGGAAGAAAATCCGATCACGATTGTTCATGCGTTCCAGCCATACGGCGTCGTTTTCGAAGAAGAGGTGAGGCGGAACGCTCAGCTGGTCGAGCCGAAGAGGCCAAGACGGTATTTTAGTCTCTGGAAAGGAGAATAATTGTGAGCTTCCTGCGCCAGAGGAAAACTACATCGCAAATCCCGCTCTATACGGGTCTTCAAATCCAGACGTCCAGCTCGGCTGTTCCGATCCAAATTGTTTACGGCGCTAACAAGATTGCGCCGAACGTCATATGGACCGGAGGGTTCAGCTATACAACGGAGAAGACGAAGGCAGGGAAAGGTGGCGGATCCATTAGCGGCTATGACTACAGATGCGGCTTCGCCCTCGGCTTGTGCGAAGGCCCAATCAATGCCGTTGGCGGCGTGTGGAGCGGCCAGTCCATTACATATCTGTGGAATCTCGGATTAGGGCTCTTCTACGGCTCGATGCCCCAGACCCCTTGGGGATATTTGACGGCTTCCTTTCCCGGACAAGATCTGGCGTATGGCGGACTTGCCTATGTCGCCACGGCGTCGTTTGACCTTGGGTCTAGCCCCAGCTTGCCTTCGCTTTCCTTCGACGTGCATGGATTACTCGTAGGGACAGGGCTCATTAACTCGTGGGACGCGAATCCGGCGCTCGTGATCCAGGATCTTCTAACTAATCCACAATATGGCGTCGGCTTTCCAGCAGCTAGCATCGACTCGACAACTCTGCTGGGCGGTTCGGGAGGCTCGTCATACCAGGCCTACTGTACTGCGGCGCACCTTGCCCTTTCCCCCGTGCTCGCCAACCAGGAAGCGGCAAGCAGCATCCTCAGCCGGTGGCTTCAATTGACCAATACCGCCGCTGTGTGGTCCGGCGGCAAATTGAAATTCATCACCTATGGTGACGCTCCCTTAACGCAGAGCGGCGTTTCCTTCATTCCGAACGTCACGCCGATCTACGATCTGGCGGATGATGACTTCGTCATCAGCGACGACGCCGACCCTGTTGAGGTCGTAAGAAGCGACCCTTTTACCGCAAAGAATTGGGTGACCCTTGAAACCCTCGACCGGAACAATTGGTATGATGCGACGCCCGTTCAAGTGTGGGATCAAAACGCAATAGAGCTGTATGGGCTCCACATGGACTCCTCGATCACGGCGCATGAGATTTGCGAGCCCTCGATTGGTCGAATATCGGCGCAGCTACTTCTTCAGCGCAGTCTGTACGTTAGAAACACTTACCAATTCAAACTGGGATTCGAGTATTGTTTGCTCGAACCGATGGATCTCGTCGCGATTAGTGACGTAGGCCTGGGAATGAATAAGTTTCCTGTACGCATTGTATCCATTGAAGAGGATGGGTCTGGGATTCTCAGCCTTACGGCTGAGGACTTCACAGGAGGAGCTGCAACTGCGGCGGCTTATCCCGTGCAGGCGGGGTCGAATACGGCCTTGGATCATGGCGTATCTCCCTCGCCGGTCAATCAGGTCATCATATTCGAACCGCCGCCGGATCTGACGAACGGCGTTGCGGAGGTGTGGATCGCCATCTCCGGTGGCCTCGCGCCGATATATAAGCTGGCTGAGGACGGAACGACGGGGAATCATGAAGCGAGGTGGAATGGACCAGTTGGCGCCATAGGCGATATAGCTACCATCACCATTTTGATTCAGGCTGCGGAACGCAATGCCGTCAGCTTGCGTGCAAATGATGGCGTGGCGGTCAACCAATGTGATTTTGATCTGACCGGAATGACCGCCACGCAAAGCACGGTGGGCGCATTCTCAGCGGTCTCTATTGTTGAAGGGGCTCGTGGATTTAAAGTGATCTCGGCGTCGGTTCCACTCAAAGCCGCTTCCACCGTGCCGTCTTTTTCACTGTGTCTCGCGGACCCCATCGGGACGATTTCGTATGCTGGCGCGCCCGGAAGCGGCCTTTATGTCTGGGATGTAGAGCTCGCCACCGGACTCGAAAGCTTGTCGGCTTCAGCTAACGCGCCCGAGTTAATCGGCGCTACGATCGTGGCGACGACGCTGGCGACGCCCGAGGGGTCCGCGGGAGCGGCGGATCCCTATTGGGGCGGAGCGCTTGTTTATCTTTCGACAGACAACGCCACCTACGCGCAGATCGGCAAGATCAGCGGACCTTCGCGCCAGGGCGTATTAACGGCTTCGGCGCCCGCACCAACCGGAAGCAATCCGGATGTCGCAAACGCGATTTCGGTGGACCTTGCAGGGAGCGGCGGCGCTCTTGCGTCGGGCACAGCCGCTGACGCTCGGAACGGAGTAACGCTCTGCATTGTTGATCATGAGCTGTTCTCTTACCAAACGGCGACCCTCACAGCAGCCAACGCCTACGCGCTGACCTATTTGGAGCGCGGACTTTATGGCTCTGTCGCGTCATCCCACAATGTGAACGCGCCTTTCGCTCGCCTCGATGACGCGATTTTCAAGTATCCGCTGCCAGCCGCCTTCGTTGGGATGCCGGTCTATTTGAAATTCCCGAGCTTTAATATCTTCGGCGCGTCCGTGCAAGATTTGTCGACCTGCGCGGTATACACGTACACTCCAGTTGGGTCCGGTATAAGCGGACCGGTGGCTCAGGCGCTTGGGGTTGGGGCAGCCCTTGATTATGGATCGGCGGCCTCCGGCGTCAATGAATCTGATGATTTCGGCGTAGCCTCTGATCCTTATGTGATCACTATCGATTTGGGATTGGCATCAGCATGAGCGTTCAAGTCAAAAGGCGCCGCGAAGCGGCTTCCTTCCTTTCCACATATGTCGGTGCGGTGGGGGAATTGCTCGTCGACACAACCGCATGGCGAGTACAAGTTCATGATGGCGCCACCGCGGGGGGGGCATCCGGTGGCTCTTCTCTCGGAGGTGCCGAGTCTGCAGAATGCGCCAGGGGTTGGCGTAAACACGTCGTTTGACGTAACGAACAAGCTTGCGGTCAAATCCTCGGCGGTCCTTTTTGACAACATTGGCCATGGCGTACAGTTCAAGGTCAACAAGAGCGCAGATACGGACACCGCCTCGTTACTCTATCAGACTGGGTATTCGGGGCGCGCTGAGATGGGGCTCTGCGGAGATGACAACTTCCATCTCAAGACGTCGGCCGATGGGTCTACTTGGATCGATGGCATTGTGCAAAGGACGCTGTCTATTCAAAATAGTGGCGACGTCAACGATTCCTCTTCTGGAGCCGGGCTGGACCATGATTATTCACTAGCATTTTCGATTCCGCCTAACTTCCTGAGAGCGGGGAGAGCCATTCGCGTCTCGGCGCACTATCGGGTGACGGTGGGATCAGCGCCGCCTCTTCTAACCCATAAGATCAAATTGGGCTCCGTGATTGTCGGCCAGACTGGCGGATATACGCCAAATCCCGGAGAGACGAACGTGCAGGCGGCGGTGTCCTGGCTTATCCAGGCTATCGCAGATCCTTCTGGCGCATCCGGCATCGAATGTGCGCTATCGTCAATCCCAAGCGGTGTTGGCAGTGCGACCAACACAAGTGTGACGCCAATGCCTGTCCTTGTTCCGACAAATGGCGTGCTTGCTCTCGAAGTCTCGACGCTGTGGGCTTCTGCGGGAACTGGAGTGAACCAGATCAAATTAAGCCAGCTTATTATCGAAGCATTGAATTGATAATTGCAAGATCCGCCTCAAGGCCCGCCGTGATGGCGGGCCTTTGTTTTTTCGTCGCCGGGGTCAAATCGCATGATGACACAATTCCTGATGCCTCCGGAGGACGGCCGCCGTAACGCTGTGATCGTCAACGGCCGCCTCTATGAGAGCATGCCTGGCGTCGCGATCGTCGTGCCGACTTTCGACGTTCCGACGCTCGAAGCAAACGGATGGACTGATGGCGCAGGAGCGCTCCCGCCGGCGACAACTTCGGCCTATGCATCTGGCGCCGTCAGCGGCGTCGTGCAAACTCCGAAAGGTTCTTCCGCAGGCGTCGGAGTGCGGCTTTACATCGATGGCGCGGCGACGCCGGCCGGCGTGACGATCGCCGATGCAACGGGCGCCTGGTCAATTCCGACGGGAACGCTTACGCCGGGGCCGCACCGCTTCAGCGTCGAAATCGATGAGAGTGCCGGATCGTTTACGGTTACCGCGCCTGCCGGCGTGGTCAATCTGGATTTCAGCAATCCTCTGAATAGTGGATTGATCGCTGCGCTCGCAGCCTAATGTGGAGCTGAGCAATGGCTTTACCGACACTAGACGTCACTCCTGGATCTGGCGCAACGATCAACACGTTGCCGAATGCGCCTGCTGTGACTGCAAGCAGTATTTCAGTCGCATTGGCGACGGATCAAGCCGCCATTGCAGTCACAGCATCGGCGCTGCCGCTTCCAACAGGCGCGGCCACCGCCGCTAATCAGACCGCTGAAATCAGCAGCCTAGCCGCCATCCTCAGCGCGATCCAGTCTGGGGATGCGGCAATCTCGGTCACCGATCGCTCCGGCTATATCAACGGTGGGGTGGCCTCGGCGACCGTCCAGTCGATCGGAACGCAAGGCTGGGTTCCGGGCGACACGCTCACCCTGCCGATGAGCGCCGGCGTTTCGTCGCCGGCGGTTCTCAATGTGCAGAGTACGCAGCTCGGTGCGGTTCCCACTCTAGTCAATGCGGGGTCCGGCGGTACCAACGGCGCCGTAACATTGACGGGCACGACCGGAACCGGCACTAGGTTTACGCTGTCGGGCACGATCGCTGGTGGCGTGCTCACGGCGATCGGCTCCATCAGCGTTGCCGGCAATTACACCGTAAATCCGACGAATTTGGCCTCGGAGCCGGTCACGGGCGGTGGCCTCACGGGCGCGGTGGTCAACCTCAAGATGGCGATCTTAGCTCTCGGGGTCACAACGCCGGGCGTCTATGCGGCGCCCGTGACCAATCCAGTGACGCCGACTTCAACATCGGGGTCGGGGGTGGGTGCGACGGTCAATCTTGCGACTTTCACGCCCCTTTCGACTCAGGTCGCGACGTCGAACGCCGGGCGTCAGTATCTTGCCATCCGCAACGAAAGCGCCTCCGCGAATCTGGGCGTATCGCTTTCCGGCGCGGCCGCATTTGGCTCACTCGGCACCACTACGTTCTACCCAAGCGGCGGGGGGTATGAGTGGGCTGCGAATCGCGTTCCAAGCAACGCTATATCCGTAATTGGGCAGGTCGCTTTCCAGCAATTCACCGCCTGGGAGGGCTAAGAAAATGGGCGCTCTTCCAGCGAACGTTGCTTCCGGCGAAACCATCTACGCCAAAATCCGCCGCGTCGCGGGCGTGGCGAAGGACAATCACCCCCATATGATTGACCCAACGACCGGTCTGCCGCAGCTTATGGCGAACCCGCCGACGATCACGGCAGGCGCGTACGCCAATCAGGCGGCGGCGACGACGGCGGGATATTCGAAAGTTTACACCGCTCTGGCGAATCAAAATATCTTCTATTCGACCGGGGGATGGACAACTTGGTATGCCACAAACTATCTGAGATTGCCGAGCACAACGGTATTCCCGACCGGCAATGGCAACGCGGGCTCCAATCCAAATATCGCCGCATCGTCGGGGCGGCATACCTTTATCGCGGATTCCGCAAAATTCCTGGTCGGGACGACCGGCAGCTCGAATTTTCGCCTGATTGTGGATGGCAAATATGTGAGCCTCTCGCCGATCGTCTCCAGTGCGGCGTCGCCCAGCCTCACCCTTGTTGATTTCACGAGCGTCGGAGGTCGCCAGCGTCGGCGCATATCAATTGAAACGCAGAGTAACACCGCATTCTACGGCGTCGATGTTGGCCCGACAGAGGGCCTCTATGCGGTATCGAGCGTCGATCACATCCGCTACATCCAGATGGGCGACAGCATCACTTTCGACACGATGACGGGAACCCCCGCGGTTCCCGGCGACGGCTTCGGGCATGTCATGGCGGACCGCCTCGGCATCAGCGATTACCGGCCGGCGGGCAATGGCGGCACTGGATATGCCGCGAACAACAACGGCGCCGGCCTGCGGATGCAGGAGCATATGTTCGACGCGCTGAACTGGAGCCCGGACATCATTGGCCTCTGCGCCGGAATCAATGACGACTCGGCCTTCGGATGGGCCGCGTCGCAGCCCGGCCTCGCGTCCTGCATAGGACAGGCGAGGGCTTATTCGGCGACCCTTCCGGTCCTTGTGTTCGGCGTCATCGGAAGCGCGGGCGGCGCGTTGGCGGCGGCGCATGCTTCCTGGGAGGCGTCGCTTTCGGCCTATTTATCCGCCCTCAACGATCCGAACATCATCTATGTCCCGATCGTCACCGATCCCGCCGGCCCAACCTTCACCGGGTCCGGCTCGGTCGCCGCGCCCGCCGGGGACGGAAACTCGGACCTCTACTTCGCGGTCTCGGGTAGCCCTCACCCGAATGTCGCGGGCCATACCCATCTCGGATACCGCATGGCCGATGGGGTGCTGACCGCCATCATGGGCAAGGCGTAACGCAGGGCGCCTCACAAGATTGACCGCTTCCTCTTCCTTCCGCCGCCCCTTCGGGCGGCTTTTTCATATCCGGAGCTCGTCATGGCCATCGGAAAATTCAGCATATGCCTACCCTATACGCTGAGGGAAGAGGGCGGCGAATCGAACGATCCGCGCGATCCCGGCGGCAACACCAATCGGGGGGTGACGCAGGCGCGCTATGATCAGTATCGCGCGGCGAAGCGCCTGCAGCCGAAAAGCGTCTCGCTGATTTCAGAGAGCGAGCTGCAGGATCTTTATCGCACCGGCTATTGGGACGCGATCGGCGCCGAGCAACTGCGGCATGGCGAGGATCTGTCCGCGTTCGATTACGCCGTGAACTCGGGGCCGGCGAAGGCCAGAGCCGCGATCGTCACGGCGAACGCCGCTGCGCCGCCGCTCGCCAAAGTCATAGAGAACATCGCAACGGCGCGGCTGTCGTTTTTGCACGGCCTCACGACCTGGCGGGCGTTTGGCCGTGGCTGGGGCGCGCGCGTAGCGCGCATCGAGGCGGCAAGCCTCAAGATGGCTGGTCTGCCGATCGCGCCGAACGCCGTGAGCGCGAAGGCGCAGCAAAAGGCTAACTCCAAATCGGCCAAATCGGCAGCGCCGATCGCAGCGGCCGCCGGCGCCGGGGCGCACGCGACTGGCAGCCATCTGTGGGCGACGATTGCCGTTGTGGCGGCAATCGTCGCCGTCGCGGCTGTTGCGGCTTACAACGCCTGGCGGCAGGGCCAGCGCGCGACAATTCTCGCCAACGCCGCCGCGGCCCAGACGGCGGACGCAGCACAAGCCGCCGCGAAGGCCGCGGCGCCGGCGACCGCTCCCGCCAAATCCTAATCCGAAAGTTTTCGCCCGATTCCGCCGCTTTGCGAAAGGTCACTTTCGCGAGCGCGATCACAATTGGAGATCCCCATGTTCTGGTTTTTGCTCGCCACCGTCGCAAGCTTCGGCGTCTTCTTCGGAATCATCCTGCCGGAGCTGCAAAAGTTTCGCGTCACGGCCGACATCATCGCCAAGATTGAAACCGACGGCGTGACCCGCTGGCAGAAGATCAAGCTCTGGCTCCTTGGCCTCAAGACGCCTCTCTCCGGCCTCATCGGCGTTCTGGTGACGGCGCTGCCCGGCGCGCTCGAACAACTGCATCTCGTCGACTTCTCGGCGTTTTTCACCGCCGACATCGCCCTGAAGATCAGCGGCGCCATCATGTTGCTGATGACGGTGACGCATATCTTCGGCATAGCGGCGGCCGCCAAGATCGAGCCGAAAAAGGAGGATTGAGCCGATGCTGGCGATCCTTCTTCCCATTCTGAATTCACTTCTCGGCGGCGCGCTGACGACTCTTGCGAAAACGTGGACGGACTACAAAACCAACACGTTGACGATCAGGGAGCAGGGCTTTGCGGCCGGCGCCGCCGCCGACGCCTCTGTCTTGCAGCAGGCGTTGATCAGCGACGTTCAGCTGAACGCGCTGAAAGTCCAGGTCTACGGCCAGCCGATCAACCGGCTGATCATGCTGATCGCGGGCGTTCCCCCCGCGCTGCACTTCGGGCTGATCTTTATCGACACCATTCTGGCGTCGAAGCTCTTCATGGGGGCGCCCTTTTTCGGCGTCGCCAAGCTGCCCGCGCCCTATGACACGTTCGAATGGGCGATCGTCTCCAGCTTCTTTCTGGTTCACGCCGTGACGCTCGGGACAAGCAACGTCTCCTCCTGGCTCGGGAAGGCGAAATGAAACTCATCGTCCTGATTCTCACCTGCCTCGCCACGACGCCGCAGGAAGATTGCACGCGGCAAACCGCAATCGACGTCCGCGAGGTCGTTGCCGGTTCGCTCATGGAATGCGCCATGGCGGGCCTGACGACGGCCGCGAGCGATCCGCGCGGCCAGGACGGCCTTTGGACCAAGATCATCTGCGGGCGCCCAGCGAAAGAGGAGCATGCCGCCAATGGCCGACCCTGACGCCGCCATGTGGACGACAATCGGCGCCGGGAGCATCGGAACAGCTCTCGGGGTATTCGGGACGATCATCGTCGCCATGATCAATCGCCAGCCGCCGATGGCTGTCCTGATCGACGCACGCATCCGCACGCTGATCGAAGGATACGAAAAGCACGTCAACGATCTGCAACAGGAAATTCAGAAACTCGAGGCAAAGGTCAACGCTCTGACCAAAGCGCTCGAAGAGGCGAAAGCGAGTCGCGGAATTGGAATATGAGCAGGGGTGGTCTGAAGGTAGCGGGCTGCCGCTTTGTCTCGGCGGTTCAAGCGGCCTCTGCACGCCATGAGCCGACGTCAAAATTGGGCTGCAAGGTCTGGTTACCCGTGTAAACACTTCAGTATGCCCTTTTTCTGAAGTATCTTTCAATAAGTACAACCGTTTGTGCGTAAATGATCGCAACTATTTCAGAAACCGTTGACATTTTTCATGCGATCTTCTTGATTTTCGCATTATGCGCGCTCTTAGTAAGAGGAGTGCGCAAGGGTGTCGTCCGTGCACTGATCCGTGGGAACCGAAGTCGTTAAGGGCTCGTCATGCGCTGTGAAATCTTCGGGGTCCTGACTACGCTTGTCGCGGTGATTATCACCATGTTGGGAAACGCAAGTGCTGTGAACGCCCAGGAATGCCGCACAAATTACTATGCGTGTTCCTTGAATGAAGGCGGACGGATTGATCCGGCCAATCCCGGTTGCTGCTGGAGTCCCGCGGCAGGCCGTCCTTACAAAGCGGTCTGTCCTCGGAATTTCTACAAGTGCGACTTGAACGCTGGCGGAAAGGTTGATCCCGATCATCCAGGTTGCTGCTGGAATTTGCGCTAGCTTCAAACCGATCCGTAGAAGAGGCGCGCGGGGCGAGCGCGACAAACCCAAAAAGACAGCGTTGGATCAATCTGGCGTCACCATTCGGTCAAGCTGTATCCACGCAACCCAGCAATCGGTAATCCGGGTGCATCGACTCTCGGCCGGGGCAGGGTTTCTGCACCATCCTAGCCCTATTGCACGCGAGAGGTGGGAGCCTTGTTCCCGCGCTGGGCCACTTATCCACGCTTATTATATAAGTAAAATTGTAATATATGCGCTATAATAAATGAAATACAACAAAATAGACCAGTTGTTATTTATTTACAACTAACATGTTGTGGCGCTTTCATCCCGATCAGAGAAATAAACTAGACTGAATCGCGTGAAGCTCAAGCGCCACCGCGGGCTTTTTGCGCCTTGAGAAGGCCAAAAAAGCCTTTCGGTCAAAATCGAAAGATTGCTATAAGCTCCGGCCGTTGCAAACAACCCTTCGCACGGTCCCCCTCCCGGCTGATGGCGCTCGTGATGCTTTGTTACGAAAGCGTCGCTGGACGCGTGTTCTGGGCGGAGCACGAAAGGGCGCGCCAAAATGTTGCCACCCTCTGCGCAGACGGCTACACGGGTCGACGTAAAAGCTGCGCAGAGATTGAGGAGATCGGTTTATGCCCTTGCGGCTGGATGCCAGGAGAGCGGATTTTAGCGTTTCCTTTCAGGCGCTTCTCGCCATGAAAAGGGAGGCGGCCGAAGACGTCGATCAACTCGTGCAGGGGATTATCGCCGATGTTGTCGCGAACGGAGACGATGCGCTCATCAGCTATTCGCGAAAATTCGACAAAGTTGACCTCGCTGGACTGGGATTGCGCGTCAGCTCCGCCGACGTTGATGCTGCGTTCGGTCTCTGCGATGAGGAAGCTCTAGCCGCGCTCAGGCTGGCGCACACACGAATCGTCGCCTTTCACGAGCGGCAGTATCCGCACGATGAGCGCTTCACGGATGAACTGGGGGTTGAACTCGGATGGCGCTGGCGCTCGATTGAATCTGTCGGGCTTTACGTGCCTGGGGGGACCGCAAGCTATCCCTCGTCGGTGTTGATGAATGCGACCCCGGCTAAGGTCGCCGGCGTCGAACGTGTTGTTATGGTCGTGCCCGCGCCGGGAGGCGAAATCAAACCGCTGGTCTTGGCGGCGGCAAAACTTGCTGGCGTCGATGAGGTCTATCGCATTGGCGGCGCGCAAGCGATCGCGGCGCTGGCCTATGGCACGAGGACGATCGCGCCGGTCGCCAAAATCGTCGGTCCAGGCAATGCATATGTCGCGGCCGCCAAGCGCCGCGTTTTTGGGACCGTCGGCATCGACATGATTGCTGGACCGTCCGAAGTCTTGATCATCGCCGACAAGCACGCTAACCCAGAGTGGATCGCGGCCGATCTCCTCGCCCAGGCCGAGCATGACGCGGCGGCTCAATCGATCCTGATTACTGACGATGCAAGCGTTGCCGACGCTGTCGAAGCCGCTGTGAAGCGTCAATTGGCGTCGCTTCCGCGCCAGGCAATCGCCGCCGCCAGCTGGCGCGATTTTGGCGCGATCATTCTTGTTGCCGACTTGCGGGATAGCATACCGCTGGCGGATCGTCTGGCGCCTGAACATCTTGAAATCGTTACGGCGGACCCCGAGGCGCTGAGCCTTGGCATACGAAATGCCGGCGCGATATTTCTTGGCGCCTATACCCCGGAGGCGATTGGCGATTATGTCGGTGGCTCCAACCATGTCTTGCCCACCGCGCGCTCCGCGCGATTTTCATCCGGTCTAAATGTCCTCGACTTCATGAAGAAGACGTCGATCCTGAAATGTGTCGCTCAAAGCCTCTCCGTCCTCGGGCCCGCTGCAATCGCGCTCGGGCGGGCCGAGGGCCTCGACGCTCATGCGCGCTCTGTCGCGCTCCGCCTCGATAAAGGGTCAGCATGAGCGGAACGGATCCCGGCGCCCGCAATCGGCTCGTATCTGTGACGCTTGACGAGGCCTCAATCGGCCGAAGCACGGCTGACAAGGAACACGAGCGCCAGATCGCGATCTACGATTTACTGGAAGAGAACAGCTTTGGCGTGCCTGGACACGACGCCGGCCCTTATGCGCTCAAGATTGGCCTCCAGGATTCGAAGCTCGTCCTGGAAATTCTCGACGAAGGCAACGCTCCGCTGGTGGCGCATATTCTTTCCTTGACGCCTTTGCGGGGGTTGCTCAAAGACTACTTTTTTGTTTGCGAAAGCTATTATGCCGCGATCAGAACGGCGATGCCAGGACAGATCGAGGCCATCGACATGGGACGGCGGGCGCTCCACAACGAAGGCGCCCAGATGCTGATAGAGCGCCTCAAAGGCAAAATCGATTGCGATATCGATACGGCGCGCCGGATTTTCACGCTAGTCGCCGCATTGCACTGGAAGGGCTAGGATCCATGCCTTTGGAAGGGGACGCCAAGGCGCCGCCGAGATGAAGGTCGGGGTCAAGGATCGTCCGCAATCCATCCTTTTTGCCTGCACGCAAAATTCGGTGCGGTCACCTATGGCGGAGGCTTTGGGGAGACACTTTTTTGGGAAAGAGATCTATTTTGCCTCAGCTGGATTGAAACGGGGCGAACCGGACCGCTTTGCCGTCTCTTCCATGGAAGAACTTGGCATCGACATGAGCAAGCATCGACCTCATACTTTTGAGGATCTTGAAGACAGTTCTTTCGATCTCATCGTGACCCTTTCGCCGGAGGCTCATCACAAGGCGCTTGAGTTCACGCGGACGCTTGCGATTGAAGTGTTATATTGGCCGACGCTCGATCCAACGGCTGTCGAAGGTTCGCGGGAGCGCGTACTCGACGCTTATCGCAACGTCCGAGACGGGCTTTTGGAGCGCATCGAAAAACTGCTGGATTATCGGCCGATGGGGAATCTTTGAGATTCCCGCGCGCTGCGTCGCTTCGGTCAAGGCTCGCTCTGGGCCGGCCGAGCCGCTAAGATAAGCCATGAGCGATTCTATTACCTCGTCGAGCCGTCCGTTTCTTGGCGTGCAGCGCTCTGCGCTTGGGCTCGCCTGGCGAGATCGGCTTGACGCCAACGGACAGGCGCGAGCCCTCGCCATCGCCCAGCTGCAGGGTCACGGCGACATTCTTTCCCGCATTCTCGCCGGCCGCGGAGTTGGCCCCGAGACCTCGGAAGATTATCTTGATCCGAGTTTGCGGCGACTCTTGCCCGATCCGCACTGCCTGAAGGACATGGATGCTGCGGCGGACAGAATCGCACATGCGGTCGAGCGCGGCGACAAAATAGCGATATTCGGCGATTATGACGTCGACGGCGCGGCGTCCTCCGCCTTGCTGGCTGATTATTTTGAGGCTTGCGGCATATCGTCCGTCGTCTATATCCCCGATCGCATTTTTGAAGGATATGGTCCGAATATCGCCGCCATACAAACATTGGCCGCAGCCGGCGCCAAGCTTCTGATTACTGTCGATTGTGGCACAATGAGCTACGCGCCGCTTGTCGAAGCGCGGCGCCTTGGCCTTGATCCGATTGTCATCGACCATCATCAGGCGCCGGAGACGTTGCCGGACGCGCTCGTCGTCAATCCGAACCGGCAGGATGATCTCTCACAGTTGGGTCAGCTGTGCGCGGCCGGCGTCGTATTTATGACTCTGATAGCTCTCAATCGACTCTTGCGGGCTCGGGGGTTCTTTTCTTTTCGCCCGGAACCGGATCTTCTTGCGGGACTAGATCTGGTTTCGCTGGCGACCATCGCCGATGTCGCCCCGTTGAGCGGCCTCAACCGCGCCTTCGTCACTAAAGGATTGGCGGTCATGCGGCGGCGAGCGCGACCGGGCCTTGCGGCGCTCTTTGACGTGGCCAAGATCGATGGACCGCCAAGGCCCTATCATCTTGGCTTTCTGATTGGTCCTCGCATCAACGCCGGTGGCCGGATCGGCGATGCAGCGCTCGGCGCACGGCTCCTCAGCATCGCCGATCCGGCCGACGCCCGACGCATCGCGGGAGAGCTCGATCGCCTCAACCGCGAGCGGCAGGTGCTCGAAGGCGGGACGCTGGAGGAGGCCGAGGCGCAAGCGCTCGCCAGACTTGGCGCCGATGACGTTGGCGCGGCGATCCTCGTCGCTTCGGACGATTGGCATCCTGGCGTCGTCGGACTTGTCGCCTCAAGGCTGAAAGACAAATTCCGCCGGCCAGCCTTTGCGATTGCTTTTTCCCCAAATGGCGGATCAGGGACCGGATCGGGGCGTTCGATTCCCGGTGTTGATCTTGGCTTCGTCGTCCGCGAGGCGGTCGAGGCCGAGATTCTGGTGAAGGGCGGCGGCCACGCCATGGCCGCCGGAATTACGATCCGACCGGAGCGGGTCGAGGATTTTCGCGCCTTTCTGGAAATCGCCCTGGCTAAAAAGGTGGCCGAAGGCCGCGCGGAGCAGGCTCTCCTGATCGACGCGGCTCTGACCGCGGCTGGCGCGACGCCGACCCTGGTCAAGGCTTTGGAGCGCGCCGGCCCGTATGGATCCGGCAATGCCGAACCCGTTTTCGCTTTGCCGGCCCATCGACTTCTCGATGTCTCTGAGGTGGGCAACGGACACATTCGGCTGCGCGCCCAAGCGGGCGATGGGGCGAAGATCGACGGGATCGCGTTCCGCGCAAGCGGACAGCCATTGGAGCATGCGCTTCGCGCAGCCCGCGGCGCGATGGTTCATTTGGCGGGGACTTTGGCCTTGGATCAGTGGGGTGGCGCGGAGCGCGTTCAGCTGCGCTTGCTGGATATCGCTCGCGTTGACCAACGTATGGCGTGAATCGCTTTCTTGAACTTGCCAGGCCGCCAATCGCCCTTTATATCTCCCACGGCTGGGTGACGAACATGCGAAACATGAGCGTTTCAGCCCGCGCGCCCATCGTCTAGCGGTCTAGGACGTCGCCCTTTCACGGCGAAAACAGGGGTTCGATTCCCCTTGGGCGCGCCAGTGAAATCAACAACTTAAATCGATTTCGGATACCGTCTCACACAAGCATCTGCGGTCGTGGCGAACGGGTAGTTCGTTGCTGGGCGGCAGGCGGCCGCGTTGCGCCACGGGCCGCTGACCTTTGAGTTGCTCCAGGTCGTAGTTCCCAGCGGACACAGAGACGGTCGAAATAGGAGCTATTTGCGACCGCTCTTCCGAGCTTTAATCCGGTGCTGGCGGTGCGACAGTCTTAAGGTCAGCCATGAATGCCTCTCTCGATCGAAACGGCGACCGGTACGCGACGCGCTGCACGTCTCGACTAGAGGCCGGCTTTGTACTGCTTGGGAGTGACGCCCGTGAACTGGCGGAAGACCTTCGCGAAGTGACTTTGACTCGAAAAGCCGATTTCCGCGGCCACCTGACTTCCGGACAGGGTCGTGCTTGTAAACAGGTCCTTCGCTCCCGCAACACGTTCCCGCATTACAAATTGATAGGGCGTCATCCCGAACGAAGCCTTGAAAATACGAGCAAAGTGAGAGGCACTCATCTGCATCAGTCTGGCCAGCTCCGTTACGGAGATGTCGCTGACCAGCCGCTCTCGGATGTAGCCGACGAGGGTCCGCATCTCAGCCGGCGACAGGCTTTTCTCGCAACCGGTCAGAAGCTGAGGGGTGGCGTATCTACCCGCGAGATACGTCAGGAATGCGACGGAGATCGATTCTCCAAATAGCCTGCCAGAGGTGCATCCATCTTTGACTTCCGCAGACATTGCAGACAATAGCGTGGCAAGCCTGAAATCTCCTGTCACCTGCACAGGACTCAACGACTTATCAATTGCAAGAACTTGAGCGGGTGCGAGGTCCTCCAACCTAGAGCCATCCAGCTGCAGCACCATCATCCGAAATGAGCCACCTGGCAGGACAGATTGGATCTCCACGTTGCGGCGTGTAATGGACACGGTTCCGGGCTCGAGTGGGTCAACGCTCCAAATGCCTCGGTGCTTCCAACGCAAAAAACCCTGACCACCCGTGACATACAATAGCGTGGTCTTTGACCAGGAATGGCTCGGCATCGGCCCGCCCGGCGCATTCGCCTCTTCGAAGCTAAAACCGGCCCAGGGGTGATCGGCACTCATCAAATCCGCCGTGCGGAACAACGGCACGCGCCGTCCTTGTGCGATAAATTCAATTCGCGTCGCACTCATTGACAGGTCCAGTTCTCAGCGAGGGCCGATAATGGTTCACGCTTTTGTGATTAACGACTCACTGTCAATTTCGTTCCTTTAGCTAGAGCTCACGACGTTGTGAACTTTAATTATGTGACGTGCAGGATCATGCTCAAATGCACAGGATCATTGTCGTTTCCTCCCGCGTCCACCTCTAGGGTTCTTTTTGACGAGCGCACTTTAGTTTTCGACGAAGATCGAAAACGCTGGTCGTTAAAAAGCAAACGGAGGAATTATGAACAATGAAAACAATCGACTGGCGAAATCCAGTCCTCGGGCTTTGAGAAATTATTGTCCGTTAGCTGCGCTCTTGCTCATCGCAGCGACAAGCGGCGGCGCCTTGGCCTGGGAGGCTCGCAAGCCCATCGTGCTCGACAGCTCCGGCGGATTCGAAGTCGGCGGTAAGGTCATCCCCATCGACCCCGCGACCCCCAATCGGACGCTGTCGTGCGATCACGGGTACGTTGAGTATTTCTTGCCGGCTAACCCGCGCAAGACGAGCCTCGTCATGTGGCACAGCTCCAGCACGCAGGTGTGGCAGAACCGCTGGGACGGTGGCGAAGGCTACAAGGACATGTTCCTGCGCCGCGATTACCCCGTCTACTTGTGGGATGGGCCAAGGGTCGGGCGCGCGAACTGGAGCTGCGAGCCGATCAACTACGTGCCTTCATCCCGGGATCAGGGCAATTTCGCGGCGTGGAATTTCGGCCCCGTGACTCCCGCCGGATTATTGCCGACGGCAGCAGAATGGTGGCCCGACGTGCAGTTTCCGACCACCAATGCCTATGCTTGGGCCCAGGCGACTAGCGCTCGCTATGACGAGTTCGATATGGCGAAGAATATCGAGATTGAGACGGATGCAGCAGCCATAGCGGCTGACTCCGGCAGACTGGGTAAGAGCATCGTTTACCTCACCAATTCCGCGGGTGGACTTCGCGCTATGCGGACGACGACCAAGAGCCAGAACGACAACATCAAGGGCATCGTCACTTACGAAAGCATCGGATACGTGTTCCCCATCGGTGACCCCGAGAGCCCCAAGCTCTGCACAGACCCGGGGCCGGCCTGCGCCTTCGGACCCATCGGCGTTCCGCTCGCGGACTTCAAGAAACTGGCGAAGCTCAAATCGATCCAGTTCGTGTGGGGTGACCACCGGCCTGAAACCGGCACCTTCGTTAGCACCTTCGTTGCGCAGTCCCGCCTGTGCGCCAAGCTCATCAACAAGTATGGCGGCCACGCGGAAGTCCTCAAGCTCGGGGACGATGCGGGGCTCAAAGGAAGCACGCACATCGCGTTTGCCGACATGGACAACGACAAGGTTGCATCTCTCCTGGACAAGTTCCTGAAGAAGGCCAACTTGGACGGGTATGTGAACAACGACCACGACCACAACTACTGGCCGTCTCATTATTGATCATGCGGAAAAGCCCTGCCCGCCTCGCGCGGCGCAGGGCTGTTACTTGCACGCATATGTAAAGTAATGGTCACAGTCGGCGCAGGGAGCACTGTTATACCGGTGCGTTCTTCTTCCGCTGCAGCGTTGGGGCGGAACGTTCGGTCTACTCCGTCAGATCTATATTTAACCAAGCAAAACAAGTTAGCACTACTTTGGCAAATTTTTAGCTGCAGGCGAGTTTTTGGGATTCCCGAGGGAGGGTTTGCGTGATTCATGAGAGGTCGGCCTATGGAGGGCCGATCAATGGACGTGGACTGGCAAGCCGATCTCGATCGCTGGCTTGCGCCGTTTGTCGCGGCGCTACAGCATAAGACTCGGGCGCGGATGTGCCCTCTCTATGTCGCGGGTTTGATTGGTCCAGGGGACCGCAAGAGCGTTCAGTCGATGGCGGCGCGCGCCAGCGAGGTCGGCTACGATCAGCTTCATCATTTCGTCGCAGCCGGAGTTTGGGACAGCGCTCCACTCGAGGCTGCTCTGCTGAAGGAAGCAGATGGCCTGGTTGGCGATGAGGCGGGTTTTCTTGTCATCGATGACACGGCGTTACCCAAGAAGGGACGTCACTCGGTTGGCGTCGCGCCACAATATGCCTCGTCGCTCGGAAAGACTGCCAACTGTCAGTCGCTGGTCTCGGTAACGTTGGCGTCGCGCGAGGTGCCGGTGATGGTCAATTTTCAGTCCGATTTTGGAGAAGCCGGGGTCAAGCCTACAACGTCGTGCCCGCGTGACGATAATTAACGCGGCGGTTTGGGCCTTGCGAGATTGGCCCGAACCGGGGGCGCGCGCCATTGGGGGGCATGCGAGGACCGCGTTGTACGCTTGTCAGCCTTCATTGCCGTTCGTCCGCGCTTCAGAGTTCCGGCCACCGCGGCGAGCCGTTCCTTAATGATCGCGTGCTGCTGGCGTGCGCCGTCATCACGAAATGTGCGACGCGTACGGGGGGCGGTTCCAAAATGGAAAAATATTCGTCGGCGCAGTTCGCAAGAAAAAACGAGGTCAGATCCCTCGCGGCTCCGTAGAATGAAGAATCCGGCCGATCCCTCTCCAGGCCCCCTCGGGAAGGCGATTTCTCCTGGTATCGATAAAAGCTTCTCGCCAGAAAGATGTTGGCTTAAAGAAAACATGCCAAGTTGGAGGTCGAGGACAGCGATTCAAGGAAGCGCAATTGCCTTGCCTGTTTATTGGCGGATGCGTCCAAGGCGTATCCGCTTGAGGCTTTTCTTTTGGTCGCGACGCGAGATTCGCCGGCATTTGGAGATGAGGATAATGCGCTTTCAAAAGACGGCGGCCACTCTTGCGGCCATCGCAACTCTTGCGCTCGCTTTAATGATGTCCGCTGGACAGGCCTCCGAGGCGACCAAAGGGACCGCGGCGTCCCACCGCCGCGCTCATGCGCAGCGCACCAGCCTCAGCTACGCCGCGGAAGAAAGGCGGCGGCGCCCCGCACACGGATCTTCCGGCTTTGTCGCCCTCTCGCAAGACGGGGAGAGCGGAGCGGGGTTCTATCCGCTGCCGCCACAATATCGCATCGGCGCCGCGCAAGAGCGGCAGCATCGCAAGATCCAGTATCGGAACGCGATAGGCACAGCGATGGCCAGCGAAGCAATTGCCTATGATTTTGATCAAGGCTACGGCTTTGTTAATACCAATAGCCATGGCATTTTCGACCCCGTCGATGGTTATGGCACGCCCTTTTTCGCGGGCTATTACAATTGACGGGATTAGCTAAGCATGCGGAACGCGTTCCGACGTGTTGAAATCTGGCCGTCGCGAAACAAAGAATTGCGACGAGAAGCGGCATTGTTGACGTTTCGCGACATTTGCGCCGCCGTCCGCGGCGACGACGATGACCGAAGGTTTTTCGATTCAATAGCAAGACTCGCAGTGCGGCGCGAGTGGTCAGCTGGCAAGTGACGCTTCACGATACGAATCGTGAAAGGATCCGTTCATGAACCCGCGCCCCAAGCAACGACAGCAGCCCGACGCGCCAGCGACGCAAGATCCGCGCTGGACTTCAATCGTCGCCCGCGATCCTTCGGCGGAGTGCTCGTTTTTCTATTCCGTTGAAACGACTGGCGTTTACTGCCGCCCATCCTGTCCGGCGCGGCGGCCCAACCCGAAGAATGTCCGGTTCCACGCCACGGCGGCGGCCGCGGAGGCCGCAGGCTTTCGTCCCTGCCAGCGCTGCCGCCCCGACGCCGCGCCGCTAGCGCAACGATACGCCGCGAAAGTGGCTGACGCCTGCCGCTTGATTGAAGCCGCCGAAGAACCTCCGCGGTTGGCCCGGCTGGCCAAGGCGGCAGGGTTAAGCGCCTCTCATTTTCATCATGTTTTCAAGGCGACGACGGGATTGACGCCGACCGACTACGCGAGCGCGCAGCGGGCCCGCAAGCTCAGGGGCCAACTTGCCAGCTGCAAGACGGTGACCGAAGCTATTTTCGATGCGGGCTTCAACTCGAGCGGCCGCTTCTATGCAAAGGCCAATCAGATCTTGGGCATGACTCCCACCGCTTTTCAGGCCGGCGGCGCTGGCGCGGAAATCCGCTTCGCCATCGGTCAATCCTCTCTTGGCGCGATTCTTGTCGCGGTAAGCGCCAAAGGGGTCTGCGCCATCTCGATGGGTGATGATCCGTCCGCGCTTCTGCGCGATCTTGAGGATCGCTTCCCGCAGTCCAGGCTCATTGGCGCTGACGCGGCATTCGAGGCGCTGATCGCGAAGGTAGTCGGTTTTGTCGAGGCGCCAGCGCTTGGTCTTGAGCTGCCGCTCGATGTGCGCGGCACCGCCTTTCAGCGGCGCGTCTGGAAAGCCCTTCAGGAAATCTCAATGGGCTCAACAGAGAGTTATGCCGAGATCGCCGGGCGGATCGGAGCGCCAAAGGCAGTCCGCGCGGTAGCAGGCGCATGCGCCGCCAATCCGGTGGCCCTCGCGATCCCGTGTCACCGGGTGATCCGCAAGGATGGCGCATTGTCAGGCTATCGCTGGGGCGTCGAGCGCAAACGGGCTTTGCTCGCGCGTGAAATGAAAGCGAAATGAAAGCTGCTTAACCCAGCAGCTGCCTTGCGCCTCAGCGGACGCGCTCGACCTTGATCGCTGAAACCATACGGACGGCCCGCGCTGGACGCAGATCGCCTTCGACGACGAGCTGAAACGGGCCTTTCTCATCTTCCAGCGGCGCGCCGTCCATACTGTCAGCCAGAATCACGCGATCGCTTCTCGTCGCCGCATCCGTTCCGGCCAGGTCGAGCGCGATCCTGTAGCCGTCACGCGCCTCGACGATGACGATGTCGGCCATCTCCGGTCCATGGATGGCCTTGCCTCGAGGAACGCCGACTTTAGCCAGAACATCGCCGAGGAGGGCGCCTTCATAAGCGTGAGTGGCGCCATGCTGGTCGACGCTGATTTTTACGCGGGGGAGAGCGTCGAGCTCGGCGCGCGTTATCGACGCCTGCTCGCCGCCGAGCCCCGTGAGCGCAACGCCCGCGGCGCCATCTTCAGCGCTCGCGGGGCCGCTGACGATCAAAAAAAGGGCAGTCAGCGTGCAGAGCGGTCTCATGAGATCTTCCAATCTTGGATCCAATCCCACCCTTCCATATCCTAATGAAATCATAAGCTCCATATCAAAGCCGCCCTTGACGACGCGCCTCTTGTCACACCCTGACTCTCATGAGAGGCTTCAAGACTCACAAGTCACTGCGTGTAAGGTTAATCGCCTCCAGGAGCAGTCGATGAAGCACCACGACCCCTATCAGCCGGCAACCGCGCTCGGCATCGAAGAATGGGAAAGAGAAGAGCTGATCGCACTCGCGTTGAAGCTTATGGACGGAACCGTTGCGCTCGACATGACGCGAGCGGCTGCAGATTGCGGTTCGGTTGGCTGCATCGGCGGCCACATGGCTCTCGCGCACGGTATTTCCGTTCGCGGCGCTCGCCGTTACGTGCAAAATCAAGCCCAGTGCGACAGCCCGCTGGCGGCGCTCTTTTTCCCAGATTTCACGGTCAACCATCGCCATCCCGGATGGCGGGCGGAGGCGTGCGGCGCCGCCCGCGCGATCGTCAATTTTCTGACGACCGGCGCTCCTGATTGGGACGGCGTCATGCAAGCGAAAGAGCGCGCGCGATCGGCAGGCGCAACTGCCCTCTTGTCGGTTCCAGCCTAGCTTTTCACGGGTTCAGGCACGTCGCGGTGGAGCCAGTCGAGAAACGCGGCATTCACCGAGTCGGGCGCGAATTCGGCAATGCAATTGACGTAACTGACGACGCTTCCAATCGCCGCCTCGACCGCTGGCCGGTAACCGGCCCGCGTCTTTATGAGCAGAACAACTTCCGGCTCTTCCTTGATTTCCTCCTCCCAGCGGTAGGCGCAGGTAATTGGAAACCAGTTGCAGCAGACGGCCAGGCGCCGCTCCAAGACCGCCCGCGCGATCTCGCGAGCCTCTTCGACAGTGTTGAGCGTGACGTAAAAGATCTTCATCGGATAGGCCGATCGCCAAATGAACTCGCCCGCAGCTTGCGCCGCGGGCGAGTTTCGGCCGAGCCGTCAACCTTTTCAAGAGCTGCCGTTTGGACTCAGGCGGCGACGCCGATCGAATCGGCTTTCGCCAGAAGGGCTTCCGCCATGCGGATGCTGGCGATATCGATAAGGCGGCCGTCGAGCGAGACGGCGCCCTTTCCGGCTTTCGCCGCCTCGTCCATCGCCGCCACGATCCGGCGCGCCTTGTTGACCTCCGCGTCGGACGGCGTGAAGACCTTATTGGCGAGCTCGATCTGCGAAGGGTGGATCGCCCATTTTCCTTCATAGCCGAGCACTGCGACGCGATTGGCCGCCGCGATGAAGCCGTCGGGATCGGAGAAATCGCCGAAGGGTCCGTCGATGGGGCGCAGGCCATAGGCGCGGCAGGCGACCATCATGCGGGTTTGCGCGGCGTGCCAGGGATCAGCCCAAAAATACTGTCTGTCTCCCTTGGCGTCCTTATCGGTCAGCACGCCGTAATCCGCGTTAACGCCGCCGATGACGGTGGTGCGGGCGCGGGTCGAGGCGGCATAATCCGCGACGCCGAAAGACATTGCTTCGAGGCGCTTGCTCGATTGCGCGATGGCTTCGACATTGGCCATGCCGAGCGCGGTCTCGATCAAGATCTCGAAGCCGATGCGTTTCTGGCGCTTCTTGGCGGCCTCGATCTGCGTCACCAGCATGTCGATCGCGTAGACGTCGGCCGGCACGCCGACCTTCGGAATCAAGATCATGTCGAGGCGCGGGCATGCCTCCACGATGTCGACGACGTCGCGGTACATGTAATGGGTGTCAAGACCATTGATGCGCACCATCATGGTCTTTGAACCCCAATTGATCTCGTTGAGACCCGCGATGATGTTCTTGCGGGCCTGCTCCTTGTCGTCCGGCGCGACGGCGTCTTCGACGTCGAGGAAGATGATGTCGGCTGCTGACGTCGCGGCTTTCTCGAAGAGGCCGGGGTTGGAGCCGGGAACGGCGAGTTCCGAGCGATGCAAGCGCGGCGTCGCTTGTTCGATGATGGTGAAGCTCATAGCGTCATTTCCTTTTCCTAAATACTATATTGGTGCGGCTTCATCCGGTGGCGCCGAGACCGCTGGCGATGCAGTTGATCGAGAGCAGAAGATTGGATTTATAGGCCTCTTTGCTCAGTTCGTTTGTGCAGGCCCGGAACCCGCGCAAGAGCTCCACCTGCTCGCGATTGATCTTGTTGATGGTCGGCAGCCGATGTTCGAGCCGGCTTCGATAAGAGGGGAAGCGCTGCCCGATTTCGTCTTCCTCTGTAATCTTCAAGATCATTTTGTGCGTCAGGGCATATTCGGCCGTGATCATGCCGAAGATCGCCTCGCGCACGTCATCGTCATAGACGAGCCCGGCATATTCGCGCGCGATGTCGAGATCGACGAGGCCGAGGGTTTTCTCCACTTCCCCGACGATCATGCGAAACAGCTCGGACTCTGCAAACATGCGACGGAGCAGAGCGAGCCCACGCTCCTTGCGGACATCAAGGAAGCTGGCGACGCCGCTGCCGACGCCGTACCAGCCGGTGATGACGTGGCGGTTCTGCGCCCAGGCGAAGACCCATGGAATGGCGCGCAGGTCGCTCAGCGAACGAGCGCCGAAGCGGCGCGCTGGACGCGAGCCGATATTCAGCATCGAAATCTCGTCAAGCGGGCTTGCCGACTGAAAATAGGTCAGAAGGTCCGGATGATTGATGAGGCCCGCATAGGCCGCGTGCGAGGCGCCGGACAAGGCTTCCATCGCCTCTTCAAATTCGGCGCGCAGCGCCGGGGCGGCGCGTTCCGATATCAGCGCATGCTCGAAAACACTCGCCCCCAGCATCTCCATCTGATAGGCGGCGGTGCCTTTATTGGCATATTTGAACGAGACCACCTCGCCTTGCTCGGTGACGCGCAAGCGCCCGCTGATGGAGCCGGCCGGCTGCGCCGCGATCGCCTGCGCCGTCGGCGCGCCGCCCCGGCTCACGGACCCGCCGCGGCCGTGGAAAAAGGAGATCGGGATGCCGGCTTCCGCGCCGATCTTCGTCAGCCGGTCCTGCGCTTTCGCGAGCTCCCAGTTCGAGGACAGGAAGCCGCCGTCCTTGTTCGAGTCGGAATAGCCGATCATGACTTCCTGCGTTCCGCCCTGCATGCGGGCGCTGCGCCGGACAAGCGGCAGCGACAGCAATTCGCGCATGATCGCAGGCGCCGCGCGAAGGTCCGTTATCGTCTCGAAAAGGGGCGAGACGGGCAGGTTGCAGGCCTCGACCCGCGTTGCGTCGTGGTAGAGGTCAGCTTCCTTGGCGAGAAGATAGGCGCCAAGCACATCGGCGGCTGATCGCGTCATGCTGAGCACGAAGCTGCCAAAAGCCTCGCGGTCGAATTCTTCGTTCTGGTCGCGCGCAAGCTTGAACATGCCGAGCGTTTCTTCGGCTTCCGGCGGCAAGGAGCGATGAATCGAAGGCCCGTTGTGCGGACGCGCAAGTTCGGCAAGGAGCCAGGCCTTCCACTCCTTGGAATCGTGCGGCGGCGGCTCCCCGTCCGCCTCAGTGTGCATGGAGCGCCAAAGCGCCTGCAGGGTTTGGGTCAGCCGCGTCGTATTCTCGCGCAGGTCGAGCCTGACCGTGCGGAAGCGGAACACCTCGACAGCCCAGCGCAGCGGCCGCACGAGGTCCAGCGCAAGCCCGACGCTGCCGCTTTCGGCCAACGCCTCTTCGGTCACGGCGAGATCGGCGATGAGGTCGTCAGCGGTGATGTAAGGGGGAGCCGACGGCCGCGCGCCTTCGTAAAGCGCGAGAGTGGCCTTCAGCTTGCGATGGACGCAGAACAGAAATTGGCGATAAGGCTCGCCGGGATTGCGCAGCGCAATTTCGGGGCCTTCGCCGCTTTCCGCCAGAGCGCGATTGAGCGCCTCGCGAAAACCAGCCGGCGGCGGAAGCGCTCGTTCAGCGATCGAGAGGCTTCGCATCAACTGAAGAAGCCGTTGCTCGTAGTAGCGCAGGCTCGCGATCGCATTGGCGGTGAGAGCCCGCCGCGTAACTCTATTGGTGACGAAAGGATTGCCGTCGCGGTCGCCGCCGATCCAGGAGCCGAACTGAAAGAAATGTGAAAGCGCGAAATGCTCGCCGGGGTAGGAGCGCTGCAGCGCGCGATCAAGTTTTTTCAAAAGTTCGGGGACGCCGTCAAAAAGCGTTTCATGGAAGAAGTGCAGACCCCAGGCGACTTCCTGTTCGACCGAGGGCTTTTCCAGCCGCAGTTCGCCGGTCATCCACAGGAGTTCGATTTCGTCGCGTAGCTGGTCGATGATGCCGGCGCGTTCACGTGGCGTCCAGCGCGGTTGTTCGAGCTCGACCAGGAGGCGGTAGATGCGACGATGCTTTTCCAGCACGGTCACGCGCTTGGCTTCGGTCGGGTGCGCCGTGATAACCGGGCGCACGCGGGTCAACGCCAGTTTCTCGCCGAGATCTTGAGCGGCGACGCCGAGCTTGGCGGCTTTTGCGATCGCGTTGGCGAATGTGCCCGGAACCGCTTGTTCGCCACGTTCGCTTTCGGTCTGGCGCCGTTCCGTCATCGCCGCGTCCTGCTCGATGATTGACAGCAGCTGGAACCAGATGCCATGCGCCTGGAAGATGCGCGAGAGCGTTTCAGGCGAAGCGCTCTTGATGACGGACTCGCCGGCGAGAACCGGCGCGATCTCAGGGTGTTGTCGCTGCACGACCTCGAGCAGCAGCTGAAACAGGATGGTGGCGATGCGATCCCCGGATGGCGCGCCGTCGCTGACGTCGACCGCGCTCACGATCGGGTCGCGGCGCCCGTGAAACTTGGCCTCAGTCATGGCGAACGCTCCGAAGAGACCGCCAGAAAGCGTTTCCGTTCGTCATCTGGGCACGTCCCCCTCTTTGAATTTGGCTGGATTGCGGAGGTTGGCTTCCCCCGTCGGCATCGAATGGTGAAACAACCCGAGCGAACCAAGCCAGGCGGTTCGCTTCAATGGATATGAGGCGGTGCGATCCTTTGCCGAGCCGCCGTCCTCCCAGCCAATCTCAACTCTCGCGGATTTCCTGGAGCATGGAGCGGCCGGGCTTTGAGCGCCCCCTTGCGCTGTTGGACTGCGGCAATGCGCTTCGCCGCAGTCCAGCCTGGGGATTAGTGCGCGTGCGCGGGCTGTTGCGCCGGCGTTTGGCCTGCAGCGCCCGTGCGCCCCAACACCTTGGCCATAGTCGAGCCGAGTTCGCTTGGGCTCGGCGCGACGGTCAGCCCGTAGGACTTCATGATCTCCGCTTTTTCGGCGGCGCTGTCGCCGGACGCTGAGATGATGGCGCCCGCATGACCCATGCGGCGTCCTTTCGGCGCCGTGAGCCCGGCAACGTAGCCGACGACCGGCTTGGTCATATTGCTCTTGATCCACGCGGCGGCTTCGGCTTCCTGCGGACCGCCGATTTCGCCGATCATCATGACGGCTTCCGTCTCGGGATCCTGCTCGAACAGAACGAGATGATCAAGGAACGAACTGCCGTTGATCGGATCGCCGCCGATGCCGACGCTGGTCGAAACGCCGATGCCGAGATCCTTCATTTGCGAAGCGGCCTCATATCCGAGCGTGCCGGAGCGCGATACGATGCCGACCGAGCCTTTCATGTAAATGTTGCTTGGCATGATGCCGAGCATGGCTTTACCGGGGCTGATGATGCCGGCGCAGTTCGGCCCAACCAGCAAAGTCCGGCGGCCGCGCTGATAGCGCAGCAGATAGCGTTTCACGCGCATCATGTCCTGCGCCGGAATGCCGTCCGTGATCGAGCACACGAGCGCGACGCCGGCGTCGGCCGCCTCCATGATCGCGTCGGCGCAAAAGGCCGGAGCGACGAAGGTGATGCTGCAGTTCGCGCCGGTCGCGCGCACGGCGTCCTTGACGGTGTTGAAGACCGGCAGGCCGAGGTGGGTCGAGCCGCCTTTGCCGGGCGTCACACCGCCAACGACGTTGGTGCCGCACTCGATCATTTCCTTGGCGTGGAAAGTGCCCTTGTCGCCGGTGAAGCCCTGGATCAGGACCCGGCTTTTTTCATCGATTAGAATGCTCATCTCGTTAGCTCCCCGGGCCTGTTCCCGCTCGCCCGGTTATGGCTCGCGCAGGAAAGGCCCTCTTGATCCCAGTTCAGCTCAGGCCGTGGCGCGGGCTGGCGCGGCCGCCACCGCGTCAACCGCCGCGCGGGCGGCGTTGGCGAGAGTATCGGCGGAGATGATCGGCAGTCCGCTGTTGACGATGATGTCGCGGCCAGCCTGGTAATTGGTTCCGGCCAGCCGCACGATCAGCGGAACGTCGACGTTGAGCGATCGGCAGGCCTGGACGACGCCCTCGGCGACCCAGTCGCACCGATTGATGCCGGCGAACACATTGACCAGGATCGCTCTGACGTTGCGGTCGGACAGAACGAGGCGAAACGCCGCGGCGACCCGCTCCGGCGAAGCGCCGCCGCCAACGTCGAGGAAGTTCGCCGGGTTGCCGCCCGCATATTTGATCATGTCCATCGTCGCCATGGCGAGGCCGGCGCCGTTGACGATGCAGCCGATGTCGCCTTCAAGGCCGACATAGTTGAGGTTATGTTCGGCGGCCTGAACTTCGCGCGGGTCTTCCTGCGAATGATCGCGCATGTCGGCGATGGCGCCGCGGCGGAACAAGGCGTTGTCGTCGAAGGACATTTTCGCGTCGAGCGCGAGCACGCGATCGTCTTTTGTCACGACGAGCGGATTGATCTCGACCATCGTTGCGTCGAGGTCGCGGAAGGCGCGATAGCAGCCAAGCATGCTCTGCACCGCGCGGCTGACCTGCTTCAGATTGAGGCCAAGGCCGAAGGCGAGTTCGCGCGCTTCGAAAGGCTGAAGGCCGACCGCGGGCTCGACGACGACTTGCAGGATTTCCTCGGGATGCTCCTTGGCGATCTCCTCGATCTCCATGCCGCCGAAACGCGAAGCGATGATGCGCACGCGCTCGACTTTGCGATCGAGCACAAAACCCAGATAGATCTCGCGCTCGAAGGGCTCAGCGACCTCGATATAGACGCGCTGGACGACCTTGCCTTCGGGCCCGGTCTGGTTGGTGACGAGCGTCTTGCCGAGCATGTCGCTCGCAGCCGCGCGCACCTCATTATATGTTTTGCAGAGCTTGACGCCGCCGGCTTTGCCGCGTCCGCCTGAGTGAACCTGCGCCTTCACGGCCCAGTGCCATCCGCCCAGCTCCGTCGCGCAATAAACGGCTTGATCGGGACTATAGGCGACAGCGCCGCGCGGGATTGCGACGCCGAAATTGGCCAATATTTCCTTGGCCTGATACTCGTGAATGTCCAGCTTCCCCTCCTCCACATTGAGGGCGCTCCGCTTTGCGCGGGCCTGCCCGATATTGCATTTTTTCGCGGCGGGCCGTTAAGGCCGCCGGCTTCCTTAACGAGGTTCTACGCTAAGCTGAATAAGGCGCGGGACCCAATCTCAAGACTATCAGCCCTTTCGATCCTTGGCCATCGCGCGCCACAGCCGCGCGCTATAGGAAATCTCAATCAAGCTATAGTCAACCACAATAGCTTAACGGCTTCGTCACAGTTTCCGTAGCTTGCCGCCAGCGTTCTTATAGCTTCATCGCCGTAGCGGATGCGCCTTCATTTTTTTTAGTTTAGCCTCATTAAAATTATGCGCCCCGCAATGCTTAGATGGGTTGCGGCTGATTAGAAAAGCGTCGATAAGAACCCGACAAAAAACATTAGGCAATTAAACTCTCCATGGCTTTCGACGCGCGCAAACTTCTTCTGGATATGTTCGAGGCGGCCGTTGACGCAGCCTCGCCTGGGAAATGTCTGCCGCCGCATCTGCCGGCCGCTCCCGCTGGCCGCACGATCGTGGTTGGCGCCGGCAAAGCGGCGGGGGCAATGGCCAAGGCGGTCGAGGATCATTGGACGGGGCCGCTCGAAGGCCTGGTCGTTACACGCTATGGTCACGGCGCGCCATGCCGCCATATCGAGGTGATCGAGGCGGGCCATCCTGTGCCCGACGCGGCGGGCCGGGAGGCGGCCGAGCGCATATTCGCCTCCGTCGAAGGTCTCACCGCGGATGATCTGGTGTTGTGCCTTATTTCGGGCGGCGGCTCGGCGTTGCTCGCCCTGCCAGCGCCGGGCGTCACCCTCGCTGACAAGCAGGGCGTCAACAAAGCGTTGTTGAAGAGCGGCGCGACCATTTCCGAAATGAACTGCGTGCGCAAACATCTGTCGGCGATCAAAGGCGGCAAGCTTGCGGCCGCGGCGGCGCCGGCGCGGGTCATCGCATTGCTGATTTCCGACGTGCCTGGCGATGATCCAAGCGTCATTGCGTCTGGACCGACCGTCGCCGATCCGACGACGTCGGCCGACGCTCTCGCGATTATCGACAAATATCAGATCGCCGCGCCGGCGCATGTTCGGGCCTATCTGGAATCAACTCAGTCCGAAACGTTGAAGCCGGGGGATCCCCGGCTTGACGGGGTTGTCAATAAGATCATCGCGACGCCGCAAATGTCGCTCGAGGCAGCCGCGGCGGTCGCGCGAAGCGCCGGCGTCGCGCCGCTCATCCTCGCCAATGACATCGAGGGTGAGGCGCGCGATGTGGCGCTGGTGCATGCCGCTATTGCGCGCCAGGTCTATCATTTCGATCAGCCGGCGGCGGCGCCGTGCGTGCTGATCTCGGGCGGCGAGACAACGGTCACCGTGCGCGGGGCGGGGCGCGGCGGGCGCAATGCGGAATTTCTGCTCGCGCTTGGCGTCGCTCTCGACGGGCATGCCGGCATCTACTCGCTCGCAGCCGATACCGATGGCATCGACGGCACTGAAGACAATGCTGGCGCGCTGCTTTTTCCTGATAGTCTGGCGAAGGCCGCGGCCGCGGGCGTCTTCGCGAAGGACCGGCTCGCCAGCAATGACGGCTATGGCTTCTTCGCGTCGCTCAACAATCTAGTCGTGACAGGGCCGACGCGCACTAATGTGAATGATTTCCGGGCCATTCTGGTCGCTCGGCAAGGCTAGCTCTTGATTGAGCGGGCGGTCATGCGCCGCGCGCCGGTGCTGAGCGAAGTAGAATATATTCGATTTCTTGCGAAATCGGTCTAGCTCTAGCCGAAGACTTGCGATTGTCGGCTTTTTCGTGGACACTACAAAAGTAGTACTAATGGAGGATGCATAATGGCGGGCCGCCACTTTCTTTTCGTCCCAGGGCCGACCAATGTCCCGGATCGAGTCCTGCGCGCTATGGTCGTGCCGATGGAAGACCACCGGTCGCCGAAGTTCCCTGAGCTCACTCTGCCGCTGTTTCAGGATCTGAAGAAGATCTTCAAGACGACGGATGGGCAGGTTTTCCTTTACCCGTCCTCCGGCACGGGCGCGTGGGAAGCCGCCTTCACCAACACTTTGTCGCCCGGCGACAAGGTTCTCGCTTCGCGTTTCGGCCAGTTCACGCATTTGTGGATCGATATGGCGCAGCGCCTTGGCTTCGAGGTGCAGGTTCTCGAGGAGGAGTGGGGCACCGGCGTGAAGCCGGAAAAGATCGAGGAGATTTTGCGCGCTGATAAGTCGCACCAGATCAAGGCGGTCACGGCGTGCCACAATGAAACCGCCACCGGCGTCGCGAGCGACATTGGGGCCGTGCGCAAGGCCATTGACGCGGCCGGCCATCCGGCTCTGCTCTATGTCGATACCGTGAGCTCGCTTGCGAGCCTTGATTTCCGTCAGGATGAATGGGGCGTCGATCTCGCCATTTCCGGCTCGCAAAAAGGTCTGATGCTGCCGGCCGGCCTCAGCGTGCTTTCGGCGAGCCCGAAAGCGATCGCCGCCTCGAAGAAGGCGACGTCGAAGCGCTGCTATTTCGACTTCGAGGATATGACCAAGGCCAACGCAACCGGCTATTTCCCCTATACGCCGCCGCTGCCGCTGCTCTACGGCCTCCGCGAGGCGCTGAAAATCCTGTCCGAAGAAGGCCTTGATAACGTCATTGCGCGCCATCACCGGCTGGCTGGCGGCGTGCGCGCGGCCGTCAAGGCATGGGGTCTGCAGCCCTGCGCCAAAGAACCGAAATGGTATTCTGACACCGTGACGGCGATCGTCGTGCCGCCAGGCTACAACGCCGTCGACGTTATCAGCACGGCTTACAACCGCTACAATATGTCGCTCGGGGCCGGATTGTCGCAGGTCGCTGGCAAAGTGTTCCGCATCGGCCACCTTGGCGACCTCAACGAACTGATGTTGCTTGGCGCGATCTCCGGAGCCGAGATGGCGATGGCCGATGTCGGCATCCCCGTTGAACTCGGCAGCGGCGTCGCGGCGGCGCAGGCCCATTATCGTGCCGCAAACGCGGCGGCCAAGGCTGAAAAGGCGGCGTAGCCTTTTCAAAATGGGGAAAGCGCCACGCGCTTTCCCGCTCGCTGCCGCGCGGCCCATGACCCGCGCCTTCCTTGAGCCGCGCTCGCTCGCCGCGCGTGGCCTTGGAGCCTTCCCCTTGCCTTGCAATGAGCGGGGCGTCTCGCTTGTTGAGCGTCGATGCTGCCGACCGCGCGAGGCTACGCTAGGGAATTGACGCCGTCCTGCGACGTGCTGGCCAACATTGTCTCAAATAACAGTTTCAGAAGGGAGCGCCGTGTCACATTCGATCGTCTTTCTCGACCGTTCGACTCTTGAAGCCAATGTGCGGAGGCCGTCCTTTCCGCACAGCTACAAAGAATATGCGGCCACTGCGCCCGAGGAGATCGTCGATCGCCTGCGCGATGCGACAATCGCGATCATCAACAAGGTGCCGCTGCGCGAAGCGACTCTCGCGCAATTGCCCAATCTCAAATTGATTGCGGTTGCTGCGACGGGCACTGATGTCGTCGATAAGACCTACGCCAAAGCACATGGCGTTGTTGTTTCGAACATTCGAAACTATGCATTCAATACTGTTCCCGAACATGTCTTCGCGCTGGCCTTCGCTTTGCGCCGCAACATAATTCCTTATGTCGAAGACGTGCGCGCGGGCCGCTGGCAGCAAAGCGACCAGTTCTGCTTCTTTGATCATCCGATCCGCGACATGCGCGGCTCGACCATCGGCATCGTCGGCTATGGCGCCCTCGGCAAAGTGGTCGGACGCATCGCCGAGGCTTTCGGCATGAAGGTGCTCGCCTATGACGTGTTTCCGCAGCCGGGCCTCGTCGACCTCGATACTTTGATCCGCGAAAGCGACATCATCACCCTGCATGCGCCGCTGACGCCCGAGACCAAGAACATGATCGGCGCGCGCGAACTCGGCATGATGAAGCCCGACGCGTTGCTCATCAACACCGGCCGGGGCGGCCTCGTCGATGAAGCGGCTTTGGCCGAGGCATTGACGGCAGGCAAAATCGGCGGCGCGGGCTTCGACGTTTTGACTGTCGAACCGCCAAAGCAAGGCAATATTCTGCTCGATCTCCGGCTTCCCAATCTCATCATCACGCCCCACGTCGCCTGGGCCAGCCGGGAGGCGATGCAAATCCTCGCCGATCAGCTGATCGACAATGTCGAAGCCTTTGCCGCCGGCAAGCCGCAGAATGTCGTCGAAGCCTAAGCCTCAAGACAGTTTCAGGAGCCGCCATGTCCTCGGACATTGAAATCGCCCAGCGCGCCAAGATGGAGCGCATCACCAAATTAGCCGCTGAAAAGCTCGGCATCGATGATGAACATCTTGAGCCATACGGACACTACAAGGCCAAGGTTTCGCTCGACTATATCGACAGCCTTGCGGACCGGCCGGACGGCAAGCTGATTCTCGTTACTGCGATCAGCCCGACGCCCGCCGGCGAGGGCAAGACGACGACGACGGTGGGGCTCGGGGACGCGCTCAATCGCATCGGCAAAAAAGCCTCGATCTGCCTCCGCGAGCCATCGCTTGGTCCGGTCTTCGGCATGAAGGGCGGCGCGGCGGGCGGCGGCCACGCGCAGGTCGTTCCAATGGAGGATATCAACCTTCATTTCACCGGAGATTTCAGCGCCATCGCGCTCGCGACAAATCTGCTGGCGGCGATGATCGACAATCATGTCCATCACGGCAATGAGCTCAGGATCGACGTTCGCCGCATCACATGGAAGCGGGTCGTCGACATGAACGACCGCGCGCTTCGAGACATTACGATTGCGTTGGGCGGAACCGCCAACGGCTTTCCGCGCCAGGACGGTTTCGACATCGTCGTCGCCTCCGAGGTGATGGCGATCTTCTGTCTCGCCACCTCGATCGATGATCTGAAGCAGCGGCTCGGCGCTATCGTGATCGGCTACACCATCGATCAAAAGCCCGTTCACGCCCGCGATCTGCACGCGCATGGGGCGATGGCCGTGCTGTTGAAGAACGCGCTGAAGCCGAATCTCGCGCAGACCCTCGAGAACAATCCGGCGTTCATTCATGGCGGTCCCTTCGCCAATATCGCGCATGGCTGCAACTCAGTGCTGGCCACCAAGACGGCGCTCAAATTGTCTGACTATGTTGTGACGGAGGCGGGATTTGGCGCCGATCTCGGCGCCGAAAAATTCGTCGACATCAAATGCCGCAAATCCGGCCTGCGCCCGCAGGCGGCGGTCATCGTCGCAACAATACGCGCGCTCAAATATCATGGCGGCGTTGAACTCAAAGAACTCAACGCCGAAAACCTCGATGCCTTGCGTAAAGGGCTCGCCAACCTCGAGCGACATGTCAACAACATCCGCAATCATTACGGCTTGCCCGTCGTCGTCGCGCTCAATCACTTCACGGCCGACACGGAAGGGGAAGTCGAATTGTTGCGCAAGAGCGTCGCCGATCTCGGCGCGCCAATCGTCGTCTGCCGCCATTGGGCGGAAGGGGGTAAGGGCGCCGAAGAACTGGCTCGCACGGTTGTCGACCTGATCGACAGGGTCCCCAGCGATTTCCATTTCGTCTATGACGAATCTGCGACGTTGTGGGATAAGGCGACGGCGGTTGCGACCAAGCTTTATGGCGCCAGCAAAGTCACGGCGGACGCCAAGGTTCGCAATCAGATCAAGAAGCTGCAGGACGATGGCTACGGCCATTTCCCGATTTGCATCGCCAAGACGCAATACTCCTTCTCGACCGACGCAAAGCAGCGCGGCGCGCCGACCGGCCACGAGATCAACATTCGCGAAGTGCGGCTCGCGGCGGGCGCCGAGTTCATTGTGCTCGTCTGCGGCGATGTGATGACCATGCCGGGTCTGCCAAAGGTTCCGTCGGCGACGAAAATCGATCTCGACGATAAGGGCAATGTTGTCGGGCTGTTCTGATTGAGCGGGGCGCGAGCCGCTCCTCGCGTTTATGTTCATGCCGTCAATCATCCAGCCGGCGGGCGCTTCCGCCGGTTATTTCATATTGAGGCCGAAAGCAGAATTTTGATCGTTCGGCAAAGTTTCGTCATCGCTCTGCGCGTGACGATAGAGATCGCTCTGCCTATTCGCGCGCATCCATGGAAGCGGCCCCGATCGCCAATTGCGAATCAAGCCGGGCCAGATCCTTTTTGCCGGCGTGGACCTTTCTTTCAAGATGAAGCAGCACGGCGCGGCTGTGTCCGCCGAGGGCGGCCGAATTGCGCGCCTCGACAAGAGCCTTTTCAGAGGATTGGACCAGCGTTTCGATCTCTTTGCGACGCGCCTTGAGCTCGTGAAGCATATGATTTCCCCCTCCTGAGCCCGACCGTCGGCGCGGCCGGTAACCATATGGAAAGCTCAAGATGCGGCGCTAATACGGCGCCGCTTACGGATAATGGGGATGTGCTGTCAACGAATGCAATTCGCCATATGAGGGCGCCCTTCAGGCCAGAAGCGCTTTGAAGGCGACGATCAGGAATTCGTCGAAAGGGGCGCGGCTCTTGATCATTCTGGCCCTGTTGACGGCGCCCTCCCATGCGTCGACCAGGAAACGCGCAAGAAGCTCCGGGTCTTTGTCTTTGGATAAATCCCCCGCGGCCTGAGCCTGACGCAGGACCGAGGCGATGTTGGCGCTCCACACCAGCAGGGTTTCCGCGAGCGCCCGGCGCATGTCGGGGTAAGCATCGGCCATCTCTGCTCCGAAGTTGCCGACCATGCATCCCCGCTCGAAGTTCCAGCCTTCCAGCCTCTCGGCGAGAAACTCGAAATGAGCCCTCAAACGCTGCAAGGGCGGCTTGTCGCCTTCAAACAGCATGGCGGTTCGGCTCTCCTTGCGATAGCGGGTCAAAGCTTCCAGCGCCAACAGTTCCTTGGTTTTAAAATGATTGTAAAAGGACCCTTTCGGCGCGCCGGCCGCTTCGGTGATATCCTGGACGCTACAGCCGTTGAAGCCTTGTGCGTGAAAGCGCTCCACGGCGGCGTCGACGATCTTCTCGCGTAGGCTCGCTCTAGCCATCGTCTCCTCCCCTATTTTTGATTTTTATTTGATTTTTTAACGTGTGATGGTCACAAGGGTCATATATGACCGGTCGCATTAAACGCAAGGCGACCCCGATGATTGCGGCGCCCTCGAGCGTTCGGCGAGGCGCGGGTGAGGCGGGAGCCGCCCATCGCCGGGACTGATCCGCTCGGTCCAAAACACGCCTTCTGTGTATCGCATCAGAGCCGCAAATTGGCGGCGCTTTTCGTTTCGCCGCCGAAACTCGAAAGCAGAATGCGTTCAATAAGAATCGCGTCCTGCTCTTTAGAGTATGATGCCGAAAAGTTGCAGACTTTTCGGGCCCACATCATGCGGTAAAACAAAGGCTTAAAGAGCGGAATGCGATTTTGCTTGAACGCACTCCGCTCTAGGCGCCGGTGATAATCAAAGGAGGCGCTTCAACCTATGGCTAAAAGCGACCGGCGCCGTTCAGGCTGCCGAAGCCGGCCATTTCAGCCATGCTGAGGCCCTGTGTCCGATGGAAGAGATCCTGTGCGCCAGCGCCCTGTCCCGAACGCGCGCGATCAATCCCGTTCGAACCAGCTGTGGCATATGTCACGCCTAAGGGCGCAGCCCCTACATCCGTGTTAACGACGGTTGCTCCATGGCCGGAGACGCCCAGCGCCGCCGCCTGCTGCGCGACGCCGACCGAGACCAATAAAGCGCCGGCGGCGAGGAGAATTTTGGTGTTGTTCATGGCTTTTCGCTTTCGAGAGATGTTTGGTTCCCACCGCTCCAAGTAAATATGACCGGTCATATTGAAAATCCAGTAGCTGGAGGCGTGAACTGATCAGTCTCACGCGAAGGTGAAAGGTTTGGCTTCAGCAAGGGGTTTTTGGGAACGGCCCCGGCGCGGCGCAGGACGCGGCGCTCTCAAGCAGAATGCGTTCAAACGAAATCGCATCCTGCTCCTTAAGTCTTTGTTGTGACGCATGATGTTGGCCCGGAAGTCTACAACCTTTCGGCGTCATTTTCTAGGAGCGCACCGCCAATTGGACGGCGAAGCCGTAGATGCGGCGCCTTGCGGCGTCCGGCAGCGCGGCGAGGGTCTGGAGGTAGACCTCGCCCGCCTGGCACATCTCGCCGTCTTCCAGCGGAGGGATGGTCGCCTTTCCGTCGAGGAGGGCTTCGATCGCCGCGTTGGACAGCCCCTGCGCGCGCAGAGCGTTCTCCAGCGTATGGAAGTCCTCGTCGGTCGGCGCCGCCCGTTTGATCCGTTTGGCCCGTCCGTCATTGATCGCGTCGAGGCCCGCGGCCGCCATAGCGGCGAAGAGCGGGCGATGGTCGCGCGAAAAAGCGACGAAATCGCCATTGCCGCCTGAGAGAAAATCAACGCAGAGGGCTTTGTCGGCGCCGGCGAGCGCACGAAGAAAGGCGAGCTTCGCATCGAAATAATGGTCGAGAGCAGGCCCGTCCGCGCTCGCCGCCAAAATGCCATGCGATCTGCGCAATCCGCGGGCCGCGTCGATCATAAGGGCGTCCGCGTTCGCGCCTTCGCCCGCTTCGGCGGAAGCCTCGGCCGCGCGCGCGATAAAGGCTTCGTACTCAGCCGGAAAGGCGGCTTTGAGCTCATCGAAGAAACCCGCGTAGTCTGGCTCTCCCGCGACGGTTCGCTCGATGGCGCGCCGCATCGCCGCGACCTCTTGCGGCGAGGCTCGTCTCCCATCGGTCCGAGCGCTGGAATCGGGTTCCCGAGGGGCATTATGCAAAAATGTCCAGCCCAAAATGATCGCGACGAGCGCGGCGAGGCTCAGCAGCGCGAGCCGCAGCGTGTTCATGCCGGCCGTTCTCCCTGACCGATTTTGCGCTTGAATGTGCCCCACAACCGTGAGCCAGGGCAAGCTTCCTCGCGACCTGGACGCACGATGGCGGCGTTCAGCCCGAAGAGACCGTAATGACTCGCCCGCAAGCTCCTCAGCCCGCTTTGCGCAAACGTTCAAAACCCCGGTCGAGATCGGCCTTGAGGTCTTCGACATCTTCGAGGCCTATGTTGAAGCGGAGCGCCGGACCTGGCGGATTCCATGGCGTCGCCGTGCGGTAGGAGCGGCAGTCGAAGGGAATGACGAGACTCTCGAAGCCGCCCCAGGAAAATCCCATGCCGAACAGTTCGAGTCCGTCCAGCATGGCGGCGACAGCTCTCTGCGAACAAGGCGCGAGCAGCACCGAAAAAAGCCCTGATGAGCCCGAAAAGTCGCGTTTCCATAAGGCGTGTCCAGGACAGGACGGCAGCGCCGGATGCAGCACGGCGGCGACTTCCCGCCGGCCCTCCAGCCATCGCGCGATATCGAGCGCCTGGCGCTGCGCCTCGCGCAGCCGCAGTTCGAGCGTTCTGAGGCCGCGCAGGGCGAGGAAAACATCTTCCGGGCCGGCGCACATGGCGAAAGCGTCGGCGGTGGCGCTGAGGCGGCCGAGCCACTCGGCATTGGCGGAGACGAGCCCGAGCAGCAGGTCAGAGTGGCCCGAAAGATATTTCGTTCCGGCCTCGATCGCCATATCGGCGCCGCGTTCATGCGGCGGAAAGAACAGGGGAGTCGCCCAGGTATTGTCGAGAATGACGCAAACGCCTTTTGCCCGCGCGAGGGCGGCGATAGCGGGAACGTCCGGCAGCTCGAAACTCTGCGAGCCCGGCGTCTCGAGGAATATCACGCTGGTGTTGGGGCGTATCAAGTGCTCGACCTTATGGCTGATCCAGGGATCGAAATAGGTCGTCTCAACGCCCATGCGGGCCAAAATCGTGTCGCAGAAGATGCGCGAAGGCCGGTAAATCGAATCAGTGACGAGGATGTGATCGCCGGCTTTGACCGCGGTCAGCAAAGCGAGGGTGATCGCTGCGAGCCCTGTCGGGGCGAGAATGGTCCCCGCCGCGCCTGACAACTCCGTCCATGCGTCCGTCAGCGCCTTCGTCGTTGGAGAGCCTTGCGTCCCATAGGTGAACTCGGCATTGCGCGTCACGAGATCGTGAAAGGTCGGAAACAGCACCGTCGAGCCGCGATAGATCGGCGTATTGACGAAACCATGTTGCTCCGAGGGGTGGCGCCCGGCATAGACGAGCTTTGTGCGCGTCTTGAGATTTTTGCGGTCTTTTTCGGTCGTCTCGGTCATGGGGTCGTCCACTCAGCCTTATGTGCGGCGCAAACTGCGGGTCTCTCGTCCTCCTCGTCAAGCCCGCGTCGAGTTAAGGAGCCCTTAAGATGGTCTGGCGCTATTTTGATCCCGGCAAAGTCAAATAGGGTTCTGTTTGCCGCCTGATCCATTTGATTGATGCAAATTTCGGTCGACGCAAGCCCAGACCGCCGAGACGAGGGGCGGGCGGCGAAGGATTGGCTCCCTTGACCGGATTTGCCAAAGCCCTCTAGTTGCACAAGTGGCCACGCATCCTCGCGCAGGATCAAATCCGGAACTTTTTCACATGCTCAAGATGAACGTGTTGATGAAAATCCTTGCCTTCGCCCTGCTGACGGCGTTCGCGCAAGCGGCGGCGCAGGCCGGCACGCTCGATCAGGTCCAAAAGCGCGGCTATCTGATGTGCGGCTCGAGCCCTGGCGTGCCGGGCTTCGGCCTTCCCGATGACAAGGGCGTCTGGACCGGCTTCGACGTTGATTTCTGCCGGGCTGTCGCCGCCGCGATCTTCAACGATCCGACCAAGGTGAAATTCATTCCTCTCAGCGCCAAGGATCGCTTCACCGCCCTGCAATCGGGCGAAGTTGATGTACTCGCCCGCAACACCACCTGGACGATATCGCGTGAGACAGGGCAGGGCTTTCTCTTCGTCGGCGTCACTTATTATGACGGCCAGGGCTTTCTGGTGCGCAAAAAGCTCAATCTGTCGTCGGCGCTCGAACTGTCCGGCGCCTCGATCTGCGTTCAGCAGGGCACGACGACGGAACTCAACCTCGCCGACTTCTTCCACGGCAACAATATGAAATATGAGCCGGTGAATTTCGCCAATGCCGACGAAGCCGTCAAAGCCTATGACGGCGGCCGCTGCGACGCCTACACGACGGATGCGTCCGGCCTTTACGTCGAACGTCAAAAGCTCGCGAACCCCGACGACAGCGTGGTGCTGCCGGAAATCATCTCCAAGGAGCCTTTGGGCCCGGCCGTCCGGCAGGGCGACGATCCGTGGTTCAATCTGGTAAAATGGGTGAATTTCGCGATGGTCGATGCGGAGGAACTGGGCGTCACCTCGAAAAACGTCGATGAAAAAGCGAAATCCGAGCGCCCGGAGATCCGGCGGCTGCTCGGTTTTGAAGGAAATTTCGGTGAGGGCCTTGGTCTTGGCGCGGATTGGGCCTATCGCATCATCAAGCACGTTGGCAATTATGGCGAAGTCTTCGATCGAAACCTCGGCGAAGGGTCGCCCCTGAAGATCAAGCGCGGCATCAATGCGCTCTGGACCAAGGGCGGCCTCCAATATGCGCCGCCGATCCGATAGGGCCGAGGCCGCGTGGCGGAGAAGGCCGGGTTTCTGACGCCGGGCGGAGACGGGCCCGGCCATGCGCGGCGCCATCCGGCGCTTGCGCTTTGGTATGACGCCAAAGCGAGAGCCGCGCTGATCCAGCTCGCCTTCGTCATTGGCTTCGCGGCTCTTGCGGCGATGGCTTTCCTTGATGTCCGCGACAATATGCAGGCGCGGGGCATAGCGACGGACTTCAGCTTCCTTGGCAAAGTCGCTGGTTTTGACATTAACCAGAGCCTGATTCCCTATAGCGCCGCCTCGACCTATGGACGCGCCTTTGTCGTCGGCCTCCTGAACACATGCCTCGTCGGCGCGCTGGGCCTGATCTTCGCCACCATCATCGGCTTTTCCGTCGGATTCGCGCGGCTTTCAAAGAACTGGATCGTCGCCAGATGCGCGATGGCCTATGTCGAAGCCTTGCGCAATGTGCCGCTGCTGCTCCAGTTGTTGTTCTGGTACAACGCCGTTCTGAAGCCGCTGCCGCCGCCGCGCGAGTCGCTCGAATTGCCTTTTGGCCTGTTTCTCAACAATCGCGGGCTTTTCGCGCCTGAGCCCGTGTTTGGCGGCGGGGCGGTCTGGATCCTCCTCGCGGCGCTTGTCAGTTGCCTCGGCGCGATTGCGCTGCGCTCCATGCCGGCGCGCAGAAAGTTCGGTAGCGATCGCGCCGCTTTTCTCAGCGGCGTCGCCGCGGCGTTGCTGCTCGTGCTTCCCCTCGCCGCTTTCGTCCTCGCCGGAAATCCGATCGATTTCGTGCGGCCGGAGTTGCGGGGGTTCAATTTCAGCGGCGGCGTTCGCCTGCTGCCGGAATTTGTCGCGCTGGTTTTGGGCTTGAGTCTTTATACGGGCGCCTTCATCGCCGAGATCGTGCGCGCCGGCGTCGAGGCGGTGCCGCGCGGCCAGCGCGAGGCGGCGGCGGCGCTCGGCCTTTCCGCGCCGGACGCGAACCGCCTCATTATCGCGCCGCAAGCGATGCGCCTCATCATTCCGCTGCTCACCAGCCAATATCTGAACCTCATCAAGAATTCGTCCCTCGCGGTGTTCATCGGCTATCCCGATCTCGTGCAGATCTTCGCGGGAACGGTGCTGAACCAGACCGGCGCGGCGGTGCAGGTGATCTTCATCACCATGGCGGTCTATCTTGCGATCTCGCTTCTGGCTTCGCTGGCGATGAATCTCTACGCCCGGCGCTTCGCGTTGAAGGAGCGCTGAGATGGCCGCCGCCAGACTTCGAGCCACAGGCCGGGAGGCCTTTTATCTCAGGCGCGAGAGCGTCGCCGCCCGTCCGCCGCCGGACGTCAGGCCGAGCCTTGCCTCGGCGATCAGAAGCAATCTCTTCGATGGCTGGCGCGCGAGCCTTCTGACCATTGGCGCTTTGGCGTTGATCGGGCTCTTTCTGCCGGCGCTTTTGCGCTTTCTCGTGTTTGACGCGGTCTGGTCCGCGCCCAACGGCGATCTCTGCCGCGCGCCCGGCGCCGGAGCCTGCTGGGCGTTCATTGGGCAAAAGCTTCCCTATTTCACCTATGGCTCCTATCCGCTGGCGGAACGCTGGCGCGTCGACGTGACGCTGATCATCGGCGCCGGCCTGATCGTCTGGTTGCTTTGGCTCGACGCCTCGCGCCGTTTGACGGCGGCGATTCTCTTTTTCGGCGTCTATCCTATTCTGTCCTTCATTCTGCTGCATGGAGCGCCTTGGGCAGGCCTGCCGCGCGTTGATTCCGATCTCTGGGGCGGCATTTTCGTGAGCCTTCTCGTCGCCATCGTCGGCATCGTCGTCTCGCTGCCGCTTGGAATTCTCCTCGCGCTCGGGCGTCGTTCGGCCTTGCCCGCGCTCAGCATCGCCTGCGCGAGCTTCATCGAGATCGTGCGCGGCGTCCCGATGATCACGGTCCTGTTCATGGCTAACACGATGCTGCCGCTGTTCGTGCCTGAGGATCTGGCCCCTGACAGGCTCGTGCGCCCGCTTATCGGCGTCGCGCTTTTCGCCTCGGCCTATATGGCGGAAGTCGTGCGCGGCGGCTTGCAAGCCATGCCCAAAGGCCAGTTCGAGGGCGCGCAGGCGCTCGGCTTCGGCCGCTGGCAGATGCTGCGGCTGATCATCCTGCCGCAGGCGCTCCGGCATGTCATCCCCGGCATCGTCAACACCTTTATTGGCCTCTTCAAGGATACGACCCTCGTCGCCGTCGTCGGCATCTTCGACTTTCTACGAACAGTCGATTCGGCGCGGCTCGATCCTGTCTGGGCGGGGCCTACCATTTCAACGACAGGCTATATTTTCGCGGCGCTGTTCTATTTTGTGTTCTGTTTCGGCATGTCGCGCTATTCGCTCTTTGTCGAGCGGCGCCTGTCGCTGGCAAGAGATCGCTAAGATGACCGATGAGGACAGGTCCGGCGCCGCGTCGACGGAACAATCCATCGCGATCGAGATGATCGCCGTCAACAAATGGTTCGGCGCCTATCACGCGCTGCGCGACATTGACCTCTTGGTGGAGCGCGGCGAGCGCATCGTCATTTGCGGCCCCTCCGGCTCCGGCAAATCCACATTGATCCGCTGCGTCAACGGGCTCGAGGCGCATGAGAGCGGCCGCATTATCGTGGAGGGAACCGAACTCACGAGTGATCTGCGCCAGATTCACGAGGTGCGCCGCGAGGTCGGCATGGTGTTCCAGCATTTCAATCTGTTTCCGCATCTGACGATCCTGGAAAACTGCACGCTTGCGCCGATCCATGTGCTCAAAATGGATCGCGCGGAGGCGGAAGCGGTCGCCATGCACTATCTCGGCAAGGTTCAGATCCCCGAGCAGGCCGACAAATATCCAGGTCAATTATCCGGCGGCCAGCAGCAGCGCGTCGCCATCGCGCGCGCGCTCTGCATGAATCCGAAAATCATGCTGTTTGACGAGCCGACCTCGGCGCTCGATCCCGAAATGGTCAAGGAGGTCCTGGAGACTATGGTGCAATTGGCGCGCGACGGCATGACCATGCTCTGCGTCACGCATGAAATGGCTTTCGCCCGTCAGGTCGCCGATCGGGTGATTTTCATGGACGCCGGGGCAATCGTCGAGATCAATCGCCCCGAAGCGTTTTTTTCCTCCCCCAAACATCCCCGCACCAAGCTTTTCTTAGGGCAAATATTATAGCAAAGGTTTGGAACAGCCGAGCTTGGTCGAGCGTTTATGGAATGGTTGAGGGCGTGTGCGCTCCAATGCGTGTGAGCCACGGAGAGTCGGGGGCGTCATTCGGTTGGACCGTCGCTGGCCCATTTGGAGGAAGTCATGAAGATCCAGAAGAGCCTGTTGCTTAGCGCGGCTCTCGGCTTTTGCGCCTTTGGACTTGCGCCGCAAACGGCGTCCGCGCAAGCCGGCGCGCCGTTCAATGCGCTCGACCACACCTATCGGTCGCTTGAGGATTTGAGGGACGAATCGCGGGCGGAGGCTGGATACCGGAAGCCGGAATGGGTCTGCCAGCCAGCAGGCCCCTGCGTCTGGAAGCCCGGCTATTGGGGTCCCCGGCCCGCCGCGCGGCCGCCCGGCGCCTATATCTATGTGCGCCCCTTCGATGGCGCGGGATGGAGCGGATATTATCCGGCTCCGCCGTACTGATCGGCTCTTCCGCCTCCGGCGCGGCGGCAGCGCCGCGAGGGATTTCCCAACACCTCAGGGCGCGAGCGGCATGAATGATTCGAACGGTCGTTCATGCCGCTGATTTATATCGCCGCATGATCTGACGCGAAAACGCCGCGGCCTTCGGCCGCGCCAGCTCAGCGCCGGAGGAGCCGCCTCGCGTTTTTTCTGGCGGCTCGCATGGCGTGGATCATCGCCGCCTTGGAACGGTCGGCGACGATCGATTGTCCGGGCGAACGCGGCGACAGGCCGAGACGGCGCAGATAGTGGTTCGCGCGGTAGACATCCGCCTGCAGCCAGTTCGGAAATTCCATATTGAGGCTCAGCGAGACCGACACCTCATTGTGGTTTTGCACCCAATGGGCGCCATGCGTCGGAATGTGCACGGCGTCGCCCGGATGAAGCGTAAATTGCCGAGCCACCTCTTCTGCGTGCGGCTTATAGGTCCCCGCCGATATCGACACGCCGTAATATTGCTCGATCTCTTCTTCCGTTGTGACGCTGCGATCATTTGGATCACAGACCCAAAGATTTTTCGATCCGGTGATCTGCACGAGAAAATTGACCTCGGCGTCGAAATGATAGGGCGTTTTGCGGTTCGGCGATGTGATGAACACCAGCATTTCGGCGTTGGTCAGAAGCTTTGAGCCTTCGGGCCCCGCGATTTCGCGCACGAAAGCCTCATATTCGTCGAGAAGCCGCTTATAGGCCGGATCGACCTCCACATGTTTCAGCACGATCCATGCGCCGGCCGTTTCAATTCGTTCGATAATCTCGGGAATCGGCATGGTGGGCGCCGGAACGGAGCCCCATTTATCGGTCAGTGAAAGATCGCCGACATCGGCGTAAAGGTCGCCGCTCCGTTTCGCAGCCCGCTCCGCCGCCGCGGCTAAAGCTTCAATGCTGAACAGTGGATGGCCGGCAAGGGGATGATGAACTGCAAAGGCCTTCTTGTGCAGCGCCTGGCGGCATTCCTCGATCGGATCGACCGTCGTCCATTTTTCAGCCACACGGGCTGACGGGGGCATGGTCAGCATTGAACGTCTCTTCAAAGCGGGGCCAGAGCCCGGCTCTATACCGCGAGTCGCCAATGAGGGCAAACCAAGCATCATTTCTGAATTGGATGCCGGTATCCGGATATGAATGAAGATCAAAAATGCAGTGCGCGGTTGTGTTTGGCGCGCCAACGCAACTGTTCTTAGCGTCCGCAGGCGAAACCCCGCCCGGCCACGCTGCCTCCCTAAAACGTTGGATGACAGCGCGGCCGTCGCAACGCGCCGTCGCTTTCAGCGCCGACTGGCGCTAGAATCCATCCTGCCGGATTTTGTATGGCGGCCGAATGTCGAGACCTCAATGGATCCCATGTCTTTAAGCCGCATCGAGGCCGACGTCGGCTTTGTGCACCTTCATGTCCATAGCTCTTATTCCCTGCGCGAAGGCGCGATGGGCATCGGCAAGCTCGCCAAATTCGCTTGCGCCGACAAAATGCCGGCGCTGGCGATCACCGACACCAACAATCTCTTCGGCGCGCTCGAATTTTCCGAAAAGCTGGCGAAAGAGGGCGTGCAGCCGATCGCAGGACTGCAGATCACGCTCGATTTCGGCGATGGCGCGACGCTCGCCCCGCGCGGAGAGGAGACCGGCGCCGGGCGCGCTTCAGTCGTTCTCCTCGCCAGGAACGAAGCCGGCTATCTGAATTTGATGCATATCGCCTCCCGCGCGTGGCTTGATCCAGAGCCCGGCGAGACGCCTCACGTCGCGCTTGCGCGCTTGCGCGGCCACACCGAAGGTCTGATTGCGCTGTCCGGCGGCCCAGGCGGCCCGCTCGACCGCGCCTTCGCTCTCAATCGCCCCGAACAGGCCACTTTGCGCGCAGAGGCGCTTCAAGAACTTTTCCCGGATTGCTTCTACGTCGAGCTTCAGCGGCACAATCTGCCGTCCGAACGCGAGATTGAGCCGCGCCTCCTCGATCTCGCCTATCGCCGCTCCCTTCCGCTCGTCGCAACAAACGAGGCCTATTTCGCCGCCGCGTCCGATTATGAGGCTCATGACGCCCTGATCTGCATTGCCGAGGGCGCGGTCGTCGGTGATGGCGCGCGCCGCCAGCTCTCGCCCGAGCACCGCTTCAAGACCCGCTCGGAGATGATCGCTCTCTTCGCCGATCTGCCCGAGGCGACCCGCAACACCGTCGAAATCGCGCGGCGCTGCGCTTATCGGCCGCTGACGCGCAAGCCGCTGCTGCCGCGTTTTTCCGCGACTGGCGCGTTCGAGGAAGAGGCGGCCGCGCTGCGCGCTGAGGCCGAGGCGGGGCTTGAGGCCCGCATCGCCGCGCATGGTCTGACGCCCGGATTTACGACCGAGCAATATCGCGCGCGGCTGTCTTTCGAACTCGACGTTATCGTCAAAATGAAGTTTCCGGGCTATTTTCTGATCGTCTCTGATTTTATCAAATACGCCAAGGCGCAAGGCATTCCGGTCGGCCCGGGCCGCGGCTCGGGAGCGGGATCGCTCGTCGCTTACGCGCTGACCATCACCGATCTCGATCCGATCCGCTTCGGCCTCCTGTTCGAGCGCTTTCTCAATCCCGAACGCGTTTCGATGCCGGATTTCGACATCGACTTCTGCCAGGACCGCCGCGACGAGGTGATCGCCTATGTCCGGCGTCGCTATGGCGTGGACAAGGTCGCGCAGATCATAACCTTCGGCTCCTTTCTGGCGCGCGGCGTGATGCGCAATGTCGGCCGCGTGCTCGAAATGCCGCTCGGCCAGGTCGATCGGCTGGCCAAGCTCGTGCCGCAGAACCCGGCGGCGCCCGTCAGCCTGAAACAGGCGATCGACACCGAGCCGCGCCTGAAAGAAGCCGCCGAAGCTGAGCCTCGCGTCGCCAAAATGCTGCAGATCGCTCAGACGCTGGAAGGGCTCTACTCCAACGCCTCCACCCATGCGGCCGGCATCGTCATCGGCGACCGCCCGCTCGAAGAACTCGTGCCGCTCTATCGCGATCCGAAATCCGACATGCCGGCGACCCAGTACAATATGAAATGGGTCGAGCCGGCCGGCCTCGTGAAATTCGATTTTCTGGGCCTCAAGACGCTGACGACGCTATCCACATGCGTCAAGCTTCTGGCCCGGCGCGGCATTGCGGTCGAAATCGACAAGATCCCCCTCGATGACGCAAAAACCTATGAAATGCTGGGGCGCGGCGAGACGGTCGGCGTGTTCCAGCTGGAAAGCGCCGGCATGCGCAAGGCGCTCGTCGAGATGCGCGCGGACCGCTTCGAGGACATCATCGCGCTTGTCGCCCTCTACCGGCCGGGACCGATGGCCAATATCCCGCGCTATTGCGCCGTGAAGGCGGGCGAGGAGGAGGCCGACTACATCCACCCCAAGATCGAGCAGGTCCTGAAGGAGACTTTCGGCGTCATCATCTATCAGGAACAGGTGATGCAGATCGCGCAGATCCTCTCCGGCTATTCGCTCGGCGAAGCCGATCTCCTGCGCCGCGCCATGGGCAAAAAGATCAAGGCCGAGATGGACGCCCAGCGCGACCGCTTCGTGCGCGGCGCCATTGATAATGGGCTGAACAAGGCCAAGGCCAACGAAATCTTCGATCTGCTCGCCAAATTCGCTGATTACGGCTTCAACAAGAGCCATGCGGCGGCCTATGCGCTGATCGCCTATCAGACCGCCTGGTTCAAGGCCAATTACCCGCTGGAATTTCTGGCCGCCTCCATGACGCTGGAAAAATCCAACACCGATAAGCTCGCCGAATTTTCAAACGAGGTCCGCCGCCTGAAAGGGCGCGTCGAGCCGCCCTCGATCCAGCGCTCGGGCGTTGATTTCGAGGTTCATCCCGACGCTTCCGGCGAACTTTCCATCCGCTACGCGCTCGGCGCCATCAAGGGCGTCGGCGAAGGCCACGCCGAGGCGATGGTTTCCGCGCGGGGCGAGAATCCGTTCCGGGATTTTGCCGATCTCGCCGGGCGTGTCGATCCGCGCGGGATCAACAAGCGCATGCTCGAAAGCCTCGTCGCGGCGGGCGCCTTTGACGAGCTGGAGCCCGACCGCGCCCGCGTTTTTGGCGCCATCGAAGCGGTCCTCGCCTATGCCCACCGGCGCGACGAGGAGCGCCGCGCCGGCCAGAGCGCACTCTTTGGCGCAGGCGCCGACGCGCAATTGCCGCTGCCGAAAGCAAAACCCTGGACGCTCGCCGACCGGCTTCAGCGCGAATTCGACTCCGTCGGGTTTTTTCTCTCCGGCCATCCGCTGGACGCCTATGCCGCCGTGCTGAGCCGGTTGCGCGTGCAGCGCTGGACGGATTTTGCCCGCTCGGTCAAACAGGGGGCGTCCGGGGGGCGGCTCGCCGCCACCGTGCTCGACCGGCAGGAGCGGCGCACCAAATCCGGCTCGAAAATGGGGATCGTGCAGCTCTCCGATCAGTCCGGCCAGTATGAGGCGATCCTGTTTCAGGAGGGCCTCAACCAATATCGCGACCTTCTGGAAAAAGGCGCTTCGCTCCTGCTCGGCCTGCAGGCCAGCGCCGATGGGGAGGACGTTCGCGCCCGCATCGTCTCCGCCGAACCTTTGGACCTCGCCGCGAGCCGTGTGCAAAAAGGCTTGAGGATCTTCGTCGCCGACGATCGGCCATTGCCCGAGATCAAGCAGAACCTCCGCCCCCAGGGCGACGGCGAGGTTGCGCTGATCCTGCAAACGTCAACAGGCGAAGTGGAGCTAAAGCTGCCCGGCAAATATCTGGTGTCGGCGCAGGCGGCGGGGCTGCTCAAGGCGATTCCGGGCATCATCGGCGTGGAGCATGTGTGAGGCTTGAGATGGGACGCCCCGGGGTCCAGAAGCTGTATGCGCTCTTAAACCCTAAAAGCGGATGACGTCGCGAAAACGGGTCCATCACGGCGCCGTCACGCTGCGACATCCTATCGCCCGGGAAACGCGGGCTTTGTCGTCACATTTGGCGAGGCGGGCGAGCGCGGCCATTCCGGTCGTAACATTTTTGTGTTATTGCCAGCTTTCGAGGGAAGGCTTGCGATGACTGGGCGGTTGGGGCGGTTAGGAAACATCGGGCGGATTGCCGCTTGCGTGGCCGCCTATGCGCTTGTTTTACAGGTTGTCCTGACGAGCGCGCTTGCCGCCAGCATTCCGGCGGCCCAATTCAGCGGCCTCGGCCGTCTCTGTCTCAGCAGCAATTCATCGCCGAGCGACGGTGAGAGCGGCCACCTAAAATCCCATTGCCCGCTGTGCGTATTGCGTGTGGCCGCCGCGGCGCTGCCTCCCCCTCCGCCCACGCCGATCATCGACCGCATCGCCGTAGAATTTCATTTCCGGGCTGTCTTGCGCAGCTCGCTTCGTGTCTTTGAGCCTCGTTCCGCCTGTCAGCCGCGCGCTCCTCCGGCGCAGGCGTAAGAACGCCGCCCGGCGCTCGCTCCGCGCGCGCGGGAAAATCTAGCTTCATTCCTCCATCGCTGAGCTGGTCGTGAAGACGGCTGCAAGACGCGCGACCCGTTGGGCGTCGCGCCTGCGCCGGCTTGCCGCCCTCATTACGGACATCACCATGCAAACCTCGTCCATTAGCCGCGGTCGCGCGGCCTTGCGTCTCACAAGCGCGCTCGTGCGCCCATCGCTTGCCCTTATGTGTTTCAACTCACTCTTTGTCGCCGCGGCTGCCGCCCAGGCCGGGCAGGATCTCCCGACCGTGGTCGTCCGCTCAGGTCTGCCGCGGGCGACTGACGACGGCTCTTCCTACGGCCCGTTCATTCCGGCGGATGCGACAACGATCTCCGGCGCCGACGCCGCCAAAGCGGATCTTTGGAGCAGCGACTCAGCATCCTTGATCAAGGACATCCCAGGCGGCGGGGCCTGGGGCGCAGGCGGCGTGTCGAGTCTGCCGACCGTTAACGGCATGGGCGCCGACCGCGTTCAGGTGTCTATCAACAGCATGCTGTTCGCTCCAGCCTGTCCGAACCAGATGAATCCGCCGCTCTCTTTCGTCAATCCGGCGATGGTTTCCAGCATGCGCGTTTATAACGCCGCCGCACCCGTGAGCGCTGGCGGCGACTACACGGGGGCGAGGGTTGACGTCGCCGTGGCGCCGCCGATCTTCGCGTCCGGCCCAGAATGGATCACGAGCGGAAGCATCTCCGGATTTTTCCGCAGCAACGGCGCCTCTTACGGCGTGAACGAGAACACCACCGTGTCCAACGCGGATACGAGCATTGCCTTTAGCGGCGGTTGGGCGCGCAGCGGCGACTACACAGCCGGCAACGGGATGAAAATCAAATCCACCTTGTACGAAACGCAAAATTACGCGCTCAGCGTTGCGAAAAAGGTCCAGGACGGCCTCCTTTCGGTGGAGGTCGGCGGCCAGGCCATTCCCTATCAGGGCTATCCTAATCAATATATGGACATGGTCGATAATCACAGCTTCTACGTCAACGGACGTTATGAAGGCCTGTTTGACTGGGGCAAGCTTGAGACGACGGCGTTCTTCAATCACGTCCGGCACACGATGGGCTTTCTTGAGCCCGACAAGAGCGGCGATATGCCGATGGACACAAAGAGCACCGACGCCGGATATACGATCAAGGGCACGATCCGGATATCGGCGCAGGACCTCATCAGAATCGGCAACGAACTTTACTATAACAATCTCGACGACTGGTGGCCCCCTGTCTCCAACTCGGCGATGATGGGACCGGACGCCTTCGTCAACATCAACAACGGACAGCGCACGCGCGTTGGGACCTTCGCTGAGTGGGAGCGACATTGGGACGCGCCGTGGACAACCGTCTTCGGGTTGCGAAACGACGTTGTGATGATGAACACGGGCGACGTTCAGGGCTACAACACAATGATGTACGGCGCCTCGGCCGCCGCCTTCAACGCCCTCAATCATGCGCGGACCGACGTCAACATCGACGGGTCGGCCCTGATCCGATATGAGCCCGATCAGGTGAGCCTTTATGAGCTCGGCTTTGCGCGCAAGACGCGCTCGCCCAATCTCTATGAACGTTACAGCTGGTCGACGAGCGCCATGGCGATGAAGATGATCGGCTGGTTTGGCGACGGCAACGGCTACGTTGGCAACATCAACCTCGCGCCGGAGAAGGCCAATACGGTCAGTTTCACTGCGGCGTGGCGCGACCCCGACAGGAAGGCGTGGGAGTTCAAGGTTTCTCCCTATTACAGCTATGTTGAGGATTACATCGACGCCGACCGCTGCGCGCTCTCCGGCTGCCTTGCGAATCTTCCCGCAAATCTGACCACGACAAACAACTTCGTGTATCTGCAGTTCGCCAACCATGACGCCTGGCTCTACGGCGTAAACCTCGATGGAAAACTGGCGCTCTGGGATACCGACACATTCGGCCAGGGGGGCTTCCGGGGGAACCTGAATTTCGTGCGGGGTCAGCGCACGGATGGCGTCAACCTCTACCACATGATGCCTGTGAACGCGACGCTGGCGATAGATCAGACCTACGCCGCCTGGAACTCGAGCCTCGAACTCCAGCTCGTCGGGTCGAAGACCCTGGTGAGCCAGGTTCGAAACGAACTCGCAACATCAGCTTACGCTCTCTTCAATTTTCGCGTGGGCTATCAATGGGAGGCGGTCAGGATAGATTTCGGCATCGACAATATCTTCAACCAGAACTACGACCTGCCGTTGGGCGGAGCCAATCTCGTAAATTACCGAGAAACCTCCATGATGGGAACGTCGTCCATCTATGGCTATCCGGTAGCCGGGCCGGGCCGCTCATTCAATACGCGTCTGTCTGTAAAGTTTTAATTGCCGAATTAGGAGCCCGGCGCGATGCAGAACATTCCATTAAAGGCGAATTGCAAATGGAAGAACTGCTTCTCGCCCTTCCTATGCCGCAAGCGCAACGCATCGAGCGCATGGTCCGCCGCTTGGGGACTTCATGCGCGTGGCGCGGAGCTAGCCATGATCGCGCAATATTTGGGGGTTTCGGCGGCCTCTTATTCGTTGAGCGATCTTGGACCGCTGACGAACGGATTGTCCCGAAGATAAAATCGCAGGAGGCGGTTCGCATCCCGCGAAATGCCGATCCTGATGCTCTGCCCGATTTCGCCGGGTTCGTCGTCGCCGCATCCGAGCCATAGAGGGCCTTCCCGGCAAAGATCGAGCCCGTCGAGCCGACGATCAATCCGCAACGCCGCGGTGAGCCTTCCGGGTCCTCGCGCCAGGTCGCGCAGGCGCTCGACGCCGCGATTGAGCCGCATGATCGGGATGCCCTCGAGCGGTTCGAGCGCCCTGATCAGGACGCCGGTTCCGATCCCGGGCGTCTCGCTCGAGACATTCAGCATGTATGAGCTGCCGTAGGCGAAATAGATGTAGGCGTGGCCACGCTCGAGATACAGCGACTGATTGCGCCGGGTCATCCCGCGGTAGGCGTGCCCGGCGGCGTCGCCGACGACATACGCCTCGGTCTCAACAATACGACCGCTCGCGACGCCTTCAGGCAACTCCCGCACCACTGCCTTGCCAATGAGATGGCGGGCGAGAGAGACCGTATCAACCGGCAACTCCGGGCGGGCGAGCGCGCGGCCGATGGCCATCCTTATGGCGTCCAGCTGTCAGGGCATCCGCTCGACCCATTGCGCGCGCGAGGGGCCCGGCTCGAACGGATCGCCGAAATACTGGGTCTCGCGGGCCACCTTCCCATCGAGGAACTCCATGATGCTCACGGTGTAAGACGGCCGCCCGTCATAGGTTAGGACATATTCAGTGACCCAGAGGCCGCCCGCGCCGATTATCCGCCGCACTGCGAAGCGTTTCCGGTTCGGCTGCGCGGCGCGAGACGACTGAATCTTCCGGCGCCCGCGGATGCGCTCGCCCGATTGAGGATATTCGAGCACCGCGTCCTCTCGGTAAATTTGGTGCTCCCCCTCGAGGTCGTTCGCATCGGAGGCGGCCCAGTGGCGATCCAGCGCCGCTCGAATCTCTCGGTCTTCCATAGCAAAGCTCCGTGACCATCTCCGTCGTACCATGCGCTGGCCTGTAACAGCCTTCCAGCTAGGGCAGGAAGACCATTCCCAGCGCGAAGGCCGGGCGGCCCCTTTTCACCTGGACACACCCGAAAGCCACCAGTCCGCTTCCGGCCAAGACCGGCCTACGCCGGGATTTTCCTGATGTCCGCTGGTGGCGCAAATCTCCTAAAACCGCGGCAGGTCCGGGAACGGCAGCTGCCCCGCGTGCACATGCATGCGGCCCATTTCGGCGCACCGGTGCAGCGTTGGAAAAACCTTTCCCGGATTAAGCAGGCGCTTTTCGTCAAACGCGCATTTGACCCTGACCTGCTGGTCGAGGTCGATCTCGTTGAACATCTCCGGCATCAGATCGCGCTTCTCGACGCCGACGCCATGTTCGCCGGTGAGCACGCCGCCGACTTTTACGCAGAGGCGCAAGATGTCCGAGCCAAAGTCCTCGGCCCGCTGCAACTCGCCGGGCTTGTTGGCGTCATAAAGGATCAGCGGGTGCAGATTGCCGTCGCCCGCGTGAAACACATTGGCGACGCGCAGCGCGTATTTTTCGGAAAGATCGCGGATGCCGGCCAGCACCCGCGGCAGGGCTTTGCGCGGAATCGTGCCGTCCATGCAGAGATAATCGGGCGAGAGGCGCCCAACGGCGGGAAAAGCCGCCTTGCGCCCCGCCCAGAAGGCGAGGCGCTCAGCCTCGCTGGTTGAAATCCGGCATTGCGTCGCGCCGCGCTTCAGCGCGATCGCCTCGACGAGCCCAACGAGATGATCGACTTCGACCGGCGGCCCGTCGAGTTCGACAAGAAGCATGGCTTCGGCTTCGCGCGGATAGCCGACGTTGACGAAATCCTCGGCCGCCTCGATCGCCGGCTTGTCCATCATCTCCATGCCGCCCGGAATGATGCCCGCCGCGATGACGTCAGCGACGCACGCGCCGGCGCTTTCGCTGGAATCGAAAGCGATCATCAAAGCTCTCGCGCATTCGGGCTTTTGCAGAATGCGGACCGTGACTTCCGTGACGACGCCGAGCATTCCCTCGGAGCCGACGATGAGCCCGAGAAGGTCGTAGCCGTCAGAATCGAGATAGCCGCCGCCGAGCCTGATGATTTCGCCGTTCATCAGCACCATTTCAACGCCGAGGATATTATTGGTCGTGAGGCCATATTTCAGGCAATGCACGCCGCCGGAGTTTTCCGCCACATTGCCGCCGATGGAGCAGGCGATCTGCGAGGAAGGGTCCGGCGCGTAATAGAAGCCCTTGTGCTCGACGGCGCGGGTGATCGCCGAATTGGTGACGCCCGGCTCCACGACAGCGAACCGGTTCTCGAAGTCGATCTCCTTGATTTTGTTGAACTTCATCATCGAGATGAGGACGCCGTCCTGAAGCGGCAGCGAGCCGCCGGAGAGCGAGGTGCCGGCGCCGCGCGGCACCACCTTGACGTCATGAGCGTGGCAATAGGAAAGGACGGCCTGGAGCTCTTCGACAGAAGAGGGCAGCACCACCGCGAGCGGCAGATTGGCGTAAGCGGTGAAGCCGTCGCTTTCATAAGGGCGGCGGCCGATTTCGTTGTCGATGACGCCTTCGCCGCGCACAATTTTCCGCAAGGCGGCGATGATTGTCTCGCGCCGCGCCAGAATGGTTTGATCGACGTCCATCGGTTTCATTGCCAAAGCCCATATGATATCAATTAGCCGCGCAATATGCGCCGGCGCCGCCGCCGAGGCAAAGGCTTTGCGCCCTAAGGCCTGCGAACCTTCGCCTTGCGTTTGGGCGCAAGCGCCCTTATAAGCACGCCCATTCCACACGCGGATCGCGCGACCCTGATTTAAGGGCCGCTCCCGGTGGCTTTTTCCTATGGCGCCTTCAAATGGCGCTTCGGAAAAGGTCCATAACGCTCCGCGGCGGCTTTAACCGGAGAAAGAAACGCTATGTCCCTGCCTGATTTCACAATGCGCGGCCTGCTCGACGCCGGCGCTCATTTCGGCCACCAGTCGCATCGCTGGAACCCGAAAATGGAGCCCTATATTTTCGGCAGCCGCAACAATATTCATATCATCGACCTCGCGCAGACGGTGCCTTTGCTGCATCAGGCGCTGAAGGCCGTGTCGGACACCGTCGCGCGCGGCGGCCGCGTGCTGTTCGTCGGCACCAAGCGGCAGGCCCAGGACGCGATCGCGGACGCCGCCCGCCGGTCGGCGCAATATTACATCAATTCGCGCTGGTTGGGCGGCATGCTGACCAACTGGAAGACGATTTCCGCCTCGATTCAGCGCCTGCGCAAGGTCGAAGACATTCTGGGCGGCGGCGCCGTCGGCCTGACCAAGAAAGAACGCCTGATGATGTCGCGCGAGCGCGACAAGCTCGAAAAGGCGCTTGGCGGCATCAAGGAAATGGGCGGCATCCCCGACCTCATTTTCGTGATCGACACCAATAAGGAGCAACTCGCGATCAAGGAAGCCGAGCGGCTGCACATCCCGGTCGCGGCGATCCTCGACACCAATAGCGATCCAGACGGAATCACGTTCCCGATTCCCGGCAATGACGACGCTGGTCGGGCCATCACCCTTTATTGCGATCTCATCGCCCGCGCCGCGCTCGACGGCATCGCCCGCGGCCAGGGATCAAGCGGCATTGATTTCGGCGAAGCCGAACAGCCGCCGGAAGAGGTTTTGCCGGTGGAAGCTTCTGAGCCCGCCGTAGCCACTGAGGCGTTCGAGGCGCCTGCCGAGGCTTTCGAACTGCTGACCGCGCCGCGCGGCGCGCCGGACGATCTCGGCAAATTGCCGGGCATCGGCCCGCAGATCGTCAAGAAGCTGAACGACGCCGGCCTCTTCCACTTCTGGCAGATCGCCGCGATGACGCCGGAAGACGCGGCGAAGACGGATCATGACCTGAAGCTTGGCGGCCGCATCGCTCGCGACGGCTGGATCAATCTGGCGCGCAGCCTCGTCGCCGCCTGAACACGGCGGTCGGCGGGCCGGACGATAGCGGTCACAAAACGGAACTTGAAGGAACACGATTATGGCGAGCGTCACGGCCGCAATGGTGAAGGATCTTCGCGAGAAGACCGGCGCCGGCATGATGGATTGCAAGAACGCTCTCAACGAGACCGAGGGCGATATCGAGGCGGCGGTCGACTGGCTGCGTAAGAAAGGCCTTTCGAAGGCCGCCAAGAAGTCCGGCCGCGTCGCAGCGGAGGGCCTTGTCGCCGTCGCCGTGCATGGCACGGACGGCGTTGTCGCCGAAGTCAATTCGGAGACGGATTTCGTCGCGCGCAACGAGGAATTTCAAGCGCTTGCCCGTACGATCGCGCTCGTCGCGGTGGAAAAGGGGTTGACCGACGTCGAAGCGATCAAGGGGGCGCATTACCCAGGCGGCGGGACGGTCGCGGACGCCATCGCCAACGCCATTGCGACGATCGGCGAGAACATGACCTTGCGCCGCGTCGCCGCGGTGCATGTCGCGCAGGGCGTCGTCGGCCAGTATGTGCATAATTCGGTCGCCGACGGACTGGGCAAGATCGGCGTCCTCGTCGCGCTGGAATCCACCGGCGATACGGTCGCGCTTACGCCGCTCGCGCGGCTTATCGCCCTGCACGTGGCGGCGGCGAGTCCGCTGGCTCTCGAAGCATCCGAACTCGATCCGGCGATCGTCGCGCGGGAAAAGGCGGTGCTCGCCGACAAAAACGCCGGCAAGCCGGCTCATGTGCTTGAAAAGATCGTCGAATCCGGCCTCAAGACCTATTACAAAGAGGTTTGCCTCCTCGATCAGCCGTCGATCCACGCGGAACATGCGAACAAGACCATCGGGCAGGTGGTGAAAGAAGCCGAAAAGGCGGCGGGCGCGCCTGTGAAGCTGGCGTCTTTTGTGCGCTATTCCCTCGGCGAGGGCATTGAGAAACAGGAGAGCGATTTCGCCGCCGAAGTCGCCGCCGCCGTCGGCGGGCAGGTCTGACCCGGTACACGAAAGCCCTGCGAACACATTGAATGAAGAGCCGCAGACGCCGACGCGTCGGCGGCTTTTTGCATGTGGCGAAGCCGAGTGATTCCAAATTGACCGATGTCCGATTTCGCAGGAAGGTTGAAGCTCAACGCGCGGCGCTGCGTTGATTCGTGTTTCCCGCGTTGGAGAACGCTCATGCCGTCTCGATTCGCACCCTCGCTTCGCCTCAAAGGCCAACTGATTGCATTCACGATCCTTTCCAGCGCCTTTGGCTTGGCGCTGGTTGACCCCGCGGCGGCGGAATCGGTCCGCAAGGAATGCAGCCAAAAATATCAGGCGGCCAAGGCCGCCGGCACGCTGAACGGACAAGCCTGGCCGCAATTTTATAGCCAGTGCGCGGCTGAGGCCAAGGGCGCCGCGCCTGCCGCGACCCCTGCCGCGACGCCAGCCGCGGCTCCCGCGCCGGCGGCGCCGCCGCCGCCGCCCGCGGCCCCGCCCGCGGCGAATCCGCTGAAGCCGGCGCCGGCCCCTGCGGCGGTCGGCAATGCTGTGTTTCCCTCAGCCGTCTCAGCCGCCTACGCCAATGAAAAGCCAGGCAAGGCGCGCATGAAGACATGCCTCGACCAGTACAACGCCAATAAAGCGACCAACGCTAACGGCGGCCTGAAATGGATTCAAAAGGGCGGCGGCTATTACAGCCAATGCAATGCGCGCCTCAAGAGCTGATCGCGGTCGCGCGTTTTGATCACGAGATCCTGGGCGTCGCGCTGGCCGGCGTCTGGCGATAAGCCGATGTGCGTCATTCTTTGACGCGGCTGAGCATCATAAGGCTCGGCCGGAGGATTCGTCATGGCTGATCGGTCCGCTGCAATGCGCTCATCAATCGCATGATGTCGCCCGAAAACCGGCTTCCACTTTTCGGGATCATGCTCTGAGGCCGGGGACGGCACGGGGCGCTGGCGAAAAAGCCACACACCCTTGACAATCCGCGCCGGCCGGGCCGATCGAATGGACAGAGAAAGCGGGGCATCATATAAACTCCACCGTTGCGGCGGCATATGAGCCTGTCCGACTAGGATCTCGACGACAATGCAGAACACCAGCATCGACCCGAGCATCTCCGATCCTTCGGCTTTTTCCCGCCGGACGATGGTCGACTGCCAGATCAGAACGTTCGACGTAACGGATTCGGCGCTGCTTGCGCGCATGCTCGATGTGCCGCGCGAGCGGTTTCTACCGCCGGAGCTTGAGCCTGTCGCTTATTCGGATTCAAGTTTGCAGCTAAAATCGGACGCTCCAGGCGCGAAGCCGAGGAGCCTTCTGCCGCCCCTGATCCTGGCGCGTCTCATTCAAAGCGCCCGGGTCCTCGCGGGCGACAAGGCTCTGGTCGTCGCGGCCGCAGGCGGCTATTCGGCCGCCCTTCTTGCGGGCCTTGCCGCCGACGTCGTCGCTGTCGAGAGCGATCCGGCGCTTTTCGAAGAACTGCGCGTCAATCTCGACGCATTCGGACTAAAGAACGTTCGCGCGCTTCTCGGCCCCCTTGGGGCGGGCGCGCCGAAGGAAGCGCCTTTCGACGTGATCCTGGTCGACGGCGGGGTCGCCGCCAATCTCGATCCGCTGCTCGCGCAATTGAAGGACGGCGGCCGGCTCGTCACGGTTCAGCGCCTGGCCGATGGCGTCTGCAAAGCCGTACGCTACGACAAGGCAGATGGCGCGACAGGCTATCGCATCTTGTTCGATGCTTCGGCCCCTGTCCTCGACGCGTTTCAGCCGGCGGAAGAATTCACGTTTTCTTGACTCCGAGGACACCCGTTTCGCCGCGGTTCTTCGTGCTAGCTTGGGCGGCGCTTTGGCATGACCAATCAATGGTGCGACCGGCGCACGCCTCGAAGCGAGCCGGCCAGAGCGTGCGCGTAGACATCGCTAAGACAGGGACAAACGAATTTGCTTTATCTGCCGCATCGCGTCTCTTTGTCTGTGAAGAGGTTCGCCGTCATCCTCGCTGGGGGCTTCGCGCTGGCTTCGCCGGTCGCGGCGGAAACCATGTCGAGCGCGCTTGTTCGCGCCTATGTCGGCAACCCGGATCTCAACCAGCAGCGCGCCGGCGTTCGCGCGCAGGACGAAAACCTGCCGCGAGCCTCCTCACTCGGACGCCCAACCGTCACGGCGGATGGCCAGTTCGGCTATAATTACCTTGATACGACGCAAGGGGGAGTGCGGACTCGCGGAAGCACGCCGCCGACGGCTGTCGGGCTGACCGTCACGCAAAATTTGTTCAACGGCAATCGCACGCAAAACAGCGTCCGGCAGGCGGAATCGAACATTTTCGGCTCGCGCGAAAATCTCCGCACCACCGAGGAGAACGTTCTCCAGAACGGCGCGACAGCCTATATGAACGTGCTGCGCGACACCGCGATCCTCGATCTGCGCCGCAACAACATCACCGTTCTCGAAGAGCAGCTGCGCCAGACGCGCGATCGCTTCAATGTCGGCGAGGTGACGCGCACCGACGTCGCCCAGGCTGAATCGAGCCTCGCGAGCTCCCGTTCCGACTATTTCACGGCGCAAGCCAATCTGCAGAACAGCGTCGCAAATTTCCGCCAGATCATCGGCGTCGAACCGACGCGGCTGGAGCCGGCCCGAACCATCGAAGCTCTGCTGCCGAAAGATATGGGCACGGCCGTCGTTCTCGCGCTGGAAGAGCACCCGGTGGTACAGGCGGCGCTGCACGCGGTCGACGCCGCCGCCCTGCAGGTCAAGCTGGTCGAGGGCGAGCTTTACCCGACTCTCAACGTTGTCGGCAATGTCCAGCATCAGACGGATTATATCGGCGTGCGCAACGCCACCTTTTTGAACGGTTCGGTCGTCGGCCAGCTCTCCGTGCCGATCTATGAAGGCGGCGAAGTGTATGCGCGCGCCCGTCAGGCGAAGGAAACGCTGGCGCAGGCCCGGCTGCAGGCCGATCTGCAACGCGACACTGTGCGGGCCGCCGTCGTATCCGCCTGGGGCTCGCTCGATTCGGCGAAGGCGGTCATCCAATCGGCGAAAGCTGCGGTCAAGTCCGCCGAGATCGCGCTCGATGGCATCCGCGAGGAGGCGAGGGTTGGGCAGCGTACGACCTTCGACGTCCTCTTTGCGCAGCAGACCTTGCTCAATACACGCGTCAGCCTCGTCTCCGCTCAGCGCGACAGGGTCGTCGCTTCCTATAATGTGATGGCGGCCATCGGCCGGCTTTCAGCGGCGAACCTCAGCCTCAACGTCGCGGAATATGATCCGACGGTCCATTTCGAACAGGTCAAGGACAAATGGATCGGCCTGCGCACGCCCGATGGCCGCTGAGCCAGGGTGATCGCGGGCGCGGCGCGGCTGCGTCTCCATCTCGCGGCGTCGGGCGAGCCTTCCGCCATTATTCCCCTTATGGCTGTGGACCGTCGATTGTTCGTCTTGCCAGCATGGATGAGCTAAGACTACCTTAACGCGTCGATCCGCCGCGGCGCGGATCATGTGGGGTTGCCTGTCGCGTGATTGCCTCGATGCGCATCCGTCTGATCGGCGCATTTTCGTTGGAAAGCAGTAGAGGCCATGAGCGCAGCCAATCTTGTTCAAACCTCCGGCGAGCCGTCCGACGCCAAACCGCGGGAGCCTTCGATGGAGGACATTCTGGCCTCGATCCGGCGCATCATCGCCCAGGATCAAGCGCTTTTCGCTGCTGAGGACGCCTCGCGGGAGGAGGCGGGCCAAGAAACCGGCTCGGAAGAGGTTAATGACGGCGCCGATTCCGCTGTCTATGGGCTGGCGCAGTCTGTTGCCGCGCAGGGCCTTGCGGACCATCAGGAGGAGGACCGCGCAAGAGGGGAAGCAGCGGATCCGTCAGAGCCGGGCGCCGATTGGAGCGGAGCTGAAAACGAGCCGCTGGTTTCAAAAAGAACAGATGATTCCGTCGCGGGAGCATTCAATGCGCTTATCGCCAGCCGCTTCGCGCAAAATTCCGATGCCGTTCTGGCGATGACCCGCGAAGCTTTGCGCCCCTTGCTGGAGGCCTGGCTCGACGCGCATTTGCCGGCGCTTGTCGAGCGTCTCGTCCGCGCCGAGATCGAACGGATGACAAAGGGCGACTAAACCCATCGCGAAAAGGCGCGGGTTTTTCTAACGGGATCATGGGTGGAGCCCAAAAGGGCCGCCTTGCTGAATGACCGTATCGCTTACTTTTCTTTCCGGGCGAGCCGCAAGCGGCGCGGACTTGCCTTTTGCCCTGCCTTTTGCGATCGCTTGACCTAATCCGCATGGCAAGACCTGCGCCGCGGCGCTGCGCGCGCGGTCCAGACGAACAGAAAATGATTCAATGATGGAAAAGACTTTCGATCCCCAGGCGGTCGAAGGCCGCATCTCGGCGGCATGGCGCGAGGCCGACGCCTTCAAGGCCGGGCGGCCGGACCGCGCCGAGGCGGAGCCCTTTGCGATCGTCATTCCGCCGCCGAACGTCACCGGCGCGCTGCACATGGGGCACGCCCTTAATACGACTTTGCAGGATATTCTCGCGCGCTTCGAGCGGATGCGCGGCAAGGACGTGCTGTGGCAGCCGGGAACGGATCACGCCGGCATCGCGACCCAGATGGTCGTCGAGCGCCAACTGATGGAACGCCAGGAGCCCGGCCGGCGCGAGATGGGCCGCGAGAAATTCCTGGAGCGGGTCTGGGCCTGGAAAGCCGAGTCGGGCGGCGCCATCGTCAACCAGCTGCAGCGTTTAGGGGCCTCCTGCGACTGGTCGCGCGAGCGGTTCACGATGGATGAGGGCCTCTCGCGCGCCGTCATCAAGGTGTTTGTCCAGCTCTACCGGGAAGGGCTGATCTATAAGGACAAGCGGCTGGTCAATTGGGACCCGAAGCTTTTGACGGCGATCTCCGACCTCGAAGTCGTGCAGGTCGAGACCAAAGGCCATTTGTGGCATTTCAAATATCCGGTGGTCGATGAGGCTGGCGCCGAGACCGGCGAATTCGTCATCGTCGCGACGACGCGGCCGGAAACCATGCTGGGCGACGCCGCGGTTGCGGTCAATCCGGCAGATGAGCGCTATTTCCACCTGCGCGGCAAGCGCGTGCGGTTGCCGCTCGTCGGGCGTCTTATTCCGATCGTTGAGGACGAGTATTCAGACCCTGAAAAGGGGACCGGCGCGGTCAAAATCACGCCGGCGCATGACTTTAACGATTTCGAAGTCGGACGGCGCCACGGCCTGCCGCTGATCAATATCTTTGACGCCGAAGCCAAACTGACGCTGATCGGGAACGAGCCTTTCCGCGCCGGCGCGGAGCCGATCGAGGGGCTCGACGGCCTGCATGGCGCGTCGCGGGAAAATGCGCGCAAGCAAATCGTGGAACTGATGGAGGAGCGCGGGCTTCTCGACCAGATCGAGCCGCATCCTCACATGGTCCCGCACGGCGATCGCTCGGGCTCCATCATCGAGCCGTGGCTGACGGATCAATGGTACGTCAACGCAGGGGTTCTGGCGCGGCCGGCGCTCGATGCGGTGCGCTCGGGCAAGGCGAGCTTCATCCCGAAAAACTGGGAAAAGACCTATTTCGACTGGCTGGAGAATATCCAGCCCTGGTGCATCTCGCGTCAGCTCTGGTGGGGGCACCAGATTCCGGCGTGGTACGGGCCGGACGGCAAAGTCTTTGTCGAAGCCACGGAAGCCGAAGCGGCGGCGGCGGCGCGCGCGCATTATGGCGAGCCGACCGCTCTGGCGCGCGATCCGGACGTTCTCGACACCTGGTTTTCCTCGGCGCTCTGGCCTTTCTCGACGCTCGGCTGGCCGGACGAGACGACGGAGCTCAAGCGCTATTATCCGACCAATGTGCTCGTCACTGGCTTTGACATCATCTTCTTCTGGGTCGCGCGGATGATGATGATGGGTCTTCATTTCATGGGCGAGATACCGTTCCACGACATCTATATCCATGCGCTCGTCCGCGACGAGAAGGGCGCCAAGATGTCGAAGTCCAAGGGCAATGTCATCGACCCTTTGAGCCTGATCGAGCAATATGGCGCGGACTCCCTGCGCTTCACTCTGGCCGCGATGGCGGCGCAGGGACGCGACATCAAGCTCTCGACGCAAAGGGTCGAAGGCTATCGCAATTTCGCGACCAAGATCTGGAACGCCGCGCGCTTCGCGGAGATCAACGGCTGCGTCCGCGTCACGGGTTTCGACCCCAGGGGCGTCAGCATCACCCTCAATGCCTGGATCATCGGAGAAGCGGCCAAAGCCGTCGCCGAAGTAACGGGCGCGATCAAAACCTACCGCTTCAATGACGCCGCCAACGCGGCCTATCGCTTCGTCTGGAACATTTTCTGCGACTGGCATCTCGAACTGGCGAAGCCCCTGCTGCAAGGCGAGGACGGTCCCGCCAAGGATGAGACCCGTGCGACGACCGCCTTCGTCCTCGATGAGATTGTCAAGCTGCTGCATCCGTTCATGCCATTCCTGACGGAGGAGCTTTGGGCGATCAAGGCGACCGAGGATTCTCCGCGCGCAAGTCTTCTTGCGCTGACCGCCTGGCCGCGGCTCGAAGGCCTCGAGAACGCCGCCGCGGAGTCCGAAATCGGCTGGGTCGTCGAGCTCATCTCGGAAGTGCGCTCGGTGCGCTCCGAGATGAACGTGCCAGCCGGCGCGCTGATCCCTCTCGTTCTGGTCAACGCCGATACCGATGTGGGCTCGCGCGCGAAAAATTGGGACGAGACGCTGCGGCGCCTCGCGCGGCTCTCGGACATATCCTTCGCCGCCGAGGCCCCCGAGAAATCGGTTCAGCTTGTCGTGCGCGGCGCCGTCGCCGCTCTGCCGCTGCAAGGGGTGATCGATTTCGACGCTGAAAAAAGCCGGCTGGCGAAAGAGATCGGCAAGCTGGCGGCGGACGCCTGGAAAATCGAGGCGAAGCTCGGCAACGCCGATTTCGTAGCGAAGGCGCCCGAGGAAGTCGTCGAGGAAAATCGCGAAAGATTGGACGAGGCGCGCGCGCGCGCCGCGAAGCTGGAGGCGGCGCTGAAGCGGCTTGGCTGAACCCGCCGCTTTCACACGCTCTTTTTTCGGCCTATCCCTGCAAAAATGGCAATGAAACGCCAAACGTCTGCAGCAGAAGAATCGTATTGAGGAACAGCACCACCGCGGCGCCGACGACGGCGCCGGCGCGCGTCATGGGGCCGTTGACGAAAGCTCCCATGATGTCGCGGCGCTGCGTGAAATAAAGCAGCGCGATCATCGGGAGCGGCAGCGCAATGCTGAGCACGACCTGACTGACGACAAGGGCGTTGGTGGCGTTGACCCCGAGCGCAACGACGATAAAGGCCGGGATGATGGTGACGAGCCGCCGCAGCCAGACTGGAATTCTGAAGCCGACGAAACCCTGCATGATCATTTGACCCGCGAGGGTTCCGACCGTCGAACTCGATATGCCGGACGCGAGGAGCGAGATCAGAAAGACTGTCGCGGCTCCCGCGCCAAGAATCGGGGTCAATGTATGATATGCGGTCTCGATCTCGGCGACGCCGCTGTGGCCCGCGTGAAAGGCGGCGGCGGCCATCATCACCATGGCCATATTGATGGCGCCGGCGATCGCCAGCGCGACGATGACCTCCCGGTTGGAATAGCCCAGCAGCTTGCGCCTGTCGCCGTCGTCGCGCGCAATCGTGCGGGCCTGCGTCAGGCCTGAGTGCAGATAGATCGCATGAGGCATGACGGTCGCGCCGATGATGCCGACGGCGATCGTCACCGCGGCCGCGTCCTGCAGTTGGGGCGTCACTAAGGAAAAAGCCGCCGAGGCCCAGTCGACGGGGGCGATGAATAATTCGATCACATAACAAAGCCCGATCATCGCGACCAGCGCGCCGATGACCAGTTCGAGCGGCCTGAAACCGCGCCGGTCGAGGGTCAAAATACCATAGGTCACGATCGCGGTGACAACCATTCCCCAGATCAGCGGCAAGTTGAAGAGGAGCGAAAGCCCGATCGCGCCGCCGAGGAATTCGGCAAGGTCGGTCGCCATCGCGGCGATTTCACTGACGACCCACATGACCCAAACCAGCGGGCGCGGCAATTCGTCGCGGCACATCTCCGCGAGATTCCGGCCCGTCACGATGCCCAGTTTCGCCGACAGGGCCTGAAACAGCATTGCAATGAGGTTGGCGAGCAAGACCACCCAAAGGAGGCTGTAGCCATATCTGGCGCCCGCCTGGATATTGGTCGCAAAATTGCCGGGGTCCATATAGGCGATCGAGGCGATGACCGCTGGTCCAACCATCGGAATGAATGCGCGAAATCCACTCCGGCGCCCGTCGAGAACCTCGCGGATCGCGCGCTGGATTTGGGTCGGGTGAGCGACGATTCCGCCGCGCTCTGCGATATCCGTCATTCGGCTTTCCTGCGGTCGAAGCTGGCGACGCCACGCTACGGCATGAGTTCGGGAGACCTTGCTGGCGATCTGCTATTGATGCTGCATAATGTAGCCGTGGCTACGGATTAGTCAATGGCGCTCGCCAGCGCCTCCCTGCGATCAAGGGCGGCTTGGAGTTGCGACAATTCAGGATCGTTAGGCTAAAACAAGAAGGACTGACGCCTTATGTCGAATAGCTGACGGGGACGGCGACGGGCGAAAGCGGCGGCCGGAAGGGCTGAAACGCGTGATCGCAAAGAGCGCCAGATCGCAGGCCGGAGGGAAGCCGAAGATGACGATGAAGCATCAAGAGCCTCATGCCTGCGCGGCTGAACTCCCGGCCGAGGCGGAGCAGGCGCTTCGCTTCGAAAAGGCGCGCTCGGCGCAAGCCGGCGCCGTTCTCGAAGACTACGTCGAATTGATCGATGACCTTCTGACGAACGGCGGCGAGGCGCGTCCGACCGACATCGCGCGCAGGCTCGGCGTTTCACACGCGACGGCGATCAAAAGCATCGCGCGGCTGAAACGGGAAGGGCTTGCAACGTCGAAGCTTTATCGCGGCGTTTTTTTGACGCCCGAGGGCCGGGCGCTCGCCGCGCGCGTGCGCGCGAGACACCGGCTTGTCGTCGATTTGCTGGTCGCCGTCGGCGTGCCGCTGCATTGCGCGGAACTCGACGCCGAAGGCATCGAGCATCACGTGTCCGACGTCGCGCTGGACGCCTTCTCACGTTTTCTCAAGCGGTAACGCAAATCCTCAATCGGTAACGAGAAATTTGAATGCGCCGCGGGCGGTTCGCCATAAAGCGAACGCGATTGAGATGCACTTCGCCGGAGGTTGATCGGTGTGGTCTGCGGGAGCTGGCGCTCTTCGCAGATCATGTTTTTTGCGGCTGGTGATCGCCGCAAAAGGCATGGCTGGCGGCGGTTGGTCCTCGACGTGGCGAATGTCCTGATCTGGCACGATTATCTGTGCTTTTTTTGACACATGCGGAGATAACTTAACCTCAACTTGACGCGGCAAGAAGAAGATCACTTTTCAGCCCCATTCAACTGGGTAATTGTGGTTCAAGTAAACATATCCTCGACGGCGCCTGCGCGAGTCGGACGAATGGCGTCATACAATTCGACGCCCGCCTGCTCACACGGCATTCCCTTCCAATCGAGAGCTGTTTTTCGCCAGATCATGCAGGGCGGCATCTATGAGCGCGCGCGTTGTCAAAGAGGTTATGTCTTCCAGACGTCGTGTGACGAACGTCACCTCGCGCGCGCCGCTTGAGGCGTATCTCTTCGCGGGCGCTGGAGACGATCGCGCTGCACGGCTTCTGCGAAACGATCAGAATTTTATGACAAATGAAGCGATTAGCCACCATCTGGGTGATGCGCGGTTGATCGACCGCAAATTATTTTGGAACGGGCGCGACCAAAATGGGTTTTTGCGCGTTATGGGTCCATACGCAGTTTTTTGGCCCTGCAGCGACCGGAGCAATGACTCCTGGCGCTCGGAATTTGCCCATGTCTATGAGGTTTAGTCGCCTTGGAGCTTTGGCTCTGTTCGGACTGGCTGCGAGCATGCCGGTTACGAATATCCGCGCCCTGGAAGGGGCCGACAGCGCCGCCGCGGGCGATAAATCGATCGTGTCGCAGGCCTATAAGACGCCGCGCGCCGCCTTGCTCGCGGGCCTTCAGGACTTTCGTTCGGGCGCGGCCGACTCGGCGATCGCCGCCTTGAAATATGCCGCCGCCGGCGGCGAGGCATTGGCGCAATGGAAGCTTGCGACCATTTACGCGGCTGGGGACGGCGTTCCACACGATGACGTCAAGGCCTATGAGTATTTCTCACAGATCATCCATGGCTACGATGAGGATGATCCGAACTGGCGTGACAAGTCTGTCGTTTCGAACGCCTTCGTCGCGATCGGAACCTATAGCCTGAACGGCATAGCCGACACTAAAGTGCGCCCGGATCCGGCGCGCGCGCTCGACATGTTCAAATATGCGGCCACGAACTTCGGCGACGCGACGGCCCAATATAGCCTCGCGAGAATGTATCTTGACGGCGTTGGCGGCGATAAGGATGTCCGGCAAGGTTTGCGCTGGCTTTATCTCGCCGCGGACAAGGGCCATGTGCAGGCCCAGGCTCTGCTCGGGCAGATGCTCTTCTCCGGGCAGGAGGGGTTGCGTCCGCAGCGCGCGCGCGCCCTCATGTGGCTGACATTGGCGCGCGAAGCCGCGATGGACGCGAAGAAGGATCAATGGATCATCGACGTCTACGACAAGGCGATGGCTAGTGCGAGCGAAAGCGAACGCCGCGTTGCGCTCTCCTATCTCGAAGATCATCTGAAACGGCGGAATTGATTGCGGGGAGAGACGCCGGCTAAGTTCGCATGGCTTGCTCATCGAGCCTAAGCCGCGCGGGCTGGGAGCAGCGCGATGCTTGCGGGGCAATTGGCGCTCACCGTCGCGGCGCTCTTCACGGGCGCCGCCATTTACATCAATCTCGTCGAGCAGCCGGCGCGTCTTGGGCTCGATGATAGATCGCTGCTGCAGCAATGGAAGCCGGCCTATGAGCGCGGCTTCAGGATGCAGGCTTCGCTGGCGCTTGCTGGCGGCGTGCTGGGCTTGATCGCGGCCTATGAGCTACGCGACTGGCGCTGGGCGCCGGGCGCTGTCGTCCTCCTCTGCAACTGGCCCTTCACCATGCTCGTCATCATGCCAACCAATCGCCGTCTCGAAGCGACCGAACCGCAGAACGCGGGCTTGGAGAGCCGGGAGTTGATCCTGAGATGGGGTAAGCTGCACGCGGTTCGCAGCGGCCTCGGCGGCTTGGCCACTCTGGCGTTCCTATGGGCCTCAGTAAGATGATCGCGCCCCGTTAAGCTTTGGACGAGATGCTGAACGAATCAGCGACGAATCGGCGACAGCGCATCGTTTCACCTCCTGTTCGCGCTATATCTAGCGAAACCCTCGTCGTCGTGGGATAGAGGGGCGCGGGCGGACCGCTCGCCGCTTCCTCATTTTTAATTTTTTGCGTCATTTTGAGCCGGCTTATGACGATCGGACAGATAAGGGTCGGCGTTGGCGGCTGGAGCTTCGCGCCCTGGCGAGAGAGCTTCTATCCGAAAGGCCTGCCGCAACGGCAAGAACTCGATTTCGCCAGCCGCAAACTGACGTCCATAGAGATCAACGCGACGTTCTACCGGACGCAGACGCCGGAGAGTTTCCGCCGCTGGGCGTCGGAGACCCCCGATGATTTTGTTTTTTCGGTCAAGGCACATCGGCTGACGACGCACCGCAAGCTGCTCGCCGAAAGCAAGCCCGCGATCGATCATTTTCTGTCGAGCGGCCTCTTGCAGCTCGGCGGAAAGCTGGGGCCGATTGTCTGGCAATTCGCGCCAACCAAGAAATTTGAAGCCGATGATTTCGCCGCCTTTCTCGAGCTTCTTCCAGGGCAGTTGGACGGGCTGCGGCTGCGCCATGTTCTCGAGGTGCGGCACGAAAGCTTTTGCGTTGAACCGTTCGTCTCTCTCGCGCGCCATCACCAGGTCGCGATTTGCCTCGCTCAGTCCGACACATATCCGCTGATTGCGGATCTCAGCGCTGATTTCGTGTACGCCCGGCTACAGAAAAGCTCAGCCGCTTATGCCGCGGGCTATTGTCCGAGTGAAATCGACATATGGTCCGGTCGCGCCAGGCAATGGGCGAAAGGCGAGCAACCACAGGATTTGCCCTATGTGAGCGGCGCACCGGAGAAAAAGCGCGCCGCGCGCGACGTCTTCGTCTATTTCATCAGCGGCGCCAAAGAGAAAAACCCGGCCGCCGCATGCGCCCTGATCGAGCGGCTTAAGGCATGACGCCGAAAAGCGGGACGCGCCTTGGGGCGCCATCCCATCACGCACAAACCATCTCTGGCCGATAAGTCACGCCAGTTCGATTCGAACCGGCACGTGATCGGAGGGTTTGTCGTCGCCGCGCAGCGCCTTGTCGATAGTTGTTTTGACGAGGCGATCGGCGGCCTGCGGCGACAACAGAAGATGATCGATGCAAATGCCTTTGTTGCGCTGCCAGGCCCCGGCTTGATAATCCCAGAAAGTATAGAGTCCCGCATCGTCCGTGGTGGCGCGCAAGGCGTCGGTCAGGCCAAGGTTCACGAGCGTGCGAAAACGCGCGCGCGTCTGCGGCAGAAACAGCGCGTCGTTGATCCAGGCGGCGGGGTCGGCGCAGTCGCGCGCGGCCGGGATGACATTATAGTCGCCAGCAAGGATCAGCGGTTCTTCGAGCGTCAAAAGCGTTTTCGCATGAGCGATGAGGCGGTCCATCCAGGCGAGCTTATAGGCGTATTTGTCGGTGTCCGGCGGATTGCCGTTCGGCAAATAGATCGACGCAACGCGGACGGCCCCGCCATCGTGAGGCACGATCGCTTCGATGTAGCGCGCATGCTCGTCGGCAGGATCGCCGGGCAGGCCGCGCGTCACCTCGATCGGCGCCTTCGACAGAATGGCGACACCGTTAAAGCCCTTCTGGCCGTGAACCGCGGCGTTGTAGCCGGCCGCCTCGATCTCTTGCCAGGGAAAGGCTTCGTCGACGCATTTCAGCTCCTGAAGGCAGAGCACGTCGGGCGACGCCTCGCGCAGATAGCGCAGGAGATGCTCGGTCCTCTGCCGCACCGAATTGACGTTCCAGGTGGCGATTTGCACGCAGGTCCTCGCGGGGAATTCACATCGGCTAAATCAGGCCGATGATTGAATGCTGAAGCAGATAACGTCCTACTACAGAAAACGAGATAGGAGGCTGCCAATTCAATTGGGATTTTGGGCTCCGGCAAAGTTCCCGAGAAGCGCGGGGAGTTCGGCGAGAAAGAGGTCCCGCGTGCGAATGCCGGCGCTTTCGGCGACCTTGGTTTCGTCCTTCGTCAAACGTGCGAACACTACGCGTCGATCGCCTTTGATGGCCCAGCCTACGAACCACCCGAACTGACGGTCCTCGTCCAAAACCCCGTCCTGGCCGCGCTGAAACCCCGCGCCTGTCTTGCCTTGAACCGTCCATCCGTCGGCGGCCGCGAAACGGGGTATGATCGCGATTGCTTTCTCTTGCGCAGGCGCGGACGCTGGCAATTGCAGTTTGAGCAATCTTCGCAGAAAAACGACCTCTTCAATTGGGGAGATCTGGAGAGAGGCGCTAAGCCATGCGTGCGTCAATCCGTCGTCCTTCCCGGCGTTACCCGAAAGATCACGGTTGCCGTAGGAAAATAAATCCACGTATTGTTGGAGCCGTTGCGCTCCCAACGCGCGTGTAATGCCCCACGAATACCAAACAACCGAGTCGCGCATCCAGGACGCCGGATCGACATTCGTCTTCCAATTCTCACGCCACGCTTTGTATTCTTCCCGGTACGGCCAAACGGGAGAGTGTGCATCCGTCAGAATTCCCGCATCATAACCCATAACGCTGAGCGCGACCTTGAAGGTGGACGCAGGGCTGTTTCGCTGATCGCATCGCCCGTCCTGACGAAGAACGGCGCCGCTGTCCGCGTCGACGAGCAGGGTGCAAACCGGCGCCGCCAAAGAGGCGGTAGAAATCGAACACAGCAAGGCCGCGAAGGGCGCAACTCTCTTCATGACTTTAGTCGAACGCATGATACCAATGCCTCAGCCGCCTGTGGCGACCGCGCCGCGCCGGGGCCGCGCCTGCATCAGACGCGGCAAAGTTTGATGGGTCAGGACGCCTTCCCGCATCAGCGCCCGCCGCAGCGGACCGATCATCGAAAAGGCGAAGAATCCCGCGCCGCGCATGAGGTCGACGGGCAGGAATTCCGTGAGCAGCGAGCGATTTAGAATATCGACGCCATTGGTGCGCAAGGAAATGTCGCCCCGGCGCGCAGCCCCGTAGGATTTGAGGCTTGCCGCGGCGCCGATGTCTTTTCCATCCGCCCGAGCGTCTTCGAGGGTTTCAACGAGAGCCGCGATGTCGCGCAGGCTGAGGTTCAGCCCTTGCGCCGCCAACGGCGGAAAAACATGCGCGGCTTCGCCGATGAGCGCGATGCGCCTGCCAAACAGTTTTGCGACGCTCATGCCGGCCATCGGAAAGAAGCCGCACGGTCCGTCGAGCTCCATAGCGCCCAAAAGTCCGCCGACCTGCAACTCGATCTCGCGCGCCAGTTCGCCGGGCGCGAGATCACGTCGGCGCTCGGCGTCGGCGGCCGACATCAGCCACACAAGGCTCGAACGATGAAGCTTTTCGCCCTGCGAGCGCAGGGGCACCAGAGTGCAGGGGCCTGATCTCGTATGAAATTCGGTTGATATATTTCGATGCGGCTTGGCGTGCGCGAGAAGCGCCGTCAGGGCGACCTGGGGATAGGTCCAACTGCGCGCGTCGATATTGGCCCTGGTTCGGGCCAGCGAGCCGCGGCCGTCGGCGGCGACGACCAGCTTGGCTTTAATCCTCCGGCCATCGGCGAGCGTGGCGCGCACGTCGTCGTCATCGAAACGAATGTCCTCGATGAGGCTTTGGCAAAGGGCGAGGCCGGAGCGCGCGGCGGCGGCCTCCGCGAGTCCATCGACCAGAACATTGTTTTCGATATTCGCGCCAAAGGCTGAAAGGCCGATCTCGCTTGCGGCGAAGGAGACCGAGGGTGCCCGGAATCGGGCATTTGTCGCGTCGACCATCGCGATCTTTTCGAGCGCGGCGGCCTTGTCCCGAAAGCGCGGCCAGAGGCCAAGCGATTTGTATAAGCGCAGGGAGGCTTCAAACAAAGCCACCGTCCGGCCATTGGCGCGACGATCGACGAGACCGGCGCAAGCGACGGAAAAGCCCGCCTGATCGAGAGCGATGGCGGCCGAGAGCCCGGCGGCGCCGGCGCCAGCGACGAGAATATCGACGTGAAACGGATCAACCTCTATCATCGCGCATCCCTCGCCGTCTTTCTAGACCGGCAACACGCGGATGGCGAGCGGGCGCGGTGGTTTTCTTGGCGCCCGGCTCAATGCTTGCGACGGGGAGGCGGCGCTGGCGCCGGCTCCCGCGACATCTTGTCTCGTCAAGCGTTTAGCGTTTATCGGGCGCCACATAGTCGCGCTGCGGCGCGCCCGTATAGAGCTGACGCGGGCGGCCGATCTTCTGGCCAGGATCTTCGATCATTTCCTTCCATTGCGCGATCCAGCCGGAGGTGCGCGCGACAGCGAAGAGCACGGTGAACATGGAAACGGGGAATCCCATCGCCTTCAGCGTGATGCCGGAATAGAAGTCGATGTTCGGATAAAGCTTCTTCTCGATGAAGTATTCGTCGTGGAGAGCGATGCGCTCGAGTTCCATCGCAACCGCCAGAAGCGGATCGTTCTTGAGGCCGAGTTCGTTCAGCACTTCGTGGCAGGTCTGCTGCATGATCTTCGCGCGAGGATCGTAATTCTTATAGACGCGATGGCCAAAGCCCATCAGCCTGAACGGGTCATTCTTGTCCTTGGCGCGGGCGATGAACTTTGGAATATTTTCGACGGTTCCGATTTCCGTCAGCATCTTCAGCGCCGCCTCATTGGCGCCTCCATGCGCGGGCCCCCAGAGGCAGGCGACGCCCGCGGCGATACAGGCGAACGGATTGGCGCCCGAGGATCCGGCGAGGCGCACCGTCGAGGTGGACGCGTTCTGCTCGTGATCGGCATGGAGAATGAAGATGCGGTCGAGCGCGCGTGCGAGGGTCGGCCTGACCTTATATTCCTCGGTCGGAACCGCGAAGCACATGCGTAGGAAATTCGACGCGTAATCAAGTTCGTTCTTCGGATAAACGAACGGCTGGCCGATCGTGTACTTAAACGCCATGGCCGCCAGCGTCGGCATTTTTGCGATGAGCCGCATGGAGGCGACCATGCGCTGACGCGGGTCCGAAATGTCGGTCGAATCGTGATAGAAGGCCGACAATGCGCCAACGCTTGCGACCATCACGGCCATCGGATGCGCGTCGCGCCGGAAGCCCTGGAAGAAGCGGGCCATCTGCTCATGGATCATCGTGTGGCGCGTGATCCGATAGTCGAAATCGCGCTTTTGCGTCGGGGTCGGCAACTCGCCGTAGAGCAAAAGGTAGCATGTTTCGAGATAGTCGCCGTGTTCAGCAATCTGGGCGATCGGATAACCGCGATACAGCAGCACGCCCTCGTCGCCGTCGATATAGGTGATTTCGGACTCGCAACTCGCCGTCGATGTGAAGCCGGGATCGTATGTGAACATCCCGGTCTTGGCGTAGAGCTTTCCAATGTCTACGACTGCGGGGCCAATCGATCCAGCTTTGACCGGCATTTCGACTGTAGCTTCACCGATACTAAAAGACCCAGTCGTCGTGCTCATGAAGGCTGCCTTTTACCAAAGGGTGGCGGGGGGCGCCGAATTCATCATCCGGGCGCTTTTCTTGGATGTGAGAACTCCAACGCAATGACTAATAATGCGATGCGATGGTCTTAGCCCATGAGAAGCTTGGGTTCAAGCGGCGCCCGCTCGCGCCGCTCATTTCGCCAAGTCTATCGCCTGCGTTTGTCTCCATTATTGTAGATCTGCGAATTCAATATTGTTCAGTTATGCATAATGCCTGTGCTAACGCGAGATATACCTGCAAATTCGCAGGCGGATATTTCATCGCTTGAGAACCAGCCGGCAGCGTCGGGGCGCCAACACGTCGAGCTAGCGCCGCGCGGATAGGCGATATGCACATTTATACGTCAATAACCTACAGACGATGACATTCCCGGCCTTGGTCGCCATGTGAAGCAAAAAACAATCCAATCCGCGCCACAGGGCGTCGCGCCTCGTCAGCCGGCCTGGTCTCGCAGGCGGCCGAGGCTTTCGTCACGCCCGAGCACGGCGAGGACGTCGAAGATGCCAGGCGATGTTGAGCGGCCAGTCAACGCCGCGCGCAATGGCTGCGCCACCTGGCCGAGTTTGACCCTGGCGCTTTCGGCATAGTCGCGCACGACGGCTTCAGCCCCCGCGGCCGACCACTCTTCCAGCGCGGCGAACAAGGGCAGCAGATTGGCGATGTGGGCGCGGCCTCCGTTAGCGAGAATCTCCTCGGCCTTGGCGTCAATGGGCAGCGGCCGGCGGGCGAACAAAAACGCCGCGCCGTCGAGAAGCTCGATCAGCGTCTTGGCGCGTTCCTTCAGTCCGGGCATGGCGGCCAGCAATTTTTCTCGCATCGCAGCGTCAAGCTGATGCTTGCGCTCGGCGCCGCCTGGCAGATAGGGCAACGTTTCTTCAAGCTCGCGGGCGAGAGCCTCATTGGGGGTCGCGCGGATATAGTGGCCGTTCATATTTTCGAGCTTTGCGAAATCAAAGCGGGCCGGCGAGCGGCCTACGTGAGCGAGATCGAAAGCGTCAATCATCTCCTGCGTCGAAAAGAACTCCTTGTCGCCCTGGCTCCATCCGAGACGAACGAGATAATTGCGCACGGCGGCCGGCAGAAAGCCGAGCGCGCGATAGGCGTCGACGCCGAGAGCGCCGTGCCGCTTCGACAATTTGGCGCCGTCGGCGCCGTGGATCAGCGGGATATGCGCCATGGCGGGCGCGCTCCAGCCGAGGGCGGCGTAGATCTGCATCTGCCGCGCCGCATTGGTCAGGTGATCGTCGCCGCGAATGATCTGCGTGACCCCCATGTCGTGATCGTCGACCACGACGGCGAGCATATAGGTCGGCGTGCCGTCGGAGCGCAAAAGGACGAGATCGTCGAGATCCTTGTTGGCCCAGCTGACGCGGCCCTGAACCTTGTCCTCGATAATGGTTTCGCCATCGAGCGGGGCCTTGAGCCGCACTACAGGCTTGACGTCGCCCGGCGCCTCAAAGGCGGCCCGATCGCGCCAGCGCCCGTCATAACGCGGCGGGCGTCCCTCGGCGCGCGCCTTCTCGCGCATTTCGTCGAGCTCCTTCGGCGTCGCATAGCAATAATAAGCATTGCCGGAGGCGATCAGGTTTTCGACGACCTCGCGGTGCCGCGCCGCGCGCTGGAACTGGTAGATGACCTCGCCGTCCCAGTCGAGGCCGAGCCATTTCAGCCCGTCAATAATGGCTCTGATCGCCGCCTCGGTCGAGCGCTCGCGATCGGTGTCCTCGATGCGCAGCAGCATCTTGCCGCCGAAGTGGCGCGCATAGAGCCAGTTGAATAGCGCCGTGCGAGCCCCTCCGATGTGAAGAAACCCCGTCGGGGAGGGCGCAAAACGAGTGACGACCGCATCGGACATAAGGCAGATTTCCACTAATGGCCTACGGTCTCTCCGTGGAAAAGCGGCGCGCTCTGCCAAAAAGATCCCGCGTTAAAAACAAGCATATCAGGAGCATGATCGATCCAAGCGGGAGCGCTCGCGCTCGCGGCGATAAAATCTTCGGCGCTTCGACGCCGGGCCTTACGCGCCGCTGCGGCTCGTGTAACATAGAACCGCCGAAAAAATAGAGGCATATGCCGCTGATCGGCAAAGCGATTGGGGGAAGGGCCCCGCCCGTCGGGCCGCCGATGCGGCGCCGAGGCTGGCTCATCCTGAATGTATGACCGGCGGCGCTATTGTCGAGACCAGCGGAAACAGCCATAGCCGATGGAAGTTCGCGCGGAGCGGGCAGAATTTCGGCCGGGCTCAGTGGCGCCGTGTCGCAGCTCCGCCGCATCTTTGTCGATGCGTTCGAGACGGAGGTCGCGCTTCGCCGCATGTTTCTCTGGCTGCCAGCGGCGGCTGGCGCCGGCGTCGTCAGCTACATGGCGGCCGATCGTGAACCTTCCTTGTGGCTGCTCGTCCCGCTCACGGCCGCTTTCGCAGGCCTTGCGTTTTTGGCGCGCGGGCGGCGTCTCGCCTTTTTCCTGCTCTGCGGCCTCTGCGCCTTTTTCGCGGGCGATCTTTCGGCAGCCTGGCGCTCGGCGCGCGTCGCCGCCCCGATCATCGACAGGACGACGATTGGCGTTGTCGAGGGTTTTATCGAACAAATGGATTTCCGCCGCGCCGGCGCGCGTTTCGTCCTGCGGGTGTATGCGATCGAGGGGCTCGCCGCCGCGGCGACGCCTTACCGCGTCCGGCTTTCAATACGCCGCGCGCCGCCCTTTGAGGCGGGAGCCTATGTCAGGCTCAAGGCGCGGCTGCTTCCACCGGCCCACGCCAGTCTTCCGGGGGGCTATGATTTTGCCAAGGACGCTTGGTTTGCCGGCATCGGAGGCGTCGGCAATGCGTTAGGCCGCATCGAAACCGCCGCGCCGCCCGCGCCGCCCGGTTTGGCGCTGCGAACCATGATGGCGCTCGATCGCGGGCGCAACGCGCTGGCCCGCCGCATCGACCAGATCGTCGGCGGCGACGCGGGAGCAATCGCCGCCGCCATGGTAACCGGCAAACGCGATCTTTTGTCCGATGCGGCCAAGGACGTCATCCGCGAGGCCGGCATTTTTCACATCATCACGATTTCCGGCGTCCAGATGACGCTGGTCGCCGCTATTTTTTTCGTCGGTTTTCGCCGGCTTCTGGCTTTAAGCCCGACGCTGGCCCTGCGCTATCCGATCAAGAAATGGTCGGCGGCCCTCGCTATGGCCGGCGCGGTTTTTTACGACGTCGCGACGGGGTCCCGGGTCGGGACCGAGCGCGCACTGTTCATGACGTTGATCATGCTCGGCGCGGTGCTTCTCGACCGTCAGGCCTTGACCATGCGGAATCTTGCCTTCGCCGCGCTGATCGTCATTCTGACCGAGCCGGAATCAATCATGGGCGCGAGCTTTCAGCTATCTTTCGCCGCGGTCGCCGCGCTGGTCGCGGTCTATGAGGCGCGTATGGCCGCCGCCGCCGCCGATCGCGAAGATGGGCTGATTCTGCGCGCTCGCGCCGTCGAAGGCGAGCGCCTGCGGCTCTTCTGGCGCGCCTGCAAAAATCTGCTGGCGCGTGGCCCCGGAGGTCTTTTGTTCGCGACCTTTTGCGCCACCGCCGCGACGGCCTCTTTCATGGCCTATAATTTTCACGAGCTCAGCCCCTATGTGCTGATCGGCAATCCGCTGACCCTGACCGTGATCGAGGTTTTCGCAGTGCCCGGGGCGCTTATCGGAACATTGCTCTATCCGCTCGGACTTGACGCATGGGTCTGGCGATATGTCGGGCTTGGCATCGACGGCATCATGTGGGCGGCGGCGGAAATCGGAAGGCTGCCGGGGGCGACCCTCCATCTGCCCGCCTTCGCGCCCTGGTCCATCATCTTCCTGACCCTCGCAATGCTCTGTTCCGTGCTGTGGCGGACCGCCGTTTTTCGCGCGATGGCTTTGCCGCTCGCAGTTATCGGCGTGTGGGGCGCGCTCTGCGGACCCTCGTTCGACATGGCGGTCGCCCCGAACGGCGAAGCCGCAGCGTTTCGCGGGCGGGATGGCCGGCTCGCGGTCATCGCGTCGCGCCCGAGCCTTTTTGCTTCGGAGCAGTGGCTTCGCGCCGACGCCGACGGCCGCCCCGCGCGCGAGGCGGTGAAAAAAGCCGCCTGCGACAAGGTTGGCTGCGTTGGATATCTCGCGGATGGCCGTTCCCTGTCGCTGGTGTTCGACAAAGCTGCGTTCGCCGAAGATTGCGGGCGCGCCGACATCATCGTGACGCCGCTCTTCGCGCCGGCGGGCTGCGCCGCGGGCCTTGTCATCGATCGGGGGGAACTGAAAGAAACCGGCGCCATAACCTTGTCGTTTACCGCGTCCGGCGTCGCAAGGCGCGCGGCTCGAACGCCGGACGAGGACCGCCCCTGGTCTCCTGCGCCCAGGCGAAAATGGGGCCCAAGCTCGCGTTCGTTCGCAGCGTCGCGGCCAACGCGGGCCGCATCTTCCGATCTTGACCCTTCCAGCGTCGCGCGGGACGCTGGCGAGGCGCGGGGCGCCGTCGAGGACGAAGACGGCGACGCCTCGCCGCTTGAGTAGGCGCGCAAGCTGCCAAACATCACGCTTTAATAACGGCGAATGAGGCTGACGAGCTTGCCTTGAATGCGCACGCGGTCCGGTCCGAAAATGCGCGTCTCATAGGCGGGATTTGCGGCTTCGAGCGCGATCGAGGCGCCGCGCCGGCGCAGCCGCTTCAGCGTCGCCTCCTCGTCGTCGATCAGCGCGACGACAATGTCGCCCGTTTCCGCCGTGTCCTGCTTGCGGATCACTACCGTGTCGGCGTCGAATATTCCGGCCTCGATCATTGAGTCGCCGCGCACTTCAAGGGCGTAATGTTCGCCTTGCGGCAGCATCTCCGGCGGCAGGCTGATGGTGTGGCTGCGGTTCTGCAGGGCCGTAATCGGCGTGCCCGCGGCGATTCGCCCCATGACCGGGATGGCGACGGTCCCCCGAGGGCCGTCTTCTTCTTCCCGGCTCGGGCTCGCAGGCAAGGAGCGCACCCGCCCAAGATTGCCTTCGATGACGCTCGGCTCGAATTTCTTGTTCCGGTTGAGCTCCGGCGGCGTCGAAGAATCGGGCATGCGCAATACCTCCAGCGCCCGCGCCCGGTTGGGCAGGCGCCGGATGAAGCCACGCTCCTCAAGCGCGATGATCAGACGATGAATTCCCGACTTCGACCGCAGGTCGAGCGCGTCCTTCATCTCGTCGAAAGAGGGGGGCACGCCCGTCTCCTTGAGCCGCTCATGGATGAAGCGCAACAGCTCGCTTTGCTTTTTCGTCAACATCGGCTCTGACTTTCTCGTAAACGATCTGCACGTCCCGCCGCGGCGGCGCGGGCGCGCTTTAGCTGGCGCTTCCGCGGCAAGCTCCGACTCTGTGTTCAAAGGTTAAGCGTGGCCGCTGCCGCAAGGCCAGGGATAAAACAGGGCGCAGGGCGATAGCGAAGCGCAAAACCGATGGATCGCGGATCATGGGCGGCCAGTAAACTCGCACAAAGAGTGAACAGACCATATCTGTTCGCGCTGCGTTCCGCAAGGCGCCTGATGCGAGACCCCGGCGCTTTTTTGCGCGCTGGGCACGACGGATCGTTCACGGAACTTTCAGCTTTGCCATACGTTGATGTAAACGGCCGGCGCACGGCGTCTCTTCTTCGCCGAGTGGTTCCGGCCTCTTACGAGAGGAGACCACGCATGGATCGACCGCTGCAGATCGTATTCCGCGACATACAGCACTCCGAGGCCCTCGCGAAGCTCATCGAGGAGAGAGTGCAACGGCTCGAACATATTTACGCGCACATCATCGGGTGCCGCGTGGTCGCGGGCGCGTCTCATCGCGGACCGAGGAATACGGTGGCGCCGCTCGCCCTCTGCGTCGAAGTCGAGGTGCCCGGCCGGCCGTTGATCGTCGCAAAGTCGGAAGCGAAGCGGAAAGGCCAGCAGAACACACTCGTCCATCGCGTTTTCGACGCTGTTCAGCGCCAGCTTGAGCAGCTTGCCGAGATCATCAAGGGAAATGTGAAGCGGCACGAGAACGGTATCGAGTCGGGCGTCGTGGTGCGTCTGTTTCCCGAGCAGGACCATGGCTTCGTGGAGGTGAAAGGCGGCCCGGATCTTTACTTCTCCCGCAGCTGCGTGATGCGGGGAAGCTTCGACAATCTGAAGATCGGCGCCATGGTGCATTTCACGCGCGCCGCTGCGGAAGGGGTGATGGGCCCCCAGGCCAGCGCCGTCTATGTGTTGGAGCAGCGCGAGACGGGACGCGACAAAGCGGCGCGACCGGCAGGCGCGCTTGAGCCGATCGTGACCGGCGCCTGACCATTTGCGTGCAGGATGCGGATTCGAGCGGGGCCGCGCATGTCGCGGCCCCGGTTTTTTTAGTGAGCGTCGCCGCGAAACGGCGTGGCGGTCTCGCCTGCGCTCAGGCGATCGCCTTTTCGTAGAGTTGCTCGACATATTCCCAGTTGATGAGATTATCGACGAACGCCTTGAGGTAATCCGGCCGGCGATTGCGATAATCGATGTAGTAGGAATGTTCCCACACATCGACGCCAAGGATCGGAGCGGCGCCATGAATCAGCGGATTTTCGCCGTTCGGCGTCTTGCTCACGATGATCTTGCCGTCCTTAACGGAGAGCCAGGCCCAGCCCGAGCCGAACTGCGTGAGGCCGGCCTGGATGAAGTCTTCCTTTGCTTTCGCGACCGACCCGAGGCTGTCGATAATGGCTTTTTCGATCTTGCCGGGAATAGCGCCGCCGCCATTTGGCTTCAACCAGTTCCAGAAATGAAGATGGTTGTAGTGTTGCGCCGCATTGTTGAACAAAGGAGCGTTCTTGCCGAATGAGTCCTTGACGACGTCTTCCAGCGACTTGCCATCGAGGCCGCTGTCCTTGATGAAATTATTGGCGTTGGTCACGTAGGCCGCGTGATGCTTGTCGTGGTGATATTCCAGCGTCTCTTTGGACATATAGGGCTGGAGCGCCTCATAGGCGTAGGGAAGCTCAGGCAGGGTGAACGACATCTTGGATCTCCTGATGAGAAAATGCAGCCCGGAAGGGCAGCCTCCCGCGGCCGCATGGTGTTAAGTAGACGGCGCGAAGCTGCGCAGCAACCTTCTAGCGGCGCATTGGACGAGGTTCCGGCGCGTTCGTTCAATGCATTCGGCTCGTGGTTCGTTCGCGCGCCTTCGAGAATGGGAAAGCCGGCCGCCGTCGTCCGTCAGGCAATTTTTTCCAAGCTTTGCGCGCGGATGTTTTGCGGCTAATTTCTCAGCCTGTCGGATTTGCGGCGCATTTCGTTCGCCAATGCTCTGATCCGCAAGAGGCCGCGTGGATAGAACAAGATGAGTTACCTGATTTTCGGCCTCGGACTTTTGCTTGCCGTCTGCGGCGCCGCCTCGATTTCCTTTGGCTATGGCATCATCAATGTCGAGCGCGGCTGGTCGAGCCTCATTGCCGGCGCGACGGCCTTGTCCGGCGGCATCGTGACAATGGCGCTCGCGACCATTTTGCACAGCCTCGCGAGACTGCGCGCGTTTCTCAAGGCCGAGCGCGATGCGCGCGCAAAGGCGGCGGAGGCGCCATGGCAGGCCGAACTGCGCGTTAGCGAGGCAGCCGGCGCGCAAGCCTCAGTCGCTCCCTGGCAAGAGGCGGCATTGCAGGACGCAGCGTTCGCCTCCCTGGCCGGGATTGGCGCCGAGCCCGAGATTCCGCCGCCGGAGCCCGGCCCCACGCCCTCCGTCCCGAATCAACGCGTCGAGGCGGCGGCCTCGCCTGTCGCCCAGGCCTCGATCGAAGACATCCGCCGTGTCGTCGCGGAGACTATCAAAAGCAAACCGCAGACGTCTCGCCATGAAGAAGGCGATGCGTTTGCCGGCAGATCGCAGGCTCGCGCGGAGCCGTCGTACGCGGCTCCGGCGCAGCAGGAGGCCGAGCCGCCAGTCGAGCAGGTTCAGAGGCGGCGAGCGCCGCCGCTATCTTTTGGTTTGCCGCGCGCGCTCGGCTTGAAGGAAATCCCGCAGCCTTTCGACGCCGCGCAGGCGCCGGCGGCGCGGTCCGAAGCTGAAACGGGAAGCGAAGACAATTCGTCGCTCGCCCTGGAAAGGGGCCGGCGCGAAGCGGAGGCGGCGTTAAATCCGGCCGCGCCTCGCCCGCCCGCCTCTCCCGCCGAGAGCGCGGCCGAAACCCGCTCCGACCCGGCGCAAGAGAGGCGCGCCGTCATCGGGCGTTATGAATCCGAAGGCACGACCTATGTGATGTTCGCGGATGGATCGATCGAGGCCCGTTCCGAGCGCGGCGCCTTTCATTTCACCTCGATGGCTGAACTCAAGGTCTTCATGGATTCCCAGGCGCGGGGGGAGTAACCGGCGCGCCTTCGAGCGGTCATGCCCCAAAAGCGCCCTCGACGCATGCGAGCGCAAAAGCATATTGCAGCGCCGCGTCCTGGAGCCGATCGAAGCGGCCCGGCGCGCCGCCATGTCCCGCGCCCATGTTGATCTTGCAGAGAATCGGGCCGCCGCCGGTCATGGTGGCGCGAAGCCGCGCCGTCCATTTCAGCGGCTCCCAATAGGTGACGCGTGGGTCGGTCAGACCGCCGAGGGCAAGGATCGGCGGGTAGCGTTTTTCAACTATGTTGTCGTAAGGCGAATAGGATCGGATCGCCGCGAAAGCCTCGGCGTCCGTGATCGGATTGCCCCATTCGAGCCATTCCGGCGGCGTCAGCGGCAGTTCGGCGTCGAGCATGGTGTTGAGCACGTCCACAAACGGCACATCGGCGATGACGCCGGCGAAGAGGTCCGGAGCGAGGTTCACCGCGGCGCCCATCAGCATGCCGCCGGCGCTGCCGCCCTGGATGACGATGCGCCCTTCCTTCGTCAGGCCCTTGGCGATCAGATGGCGCGCGGCGGCGACAAAGTCCGAAAAGCTGTGCGGCTTGTTGGCGAGCTTGCCGCCGACATACCAGCGCCAGCCCTTCTCCGTGCCGCCGCGAACATGGGCGATCGCATAAATGAAGCCGCGATCGACGAGTGAGAGGCGCGTCGCGCTGAACGAGGCCGGCGTCGGATGGCCATAGGCGCCGTAGCCATAGAGCAGCACAGGCGCCGAATCCTCGAGAGGGAGGTCGCGGCGATAAAGGATCGAAACCGGCACAAGCTCGCCGTCCGCGGCGGGAGCGAAAAGCCGCCGGGTGACGTAAGCGGCGGGATCGTGGCCGGAGGGAATCGTCTGGCGCTTGCGCAGGACGCGCGCGCCCGTCGCAAGATCGTAGTCGTAAGTCTCGCGCGGCGTCGTCATCGAAGAATAGGTGAAGCGCAGCAGGCGCGTATCAAATTCGAGACGTTCATTGATCGAGAGCGAATAGGCCTCTTCCGCGAAAGCGACGGCGTGTTCCTCTCCGCTTTCGAAACATCTGATGACGATGCGCGGCAGTCCCTCCTCGCGCTCGAGCCGAACGAGATACTCCGGGAACACGGACAGGGCGATGATCATCCGGCCGGGCTTATGGCCGATCTCGTCGGCCCAGAACGCCTTGGCGGGCGTCGCCAGCGGAGCGACGACGATCTTGAAATCCTCGGCGCCGTCGGCGTTGGCGCGGATATGGAGCTGATCGCCGCGATGCTCGACCTCATAGCGAAGGCCAGGCGCCCGCGGCTCGATCAGACGCGGCCGCGCGGCGGGATCATGAAGGTCGAGGAGGTGACACTCCGACGCGTCATGGTCGCTGACGCTGATGATGCCGAAGGCGCCGGATTGACTGCGCCTTACGTGGATGAACCAGCGCGGATCGCGCTCCTCGAAGATCAGCGCGTCGGTCGAGGGGTCTTCGCCGAGCCGATGCCGGAACACGGCCGCCGGGCGGTGATGCTCATCGACGCGCACATAATAGAAGCTGCCGGAATCGGCGGTCCAGACGAGGCTTCCATCGGTGTCCTTCACGATGTCCGCGCCATCCCGGCCCTGATCGAGATCGCGCACACGGATGGCGTGAAGCTCGGAACCATTCTCGTCGGCGCTCCAGGCGAATTTGCGATGATCGGGGGAATGGCGCGCTTCGGCGATGTCGAAGAAAATCTTGCCCGCGCCTTCGGCGTCACCGTCGAGAAGGGTCTCCACCGCGGCGCCATCTTCTTCGGAGCGGCAAAAAATCGGGTGCTGGCCGCCCTCATTGTAGCGGAGATAGTAGAGAAAGCGGCCGTCGCGCAGCGGAACTTCGGCGTCGTCCTCCTTGATGCGCCCGCGCATCTCCTTAACCAGAGCCTGGCGCAAGGGCTCTTGCGCCTCGAGCGCCCTGGCGGCGAAATCATTCTCGGCGTCGATGACGGTCCGGATGGCGGCGGGAAGGGCGGCCGGGTCGCGCAGAACCTCCTGCCAATTGGCGGCCTTGAGCCACGCATATTCGTCTGCGATGGCGACGCCATGCATCGTTTTCGTCTCAAGTTCTTTCTGGATGGGAGGCGGCGGCTCTGGAAGTCGGTTGGCCACTGGGCGGCATTCCTTGCTCTGCTCGGGGGGGACGATTCGGTCTTGAGGCCGCCGCAAATATTGCTTTGGCCCTTCACAACCCGACTTTTTGGCCGCGCTTTGACAGTCGCGTCTGTTAGCGCAAGATATTTATTTAGTTCTCTATGAGCAAGCCGGGTCAGGGTTACCGGGCCTCGCCTTCCACCGTGGTTATTCCGACGCGAATGCCGGTCGCCCTACCAACATCAACCTTGGGCGCCGCTTCTTTCACCTCTACCTTGATTTGATCGAAGCGCGCGCGTCTTCCGCTTTTTTTGCTTGTTAGCAATAAAGTCTGCTGGTAGCTACTTGCGGATACCGTGTTTCAGTTCTAGAAAAGAAACATGTTTCATAGAGTCGATTCGAGGCGGTCGCTTAAAAGAACTTCTGTGTGACATGGTTTTGTCGCCATTTGCGAAAATTGCGGCGCCCCTATTTAGGCCATGTTCCAGCGGCGACGCCTTCTACTCGGGATATTGATCGTCATGAGCGATACGTCAGGTTCGAACAGTTATATAGAATTGGCCGCGGACATTGTGTCTGCCTATGTCAGCAACAATTCAGTGCCTGCGAGCGATCTTCCTTCACTCATAAGTGAAGTTCATTCGGCCTTGCTGCGCGTCACTTCCGGCGCCGTGGTGCCCACGGTCGAGACGCCAAAGCCCGCGGTTCCGGCGAAGAAGTCCGTCACCAACGATTTTCTCGTGTGTTTGGAAGACGGCCGGAAATTCAAGTCATTGAAGCGGCACCTGCGCACCCAATACAATATGTCTCCAGACGAGTATCGCGAGAAATGGGGTCTTGCGCCCGATTATCCAATGGTTGCGCCGAATTACGCCAAAGCCCGCTCGAATCTCGCCAAGCAGATGGGCCTCGGGCAGCAGCGCCGGCGCGCCTGAACGCCGCTGGATGCAGGCGGCCTTGACTGTCGTCGGGCCGTCTCACCGTCTGCGTCATCTCCGGCCGCGGCGCCTGCGCGCAGACGCGTCCGCCTTTGGCCGGGTTCGCTGACGTCGCCTATGCCGGCCGACAACTCGCGCAAGAGGCGGCGTGGCAACCTCGCCCGACGCCGCGATAAGCCAGTGTTTCGTGCAGCTTCAGGCGCTTCTCAAGAGACGTGAGCCGCCGCCATGCGCGCGTCGGTTTTGATGCGCTCAATCATGGAGCGCACGCCGTTGCTGCGCTGCGGCGTCAAATGGCCGGACAGGCCGAGCGATTGGAACAGCTCCTGCGCGTCCGTCGCCAAGATCTTATCCGCCGTGTGGCCTGAATAGATCGCAAGCACGAGAGCGACGAGGCCGCGCACGATGTGCGCGTCGCTGTCGCCCTTGAACCTCAGGACGGGTTTTTCCGAAGGATCCCGCGAAACGCTCGTCTCAAGCCAGACCTGGCTGGCGCAGCCGCGCACCTTGTTCACGTCATTGTGAGCTGCTTCGTCGAGCGGCTCCAGCGTCCGTCCGAGCTCGATCAGATAGCGATAGCGATCGTCCCAATCATCAAGATAGGTGAAGTTCTCAAGGATTTCGTCGAGGCTCATGGCGGTCCGGGCGGCTGAATGGATGATCCTTCTCTATATGGGGATGGCGCTCGGGGGGCCACCGAAAAATGCGCGATGGACCCGGCTCACCGTGGGGGGCCGCCCGCCGGGACCGTCTTGACCTCGGCCTTAGGCCTTGCTTCGTCCGGCCGCTTGTCCACGGTGAGCTGACCGAGTTTGGCCGCCGCTTCAAGGCAGGCGATGGGCGCGTCCGTGCAAAGCTGCTGGCTCTTGGCGCGGGCCTGCCCGACCGCCGCGCCGATGGCGTTGCGCGCGCCCGTCCAGATCGCGGTGGAGGAATGCAGGCCGGCGCCTTCCGGCCAGGGCATCAGGGCGAACACGATCGAGAGCCAGAAAACGGCGCGGATGAGAAACCACATCGATCGATCTCCTTGCTGGAGATCAAGCCGTTAGGGGATGTTTATTAAAATCCGGACAAAGCCGCGGGCAGGATCTCGCCGGGATGGCGCAAGACCAAAATAGCAAGGATTTCTACACCATAGACAGAATTTGGCGGATCCGCGCCGGCTAATCCCGGCTTTTTCCCGCTTTTGATGCAGACGCGCCGCAGCAATTTAGGGCGAACTTAAGACGCCGATGGCAGCGTGGCGCTCGAACCGCCGCGGCAGGAAGCGGCATGTGCGGAGCGAAACTTGGGCTACCCCCTCAGTCTTGAAGGCCGGATCGCCAGCCTCGTCCACCCTGGCGCCCTATCCTCCCCGGACGAGCGGGCGCGCCATGAGAATTTCATCTTGCGACGGCTTTCGGTTTCGCTCGCGATCGTTGCGGCGGCGCCCTTTTATCTCGCCTCGCATGGCGGCCCAGGCCTCGTTGATTCGCTTGTGTTCGCCTGGCTGACGCTGCCTCTCGCCGCCGTCGTGCTTCTGTCTTCGACCGGCAGGCTCATGCGGGCGGAGGCGCTGTCGACCTTTGGCCTCATCGCAGCCGGGCTGACGGCGGCGATCGGCGGCGCGGGCGAGGGCGCCCTCGCCTGGCTCATTCTCGCGCCCCTCGACAGCCTGTTTTCCTTCAATCTGGCGGTCATCGGCGCCAGCGGCCTTGTCGCGGCGCTCGCCGTCGCAGGGGTCGCCGCGGCTGACGCGCTGGGAGTCTGCGACGCCGTTTCAGGGCTGGCGCGTCCTTCCCTCTTTCTGCTCCCAGCCATCGCCTATGCAACGCTCGTCGCGCTCTCCTTCGTGCGGGATCAGGCCGCCCGCTCCCGCGCCGAGCAGCGCCGCGCCGAGCGCTTCAGCATCCTCACCGAAACCGTTGGCGATCTCGTCGTCACTCATGATCGAACGGGAGCCGCGACCTCGGTCAGCCCCACCTGCGAAGGCCTCTTCGGGCTGCCTCCCGCCGAACTGATGAGTCGAGGCTTCTTCGAACATGTTCACGTCGCCGATCGCCCAGCGTTTCTGAAAGCGATCGCCGAGGCGAGCGCCGGCGGCGCGACAGTCAACGCCACCTTGCGCCTCAGGAGCTCAAGCGTCGTCGATCGCGGCCATTACGCGGAGCCGGTATTTGTCTGGCTCGACATGCGGGCGCGCCGCTGCGAGGCGGACCCCGGAGGGCGGGGGGCGGCGAATGGCGGAGGCGCCATCGCGATCTATCGCGACATCACCGAACTGAAATGGCGCGAGGACGAACTCGAAGCCGCAAGAGCCCGCGCCGAGGAAGCCAATCACTCGAAAGATCATTTCCTCGCCAATATGAGTCATGAACTCAGAACGCCCTTGAATGCGATCATCGGTTTTTCAGAAATTCTTGGCGACGCCGAGCAGACCCCGCGCGATGGCGCAAAGCAACGCGAATATGCCGCAATCATTCATCAATCAGGGCAGCACCTTCTCTCCGTCGTGAACTCGATTCTCGATCTGTCGAAAATACAGTCCGGCTCCTTTGATCTGACGCCGGCGCACTTCTCGATTGCCCCTCTGATCGACATCTGCTGCGACATGGTCAAACTCAAGGCGGCCGAACGCAACATCGAGATCAAGCGGGCGTGTCCGGACGGCCTTGAAGAGGTTATCGGCGACAAGCGCGCCTGCAAACAGATCCTGATCAATCTTCTCTCCAACGCGGTGAAGTTCACGCCCGACGACGGCAAGGTGTGGATCAGCGCGAAGCCCGAGGGCAATACGCTGCTCATCCTTGTCGCCGACTCAGGCGTTGGCATAGACGCGCAGGATCTCGCGCGCCTCGGCAATCCTTTCTTCCAGGCGAAGGGCGCGCTCGACCGGCCTTATGAGGGAACGGGGCTTGGCCTCTCCATCGTCAGCGGGCTTGTCGGATTGCATGGCGGATCGATCGTCCTGGCGAGCGAGCCAGACGAAGGCACATGCGTTCTCGTGCGCCTGCCGATGGATTGCCGCTCCGCCGCCGATAAGGCGCGGACATGCGCCAAGATTGAGACCATCGCGCGCTATCGTCGCGGCGACGAAATGGGCGATCTATTCCAACAAATCACGGTGAAGAAAATTGCGTGAAGCTCTGGCTACGGCTGATCATGATTACATCCTGACCGAACCTTCAAAGCCGAGGGCGCGGTCAAAGCGCGACAAGGGGGCGTCTTCGAAACGGCGCGGTTCGTCGCGCAAATCGTCCGTAAAGACGCGGCGCGCCCTCGTGCTTGTCGGCAGCGCGCTCTGCGTCGCGGCGCTCGGGGGTATTGCGATCAACGCGCTGACGATGCAGAAGACGCGCCATCCGGCCCCTTTGTTCGGTCACGCCGCGCCCGCTCACGCGACAAGAGAGCCAAGCACAATCGAGCTGGCTCCCGCGACGCTTCCCATTCCAGCGCCCCGGCCGCAACAGCTCGCGCCAGCGCAGGCGGATGACAGCCAGTCCGCAAAGACGCCGACGGACGACAAGAGCAGCCTCCCTCATGCTCATCAAGCGTCCGCCCCGGCTCCGGCCGGCGCCGAAGCCGAGACCAAGCCGCGCGACGCCATCACTGAGCTGTTGCTCGGCAACGGACACGAGGTCCAGGCCGTGGGCCCGTCCAAGACCGTGCTCGCGGCCCAAAAGGCCCTGGTCAAATTGGGCTTTGTGCTGAAGCCAGATGGCGTCATGGGCGCGACGACGAGGCAGGCGATCGAGCGCTATGAGCGCGATCATGGCCGCGCCAGCCGCGGCGAGCTGACGCCCGCCATTTCGCGCCTTCTCAGCGCGGAATCGGGCGTTCCGATCAATTAGACTTGGACGGGGCCGCCGCTTCCGCAAAAAGTACAGAGGCGACCCTGCCGGAGCATGATCGCCTCGATGGACTGGCGCTTCGCGCCGGCGTTTAGGCCCCCATTGAGCCTAGAATAACAGCTCGACCTTGCGGAACACAAAGAACAGCAACGCGGAGAGCGCGATGGCGCAAGGCAGCGTCAACACCCAGGCCAGCGCAAGGCTCCGGATCGTCGACATCTGCACCCCCGAGCCGTTAGCCGCCATGGTCCCGGCGACGCCGGACGAAAGCACATGCGTCGTCGAGACGGGCAGGCCGAAATTATCGGCGGCGGCGATGGTGCCCATCGCGACGAGTTCGGCGGCGGCGCCCTGGCCATAGGTCAGATGCGTCTTGCCGATCTTCTCGCCGACTGTGACGACGATGCGTTTCCAGCCGATCATCGTGCCAAGGCCGAGCGCGATCGCGACCGAAATCTTGACCCAGTCCGGGATGAACTTCGTCGCGCTGTCGAGGTTCTTCTTGTAGGCCGTGAGAGTCGCAAGGTCCCCTTTCGTAAGGTCGCCCGCCTTGTCCTTTTGCAGGACGCGGATTGCTTCGGAAGCCAGATACATATCATTGCGGGTATTGCCGGCCTTCGCCGCTGGAATTTTGGCGATGGACCCATATTGCTGAATCTGGTCCGCGATGTCACGGATCAGCGCGGCGAGCGAGGGGAAGGTGCCCTCGTTCATTTCATGCGAGGTGATATAGTTGGTGACGGCTGGCCGGGGGTCGCCCAACACTTCATAGCCTGAGGCCTTGGCGTCGACCACTTTTGACGCCGCGTGCGAATGCTCGATGAAGCTCGCAACCTGGCTTTCCGGCATTGCGCGGTTCAGCGCATAAGCCGTCGGCACGGTGCCGATGAGGATGAGCATGATGAGGCCCATCCCCTTCTGCCCGTCGTTAGAGCCATGCGCGAATGAAACGCCGGCGGACGTGAAAATCAGCAAGCCACGAATCCAGAGCGGCGGGGCGGCGTGCGGTTTTGGCTCGGAATAAAGTTCCGGCCATTTGATGAGGATCTTCATGACCAGTAGAAGAATTGCCGCGCAGACGAATCCGACGACCGGCGAAAGCAGCAGCGCGTAGCCGATCTCGGTGGCTTTGCTCCAGTCGACGCCGGAGGTGCCGTCGCGACCGCGCATCAGCGCATTGGCGACGCCGACGCCAATGATCGAGCCGATCAGAGTATGCGAACTCGACGCCGGCAAACCGAGCCACCATGTGCCGAGATTCCAGATGATGGCCGCGATCAGCATCGCAAAGACCATGGCGAAGCCCGCCTCAGAGCCGACCTGGAGGATCAGTTCGACCGGCAGCAAAGACACGATGCCGAAGGCGACGGCGCCGGTCGAAAACAGAACGCCGAGGAAATTAAAGCAGCCCGACCAGACGACGGCGACGGGTGGCGCCAGGGAATGGGTGTAAATGACTGTTGCGACCGCATTGGCGGTGTCATGGAAGCCGTTGACGAACTCGAACCCGAGGGCGATCAAAAGGGCGAGGCCGAGCAGAAGAAAGGGAAGGATGGTGGTGACGCTCGTGCCGGACGCAGCGATGTCGCGATAAATGCTGAAAGCGGTGAAGAACAACCCGAGCGCGACGATCGCCAGGAAAATCAGTATCGCCTGCAGCGACATCGGCTGGTTGAGATAGGGCTTTGAATCGACTTTTGGCGTCGCCAGAATATCTGGCGAGGATAGCGACGTCATGAAAATCTCCTCGTTTTCGCCAAGCCGGTATCCGGGCGGGAATGACGCGGCTATGGGTATTTTCACCTATCTTTGACCGGCGACACTTTCATGACGCAATCATCATGAACGCGCGTGAGGTTGGCCGGCTGCATCGTCAGGTTGCATCGGAAGGGCGGCTCGGAGCTGCCGGCGCGCGCTTGATTTTGGCGGCCGCTTGGCGCTAGCTCGAACACATCCCGACCAGGAACGAGGCTTCCATGCAAGATCTCATTGCGCGCATTTCCGCATCCGCCGGCATTGAGCCAGGCACCGCCGAGAAGGCGGTCGGGGTCATATTGGCTTTCCTGCGGAAGGAGGGGCCGAAGGGGGAGATCGACGAATTATTCGCGACCGTACCGGGCGCCGCGGAGGCGGCCGCGGCCGGCGCGGAGAGCGGCGGCCTGATCAGCGGCCTGATGGGCATGATGGGCGGCGGCCTCATGGGGCTCGCCGCGAGGCTCTCGGGGCTCGGCCTCAGCATGGGGCAGATGCAGGCGGTGGGCCATGAGGTGTTCGCCTATGTCAAGGAACGGGCCGGCGAGGAGCGCATCCGGCAGGTTGCCGCCGCCATTCCGGGCCTCAGCCAGTTCCTTTGACGGAGTGCGCGCGGCGACGTGCGATTGCTCACAGTCGGATGGCCCGGGTTCGGGCAGGGTCGAACGTATCGACCTTGCCTCAAATGCGCTAAGCAAATGCGTCCCATTTTGGATCGGCTTTTGAAACTTTGGCAAGATCGGCGCGGTACTGTGAATCGGAGCAGGGACTGGGGCCAGCGCGCAAAGGCGAAGCGCCCGGTCGATCTTTTCGGAGACAACGCCAATGGGTGAACTCGTAGCTTTCAAAGTGCCGAAAGGCGCAAGATCCGGCCGGCCGCCGATGGCGCGAGGCAGGGGCGAGATTATTTTTTTCACCGGCATCCGCCGGGAAGCCATATGCGAGGCCGCGCTGTTGTGCGCCCCCCACGAAGACAACGCGAAATCATCCGGGAAGGGTCAGGGCAAGGACTCACGCTGAGCCGGGCGGCCTTCCTATTCCGGCGAGGCCTCGGGTGTGCAGCTCATGGCTTTCACCCTCTGTTCGGCCTCAAGCCTTTCGCTCGGAAAGGCGGCGAGGGCGTTGATAAGAACAATTCCTTTTGTTGTCGGCGCGACAAGCCGCAGCTCCTGTGGCGCCTCGTCCTCTTCGTCCGAAGCCTCGAGGGACTCGAGTTGCTCGGCGGTCAGAACCAGCACGTCAATCTTGCCTCGCTGTGCCGCGCGCTCGGTCATCGAATAGAAAATTTCACCCGTCGGCGTGCGAAACGAGAGAGTGAGCATCCGGTCGGCGTCGACTTCGCCGGAAAGCCGCATCGGATTGCGCGACAGGTCATAAAGACAAGCGCCCTGCGCGAGAGCCGGATCGGAGAAGGGCGCCCATTCGGCCTGAGGCGTCGCGCGCGGCAGCACGGTGAGTTCGCTGGTTTTGGCGAAGGCCGACAGACGGCTGAACGGGTCTTTCCCCTCATACCTTGGCAGATAAAAGACGGCGAGGATATGAACCGCCGCCGCCACGAACAGCACGCCGAGCAGCCAGAGGACGCCGGCAAGGAGGCGATCGAGACGGTTCATCGGCATGCTCCCCTGACGATCGTCGGCAGGCTCGATGCGTCGAAGGCGAGCGTCGCGGCGCTGAATTCAGTCTCATAGAGGCGCAGGACAAGGATGAAGCTCCTGTCGCTGCCGAGCGCCAGCCAGTTCCCCGGCCGGGCGTTATGCGACAGGGTGATGGCGAAGCCGCCATCGGCGGAGCGCAGGATTTCGCTGGAGGTGAAGCCGTTGCGCTCGGCCGGGTTCGCAATCAGCCGGCCCTTCGGCGTCATCACAGTCAGCGTCCAGTAGCGCGCCTGCGGCGTCTGCCCGCTCACCGTATAGTCGCAGGAGGCGTCGAAACGATTGCCGGCGCTGTCATCCAGCGCGACAAAGCTGATGCCTTCCGATGCGCCGAGGGGAATCTCGCCCGAGAGAGCGAGCGTGGCGCGCGAATAAGGGTCGATATTGCCGGCGCCGTTCCTCGGCCAGGCGGTCCACGGACCCGCCTCGACGGCGCCGAAGCCGAAGCCGTTCCGCAGCGCCGCGAAAGTGACGCAAAGGCCGATCACGCCGCCGGCGACGGCGACGAGCAGGAACTTTCCGAGGAGGGCGGCGCGGTCGCGTAATCTGTGTCGGGAGGGGTCGCGGTAGAGCATGAGGTCTTTAAATCCGATCGATCCTGCTCGCTATGACCGCTGCCGATTGAATTGCATAGATGCGCAGAGAAGAGCGCCGCTCATCCGCCGCCCGGCAAAGCGGCCGGGCGAGCGGCCGAGGCTGCGTTCGCGCCGACGCCCGCGCCTTGCCGCAGCTTCTCAGCCGCCTCGATCTCGCTGGCGATGGCGCGCAATGTTTCGATCGAGCGGGACGACAGGCTTGCCGGTCGCTGCGGGGCGCCGCTGGCCGATGCGTCGGCTTCGGCGGCGGGCGGGGCGGGCGGCGCCGGCGCGGGGCGCCCCGGCAGAGGCTTCAGCTCGATGCCCTGATGCGCATAGGCCATGACGTCATGCCAGGTCGCAGCGGGCAAGGAGCCGCCGGTCATATTGTTCATCGAGGTGTTGTCGTCATTGCCGAACCAGACAGCGCCGACATAATTGCCGGTGAAGCCGACGAACCAGGCGTCCTTATAGCCGTTCGTCGTGCCGGTCTTGCCGGCGACCTCGATATTGTCGAGTTGCGCGCGCCTGCCTGTGCCGGCCAGAACGACCTGCAGCAGCATCGAATCCATCGTCACGATGGTGTCGGCGTCGATGATCCGGCGCGGCGGCGGCTCGTCGCGATCATGCCGGTAGATCACTTCGCCGCGGCCGTTGGCGATCTCGACGGCGGCATAAGGCGGCGCACGCAGGCCGCCGTTGGCGAAGGCGCAGTAGGCCGACGCCATATCGACCACCGTTACTTCATCCGCGCCGATCGGCAGCGACACTGTGTCGGGGAGCGGCGTCGTCAGCCCCATCAGGCGCGCGGTTTCGACAATCTTCGCGCGTCCCCGTTTGGCGCTCTCGAAGACATTGTTGTGTCCCGGGACAGGACTGGCCTCGCCGATGGCGATCGACAGCCGGACCGCGACGGTGTTCAGCGAGTGCGCCAGCGCCGTCACCAGAGGCAGCGAGCCGGCATATTTGTTCTTGTAGTTGCGCGGACACCAGTTGCCGATGCAGATCGGCGCGTCGACGACGATCGTCGTCGGCTTGAACTTGCCGGTCTCCAGCGCCGTCAGATAAACGAAGGGTTTGAACGAGGACCCCGGCTGCCGCAGCGCGTCGGTCGCGCGGTTGAACTGGCTCGCGCCATAATCGCGCCCGCCCACCATCGCCCGCAAGGCGCCGTTCGGCTCGAAGATCACCATGGCGCTCTGCTTGGCGTGATAGCTTGCGCCATATTGGCGCAACTGATCCTCAATCGTCGCGTCGGCGTGTTCCTGCAGGCCGGAGTCGAGCGCGGTGCGCACGGTGAGGACGCGCTCATCGCCGAGCTTGTGCGCTTCGCTGAGCTTCTTCACCTCGTCATAGGCGTAATCAAGATACCAGTCCGGGCTCGTCGTCTTGTTGCGGTCGACGGGGGTCGCGGGATTGCGCAGCGCCGCGTAAATCTGCCCTTCCGTGAGATAGCCGGCGTCGACCATATTGTTCAAAACGTCATTGGCTCGCGCGCGTGCGGCCGGCAGATTGACATGGGGCGCATATTTCGTCGGCGCCTTGAAAAGGCCGGCGATCATCGCGGCCTCCGCCAGCGTGAGGTCGCGCACCGATTTGCCGAAATAGAATTGCGAAGCGGCCTGCACGCCGAAAGCGCCGCCGCCAAGATAGGCGCGATCGAAATAAAGCCGCAGGATCTCGCGTTTCGACAGCCGGAATTCGAGCCAGACGGCGAGATAGGCCTCTTTGATCTTGCGCTCGAGCGTGCGCTTGTTGGACAGAAAAATGTTCTTGGCGAGTTGCTGCGTGATGGTGGAGCCGCCCTGAACCACGGTGTCGGCCCGCGCATTGACGGTCAGAGCCCGCAACGTGCCGATCACGTCGACGCCGAAATGATCGAAGAAGCGCCTGTCCTCGGTCGCCAGCACCGCCTCGATCAGATTTTCAGGCAATTCGTCGAAAGAGACCGAATCATCATGCTTGATGCCGCGCCGCCCGACTTCCTGGCCATAGCGGTCGAGAAACGTCACGGCGAGGTCCTGCTTCTTCAGCCAGTCCTCGGAGGTTTCCTGAAACGCCGGAACGGCGAGCGTGAGCGCCACGACGCCGCCCGCGATGCCGAGCGTAAGCGTCTCGCAGGCGAGCTCCACAGCGGCGCGCCGCCAGCCGGCCACATGAAACCTGTCCATGAAGGCGGAAAAAGCGGCATAGCGCTCCTTGGCTTCTTCGCCGCCGCTAAAAAGCGACGAATCGACAAAGGCGTCGAACGCCAGCAGGGCGCGCGCCGCCCTGCGCCAAAGCCGCGTTTCACGCAGGCGATCGAACACGGCTCTGTGCTCCAGAATGAGACTCGGTGCGGTCTATCGGCATTGACCGCAGTTTAGAGCATTTTCGCGCCGGGTGGCTACCGCTTCGCATCATGGCGCTGCGATATAGCGGAAACATGGACGCATTTTGGGGATTTCATGAATCGTGGAGCCTGGGGCGGACAGTGGCGTCAGGCCGAATTTGGCGCCATTTCACTTTCGTTGGCCGCGCGCCCCGATCTCGTGTTAAGTTGCTGGCAAAACATGGGGGGTATTGCGTGACGATAGTCCATGATTTTGTTGAAGAATGGATCGAAATGCGTTCTAAGCTTCAACGGCAGCTTAAGCTTCTCGAATCCGGTGAAATGAGGGCGGGACCTGACGTTGCCGCGAGCGCGCGGGACGCCACCATCATCCGCATCAGGAAATGGATTGATGAACTCAACGATCTCCTGAAGCAATATGCGCATGCCGACCGGACCTGAAGGCCAAAACCGCGCTTGCGTAGATTGCTCCAATGTTTGCAGCCGCTTTTGATCGAAATAGGGTGCTGATGTCCAGGACGCCCGGTTGCGCAACCCTTTGAGAGAATCGTCAAAATTCATGTCGCAGCAAGATGCAAAAGCCGACGGCGCTTGCGCCGCGCCGAAGCGGCCCGCGCCTGCGGCCAAAGGGCTGACGCCGTGCGTCGAACCCACGGCCCGGCCCCGGCAGGATCTTGACGCGGAAAAACCTTTTTGGCGGGAAAAACCTCTCGAAGAGATGAACAAGACGGAATGGGAGAGCCTTTGCGACGGCTGCGGACGCTGCTGTCTCGTCAAACTCGAGGACGAGGACACGGGCGCGATCTACTTTACCGACGTCGCCTGCAGGCTTTTTGACGCGGGCTCCTGCCGCTGCGCGGACTACGCCAATCGGCGGCGCAAGGTGCACGATTGCATCAAGCTGACGCCGGAGACGGCGCGCAGCCTTGCGTGGCTGCCGCCGTCCTGCGCCTATCGGCTGATCGCCGAGGGGCGCGATCTCGCCTGGTGGCATCCCCTTGTGTCGGGCTCGACTGAGACTGTTCATGAGGCGGGCGTTTCAGTGCGGGGGCGGGTCGCCGCCTTGGAGACCGAGGTCAGGCTCGACGACTACGTCGATCACATCGTCGCCTGGCCCGGCAAGCGGCCGAAGGCCGCGAAACGGCGCAGCGCCGCGCCGGCCGCGAAGAGCAAAATCCGCGGCGGTTAGACGCATCGCTCCGCGGAGATGTTTTGCCCGGCGCGGGTTTTGCGCCATCATCTGCGCCAAAACATGCGATAATTGTAATTGACGCCGGATCAGGGCCGCATCAATGTCCGCTCACACCGCAATCGACCGTGAAATTCGTTACGGCGCGCGCAATTACGCGCCGCTTCCGGTCGTCTTGGCGCATGGGCGCGGGGCGCATCTCTTCGATGTCGACGGCAGCCGCTACATTGACATGATGAGCGCCTATTCCGCGGCGAGCTTTGGCCATCTGCATCCGCGTCTCGTCAAGGCCATGCAGGGCCAGCTCGCGCGTCTCGATATTGTCTCGCGCGCCTTCCATTCCGACAACCTCGGTGATTTTTGTCAGGATCTCGCAGACCTTGCCGGGCTTGACGCCTGTCTTGTCATGAACACCGGCGCCGAGGCGGTCGAGACGGCGATCAAGGCGGCGCGGCGCTATGCTTATGATGAGCTGGGGGCGCCGGACGGCATGGCCGAGATCATCGTCGCCAGCGGCAATTTCCACGGGCGCACGACGACGATCATCGGCTTTTCCGGCGATCCTGCGTCAAGGCGCGGTTTCGGCCCCTTCGCGCCGGGGTTCGTCACGGCGCCCTTCGGCGACCCGGAGGCGATCGAGGCGTTGATTTGCCGCCGCACAGCCGCCGTCCTGATCGAGCCGATCCAGGGCGAGGCCGGCGTCATCGTGCCGCCGCCGGGGTATCTCGCGAGCCTCAGGCGCATCTGCGACCGACACGGAATTTTGCTGATCTTCGATGAGGTGCAATCCGGCTTCGGCCGAACCGGGCGCAATTTCTGTTTCGAGCACGAGGACGCAAGACCCGACGGCCTGATCGTCGGCAAGGCGCTCGGCGGCGGTCTGATGCCGGTTTCCGCCTTCATCGCACGGCGCGCCGTGATGGATGTTTTCGGCCCCGGCAGCCACGGTTCGACGTTTGGCGGCAATCCGCTCGCCGCGGCGGTCGGGCGCGAGGCGATCGCCGTGCTGCGCGATGAAGAACTTGCTGAGCGCAGCCGCGTCCTTGGGCAGACGCTGTTGCAGGCGCTGCGCGCCGTCGACCATCCCGCGATCGTCGAGGTGCGCGCCAAGGGTCTCTGGGCGGGCGTCGAGCTCGACGTCAATCAGGTCAAGGCCAAGGAGGTCTGCCTCGCCATGATGCGGCGCGGCGTTCTCGCCAAGGAAACGCATGAGAGCGTGTTGCGATTGGCGCCTCCCCTCGTCATCGCGGAAGCCGACCTCTTGCAGGCGGTCGACGTTTTTCGCGAGGCGCTGGACGAAGTCGGCGGCGCCCGTTCCGCGCGCTGCGCCGGGTGAGGCCTCGACGGATCATCCGATTTTGGGCGCGGGGGCCTATATCTGGCGCCTCCCTGCGCAGTCCTGCCCGATGAGGTCCGACCGCCATGACGTCCGACGTCGCTTTTCCGCTTTTCTCCGCGCCCTATGCGCCGGCCGACGAGCCGATCGCTGCCGAACTTCTTCGTAACGCTTCGCTCGGCGCTAATGCGGAAGCGCGCATTGATCGCCTGGGCGCATATCTGATCGCGGCGGCGCGCGGGAAAAAGACCTCGCGCATCGGCGGCCTTGAAGATTTGCTGCGCGAATATTCCCTTTCCTCGGAGGAGGGCCTTGCGCTGATGGTGCTCGCCGAAGCGCTGCTGCGCGTGCCGGATTCTTTCACCGCGGACCGTCTGATCGAGGAAAAGATTGGGGCCGCGCGCTGGAGTGGTCAGGGCGAGGCCCATGCCGGAGCGCATGGGTCTGAGCCTCTCCTTGTTTCGGCCGCCGCCTGGGCGCTCGGAACGACCGCCCGCATGATCGACAAAGGCAAGACGGCCGAGGGCGTCATCGCGGCGGCGGCGCGGCGCATCGGCATGGGCGCCCTGCGCGCCGCCGCGCGCCAGGCAATGCAGCTGATGGGTCAGCATTTCGTCTTCGGCGAAACCATCGAGGAAAGCTTGCGGCGCGCGTCGTCGCGCGAGGGCCGGTCAAACCGCTACTCTTTCGATATGCTGGGAGAAGGCGCGCGCACGGCCGCCGACGCCGCAATCTATTTCAAAGCCTATGCCCATGCGATCGAGGCGATCGGAGCATCGCGCGCGGTCGCCGCAAACCCCGAGCGGCTTGGCATTTCGATCAAGCTTTCGGCGCTGCATCCGCGCTATGAGCCTTTATCCCGCACCCGGGTCCTCGCGGAGTTGACGCCGCGCGTTGTCGAACTCGCGCGCATGGCGAAGCGTCATGGTCTGCATTTCACCATCGACGCGGAGGAGGCCGATCGCCTCGAGCTTTCGCTCGATGTCATCGACCGCGCTCTGGCCGACGAGCAGCTCAAAGGCTGGGGCGGCTTCGGCCTTGCCGTGCAGGCCTATCTCAAACGCTCGATCGCGGTCATCGATCATGTCGCGACGCTGGCGCGCCAGCATCAAAGGCGCTTGACCCTGCGGCTCGTCAAGGGCGCCTATTGGGACACCGAAATCAAGCGCGCTCAGGAGCGCGGCCTTGACGATTATCCCGTGTTCACGCGCAAGGCGATGACCGATCTCAACTACATCGCCTGCGCGCGCAAGATGCTGGCCTTGCGCGATAGCATCCTGCCGCAATTCGCCACCCACAATGCGCTGACGGTCGCGACGATCGTCGCCATCGCTGACGGCGTCGACGGTTATGAGTTCCAGCGCCTGCACGGCATGGGCGAGGATCTTTACGCCGGCCTTCGCGACGAATTCCCGGGCGTCACCTGCCGCATTTATGCGCCCGTCGGCGCACATGAGAATCTGCTCGCCTATCTGGTGCGGCGCCTTCTCGAAAACGGCGCCAATTCCTCCTTCGTCGCGCGGCTCGGCGATCGCGATATTCCGGCCGCCGATCTCATGGTCCGGCCGCAGGCGATCGTCGGTGAGGCGGCGAACGCCCGCGCGTCGGCCTTGGCCTTGCCGCTGGATATTCACATGCCTTCGCGCAAGCTCGCCGCTGGCGTCGAATTCGGCGATTCCCAAGCCTTGAGCGCGCTGCTCGCGAGCCTGCCCCAGACCGCCGCGGCGCGGCAGGCGGCGGTAATCGTCTCCGGCGCAAAGACGAAACTGCGAAAAAAGGCCGCCATTCCAAAACTGGCGGGACCGACGCGCGAAATGCTTTCGCCGATCGACGGATCGGCGATTGGCGCCGTCGCCGACGCCGGGACGAGCGAGTTGCCGCAAGCCATGGATGAAGCGCGCGCGGGTTTCCGGCTGTGGTCGCGCCAGCCCGTTGATGAACGCGCCGCCTGCCTCGATCGCGCGGCGCAAAGGCTCGAGGCGGAGGCGCCGCGCTGGCTGCGCCTGCTGCAGCTTGAGGCGGGCAAGACGCTGGACGACGCTGTTTCCGAATGGCGGGAGGCGATCGATTTTCTGCGCTATTACGCCGCCTCGGCGCGCGATCGCTGGGGCTCGCCGCAATCCATGCCGGGTCCGACAGGCGAAGACAACAAGCTCCATTGTCACGGACGCGGCGTTTTCGTTTGCATCAGCCCGTGGAACTTTCCCCTTGCGATCTTCGTCGGGCAGGTGGCGGCCGCGCTCGTCGCGGGCAATAGCGTCCTCGCAAAACCTGCCGAGCAGACGCCCTTGATCGCCATCGAGGCGGTCGCCCTGCTGCATCGCTGCGGCGTTCCGGCCTCCGCGTTGCGCCTCATTCCCGGCGATGGCGAGATTGGCGCCGCGCTCGTCGCTTTGCCCGGCGTCGATGGCGTCGCTTTCACCGGATCGGCGGATGTCGCCACGCGGATCAATCGCGCGCTCGCGGCCAAAGACGGGCCGATCGCCGCGCTGATCGCAGAAACCGGAGGGATCAACGCCATGATCGTCGATGCGACGGCTTTGCCGGAGCAGGTCAGCGATGATGTCGTCGCTTCGGCCTTCCGCTCGGCAGGGCAGCGTTGTTCGGCGCTGCGTCTTCTCTGTGTCCAGGAGGATGTCGCCGACAGGATGATTGCGATGATCGCAGGCGCCGCGCGCGAGCTCGCGGTCGGTGATCCGCGCGATGTCAGCGTCCATGTCGGTCCGGTGATCGACGCCGACGCCAGAGGCGCGCTTCTGGCGCATATCGGACGGATGTCGGCGCAGGACAAATCCGGCGCGATCACGCATTTTACCGGAACACTCCCGGCCGACGCGCCGGAGGGCGGTTTTTATGTCGCGCCTCATATCTTCGAGCTTCGCTCGGCGGCCGATCTCAGAAGCGAGATTTTCGGGCCCATCCTGCATGTCGTCCGCTATAAGGCGTCCGAGCTCGATGCGCTTCTCGACGCGATCGAAGCCAAGGGCTTCGGGCTCACTCTAGGCGTCCATTCACGCATCGAGGCGACGATCGCGCATATCCTTGACCGGCGCCTCGCCGGCAATTGCTATGTCAATCGAAATATGATTGGCGCGGTCGTCGGCACGCAGCCGTTCGGCGGCTTCAATCTGTCGGGCACGGGGCCAAAGGCCGGAGGCCCGCATTATCTCGCGCGCTTCTGCATCGAACAGACGATAACGATCAACACCGCCGCGGTCGGCGGCAATGTGGGCCTCCTCAACGCCGTGGAGTGAACAACGCCGGCCCAAAGGCAGATATCATCCCGGCCTATGCCGCGAGGGCCTGGGCGAGTTCGCGAAAAGCGTCCCTGCTCGACGATGATCCAGGTGATTGCTCCAGCGCCTTGTAGATCTTGGGAACGAGCGCCACGGCCTGGTCGAGCTCGGGATCATTGCCGGCCTTGTAGCCGCCCATGAGGCGGAGGTCGCTCGTGTCCTCGTAGCGCGCGATGAGCCCGCGCAATTTGACGACGAGATCGCGCTGTTCACTCGTCCATGCAATCTGCGCGAGGCGCGAGATCGAGGCGAGCACATTGACGGCTGGGAAACGCCCTTGGTCGGCGATGGCGCGATCGAGAACGACGTGCCCGTCGAGCGTGCCGCGAACAGCGTCGGCCACCGGATCATTATGGTCGTCGCCATCGACGAGGACTGAAAACACGCCTGTGATCGAGCCTTTGCCCTCTTCGCCCGGACCGGCGCGCTCGAGGAGCTTCGGCAAATCGCTGAAGACGCTCGGCGCATAGCCGCGCGCCACCGCCGGCTCGCCCGCGGCCAGGGCGACATCGCGCGCGGCGTGCGCGAAGCGCGTCACTGAATCGATAATGAGCAGAACGGAATCGCCCTCGTCGCGAAAGAACTCGGCGATAGTCATGGCGGTGCGCGGCGCGAGGCGGCGCATCGTCGGGGTTTCGTCTCCCGTGGCGACGACGGAGACCGCGAGCGAGCGGTTGCCGGCGAGGGCGTCATCGAGAAATTCGCGCACTTCGCGGCCGCGCTCGCCGACAAGCGCGAGAACGACCGTGTCGAAGTCCTTGGAGCCCGCCAGCATGGCGAGCAGCGTCGATTTGCCGACGCCGGACCCTGCGAAAATACCGATTCGCTGGCCGGCGCAAATGGGCGTGAACAGATCAACGACACGGATACCCGTGCGAAGTGGCTTTGATACGCGGGCGCGACGCAGGGCTGGCGGTGGAACGCCGTCGATAAGGGCGCTCTCGTCGCCTTGCCGCAGCGGTCCCGCGCCATCGATCGGCGCCCCGAGCGCGTTGATGACGCGTCCCTTCCAGCTCCGGTGTGGCGAGAGGCGCAAAGGTCCAGCGCGATAAACGCGCTCTCCGAGACTCGTCAGCGTGTTGGCCTCGAACGCCTTGATGCTGGCGCCCTGCGCGTCGATGCGCACGACTTCGGCGAGATGCGCCGATCCGCCGGCGCCGAAGCTGACGCATTCGCCGAGCTTGAGGACAGGCGAGAGACCGCATACGCGCGCCTGGGCGGAAGAGACTTCGCTGACCGCGCCGCTGATCCTGACAAGCGGCTCCGCTGCGGCTTGCGCCACGGAATGCTCCAGTTCGGCGAGCGCGCTATGCGGTCCCCGCGCCGGGCTCATGAGGTGGCGCCGAGGGTCTTTATGGCGTCTTTCAGCGAGCTTTCGGATCCTTCCGTCGCCGATGCGATGCTCTCGAACGCGCGGGAGACCATAATGAGTTTCGCCATTTCGAGCACAGGATTGATGTTGGCTCCCTCGATGAAGCCCTGCGCGATCCCATTACTTGTGAAATCGAGTTCGGCCGTCGCCGGCCTGTCGCTCACGACGCCGGAATTATTATAACGCTTGAGCTTGGCGCCGGCGTCGAGACTGAAGATGCCGATGGCGCCGATCTGATGGCCGTTCTGCGTGATCATGCCATCCTGCGCGATGGTCGGCGGTCCGGCGGCCGGGTCAAGCAGAATGGCCGAATTGCCGGCGTCGAGCACCGGATATCCGTCGACGCTCACCAAAGCGCCGCTCTGCTCCATCTGCATTCTGCCATCTTTTGTGTAGACCGTCCCGTCGGGCGTTTGCAGCGCAAGCCATCCTTCGCCCTGAACCGCGACGTCGAGCGGATTGTCCGTTTTGATCGGCACGCCTGCGCGTCTCGAAATGAAGGAGGCGCCCTGCGAAGCGAAAGCGACCGGGTTGGAATCGGCTTTCGAGATCAGGGACTTGAATTCGATCTCTTCCGCCCTGTAGCCTGGCGTGCTCTGGTTGGCGACGTTGGCGGCGATCGTCGTCAATCGCCTGTCGAGAGCGACCTCGGCGGATAGAGTGACATAGAGCCCGGATTGCACGGATCAACGTCCTCCCTGTGGTAGGTTGGCGATGCTGAGAAGCAGATTTTGGCTGATGCCTGGCGACGTGATCTGCAGCGCATTGGTTGGGGTCGCCGATGCGCTCGTCGGGTTTTGGGCGTCGTAATTTGCCGTGAACCGCTCGATGAATTTTTGCAAATAGGCCGGCTTCTGCAGATCGCTGATCTTCAACAGGCCGCTGATCGTCTTCGCCTGCTGGTCGATGTTCTGAAACGATATCGACGACGAGAGGCCGAACGCCGTTTCCACCACGTTGAGCAGCGTTTTATCGCCGAGAATACTGTAGGCGCTCGTGATATTTGGCGCCATGCGTTGAAAATAGAGGGCCATCTTTGCGCCGGGGCTCGTTTTGCCGACATTGGTCTCGAGCGCCTGTTCGACATAATCGTTGATGGTCGTCTTTTGAACGGAGGCCGAGCTCGTCGTCTGCGCGCCATTCGCCGCGAAATTGAAGGCGGTGGCGAGCGCCTTGTAACGGGGATCGTTCAACGTGTTGGCGAGGCTTTTAGGGTTGGCGACGCCGCCTGTCAGAACCTTGCGGATGAGCCCTTTTGCATAGCTCATGTCGCTGAGGCCGAAGGCCTTCATGACATAGGTGTAGAGTTTATCGTTTTTCAAAAGGTCGTCGACCGATTTGACCTTACCGATATTGGCCTGAAAATATTGGGTTTCTCTTTGTACGGTCGGGTCGGTTGCGGTGGTCGCCAGGGTTTTCGAGTAACTCCTGGTGAGCATCGTATAGTAGATCGTTGACGTCAGCATGCCTTTGGGTCCCCGCAACGCTGGACGCAGTCTTTCCCCACCGCCTTGCGCGGACCTGACCGGCGCCTGCTTTCGCCGTTCATCGTGGCAGGCGGCGGTATACGAAGCCCATCCGGTTTGCAGCGTGTTTTATCGAATGGGCCGGCGGTTGCGGCTTTACGGGGGAAAGCGCGGCGACTATGTCAGCGGAGCGCAACCGACCGGCTCGGCCTCATGAGATCGACCTGGACGGACGACGCGCATAAACCGGCGACCCGCTCGAAGACAGGATATCGAAATGCCCTTCGTCAATATCAAAATCGCCCGCGATGGCGCGACGCCCGAACAGAAGGCCGCCCTGATCCAGGGGATGACTGACGTGCTGGTCAAAGTCCTCAATAAATCGCCCAACGGGACCTTCGTCGTCATCGACGAGGTCGATCTCGAAAATTGGGGCGTCGGCGGCCTGCCGCTCGATGAATTCCGGCGCCGGGCCGCCGCCAAAGGCTCATAAGAGCCTCAACGGAATCTGAATTCGAGGTTCGGCCGCCGCGTGATCTGCGCCGCCGGCAACGCCGGCGAGAGGCGAGACCCTGTTATGAAATCATCAGTTCCACGCTTGCCGCTGATCGTCCTCGCGGCGAGCTTCGGCTTCGTCGTCGTCCAGTTGGACGTCACCATCGTCAATGTGGCTCTCGTCTCGATCGGGCGCGATTTGCATGCGCCGGTGTCGGACCTCCAATGGATCGTCGACGCCTATACCCTGCTTTTCGCGGCCTTTCTGCTCTCGGCCGGAGCGCTCGGCGACCGGACGGGGCCAAAGCGCGCCTTTCTCGCCGGATTTGCGCTATTCGCCGCCGCCTCCGCCGCGTGCGGGCTTGCTGGCGACAGCGGCATGCTGATCGCCGCCCGCGCCGTGCAAGGAGCGGCCGCCGCCCTTCTCGTGCCGCCGTCTCTCGCTCTCCTCGCCCACGCCTGCGGCGACGATGCGCGGACGCGAGCGAGAGCGGTCGGTTGGTGGACGGCGGCTGGCGGCGTCTCGATTGCGGCCGGTCCGGTCGTCGGCGGCCTTCTCATCGGGACGCTCGGGTGGCGCAGCATCTTCCTCGTCAATCTGCCGCTCTGCGCCATCGGCGCGGCTTTGACCGTCGTCTTCGCGCCCGAAGCGCCGGCGCACAAAAAGCGCCCCGTCGATCTCGCGGGCCAGGCGCTCGCCTTCCTGGCGCTTGCAAGCCTTGTCGGCGCCGTGATCGAGGCGGGGCGCCTTGGCTGGGGCGACAGGCTGCCGCTCGGCCTTCTGGCGGCGGCGGTCGCGGCGGCCGCGGGCTTCCTCGCCGTGGAGGCGCGAGGGCCGCATCCTGTCGTGCCTTTGAGCGTTTTCCGCAACCGGATATTCAGCAGCGCCGTCGTCATTGGAGTGACGCTGAACTTCGCTTATTACGGGATGATCTTCGTGCTCGCGCTTTTCCTGCAGCGCGCCGCCGGCTATTCGACGATAGAAACCGGCCTCGCCTTCCTGCCGCTGACGGCGACGTTCATTGCGTCCAATCTGGCGAGCGGGCCGGCGGTCGAACGATTCGGCGCGGGCCGGGTGACGGTGGCCGGCGTGCTCATCGCGGCGATGGGCTACGCGGCGACGGGGACCCTATCTGCGGCTTCGCCTTTTATTGCGATGGTTCCTGGGTTCATCCTGATCCCCGCCGGGATGGGCGCGGCGGTGCCGGCCCTGACAAGCGCTTTACTGTCGAGCGTCGATCGCCATTGGTCGGGAACTGCGTCCGGCGTGTTCAACGCGGCGCGGCAGGCCGGCGGCGCGGCGGGCGTCGCCGTATTCGGCGCTCTGGCGGCGGGGGACGGGGCGGCGATCGCGGCAGGGCTCAGAGCCGCCTCGGCTGTTGCGGTCGGAGTCCTTCTTTTCGCCGCCCTTATAGGCGCATCGACGTGGCGTCGCGCGTGAGGGCGCCTCACGCCACCGCGCGCTCCGGCATTTCCATCGGGCCGCCATAATAGCTGATGTAGCGCTCCTCGATGTCGGCCAAGGGCATCACGGTGAAGACGTCGACCGTGCCGAACTGGGCGTCGATCACCGCTCCGTCGCCGAACTTCGCGCCGACGCGCAGATAAGCCTTGAGCAACGGCGGCAACGCCGCGACGCCGCGCCTCGGGTCGATCGCTTTCTCGTCAAGAATGTTCATCCTGATTGATCGGTCGCGAACAGGACGCACGCTCCATTCCTGCGGCGCGGAGGCGTGATGATGCAGGAAGCTGAGCGGCACGGCGAGCGCGCGCGGGTCGACGCCCGGCAGGCTCGCGCAGCCGATCAGAACATCGATGCGGTGGTGCTTCGCATAGCGCCATAATCCACGCCAAAGCAGCTCTATCGCGCGCTTCGATCGGTATTGTGGGTGGACGCAGGAACGCCCAAGCTCGAGGAATCGCTTGTTGGCGTGCCGCGCCAGCAGAGGCGCGATGTCGAATTCCCGCTGGCTGTAGAATCCGTGATGGCGTTCGGCGACGTCTCGTCGCAACAGGCGATAAGTGCCGACGATCTTCGGCTTCGGCCGCCCGAAGCGATTGACGCGATCCATGTCGATGACCAGAAGATGGTCGCAGAAGGCGTCGAAAGGGCAGATGTCCCGCCGCACCAGCGCCGACGCCTGATTGGCGATCGCGCCCCCTTCCTCGTAGAAGACTTCATAGCGCAGGCGTTGCGCCTTTCGAATTTCCTTTTTCGTCGTCGCCAGCCGGATCTCGAAAGGTCCAAAACGGCCAAGGACGGGATCAAGCCCCGCGAGATCGCGGATGAGGCGGCGTGGCTTGATGAAGCGGGCGGGGGACTGTGCGATCTCGCCGAAAGGCGCGCCAAGGGGCCACATGAGCTGTCGAATCTCGCCGGGGAATGTTAAAGAAAAACTTAATGTGATGATACGAAGCTTTGATGACGCAAATGATGCTGTTGCGAGGCTCTCTCGACATAATCGCGGGCCAGGCGTTCGCCATTGTCATCAAACTGCAAGTCTGGCGCTGTAGAGTGGCGCCGCTGCATCGCTTGCTCCCGGAGCCACATTGCTCTTTTTTCGCGTTCTCCTAATCGGCGTGACGCTTATTGTGTTTCTTGGCGTCGCCGTTCCTTTGCAATGGATCGCGCTGTATTTGCGCTGGCCCTGGCGCGGGATGATTCCGGTTGCTTTTTGCCGGATCCTGACGCGGCTGTTGCGCGTGAGCGTCTACACGCAGGGAGCGCCCGGCCCGGCGCCCACCCGCCTGCTTGCCGCCAATCACATCTCATGGATTGACATTCTCGCGCTCTACAGCGTCGAGCCCATCTGCTTCCTCGCCAAGCGCGAGGTCGGCGGCTGGCCCCTCATCGGCTTTTTCGCGAAATTGCAGGAGACGGTCTTTGTCGACCGCAACAGGCGCCGGTCGATTCCGGCCGCCAACGCCGCGATGGCGCGGCGCATGCTGGATGGCCGCGCCGCCTTGTTGTTTCCCGAAGGCACGACCGGGGACGGGCTCCTGTTGCGCAAATTTCACAGCTCGCATTTCGCCGCCGCGCGCGATCTTCTCATCGCCGCCAGCGGCATTGACAGCGTCGCCGTGCAGCCGGTGGCGATCTCCTATTCCTCGCCGGCGGCTGCGTGGCTCGGCGAGGATTCGCTCCTGCCCCATGTCTGGGCGGTGCTGAAAGGAGAGCCGATCCGATGCGATCTGATGTTCGGCGAGCCGCTGCGCTACGGGCGCGGGACGAATCGCAAAATCATCGCGCGGGAGGCTGCGGTCAAAATCGCTGCGATGCGGGCGGCCGCGGGGCCCGCGGAAGGCGCTCTGACGCCAGCGCCATCGGCCGAAATGGAGCGACTGGCGGCGCCGTCCTCAATCGTCCCCGTCGCTCTCTGAAAACAGCTGAAACTGCGTTTTCTCGCGCGGCGGCTCGGCAAGCCCGAGGTGGCGGAACGCGTGCCCGGTCAGGATCCGGCCGCGCGGCGTGCGCTGTAAAAAGCCCTGCTGGATGAGATAGGGCTCGATGATGTCCTCGATCGCGTCGCGCGGCTCGGACAATGCCGCCGCGATCGTCTCGATGCCGACGGGGCCGCCGCCGAAGGAGAGCGCGATCGTCGTCAGATAGCGCCGGTCCATCTGGTCGAGGCCGATGCCGTCGACGTCGAGCAGCCGCAGCGCCTTATCGGCGACGGCGCGGGTGATTTCCGGGTCGCCGTCGACCGCCGCGAAATCGCGGACGCGGCGCAGCAGGCGTCCCGCGATGCGCGGCGTTCCGCGCGCGCGCCTTGCGATTTCATTGGCGCCGTCCCCGGACATGGTGATCGAAAGCACCTTCGCGCCGCGTCGCACGATGCGCTCCAGCTCCTCGGCCGTATAATAGTCGAGACGGATCGGAATGCCGAAGCGATCGCGCAGCGGCGTCGTCAGCAGGCCGGCGCGGGTCGTCGCCCCAATGAGCGTGAATTTGGCGAGGTCGATCTTCACCGAACGGGCGCCGGGCCCTTCACCGATGATGAGATCGAGCTGAAAATCCTCCATCGCCGGATAGAGAATTTCCTCGACCGCCGGATTGAGGCGGTGGATTTCATCGATGAAGAGCACGTCGCGTTCTTCGAGGGCGGTCAGTTGGGCGGCGAGATCGCCGGCCTTGGCGATCACCGGTCCCGAGGTCGAGCGAAAGTTGACGCCAAGCTCACGCGCGACGATCTGCGCCAATGTGGTCTTGCCGAGCCCCGGCGGCCCCCAAAAGAGGACGTGATCCAGCGCCTCGCGGCGCGCTTTCGCCGCTTCGATGAAAACCTTGAGATTGGCGCGCGCCGCCGCCTGGCCGGTAAAATCGGCAAGGCTCAGCGGCCGCAGCGACAGTTCTGCGTCGTCTTCGTGAGAGTCGGGAGCGACGAGACGGCGGGTACCAACGGCCAAAGACAGCAACCTCTTCTGAATCGCTATCTTATAGCATGATCCCGGGAGGTTGCCGAAATCGCCCGGCGGCTTGGCGGTCGGAGAGGATTCCGGATCCCGCGGAAGTTGAAAGGCCCTCTATCGCTTGGCCGGGCTAATCCCACTCCGCTCCGATCGGGAGGCCGCTACCGCAGCAGTGATTTCACCTTGCGCACGCCGTCGACCAGGGCCGGCGGCAACAGATATTTCATCATGTTCGACAATTTCTCGTGCTGAGGCGGTTCGACTGTTTTGGGGAACTGCGTGGTGTGGAAGTCTTCGCCTTCGCCGTCGGACCGGCCATTGCTGTAGAAATAGGCGGCGGCCGATCGGCGCGAACGCCCGTTCGGAGCGTTGACCGGCGTCGGATGCCCGTGCAGACTTTTCGACGATTGGTAGAAAAGAATGGAGCGTCCGAATTCCGGCAGGATCTCGGCGGCGCATTTTTCCGTTGCCGCGTCCCAGAGCTGGAGGCCGCCGCCGTAGGACGGCTGCCAATCCTTGTTGAGATAGGTGATGAACACGAGGCGGTTGTCGAGCCGCGTCACCGCGTGCTGGTTGAAATCGATATGCATGGCGAACTTGCCGCCGGTCGGGATGTCGTGCAGGCCGCCGGCAAAAAGCTCGGGATCGGTGATGAGGCCGTGAATTCCCGTCACCTGCTCAATGAAATCGACAAACCGGCCGGAATGAATTGTGCTGAAGTAGAGTTGGCTTGCATGTCCAAGCCAGGTCTTTGGCGCCGAGCCCCGCTTGAACTCGTTGCTGTTGTCATAGCGGCGCCAATCGTTCCAGTTCAGGCGATCGAAATCCGCATATACCATTTCCAGAAGCCGGGGCGAAAACAGGTTCTCGAAGACAAGATGCGGGAAGGGCTTCGCATTGAGGAAGGTCTCGCGCAGAGCCGCGATCCGCTTCGGCGCGAAAAAATCCTGATTCACAATATCGTCGAGAGCGAGCGTCGCGCCATTGATGACGACGTGGTCGCCAGCGGGAGGCGCTTCCGGGATGGCGGATGGGGCGATCGGCGCGAGTGTTGAGGCCTCGGACATGGTCGAACGATCCTTGCGGCGTGGGCTGACGGCAAAAAGGCGGCGTGTCGCCCGCTGTGCGTTATGTTGAAAGCGTGGAGTTGAGTCAAAATTACAATGTGGCGCGTCAGAAATAAATAAAGGAAACAGGCGCTAAGCCCTGGCCTGAGTTAAACGGCATTCGAATGTCCGCCCCTTTTGATGCGTATTTGCCGCGGGGCTCGCACGGCGGGTCGGTAATTCAGAACAAACTAACGATAATAGAGATTATTACGGGCAATAAATGATTTAAGTCAAGCTTCGGCGAGTTATTCTGCGGGCAAGCAACAAAAATTGATGCTTTTCATGCTCTATTGACGAATACGAAAATTATTCATAGTTCATAAAAATCGCACATTCTCCTTTGGCGCGATTAGCTCGTTCAGGAATGGGCGCCCGACTAACTGGCGGCCGCGAATGTCTCGCCGGAGAGCTCCCGGCGCGCTTTGTCGAGTTCTTCGGCATATCGTCGCAGCAGATGCGCCTCGGTCAAAAGGCCAACGACGCGGCGGTCGGCCGCGTTGTCGACGACCGCGAGCGCCTCGCTCTCGCTCTGTTCGAACATTTGCGCGGCGAGTTTGACGTTCATATGCGGAAGCAGAAATTGCTCCGGCAGACGCGCCAGCGATGCGAAATCGGTCTTCGCCTCTTCGGGGGCGGCGCTCACGAGATAAGCGTCGGGCGCGAAAACGATTCCCGCGTAGCGGTCAAGCGCGTCGACCGCGACGACCCATTGGGCCGAGCCGAGAGGAAAAAGTTTGGTGAACTCGTCGAGCTTCATGTCGGTTCTTGCCAACTGGACGTCGGTTCGCATCAACCGGCCGACGGTCAAATCGCGCATCCAGCCGACGTCCTGGGCGCTGCGGATCGATTCGCCGCGAAGATGCAGGCGCCATGTCGCGAAGGAATAGCCAAAGCTTCTGCGCACGATGACCGAAACGAGCGTCGAGGCCGTCAGCATCATGAGGCTCAGCGGAAAATCCTGCGTCGTCTCCAGGGCGAGAAAGCTCATCGTGAGCGGCCCGCCGACGATCGCGACCGCAAGGGCGGCCATGCCGACGATCGAACTGACCCAGCCGTCGGGCGCGAGCGATGGATCATAAAGCGCGATCGCATAGGAGTAGAACCGTCCGAACAGGCCGCCGAGATAGAGCGAAGCGAAGAACAGGCCGCCGCGAAAGCCGGACCCTATGGAGACCGCCGACCCGACCGATTTCAGCGCGATCGCCACAGCGAGGGCGCCGATCGCCGGCGCCGTCCCTTCGAAAAGTTCGACGGTCGCGCTATGGCCCGATGACAGCACATGCGGCGAAATGAGCGCGAGACTGCCGACGATCAGACCGCCGACGGCCGGCTGGAGCGGCTGCGGCAGACGCGTCCAGCGGAACGCGCCCTCGACGAAGGTCACGCCGCGCATGATCGCGATGCCGAAGAAAGCGCAAAGGATCGCAAGCCCCATGAGCATCGCCATATCGGCCTGAGTGAGGTCGATCCCGGGCGGCGGCATTTTGGCGATGTCTCCGGCGGAGCCGGCAAGGCGCGAGGCAAGAACGCCGCCGACCGCGGCCGCCCCGACAGGCGCGAGCCCGAATGGCGTATAGGCGCCGAGAATCAGTTCAAAGGCGTAGAAGGCGCCTGTCAGCGGCGCGCTGAACGCCGCCCCGATCGCGCCGGCCGCGCCGCAGGCGACGAGAGTGCGCAGATCGGCTCGCCTCAGGCCGAGCGCGCCGCCGATGAAGGAGGCGAAGCCTGACCCCATCTGGGTGTAGGCGGCCTCGAGCCCGACCGAAGCGCCAAACCCGTTCGAGACCACCGTCTGCGCCGTGATGACGAGGCTGTCGGAAAGCGACATGCGTCCGCCGCGCAGGGCGTTCGCCTCGATCGGATCGACCGGGCGGTTGGGCCGCCATTTATGGATAAAAATCGCGGTGATCCCGAGGAGCAGTCCGCCCGCGAGCGGAGCAAGGGCCTGCCAGGGGGATGCGAGCGCCGTCATGGCGCTCAATTGCTCATGTCCGAACAGCCATAAATGCAGGAAATGCGAGGCGCGCAGAATGCCGGCGGCCAGAAGGCCCGCCATCGAACCGCTGAAAAGCCCGAGAAAAATCAGGCTGGTCTCATCGCGCCTTATGAGCGCGCGCAATTTTCTGGCTATGATCTTAAGCAACGGCGGTTTTGCATGCGCGCCATCGACCTTGGCCATCAGCGATTACACCTTGAACAATGGGGCGCGGAACATGGGGCGCGGCGAACTCCGCGCGATCCTAGCAATAAAAACTTATCGCTTCTTGCCGCCTTCCTTAACCGGCCAGCCTGATCCTGGCCATAAATCCCGCGCCCATGAGCCAAATCTTGCGCAAGCGGCGCGCCAACGCTATAAGCCGCCTCGCGTCCCTTCCGACACCCCTGGAGGCGTGGGCGCTCATCACTTCTTAAAGGACAGCAACATGGCCGAGACAAAGACTCTCGCGGCCACGGTGCGTAGCGGGATTGGCAAGGGGGCCGCCCGCAGCGTTCGCCGTGAAGGCCGCATTCCAGGCGTCATCTATGGCGGCGGCGATCCCGCCGAGCCGATTGCGCTTGATTATCGCGAACTGAACAAACTGATTTATGCCGGACATTTTCTGACGACGCTCTTCGAAATCGACGTCGACGGAGCAAAGCAGCGTGTGATTCCGCGCGATTATCAGCTTGATCCCGTCAAGGATCAGCCGCTGCACGTCGATTTTCTGCGCCTCAAGCCGGGCGCCAGCCTGCGCGTCGAAGTGCCCGTGCATTTCATCAATCAGGACACCTGCCCCGGCGTCAAGAAGGGCGGCAGCGTCAATATCGTGCGGCACTCGATCGAGATGCGCGTCCCGGCGGATGACATCCCCGAGGCGGTGATTGCTGATCTCGGCGCGCTCGACATCAATGATTCCCTGCATCTGACGGCGCTGCCGCTGCCCGCCGGCTGCAAGCCGACCCTGCGTGATCGCGATTTCACCATCGTGACGATCACGCCGCCGGCGGTCGTGCCGGAAGACGCCGCGGCCGCCGCCGCCGCAGCAGCAGCTCCGGCCAAAGGCAAGGCTGGCGCCAAAGCGCCCGCGGCCGCAGCGCCAGCAGCTGCTCCCGCCAAGAAGAAGTAACGCCGACACGGCGATCGACGGCCCGCCTCCGCTCCGGGGGCGGGTCTCATCATGTTCCAGCGTATAGGCTGATCCGAAAACTCCGCGTCTCTTCGCGATCCTGCTGTGGGCGGACGCCATGCTTCTTTTCGTCGGCCTCGGCAATCCCGGCAGGGCCTATGCCGGCAACCGCCACAACATCGGCTTCATGGCAATTGCGTCGATCGCGCGGGAAACCTCGGCGCCTGTGTTCCGGGCGAAATTCCAGAGCCTTGCGAGCGAGATCAACCTGGCCGGAGAGCGCGTCACGCTGCTGCTGCCCCAGACCTATATGAACGAGTCCGGCCGCGCGGTTGGCGAGGCGGCGCGCTATCTCAAGATCGAGCCGAAAGACATTGTGGTGTTCCACGATGAGCTCGACCTGCCGCCCGGCAAGGTGCGGGTCAAGAGCGGCGGCGGCAACGCCGGCCATAATGGTCTGAAATCCATCACCGCCCATATCGGCAACGACTATCGCCGCGTGCGCTTGGGGATAGGCCATCCCGGCGATCGCGCGCTCGTGCATAATTATGTGCTGGGCGATTTCGCCAAATCCGAAGCCCCTTGGGTCGAATCCTTGTGCGGCGCCATCGCCGGCAACGCCGGGCTTTTGGCCAAGGGCGACGACGACGCCTTTCAGACCAGGATTTTCAAGGTCATGGAAGCGGCCGGGTTTGGTAAGGATGGGCCGGGGTAGCGCGTGCCGGAGAGGGTCTGAAAGACCCGTCTCGAAGCATGAACCGCCGCGCCGACCTCTATGCGCCGTATGATGAATGGGTAAGATTGGCCGGGATGGCCATTCCTGATGAAGTCAATTGGCACAACCCTGCATTGGTGGAAATCGTTGGCGCGATAGCGCGAACTTTGCATTAGGAAGGGGTACAGGGCCGGCTGAGTTCCGGACTTGACATGGCTCGCGTACGACACGATAGCCGTGTCATGAAAATACGTCGCAATCAGCTTGCGGGAAGCCGCGTTCGCCGGGAAGCGCGCAAAGGATGCGCCCCGCGCGATAGCGCCGGGCTTGAGTTTTTCCTGAACGGCCCCGGTTTTTCGGGTCTCGCAGCCGATTTGCCGAAACGGGCCGCGCTTTATGACCGCCCGGCTTCTTCTTTCTTCAATGCATGATCTACGGAAAGTCTGACACTTTCCTAAGGTCACGCTTCAGCACGAGTACCAAAAATGGGTTTCAAATGCGGGATCGTTGGCTTGCCGAATGTCGGCAAGTCGACCCTTTTTAACGCGCTGACGCAGACCGCTGCGGCGCAGGCGGCGAATTATCCGTTCTGCACCATCGAGCCGAACGTCGGCGACGTCGCCGTGCCGGACGAACGCATCGAGAAACTCGCGAAGATCGCCGGCTCCAAGGAGATCATTCCGACGCGGCTGACCTTCGTCGATATCGCCGGCCTCGTGCGCGGCGCCTCGAAAGGCGAGGGGCTCGGCAATCAGTTTCTCGCCAACATCCGCGAATGCGACGCCATCGCCCATGTCGTGCGCTGTTTTGAGGATACCGACATCACCCATGTCGAAGGCAAGATCGCGCCGGTCGATGATATCGAGACGATCGAGACGGAACTGATGCTGGCCGATCTCGAGAGCCTTGAGCGGCGCGTCATCGCGCTGGAAAAAAAGGCGAAGGGCGCCGACAAGGAGGCCAAGGAGACGCTGGACCTCGTGCAGCGCTGCCTCGCGCTGCTTCGCGAGGGCAAGCCGGCTCGCCTCGCCCAGGTCAAGCCCGAGGAGCGCAAGCTCTTCGATGGCCTGGGGCTTTTGTCCTCAAAGCCTGTGCTTTACGTCTGCAATGTCGAGGAGGCCGCGGCCGATCGCGGCAACGCCTTCTCGCGGGCGGTGGAGGCGCGCGCCAAGGAGGAGGGCGCCGTGGCGGTGACGGTCTCGGCCAAGATCGAGAGCGAGATCGCGGTGCTGCCGGAAGACGAGCAGAAGGATTATCTCGAAGCGGTCGGCCTCAAGGAGCCGGGGCTGAACCGCGTCATCCGCGCCGGCTACGGCCTCCTGCATCTCATCACCTATTTCACCGTAGGTCCCAAGGAGGCCCGTGCCTGGACGATTGAAAAAGGGACCAGGGGGCCGCAGGCCGCGGGCGTCATTCACACCGATTTCGAAAAAGGCTTTATTCGGGCCGAGACAATTGGCTATGCTGACTATGTCGCGAATAACGGGGAAACCGGAGCGCGCGAGGCCGGAAAATTCCGGCTTGAGGGCAAGGACTATGTGGTCGAGGACGGCGATGTGCTGCATTTCCGCTTCGCGAACTGACCGCGCGCGGCCGTGGGGAAGCCGGCCTTGACCGGCTGCCTCGACGATGCGCCCCCGACCTTCGACGCGGATTTTATCCGGCGCCTTGAGGATCTGTTCAAATGGCGGCGCGACGTTCGCCGCTTCAAGACGGACCCGATCGCCATCACGCTGATCGAGGATCTGCTCGAAATCGCCGCGCATTCGCCTTCCGTCGGCAATAGTCAGCCGTGGCGCTTCATCAGTGTCGAAAGCGCGGCGCGGCGGCAGGCCGTGATCGCCAATTTCAACGCCTGCAATGCGGCGGCGCTCGAAGCTTATGAGGGCGAGCGCGCGGCGCTCTATGCCCGGCTGAAGCTCGCGGGGCTGCATGAAGCGCCGGTGCATCTTGCCGTATTCTGCGATCACGCGACCGGGGCGGGCATGGGGCTCGGCCGCAAAACCATGCCGGAGATGCTGGATTATTCCGTCGTCGCGGCGGTCCATACTTTTTGGCTGGCGGCGCGCGCGCATGGGCTCGGCGTTGGCTGGGTGTCGATCATCGATCCGCTGGAGCTTGCAAGATCGGTCGACGCGCCGGAGAGCTGGAAGCTGATCGCCTATCTCTGCGTCGGATTTCCCGAGGAAGAGCACGCCGATCCCGAGCTCGAGCGGCGCGGCTGGCAGGCGCATGTGGCGCAGAACGCCAAACTTTATGCGCGTTAGAATTTCCGATCGAATGGGGTCATTCGATCGATCAGAAATCGCTCCAGATTCAAAAGCTTGAGCATATTCTTGCCGATCAGATCGAACCGATCTGATCGGAATATGCTCTAACTCGTGGCCTTTTTTCTGAACATTCCGGCGATATTGTCGAAGAGCTCTATTTTGACGCCGGCTCTTTTCATGATGAGCGTCTGCTGGGCGACGGAGAGGGTATTGTTCCAGGCCCAGTAGATGACGAGGCCGGAGGGAAAGCCGCCGAGGGTGAAGGTGAAGATCACCGGCATCCAGGTGAAGATCTGTTTTTGCGTCGGATCGGCCGGCTCGGGGTTCGCCTTCATCTGCACGAACATGGTGACGCCCATGATGAGCGGCCAGACGCCGAGCGCAAGGAAATGGCCGATCATCGGGATTTGCGTCGGGTCGAAAGGCAAAAGCCCGAACAGATTGAAAATATTGGTCGGATCGGGGGCGGAGAGATCCTTGATCCAGCCAAAGAAGGGCGCATGCCGCATCTCGATGGTGACGAATAAAACCTTATAAAGCGCGAAGAACACCGGGATCTGGATCAGCATCGGCAGGCAGCCCGACACCGGATTGATCTTCTCGCGCTTGTAAAGCGCCATGGTTTCCTGCTGCTGCTTCATCTTGTCTTCAGGATATTTATCCCTGATGGCGGCGATCTGCGGCGCGACCGCCTTCATCTTGGCCATCGACAGATAGCTCTTGCTGGCGAGCGGGAAGAACAGGCCCTTGACGATCACCGTGGCGATCAGGATGGCGACGCCGAAATTGCCGGTCAGCGTATAAAGGAAGTGCAACAGCTGGAACATCGGCCGGGTGATGAAGTAGAACCAGCCCCAGTCGATCAGCAGCTCGAATTTCTTGATGCCGAGATCGGCCTGATAGGCGTCGAGCGTATGCACTTCCTTCGCCCCGGCGAAGAGGCGGCTCGTCGCCTCGCTCGACGCGCCTGGCGATATCACCTGCGCCGGGCCGACGAAATCGGCGCGATAGCTTTTGATCGGCCCTGTCAGCCCGGCCGAAAAGCGCGCCTCGATCGTCTCCTTCTGGTCCGGGATGACGGCGGCGGCCCAATATTTGTCGGTAAAGCCGAGCCAGCCGCCGACGCCTGACAGCGTTTTCGCGGCGTGATCCTCTTTCTCGATCTTGTCGTATTTGATCTCCTCGACGCCGCCGTCGCCGATGACGCCGACGAAACCTTCATGCAGCACCGAATAATTCACCGTTTTCGGCAGGCCGTGCCGCGCCACCAGCGCGTAAGGGGCGAGCGTGACCGGCTTGTCCGACTTGTTCTCGACGCTGTCGCGAATGGTGAACATATAGCGTTCGTCGACCGCGATCTGGCGATGGAAGACGAGGCCCTGGCCATTGTCATAGCTCAGCGTCACCGGCGTTTGCGGCGTCAGCGTGTCGCGGTCGGCGCGCCAGAGCGTGTCGGCGCGGGGCAGCGCCAGCGCCGCGCCGGCGCCCGAGAGAAAGCCGGCCTCGGCGTAATAGGCGTCGGGCGCGCCGGGCGGCGACAGCAGGACGATGTTCGGGCTGTCTGGATCGACCGTCTCGCGGTAGGCCTTCAGCGCGACGTCGTCGATGCGCGCGCCCTTCAGCGCCAGCGAGCCAAAAATCGCCGGCGTCTCGATTTTGACGCGCGGCGAATCAGCCAGGGCCTCAGCGCGGGTTTGCGGCGCCGCGGCGTCAAGCGCGGAGAGATCGCGCGAAACCGCGTCCTGCGGCGCGCCGGCGGCCGAGGGTGAAGAGGAGGGCGCGGCGCCCGGCGCCGTCTGCGCCTGCTGCTGCGCAAACTGCCGCGCCCGATCGGGCTTCGGCGCAAAGAAATAGCTCCAGCCAACGATCACAAGACACGACAGACCGATCGCAAGATAAAGATTCCGAGAATCCTTCGTCATATACTCGCCGCCTTGCCTCAATGCTTTGAACAGCGCCGCCTCGCGCGGCCTCTGCAAAAACTCAGGCGGACAGTTTCTTGCGGCCGCGCGCGCGGCGCGCTGCGATGATGCGCCGCCCGCCCACAGTCGCCATCCGGGCGCGAAACCCGTGCCGGCGTTTACGAACGAGCTTGCTCGGTTGATATGTCCGCTTCACTTCAAATGCTCCATCTCGAACAGGCGGGCGTCCAGACGCGCCGGCAAGCTTTGCGGCGCGCTGGCGACGGACCAGCTTCGCTGAACAGAACCGGCTGCTTCTGAAAGACGCCGCTGACGCGCATCAAGGGAGCCGGAAAATCGCGAGCCTTATAGGGGCAAGAAAGCAGCGAAGTCAATTTAAGCAGAGCCTCGGCCGCAAGAGCTCCGGCGCGTCATCCGCCGGAAGCGCGACGTAACATATCGCGGTTCGCGGCGAAGATTGTTTTGACGGCGAACTGCGACCCACGGCCCGGCCGGGCCGCCGCAGAGTCGCGGGGCGAAGTCCGTCTACCAAAGCAGACGAAATGACAGCCTTTGGCTCAAGCCATCTGGCCAAATGAAACGAAAATGGTACACATCATGTACTGCTGAAAAAACATACTCCAAAGCGCCGGTTCGGCGCTGATCTCCCTGATGGATGAGCGGGGCCGGCAGTCCCCGCAATAAAAACCGCGAGCAGTCTGAACGACCTCTTGCGCTAAATTGAAGACTAACGTTTCCAGCTACAAGGAGGATTTCATGCCTAAGCGCTTAATCACGGCTGCTCTCGTAACAGCCGCCGTCCTCTTCGCCCTCGCCGCCGAAGCCAAGCACGGCAAAATGATGAAAGTGGAAATGATCAAATCGCAGGAAGTCACGATGGCCGACGGCGGCAAGGCCACGGTCTATGTCGTGAAGATGGATGGCCACACGATGGTCGCCATACCTGAGGACAAGATACCCGACGCGCTGCATCAGCAGCTCTTCACGGTCGGGCATTAACCGCGCGCGGTCTGACGCGAGGAGGCGCGACTCTCAGTCGCGCCATCAGCCTCTCGCCACGGACCCAGGCATGACACTGACGGACCACGAACGCCGCCGGGGCGTCGCTTGTGGTCCCTTCTGTTTGGCGCATAAGCAGTTACGCAAGCGCCGGAGGGCGCTCATGCGTCAGTTGTCGAGGAAACTGCGCAGCTTGCGCGAGCGCGAGGGATGCTTCAGCTTGCGCAAGGCCTTGGCCTCGATCTGCCGGATGCGCTCGCGCGTCACGGAGAACTGCTGGCCGACCTCTTCCAGCGTGTGATCGGTGTTCATGCCGATGCCGAAGCGCATGCGCAGCACGCGCTCCTCGCGCGGCGTCAGCGAAGCGAGAACGCGCGTCGTGGTTTCGCGCAGGTTCGACTGAATCGCGGCGTCGATCGGCAAAATCGCGTTCTTGTCCTCGATGAAGTCGCCAAGATGCGAATCCTCCTCGTCGCCAATCGGGGTCTCGAGCGAGATCGGCTCCTTTGCGATCTTCAGCACCTTGCGCACTTTTTCGAGCGGCATGGCGAGCTTTTCGGCGAGTTCCTCAGGCGTCGGCTCGCGCCCGATCTCATGCAGCATCTGCCGCGAGGTGCGCACGATCTTGTTGATCGTCTCGATCATATGGACCGGAATGCGGATCGTTCTTGCCTGATCGGCAATGCTGCGGGTGATCGCCTGCCTGATCCACCAGGTCGCATAGGTCGAGAATTTGTAGCCGCGACGGTACTCGAATTTATCGACGGCTTTCATCAGGCCGATATTGCCTTCCTGGATCAGATCCAGGAACTGCAGGCCGCGATTGGTGTATTTCTTGGCGATGGAAATCACCAGGCGAAGGTTCGCCTCGACCATTTCCTTCTTGGCCTGCCGCGCCTCCCGCTCGCCCTTTTGCACCATATGGACGATCTTGCGGAATTCCTGAATTTCGAGACCCGTCTCGGTGGCGAGAGCGTGAATCTCGTTCAGGAGATCCTTGATCGCATCCTTCGCGCTGGCGACAAAATCCTTCCATCCGCGACCGCCAAGCTTTGAGACGCGCAGCAGCCACTTCGGATCGAGTTCGGAATTCTGATAATTCTTGAGAAAGTCCTCACGGGTGACGCCGCAGCCCTCGGCGAGCCGCAAAAGTCTGGTTTCAAGGCCGATCAGGCGCTTGTTGATGTCATAAAGCTGCTCGACCAGCGCCTCGATGCGGTTCGGGTTGAGCGAAAGCGATTTGACGTCGGTGACGATTTCCTTCTTGAGAGTCTTGTATTTGCGCTCCTGCGAGGGGCTCAGCGTCTCGTTCTTGAGCTTGTTCTCGACATTCTGATCCTGCAGGCGGCGCAGCTTCTTATAGGCGTCGGCGACGCGGTCGAAGGTGTCCAGAACCTTGGGCTTGAGTTCAGCCTCCATCGCGGAGAGCGAAACCGAGTTCTCCATATCGTCTTCTTCATCGAAGACGTCTTCGGGGATCGGCGGATCGACGCCTTCCTCGCCCGCCGGCCGGAGCCTTGCGGGCGGATTGAGAGGCGCCGTCGCCGGGGCCGCCTGCTGCTCCGCGAGGAGTTCCGCCGCTCCCGGCGCCGTCATGTCGATCTTCGGCGTGTTGCGCCCGTCAGGACCGGCATAGGTCGCTTCGAGGTCGATGATGTCGCGCAGCAGCACTTTGCTGTCGTTCAATTCATCGCGCCAGATGATGATCGCCTGGAACGTCAGCGGGCTTTCGCAAAGGCCGGCGATCATCGCCTCGCGTCCGGCCTCGATGCGTTTCGCGATGGCGATTTCGCCCTCTCGCGACAAAAGCTCGACGGAGCCCATTTCCCGCAGATACATGCGAACGGGATCGTCCGTGCGATCCGCCGGCTCCGACGAACGAATGGCGACGGCCTTCTGCTGAGCGACCTCGACGAGGTCGCCCCCTTCGGCCTCTTCCTCCTCGGCGGCTTCCTCGCCCTCGCCCTCTTCCTGGTCCTCCGTCTCGACGACATTGATGCCCATTTCGTTCAGCATCGCGAGAATGTCTTCGATCTGCTCGGAATTGACCTCTTCGGAGGGAAGCACGGCGTTCAATTCAGCATAAGTCACAAAGCCGCGTTTTTTTGCAGCCTTGATCATCCGCTTGACGGCGGCGTCGGATAGATCGAGCAGGGGGCTGTCGGCGGTCTCCACCGCACCGCCTTCCGCTTCGGTCTTCTCGTTATCCTTCTTCGCCATCCATGGCCTCCGCCGTTAAAAAACTCGACTGACGTTCAGTCAGCTCAGCCCGCTCCGGTTCCGAAGCCGGCGCACACATTCGATATCGCCTCGTCCGAGCGTCCCGTCGAATCGGCGTCTTTGGGACATAAAGCCAAGCCGCAGCCAGGAGGCCTTATTCAAAACCGCGATCAACCGCCCGGCAAAAACCGCACGCGGCGGCCCCGGCTCCGTTGGGCGTCAAGAACGTGACAGGCTTTGAAATCGCGATAACTCATCAGATTGTGAAGATGCGAAAATTCGTCAAGCCGAACGGACTGAATTCACCCGACTATTTGAAGTTGAGACCCTTGCGCGCAACCTCGCCCATCCTGAAAACGTGAGCGCGGCCCGCCGCGACCGAACGTCGCCGTCCGGTGGTCGCCCGTCCTTCTACATGATCGGATTTGCGGGAGTCAAAGACCCGCCGTCACAATGTCCCCCCCGAGCGGCCAGACGATGCGCCAAACCCCTCAACCGTCGCCTCCGTCCCGCTCAGCGCGAGCAATTGCTCTTGAATGTCCATGAGACGCGCCAAGTTGGCGTCAGTCGCCTCTACGGCAAGGGCCATCTCGGCAATGTGAAGATCCTTATGTAGACTGCGGGCGCGGCGATGCAAGGTCAAGGCCTGCTTTAGAACTTCTTCGGCGTCGGCTTCGGCCGCGCCGGCCTTTACGTACCAGTGCGACGAATGCGCGGCCAAAGCGTCAAGCTTTCTCAGGATCGCCGAGAAGCCTGCGCCCTCGAGCGCTCCGCGAAGGCCGATTTCATCGAGAGCGCCTGAACCGGCGCAATCGAGCAGCCTGCCTCGCAAGGCGCCCGCCTCCGCATTGGCGAACTCGATCTCCGCGATCGCCTCGAGATGTCGCTCCAGAAGGCCGGGGTGATTGAGCAGGATCAGAAGAATCAGAGCCTCGCGCGGCGGCAGGCTGGCTTTGTCGGAGCGAAAAAGCGGCGATTGCGAGAGGTTCATGCTCGCCCTCGGTGGCGACTGGTCCTTCGTCTCGCGCGAAAAGCCATCGCGCGAAAAGCCGGGGCGCGCCCCAAAGGCGCCATGCCGGCTCTGCCCTTCGCGCGGCCGGCTCTGCCCCTCCCGCGACTGAACCGGGCGCTGGCGCCGCTGGTCGAATAATCTGAAAAGACGATCCTTGAAGTCCGCCTGATAATAGCGGCGCAGCGTCTCATCCTTGATTTCGCGCGCGATCTCGCCAAGGCGGCGCTCAAGCCCGGCGCGGCGCTCGGGCGTCGCAAGATCCTGTCCTTCGGTTTCCCGCAGCCAGATCAGCTCGGCGAGCGGCAGCGCCCGCGACAACACATCCGTCATCGCCCCCGCGCCGCCGGACCGGATCAGATCGTCAGGGTCCTCGCCCTCCGGCAATAGCGCAAAACGCAGTGAACGGCCGGGCCCGATGAGGGGCAAGGCCATGTCGATCGCCCGATAGGCCGCCTTGCGCCCGGCTTTGTCGCCGTCGAAACAGAGGATCGGCTCTTCCGCCATTTTCCACAAAAGCTCGGCCTGATCCGGCGTCAGAGCCGTTCCGAGCGGCGCGACGGTCCCGGCAAGGCCGGCCGAGGCCATGGCGATGACGTCGACATAGCCTTCGACGACGATGACCTGCCCCGAGTCATGCGCCGCTTTGCGCGCCTGATGATGATTGTAAAGCACGGCTCCCTTATGGAAGAGCGGGGTTTCCGGCGAATTCAGATATTTCGCGGCGACGTCCTTGGCGAGCGCGCGGCCGCCAAAAGCGATCGGCCGGCCGGAACGGTCGCAGATCGGAAACATGATGCGGTCGCGGAATCGATCGTATGGGACGGCGATGTCCTCGCCGTGGATCAAAAGCCCGGCCTCGATCATGACCTCTTTTGAGACGCCCTTGGCGGCGAGGTGATCGCGCAGAGCGAATTTCTCCGGCAGCGAGAAGCCGAGCCGGAACTGCTTTTGCATTTTTTCCGCAAGGCCTCTTTGGGCCAGATACTCCCGCGCACGATGGCCGGACGGTCCCTTCAGCTGAGCGGAAAAGTAATCCGCCGCCATATTCAGCGCCTCATGCAGCCCGGCCCGCTTTTGCTCCTGCGCGTCCGCTTCGGGCGAGAGCTGGGGAAGCGGCAGCCCCGCCTCCCCCGCGAGACGTTCGACGGCCTCGGGGAAGCTCAGCCCCTCCGTTTCCATGACAAAGTCGAAGATATTGCCGTTTTTGCCGGCCGACAGGTCGAACCACGCCATTTTCTGGTCATTGACGAAAAAGGATGGCGTCTTTTCCGTGTTGAAGGGCGAGAGCCCCTTCCATTCGCGTCCCGACCGCACCAGCTTCACGCGCCGGCGCACAACCTCGGAGACCGGGAGGCGGGCTTTGACGTCGTCGAGAAAGGAGGGCGGAAATCGCATGGGCGTTCTTCAAGATCCAGTGTCGCGGATGAGGCGGTTCCACGCAACGCTCTTTCGCGCTTGTCCCGGCTATACACATGGCCCCTGACTTTTAAGCCTCGGCGCCTCCGGCCTGATTGAACGGATTTGCGCGGCTGAGCAAGCGGCCGCCATCGAAAATCCGAGAGCGGACCATGCCTGCTGCTTCTCGTGGCCGACGTCCTGACGGCGCGAATGAAAATTTAATTTAGAAAACACCTCCTTCAAATAGTCTTAAATCGTGTATTTCTTTCGGAAAATGCGAACAGGCATCCGCGCCTCATCCATTCAAAAAACAATAATATGCAACGATGGGTCACCGTATCAAACTTCGTGGCGCGCGAGCTGAAAAAATCTTAATGGCATTACCTAACGAAGAAAAAGGCCACGTCCATTACATAGATGCGCTCAGGGGGCTGGCGTTTTTTCTTGTATTCTGGTTCCATGCAAGTAAGTCTATCGAAAACCTTCCGAATCTGCTCGGGGATATTCTGGGGCGGGGTTTTTCCGGCGTTCAACTGTTTTTTGTCGTCTCGGCGTTGACCCTTTTCAACTCCATGACAAATCGCACGAAGAACGACGCCGCGCCGCTAAGGGCTTATTTCATCCGCCGTCTCTGCCGCGTCGCGCCGATGTTTTGGTGCGCCATCGTTCTTTATGCCGTCGTTCTGGGTTTCGGACCAAGATGGGGAGCGCCGAACGGACTCGAAACACACGACATCGCCGTCGCGTCGCTTTTCCTGCATGGCTTCGACCCCGACGCCCTGAATAGCGTTGTTCCCGGCGGCTGGTCGGTGGCGGTCGAAATGCAATTCTATCTGTTGCTGCCGCTGATCTTCGCCTGGGCTCGCACGCTGAAGCGCGCCGTTCCGCTCTTTGTTCTCTCTCTCTTGATCGCGATCGCGGCGTCTCCCGCGATCAAAGGCCTTGGCTCATGGCTCCTTCCCTCGGAGCCTCCGGGTTTGATGAGCCAGTTCGCTTATTTTTCCTTGCCCACGCAATTGCCGGTCTTTTTCTGTGGGATAATCCTGGGCCTTCTCATGGGGGCGGAACGCGCCAAACTGCGAAGAATTGAAGCCTGTTTGCCCGCCGGGCCGCGCCGTCGCGCGGGCATCGCCGTGGCCTTGGTCGTTCTCATCTGCTTACCGATGCGATGGACCGGCCGGGTCGAAATGATTGCTGGAATTCCGGGCCACATTGGTTATGGCGTCGCTTATGCGCTGCTCGTCTACGCGCTTGCGACCTTTCCGTTCAAGGGCCTCGTCAATCCGTTCTTCTGTTACGCCGGCAAAATTAGTTATAGCGGCTATCTGTTGCATATCTTTGTCATTGATAAAGCACAGGAATTTTTGTTGGGATTTCCGCAGTTCGAAGCGCTGTCGCCGCAAGTCCGGCTCGCGTTGCTGGGCTTCCCCGCCCTTGGCCTAACGATGCTTCTGGCGACGATCACCTATTGGTGCGTCGAACGGCCCGGCGTCGAACGGGGGCGGCGTTTCATACGCAAACTGTTCGGGCCTTCCCTCGCCGCCCCCGCCAGGGTCGCAGCGGTCGCGTAACGCGGTCGCCGGCGATTCTGCTCCGCTGCGCGCAGGATCCGCCGGAGGAGGCGCTCAGCGCCTCCTCCGGCGTCAACCCGCCCCAACCCGCCTTGAGGAGCGCTGCGATAATGCGCTCCTCAATAAGCTAGAGCATGATGTCGTCCGAAATCCGGTTTCCACTTTTCGGCGTCATGTCCCAGAGCATATTCCGATCAGATCGGTCGATCTGATCGACAAGAATATGCTCAAGCTTTTAAATATGGATCGATTTCTGATCGAAAAGCGCTCTAGGCGGCCTGCCTTGCGCCTTCCGTGCGGCTTTGCAGCGCCGGCCAATCGACGACAAGCGCGCAGCCGCGCGCGCCGGCGTTCTTGCCCCAGTCGCGCAAAAGTTCGAGCGCGGCGTGATCGATATGGGTCAGGCGGTCGATGACGACATGCAGAACCGTATCGGCCGGCACTTTGTCGAGGGCGTTGGCCAACGCGGGAGCCTTGAGGAATGTCGCCGCGCCGTCGAGATGAAGCCTCGCTTCGCCGGGCTTGGGCGAATCGACGAGCCTGACGTCGAGCGCCGCGGAGCGCAGCGACAGGCGAAACAGCGACAGGGCGAAGCCGACCAGCACGCCGGTCAGCAGGTCGGTCGCGACGATCGCAATCGCCGTTGCGGCGTAAACGCCCATGGCGCCATAGCCATAGGCTCGAAGCTGGCGCAGATGGGCCGGGCTTAGCATCTTGAAGCCGGTATAGACGAGGATGCCCGCAAGACATGAGACCGGAATGGAGCGCAGGAGGCCGGGCGCGAGCAGGGCGAAAGCGAGAATCCAGGCGCCGTGCAGAATCGCGGACGCCCTCGTTTTCGCGCCAGCCTGAACATTGGCGGCGCTACGCACGATAACGCCGGTCATCGGCAGCGCGCCAAGCGCGCCGCAGATTGCGTTGCCGACGCCCTGGGCGGCGAGTTCGCGATCATATTGCGTGCGCGGGCCGTCGTGCATCCGGTCGACGGCGGCTGCCGACAGCAGCGTTTCCGCGCTGGCGATGAAGGCGAAGGCGAGGGCGGTGACGATGATCTTGGGATCGAGCCAGAAGGCGAGCGTCGAGAGTGAGACGAATTGCGCCGAATCGAACAGATTGGCGGGGATGTCGACATATTTAACGTCGAGCGAAAGCGCCTGCGCGAGACCCGCGATGATGACGACGGCGATGAGGGCGCCCGGCAGAGCCCGCAAAGCCGCCGGCCGCAGCTTCTCCCAGGCGAGCATCAGCCCGATCGTCGCCAATCCGAGAGACCCCGCGATCAGGCCATCGCCGGCTCCGGCGCCGAGCAGCGCCTCAGGAATGGCGAGAAGATTGTCGAGCCCGCTGGCGCGCGGCGCGGCGTCGACGAGGACATGCAATTGCGAGGCGACGATCAGAATGCCGATGCCGGCCAGCATGCCGTAGACGACCGCCGGCGAGGTCATGCGGAACCATACGCCAACGCGGAAAAGGCCCGCGCCGATCTGAATGAGCCCGGCGAGCAGGACAACCGGGCCGAGGGCGGCGACGCCATGCGTGCGAACGAGCTCGAAGACGAGCACGGCGAGGCCCGCGGCCGGGCCGCTGACCTGGAGCGGCGAGCCGGCGAGAAAACCGACGACGAGGCCGCCCACGATGCCGGTGATGAGACCGCTCGCGGCCGACATGCCGGAGGCGATCGCAATGCCCATGCATAAGGGCAAAGCGACAAGAAAGACGACGACGGAGGCGAGAAGATCGTCCGCAAACGATCGGCGTGCAAAGAAAGCGCGCATGGCGAACCTTTCCAATGATAGAGATGGGCGGTGGGGCGGGCCCGGACGCCGGACCCGCCCCTTAACGTGAGCGCTGTGCTCAGCTCGCGGCGAGGGCGCCTTCGCGCCTCGGCCCATAGGGCTGCGATGGTTCGATCAGGCTGAACATGCGCGCGGCCGGGTCGAAGCTGCGCAGCTCCGCTTTGGCGATATCGTAGATCCAGCCGTGGATCTGGAGATCGCCGGAGACCAGCCTTGCAGCGACGATCGGCATCGTCCGCAAATGATCGAGCTGGGCCATCACATTTTCCTCGATCAGATGAGAGAGCTCATGGGACTGCGCGTTCGGATCGGCGCCGTGCTTGCGATGGGCGACGATGTGGCGCGCCGTTTCGGCGTGTTTCAGCCACGCGGCCGTTGAGGGCTTGTCCTCAAGCTCGTGCGGGTGGGCGAGCGCCTTCATCGCGCCGCAGTCGGAATGGCCGCAAATCACGATATGCCTGACCTTCAGCGCGCTCACCGCATATTCGATCGCGGCGGCCTCCCCGGTGACCTGCTGGCCATAGGGCGGAACGATGTTACCGACATTGCGATAGACGAATAATTCGCCGAGCTCGCAGCAAAAGATCCGCTCCAGCAGGATGCGCGAATCCGAACAGGTGATGATCATCGTATGCGGCGTCTGCGCTTTCGCGGCGCGCTCATAGGCGGCCCGCTGCGCGGGGAACACGGACTGTTGGAAGTGGTTGAAACCTTCGATGAGACTTTCCATAGCGTTTTCTCGCTCGGGTAAGGGGCGCGCGTCGGCTTGCGCGCGACGCAGTCGGCGCCCAGCTGAAATTTGGGAGGTCAAGGTCTTTTGAGACGCGCCGCGGGGTCTGGCGATGGCCTGCTCTTGCTCGCTCTCTTGGCGTCAAGAGCGAGCGGCGTCGCGCGGCTGCAGCCGCCAAAAGCGGCGGCCGACTCGCGGCAGGATCAGGCGCCGGTCAGTGGGGGAGGGCGCAGCGGCGGATCATAGGCGCCAGACGCTGGAAGGCATGCGCGCGAGGGCCGAAGGCGAACGCAGCCGCCGCGGCGGCAGGAAAACGCGAAGAGCAAAGGGGCTGAGAAATCGGGGTAGGCTCCGTCGTCGTCATCGGCGAAACGTTCCGACGCGAAGCGATCCAAATGATCGGTCTCAGTCTCAATTCCCGCGTCCGCGCGGGATTCCATGAAAGAACCCGGTTCATGCGCGCTCGAGGCAATGGTCCAGAAGCTTGCGGAGAGGGGCTTGGCAAAACCGGCCTGCGCCGCCGATCCCAAAAGCACATGCGCGAAAAGGATCGTCAGAAGAGCAGGAATGAGCAAGCGAACGCCGCGCAGCCTTGGCTCGACGACTTTCTCCCGCATCAGTAGAGGCAAGCGAAAATTAATCAAAATCAACCCTATGACGATACTGCCAAGGTATCACCGGATGGGCGCGGGCGGTAGTGCTGCACTGCACACATTTTTTTGAGGCGCATGTTGAGCGGACGCGCCCAAACACCGGAGCGCGTCCGGGGCGCACGCGAATTTTGCACGAATAGTGTTCCGTCCCTCGGATCGCTCCTATATATCGCGTCATCCCGAAGGCCGCCGGCGCCTCCCTGGCTCGCGGTCAATATGGAAGTGACCGCCGATGAGCAAAACAGCGCGTTTTTTTGAGATGAAGCGGCGCGGCGCGCCGATCGCGGTGCTGACCGCTTATGATGCTCCGACGGCGCGCGCGCAGGCGGAGGCGGAGGTCGACCTGATCCTGGTCGGCGACAGCGTCGGCGTGAGCATGCTCGGCTACAAGAGCGAGCGTGACGTCACTTTGGCCGACATGCGCCATCATATAGCCGCGGTGCGCCGGGGCGCGCCCGAGGCTGTCGTCATCGGCGACCTGCCGTTCGGGAGCTATGATTCGCCAGGCGCGGCGGTCGCCAGCGCGCGAAGCCTGATCGAGGCCGGCGCCGATATTGTGAAGTTCGAGGGCGCGCATCTTGCGATCGTCGAAGCGCTCGCGGGCGCCTCGATCGAGGTCTGCTGCCATCTTGGGCTCGAGCCGCAAAACCATCTTGAAAAGCGCGTCAAAGGCCGTTCGGCCACGGATGCGTCGAAGCTCCTGGCTGACGCGCTCGCGCTGGATGGCGCCGGCATGAAGCTGCTCGTGCTCGAAATGATCCCCGAAGAAGTCGCCGCCGAGGTGACGCGCGCGGTCAAGGCGCCGACGATCGGGATCGGCGCGGGGCGCAAGACTGACGGTCAGGTTCTGGTCATTACGGATGTTCTGGGGTTTGGCCCAAAGAACTTCCGGCACAATCGGCGCTATCAGAATGTCGGCCAGATCATGGTCGAGGCGGCGCGCGCCTATGTGCGCGATGTTCACGACGGTGATTTTCCCGCCGAGGAAAATCTGACGCATATGGCGCCGGAGGAGCTGGAGCTGTTTTTGCGCGTCAACGCGTGAGGTTCAGCCTGCTGGCCCAAGCTTTGCCTTGACGAGAGCGCTGGCCTTGCCGAAGTCCATTCGGCCGGCGTATTTCGCTTTGAGCGCGGCGACGACCTTGCCCATATCCTTGATCGAGGCCGCGCCGGTCTCAGTGATGGCCTCAGTGATCGCCGCCTCGACGGCCGCCTCATCCATCGGCTCGGGCAAGAAACTCCGGATGATGACGATCTCCTCAGCCTCCTGGCCGGCGAGATCGGCGCGTCCGGCCTTCTCGTAGATCTCAAGCGATTCCTGGCGGCTCTTCACCATTTTCTGCAGCAAGGCGAGGATGTCGTCGTCGCCGACGCTCTTGCCCAGGCCTCTCGCTTCGATGTCCTTATCCTTCAGCGCCGCCGTGATCATGCGGATTGTGTCGACGCGCCGCCTTTCTCCGGCCTTCATCGCTAGCTTCAACTGACTCGTGAATTGTTCGCGCATCGCTGGTCCTTTTCTTTTTGAGCCTATGACGCGGCTGGCGACGGCTCATTTTCGCCGCCAGAATCATGCGTCAAACCAATGACATAAGGAGCGCGATCGCTATCTGGCGAAGCGCCCGCGCCTTGCTAAAGAATTGACGCAAGCCGGCGTTGCCTCTAGCTTCGCGCCCATCGAAGTCCCAAATAGAACTGTTAGAATTAGGCCGGCCGCGCCGATGGGCGCGACGCTGGACGAGCGCATGGGTGTAGAGTGAGCATGACGCAGGATCAAGATAAAGCGCCGGGTTTTTGGCAGGAACCGCGCGCGACCGCGCTTCTGGTTCTCGCCGACGGCCTTGTTCTCGAAGGAGCGGGGCTCGGCGCGGTGGGCGAGGCGGTTGGCGAAGTGTGTTTCAATACCGCGATCACCGGCTATCAGGAAATTCTCACCGATCCCTCCTATGCAGGACAGATCGTCACTTTCACATTTCCCCATATTGGCAATGTCGGCGCCAATGAGGAGGATATCGAAACGAGCAATCCCGCCGCCAGCGCGGCGGCGCGCGGCGTCATCGTTCATGCGCCCATCACGAATCCCTCGAATTACCGCTCGACGCGGCATTTCGACGCCTGGTTGAAGAGCCGGGGCATTATCGGCCTCAGCGGCGTCGACACGCGCGCGCTGACGACGCGCATCCGCGAGCGCGGCATGCCGAACGCGGTGATCGCCCATTCGCCCGATGGCGTTTTTGATATTGAGAATCTGCGCGCGAAGGCGTCGCAATGGCCGGGGCTGGAGGGCATGGACCTCGTCCCGAGCGTCGGCTCGACGCAGCGCTATGACTGGACGCAGACCCCCTGGAGGCAGGGCGAAGGCTATGGCTCCAAAGAGGGAGGCAAGTTCAAGGTTGTCGCCATTGACTATGGCGTCAAGAGCAACATCTTGCGATTGCTGACCGAGGCCGGCTGCGACGTGACGGTTGCGCCTTCGACGGCGACGGCCGAGGACATTCTCGCCCTGAAGCCGGATGGCGTATTTCTGTCGAATGGTCCCGGCGATCCGGCTGAAACGGGAAAATACGCCGTTCCCGTCATCAAGGCTTTGCTTGAGAAGAAGGTGCCGACGTTTGGCATCTGTCTTGGACATCAGATGCTGGCCCTGGCGCTTGGCGGGCGGACGATGAAAATGCGCCAGGGGCATCATGGCGCCAATCATCCGGTGCAGGATTTTACCACGGGCAAGGTCGAGATCGTCTCGATGAATCATGGCTTCGCGGTCGACGCCTCCAGCCTGCCCGCTCATGCGCGGGAGACGCATCGCTCCTTGTTCGACGGGTCGAATTGCGGTCTTGAATTGTTGGATCGGCCTGCGTTTTCGGTCCAGCATCATCCCGAAGCCTCGCCCGGCCCGCGCGACAGCCATTATTTGTTCCAGCGTTTCACGCAGATGATGGAAAAAGCGCAGGCCTGAGTCCGCAAGCCGAAGCGGTCTTGTCACCCGCGTCGCCGATGCGGTAAGTTTGAGCGGAGCTCGAATCGAGCGCGCTGGAACAGAGCGGCTATGCTTCAGCTTAAAGCGCTGAAGGGCTCAGTCTGAGGAATAATAGGGTGGACGGCCGCAAACGCGCGCTGGTCCCGTTCGAGTGTTCATCACAATCCTTAAAGCGATTTATTAAATAATTGAAAAGTACTTTATATCCGTCGCGCCGACCGTACGTTACTATAAGCCCCAGTCGACCGCGCGGCGGCTAAAGCAGAGCCGCTTCGATCCGCTGCTTTTTTGGGCGATGGTCTGCGCGCCGAACAAACGGATATTCATGTCAACCGAGATGAACTCTTTGCTCGCCGGAGCGCCGCATGGCGGCGCATCCGTCGATCGCGACGCAATCGCCGAAATCTTTGCCGAAATCGCGCTTGAGGCCGCCATAGCGGTCATGTCGGTCTATACATCCGACAGCCACGCGCGCCGCAAGGCTGATAAAAGCCCCGTCTGCGACGCCGACGAATATGCAGAGGCGATCATATTGGAGCGTCTCGCGGAGCGCCTTCCAAGTTTCCCTGTCCTTGCCGAAGAAGCCGCCGCACATGGCAAAAAGACCGTCGCGGGCTCGACATTTATTCTCGTGGACCCAGTCGACGGCACGCGTGAGTTCCTCAACCGAAATGGGGAGTTCACGATCAATATCGGCCTGATCGTCGATGGCGCGCCTCTCGCCGGCGTCGTCTACGCCCCCGCCCTCGGGCAGATCTGGATCGGCGGCGCCACGGCCACCTCCTGCAAAATCGCGCCGGGCGCAACCCTGCCGCCAATCGGGGAGCGCCGCGCAATCCATGTGCGACCCGCGCCGACCCAAGGATTGACCGCGCTGGCGAGCCGTTCGCATTCGGATCCCGAGACCGAGGCTTTTCTCGCCCAACTGCCGATCAAGGAGCGGCGCGCGGCGGGATCGTCCTTGAAGTTCTGCGCCGTCGCCGAAGGCGACGCCGACGTCTATCCGCGCTTTGGCCAGACGATGGAATGGGATACGGCCGCGGGCGACGCCGTGCTGCGGGCCGCGGGTGGAATCGTGCTGGATCGCGAACAGCATCCACTGCGATATGGCAAGGCTGGCCTCCAGTTCAGGAACGGGCCTTTCGTCGCCTGGGGAGACCGCAAGGCGATTAAGCCATCGAGCGCCGCCGATCGCTGATTGGGCCCCAGGAGCGTCTTTCTCCTTTGCCGCGAAGCCGCGCGCGCGAAAAGACGCGGAGAATCATTTTTTCGCGTCGCGCTTGCATTGATTCAATCTTTCAACGCTTCGTTAACTCTATTGCGTCAAATTTGGCATTTAGAGCCGGATGACTGCGGAGGGACGGTTTCCGTTCGAAGTCTTAAATTCGTCTCTCGTCGATAAGCCAGAGCATGATGCCGTCCGAAAACCAGCTTTCGACTTTTCGACGTCGTGCTTAGCGCGCGCCCGAACGCATAACTGGTTCGCAGAGGATCGAAAATGCAATCGCGAAGAGAGTTCACGCGGCAAATGGCGGCGATCGCTGTTGGCGGCTCCTTTCTGGGGCTAAGGCCAATCGCCGCGGCGGCAAATCCCGCGCCCGACCGGCCAGCTGATTATGCTCCCGACGAGATCGTCGCCAATGGTCATCGATTTTTCGGGTCGATCTCGCGCGGCCTCGCGGAGGTTGTCGAAGCGGCGACGCGGCGCTGGGGCAAGCCCAACGGCTATATTCTGGGCCAGGAGGCGGGCGGGGCGTTCATCGGCGGCTTGCGCTATGGCGAAGGCGTCATGCACACGCGCAACGCCGGCGATCTGCACGTGTTCTGGCAAGGCCCCTCGCTTGGCCTCGACGCTGGCGCCGACGGCGACCGCACCATGATGCTGGTCTATAATCTTCCGGCCACGAACGCTATTTTCCGCCGCTATGGCGGCGTCGACGGCTCGGCCTATCTCGTCGGCGGCTTCGGCATGACAGCCCTTATCAACGATGACGTCTATGTCGTCCCCATTCGCTCCGGGCTTGGGGCGCGGCTCGGCTTCAACGTCAGCTATTTGAAATTCACGCCGACGTCGACATGGAACCCGTTCTGAGCCGCCGGCGGCTTTCGGGGAAACGCTGACGCTTGCGGCAAGCCTCGCGATGGCCGAGGCTGCCGGTGCGCGCCATCGCGGGCCGGCCGGCGAAGCTTCCGGCCGGTGTTCGAGACCGGCGGGCGCGGCTGCTTCGAAAGCCTTGGCTTTACCGCGCTCCCACTGAAAACTCGGCTTCGAGCTTTGCCATTTCAAGCAGATGGGTCAGGAGATCGAGCCGCTCCCGTCGCGCCAGTTTGATCAGTTCAGCCGCCATCTGCGCAATATAAATCGCGGTTGAGCGAGCTTCTGGTTCAGTCCTGTCGCCAACCATCGCATGATGCGAAGGCGGCGGCGACTTGACCGGAGCGGCGCCTCGGCGGCTTGCCTCGGTCTCCAAATTTTGCATCACGGCTTTCTCCGTTTCCAGCTTGGCGGACAAGAAGTGAATCCGGAAAGGTTGCGTTGGCGCGCCAAGGCGCCCCTTTTTGGATTGTTCCGTTTCGCTTCATTTCATCCTTTTGTGAAAGGAGGCTTTGCTTTTGTGAAATGAGGCTTGGCCACGATTGTATGCACGTAGGAATTGCGATCAAGTGATATTCGTCAGTTTGCGTGTGGCGGGCGGCAGCGCCACATGCTTCACGCCAGCCTCACTTCAGCGCTTGCGCCGCGGCGAGTACGGCCTCTGCGTGGCCCGGCACTTTCACCTTGTTCCAGACCTGCGCGATGGTTCCGTCGCGCTCTATGAGAAACGTCGTGCGCTCGACGCCCATATATTTGCGTCCGTACATGCTTTTTTCAGCCCAGACGCCGTAGGCCTCCAGCATCGCCTTGGTCTCGTCGGAGGCGAGCTCGAGCTCCAATCCGTGCTTGGCCTTGAACTTCGCGTGGCTCGCCGGCGAATCAGGAGATACGCCGACAATCGCAGCGCCCGCCTTCTCGAATTCGCCCTTGAGACGATTGAAGTCGATGGCTTCCTTGGTGCAGCCTGAGGTGTCGTCCTTCGGATAGAAGTAGAGGACAAGCTTGCGGTCTTTGAAGTTCTTGAGCGTGATCTTGGCCCCGGCGTCGCCCGGCAGAGCAAAACTTGGCGCCGCGACGCCCGCCCCGAGTTTCATGGTCGCGTCCTTGCTCATGTCGCCTTCCTTTCGTCGCATTGAAAAGCCATCGATCCTAGTCACGATATTGGGGATAAACGTTCGGATTGGCGATCGTTGATCCGCTTAAGTTTAAATCAGAATCTGTCCCAAATCGCCACGCCGCGTTGCGGCCCGCAGCTCGTAAATTCCTGTTGCCCTGAGGGGCGCGGCGTGCACGGGATGATTGAAGAAAAACGCTGGAATCAGCCTTTCGACGAGGCCGGTGTTTCGGCGTAACATCGAGGTTTCCAGCTTCAGCTTGCATTGGAAGGGCCGCGAGCGGTTGGTGAAACAGCAAAAGGAATCGGCCGCCGCGCATGGGGCGACGCTGGCCTGCGGCGCGGGATCGCCCGCGGGGAGTGACGCGCCGCGCCTCAAAAAGCCTCGCCGGGGCGCCTTCGTCGCGAAATCCTGCGGTTATGCCGTTGTCGGCATACTCGTGCTTGCGCTGCTGAGCGGCGGCCTTCTGGTTGCGCGCCTGACGCGCGGACCCATGTCGATCGACGGGCTCGGTCCGCTCATCGCCGATGCGCTCGATCAGCGTTTTGGCCGGGGCTATGATTTCACTCTGGGCCAGACTTCCATGGTCAAGCATGGCGTTTCGCCGACGCTGAGCATAGACGGACTGTCGCTGAAGGACGGATCCGGGCGCACGATCTTCAAGGCGCCCCGCGCGGAAGTGTCCATCGATCTCTTGTCGCTGATCGCTGGACGCGTCGTGCCGAAGCGGCTTGAGGTTTTTGACGTCGAAGTGCGCCTCGCGCTGCTGCCGGACGGGTCGATCGCGCAGCCGATCGCGCCGGGTTCAGACGAAACCGTCGCCATCACGCCGCCCCTTGCGGAATCGCTTGTGAAGGCGGGCGCCTCTCCGGCCGAGGTTGGCGTGGCCGCCTCTTCGCCGGCCGCCGATCAGAACGGATCGCCGCCCGCCGCCGCGGGGACGCAACCGAAGCCGCGCGCTTTGCTTGTCAGGCAGATGTCGTCGGCGCTGCGCCTGTTGATGGATGCGTTGACCAGTCCAGACAGCCAGATCGCCGCGGTCGATCGCATCGCCATCTCGCGCGGACGCGTCATCATCGACGACCGCACGACGCATCAGAAAGTGACGTTCGATGGCGTCAACCTCGGCTTTCAGAGGAACTCCGGCTCGACGACATTCAACCTTGCCGTCGATGGGCCCAACGGGCGCTGGTCGGCGACGGGCCTTGCCAGCGGCGCGCCGGGCGCCCAGCGCAGCCTGATGCTGCAGTTGCAAAATCTGTCGATCGACGAGATCCTGCTGGCGACGGGCGCGCGTTCGATCGGCGCCGATTTCGACATGCCGCTATCCGCCAGATTCTCCATCGGCCTCCGCCCTGACGGGGTGCTGTCTGAAGCCGTCGCCTCTTTTGGCATGGGAGCCGGCTATCTGCGCTTCGACGATCCAAATGACGAGCCGATGATGGTCGACTCGATCCAGGGCGGCGCGCATTGGGACGGCGCGACGCGGCGCATCATCATCGATCCGGTAAAGCTGACGGCGGGAGAAACGCATGGCGCGGTTTCTGGTTCGGTCGCCTTGCCCGTGCAGGAGGGCGATCCGTGGCTGATCAACATTGTCCAGGCCGAGCCGATCATTGCCGCTCCCGAGCGTCCGGGCCAGAAAACCGTCATCGTCGATTACGTTGCAATGACCGCCCGGCTGTTGCTCGGCGAGAAAAGGCTTGTGTTCGATCGGATCCTGCTTGGCGGGCCGCAGGCCGGCTTTTCGATGGCGGGCGACGTTGATTGGACGAATGGTCCACGGCTTCGTTTCGGCGCCGCGCTCGATCCGACGCCGATTTCCGTCGTGACGCGTCTTTGGCCCTCGTTCATCTGCGCGCCGGTGAGGAACTATCTGCTGGATCACGTCAAGGCGGGGGCTGTAGAGAAGGCGACGCTGCAAATCGATTTCAACGCCGCCGATCTCGACGCCATGCGCGATGAGCACCCGCCGCCGGATGAAAGCCTGCTGCTGGATTTCACCGTCGCCAATGGCAGCGTCGAATTTCTGTCGGGCGTGCCGCCTCTGACCGGCGTAGACGGGGTTGGCCGCATCACCGGCCGAACCTCGACTTTCACGACGACGAGCGTCGGCATGCTCGACGCCGGCGAAGGCCGGACATTGACAACAGCCCCGGGCGGCACGTTCCACATCGCCGATGCGAATCAAAAGCCGACGCCCGCCGTCATCGTCGCCAAGGTTTCGAGCACCGTCGACACGATCGGCGATCTATTGGCGCGCGACGCGCTGAAGCCTTACGCCAATCTGCCTCTTGCCGCCTCGACCTTGCGCGGGCAGGTGGACGGACGGCTGGAAATCGACCTTAACCTCGGGCCAAACATGAGCCCCGCCGATACGAGCCTCAAGATCAATTCGGTCGTCACCAATTTTACGGCGGACAATCTGCTCGGCAAGGAGGCGCTCGAGGCCGCGACTCTCGCCATCAATGTCGATGCGAGCGGTCTCAAGGCGAGCGGGCAAGGACGCATGTTCGGCGCGCCTGCGACGGTCGAGATGAATCAGCCTTCCGGCAAAGCGGCCTCGGCGATGGTCCATATCATCATGGACGACGCCGCGCGCGCCAAACAGGGCCTCGGCGGCGTGCCGGGCGTCACCGGTCCGATCGCGGCGACCATAACCGCTCCGCTCGGGACCGGAGAAAATATCAGGGCGGATGTCGAGCTCGATCTCACTCACGCCGGCATCGAATGGCCTGGCGCCTCGAAGCCGCCGGGGCGTCCCGGCAAGGCAAAGTTCTTGCTCGCCGTCAACAATGGTCTGACGTCGCTCGATCAGATCGTCTTCGACGCCGGCGCCGTGCAGGCGCATGGCCAGATCGAACTTGGTCCCGACCAGTCGCTGCAAAGCGCGAAATTCGGCCAGGTCAAATTTTCGCCTGGCGACGATATGAAGGTCGACGCGCTGCGGGTTGGCGAAACCTTGAAGGTCATGGTGCGGGCGGGAACCATCGACGCGCGTCCGTTCCTGAAAACCCTGTTCGCGTCCTCCTCCGATACGCCGGCGCCGTCCGCCGCGGCCTCTCTTCCGCCGGGCGTTTCGCCTTCGCCGATCAAGGAGATCGACCTCGACGTCAAATCGGCTCTGCTCAGCGGCTACAACAAACAGGTGCTGACCGGCCTCGAACTGCGCATGCTGAAGCGTGACGAGCTCTATAAGCAGCTCTCCTTCGCCGGGCGCTTCGGCCGCCAGACGGTGTCCGGCAATCTCACCGGGCCGCCGGCGGCGTCGCAATTGACGATCCTTTCCGATGACGCCGGATCGCTTTTGCTGTTCACCGATCTTTATAAGCACATGGAGCGCGGGCGGCTTTCAGCGACCATGCAGATCGGCGGCGGGTTGTCCGGCGTTCTTACCATCGACACTTTTGTCCTGCGCGACGAACCTGCGCTGCGAAGGCTTGTCGCCGAAGGCGTTCCCCCGCCCGACGCCACAGGCAGGATGCCGAAAATCGACGCCGGGGCGATGGCCTTCAACCGGCTCCAGGTGCGCTATGACCGCGCCGGAACGCGGCTTCTGCTGCGTGATGGCGTAATGAACGGCGACGCCATCGGCCTGACGGTGGACGGCTGGCTCGATTTCGCCCATGACGGCGTCGATATGAAGGGCACCTTCGTGCCCGCCTATGCGGTCAATAATCTGTTCTCGAAAATTCCCGTCGTCGGCCTGATTCTCGGCGGCGGATCGAATGAGGGGTTGATCGGGGTGAATTACCGCGTCGAGGGCAAGATCAGCGCGCCGACGCTCAGCATCAATCCGCTCTCGGCGATCGCGCCCGGCATTTTCCGCCAGATTTTTGGCGTCGGCGCCCACATCCCTTCAACAGGCGCCGCGGGGCAGTAATTTTTAAGACGGGATGCCTTGATGGTCCTCCCCCTTTTTCAAGGGGGAGGGGCGTTGCGCGCCGCGCCAATCGCAGCGAGACCGGGGTGGTCCCGCGCGCTCAAAGCATCGGTCAATCCGGGGCGTCCCAGTTTTTGCCGACCATGGGCTTACCGTGCTGCTGGCTGACGTTTTGTCTCATCCAGTCGACGTCAAAAGGAAATCGATGCGCGATCCCCTCTCGTTTCGTTCAGACCAGCTTTAGCAAAATATGCCGCTTGCGGCCGAGCGAGAGTTTGACGACGCCCTTTACGGCGGCGGCGGGCGCGATCACGGCGCGCTCGTCGGAGATTACTTCATCATTGACCCTGAGGCCGCCGCCCTTGATCTGGCGGCGCGCTTCGCTCGTCGACGCGACGAGCCCCGCCTTGACGAAGGCGGCGAGAACGCCGAGCCCGGCCTCGATCTCGCTGGCTGCGATCTCGACCGAGGGAAGGCTTTCCGCCAGCGCCCCTTCTTCGAAAGTTTTGCGCGCGGCCTCTGACGCAGAAAGAGCGGCCTCCCGCCCATGCACCATGGCGGTCGCCTCGGTCGCCAGCACTTTCTTGGCCTCATTAATCTCGGCCCCGCCAAGGGCTTCAAGCTTTGCGATCTCGTCCAGGGGCAACTCGGTGAACAGTTTCAAGAACCGCCCGACGTCGCGATCCTCGCAATTGCGCCAGAACTGCCAATAGTCGAACACAGGCAAAAGGCTTTCGTCGAGCCAAACCGCGCCTTGCGCCGTCTTGCCCATTTTGGCGCCGGAGGCGGTGGTCAAGAGCGGCGAGGTCAAGGCGTAGAGCTGCGCCGTGCCGAGCCGGCGGCCGAGGTCGAGCCCGGTGATGATATTGCCCCACTGGTCCGAGCCGCCCATCTGCAAGATCGCGCCGGAACGGCGAAAAAGTTCGACGAAATCATAGGCCTGAAGGCACATGTAGTTGAATTCGAGGAAGGACAGCTCATGCTCGCGTTCGAGGCGCGTCTTGACCGAATCCATGGCCAGCATGCGATTGACGGAGAAATGCCGGCCGATGTCGCGCAAAAAATCGATGTAGTTGAGGCTCGATAGCCATTCGGCGTTGTCTGGCATGATCGCGTCTTTTGGCCCCTCGCCAAAAGTCAGAAACTTCGAGAAGACGCGCTTGATGCCGTTCTTATTGTCCTCGATCGCCTCGAGCGTCAGGATTTTCCGGCTTTCGTCCTTGCCGGACGGATCGCCGACCCGCGTCGTGCCGCCGCCCATCAGCGCGATCGGCTTGCCGCCGGTCTTTTGCAGCCAGCGCAGCATCATGATCTGCACCAGCGAGCCGACATGGAGCGAGGGCGCGGTGCAGTCAAACCCGATATAGGCGACGAGTTCGCCGGACTTCGCCTTGGCGTCAAGCCCGGCAAGGTCTGAGCATTGATGCAGATAGCCGCGCTCGATTAGGGCGCGCAGAAAATCGGAGGCGGGCGAGAAATCGTCGGACATGTTTATCCTGCTGGCGCAAAGCGCCCAATGTCGGGCGCGGGCGGGCCGTCGGCGAGGGCGAGGTTTAAGGGCAGTGAGAGATGAAGGCAATGTCGCGCGTGCTCTTCGATCGGCAAACCTCCGCCTTGCAATAGAAACTTGATCCGCCCCCGGTTTGGAAGCCAGAATGCAAAGCTGCGCCTGAGCCCCCAGTCGCGCAGCCGGATGATCTCGACTCCGCGCCGGACGCCCATGCTTATGCCTGCCAAGATTTCAATTCGTCGATCATGGATTTATTGGAGCTTAGCCAATGGCCCCGCCTCCCGTCACACCAGTCCCGTTGCTAAATTACCCTGACGCTTCGGTCAGCGACTATCGTTTCGCGCTCAACTCTGAGGGCGATCAGATCATTTTCGAGCGCTCAGTGAACAAGAGCCCGGCTGTTCTGTTCTACGCGGCTTTGAACAGCCCCATTCAGCCTTCGCTGTTTCCACCGAACTCGCATTACAACTCCGCCACTCGTCCGGACTGGTCCTGGTCTAATGGCCAAATCGCGTTTTGCATCGACGGCGGCATCGTCATAACCGACGCGGACGGCTCAAATGTCTCGTTTCTTTCGTCCACGAAAGGAATGATCTATCCGGCCTGGTATCCGAACGTCCCCGCCCTCGCGGTGATGAACAACAACCCGGCCCCCAATCCGCATACGTCGGTCATCAGCGGTTCTGGCGAGCTTGATATTCCCGTCGTCGCCGGTACGACGGTCTGGGCGGGCATGCCCTCGGTCAATCCGCAAAACCCGCAACAATTCGCCTTCGCCGGCCAATATATCGGCAGCCAGATAAAGTATAATCAAGATACGAACTATATCTGGTTCGTCGACAGAGGGCAGGATCCCGTCGTCATCCGGCCGCTCGACAAGAACGCAAACGTCACAGGGCCGTTTGAAGCGGCCTATCAGGGGCGCGCGCCATGGTGGTCGCCGGACGGAAACTGGATCGCTTTTGAATCAAACCGCGACGCCCCGGCAAATTCCGGCCATTACGCCATTTATGTTCAGGACTCTGGCGGCGTGAATTCAGCCATGCAGGTCACGGACTATAAATATAACGGCAATCATCCAAAATGGTTTGCGAATGGAACCGGGCTCGTCGCAACGCTGCTTCAGGCGCCGCCGGCGCCGCAAAGAGGACTCTACAGTCTCGACGTCTCGGCCTTCGTCGGCTGAGGTTCGCCACGGAAAGCGCTCCAGCCTACGGGAGCCTCAAGGAGCCGCCGCCTGAGCGGCTCCGGGGATGCCGAGATGCGTTCCCAACGACCGGCGCCTCTACGCTTTGGGCTCGGGAACTGGCACGTCAAACGTGTTCAGCGTGACTGAAACCAGACAATAGAGCCCGACGAGATAGGACAATTCCGCCGCGCCATGCTGGCCGAAAGCCTCGACCGCGGTGTTATAGGTCAGCTCCGGCAGCGTGCCGCCCCTGACCAGCGCGCTCGCGAAATCATAGGCGATCGCCTCGTGCCGCGTCAGATCGTTGGGGCGCTGCCCCGCGACGATGGTGGCGAGCTTTTCATCCGATAATCCACGCAATTCGCCGACGAGAACGTGGGCGTAAATCTCATAGGCCGAGTTGAAATGCGCGCCTGTCACCAGAATGGCGACCTCGCGCGCCGCCCTCGGCAGCGAGGGATTATCAGCCAGCGCCTTGACAAGCTCCCAGCTCGGCTTGCCGAAAACCGGCTCATGCAGCCAGGGATTCCACGGCCCGGCCAGCGCGCCATCTTCGCGAACTGCGACGAAGCCTTTGAAATTCTTGGCGATGCCCTCGCTCATATCATTGTAAAGGGCGCGCTGCTCTGGGGTGAGTTCGGAAGGAGGAATGAGCGGAAGGCGCATGAGGGCTCCGTTAAATGATCGCGTCCCCGGACCGGGGGGACGCACCAGCCTAAGCCGCGATCACATCATTTCGATGGCGCCTCACCGCACGGGACGCGCGATGAGGCCGCCCGCCAGCGGCGCGTCGATTCCGGTGGTCTGCGGGAAGGTAATGGGCAAATTTTTCTGCCGCCGCACCGCCATATAGGCAAAGGCTTGCGCCTCCATGGCGTCGATCGACCAGCCGAAAGCGTCGGCGTCGGCGACGCGGCACGGCAGGCGAGCGGAAAGCTCCGCCATGAGCGTCGGATTGCGCGCGCCGCCGCCACAGATCACAGCGATGGCCGGGCGCTGGGGCATGAGATCGAGGGCGCGGGCGATCGCCGCCGCGGAGAACGCCGTCAGCGTTCTCGCCGCGTCCTCGGTGGCGAGCGAGGCGACGGCGGCCGCCGAAAACGCATTGCGATCGAGCGACTTTGGCGGGGCCAGCGCAAAGAAGGGATGCGCCAGCAGATCCTTGAGAATTTTCTCATCGGCCCTGCCCCGCGCGGCGGTGGCGCCGTCGCGGTCGATAGCAACGCCTTTGCGGAGCAGCATCAGGTCGTCGATAAGGGCGTTGCCGGGGCCGGCGTCGCAAGCGATCGGCTCCCGCTCCCTCTCGATAAAGGTCACATTGGCGACGCCGCCGATGTTGATCACCGCGACAGGCTCGGCAAAGCCCGTCGCCCTGACGAGCGCGCTGTGAAACACCGGCACAAGCGGCGCGCCCTGGCCGCCGCGCAACACATCCGCCGCGCGAAAATCATAGACCACGTCATGCCCAAGGCTTCGCGCCAGCGCCGCGCCGTCGCCAATCTGGACGGTCAGCCGCTTCTCTGGCCGGTGGAGCACGGTCTGCCCGTGAAAGCCGATGACGTCGATTGTCTTGCCGTCAACGCCCTGCGCGTCAAGAAAGCGCCGCACCGCCTCGCAATGGCGCTGCGTCACCATGGCTTCCGCGCTGGCCAGAGCGCCCGGACGCGCGCGGCGGTCATGCAGCGGCGCGGCGTCGGCGATGGCCGCCCGCAGCAGCGCGCGATCCTCGTCCTGATAGGGCAGAAACCCCGAGCCGCGGAACGAAATCTCGGCTTCTCCATCGGTTTCGATCAAGGCGACGTCGACCCCATCCATGGAGGTTCCGCTCATCAGGCCGATCGTCCGAACCATTGTCATCATCGCCTCCCGGATTGGCGTCCCGCCAACATAAACTGCAAACACGCTTCAGCGCCGGCCACGCCCGCAAGAGACCATAACATCGTGTGAGCGCGCACCGACATCATCATTGTTCAATCGGATGATCGCTGTCGATCCACCTGCGAAAAGCGACCGGGTCGAGCTGGCTGAGTCAAGGAGATTTGAGATGTCCGATGAATTCAAGCTCCGCCTCAAAGTCCTGAGCGCCCTGAATTCGAAAGCCTGTGGCGCGATCGCATTTCAGGCGGCGGGCATTTCGGTCATGGGTTATCATTACGGTTACCTCGCTGACCTTGTCGCCCAATACTGCGTCGATATTAAATTCGGCGTCGTCGATCCAGCGGCCTCGGCCGAATATGATCACACGACGGATACGCTGAGGTTCAGCAATCGAAACCTCGGATTTTACGCTACGCCCAGCGGTCGCGCGCAGATCATTCACGAGGGCACCCATGCGTTGATCGACGCCACCCACCCCGGCAAACCCGTGCGGCGCTCCGATAATGAATTTATATGCTGGCTTGCCCAGACGATCTATTCACTGCTCGCTGGCGACAGCGTCAGGCGGGATGGAGATTTTCACGGCTCTCTTTTCGCCATCGCCAGCGATGCGGTCAGAAAAAGAGACGGCGTTTTCGTGGTCGATCCGCAAGCCGTCAGCTTTGTCGGCGCCATCCTTCGGAGCGCCGACGCCCTACGGGCAAAAAAGGCCGGGAAGACGGTTCCCGATATCGAGTTGATGAATGGAATCCGCTGTCCGCGTCCACCGGCGATGGAGCCGGATTAGAGCATATTCCGGTCAGATCGGTTCGATCTGATCGACAAGAATATGCTCAAGCTTTTGAATCTGGAGCGATTGCTGATCGATCGAATGACTCCATTCGATCAAAAAAGAGCAGGTGCGTTCAGGCGCAATCGCATTCCGCTCTTTAAGCCTTTGTTTTACTGCATGCCGCCGGCCCGAAAAGCCTGCGACTTTCCGGCATCATGCGTTAGCGCCGTTCCGCCGGCTCGCTGCGGGTCGGCGTCGGCAGGCGCGGCGGATTGCCGAGGCGGCGATCGAGATAGATGCCGACTTCCTCGATCAGAGGCTCGACGCAATTTTCGAAGAAATGATTGGCGCCGGGAATCACGGCATGCTCGATCAATATGCCCTTTTGCGTCTTCAGCTTCTCGATGAGTCCGGTGACTTCCTTCAAAGGCGCCACGCGGTCCTGGTCGCCATGCACGAAGAGGCCCGAGGAGGGGCAGGGGGCGAGGAAGGAGAAATCGAAGCGGTTGGCGGGCGGCGCGATCGAAATGAATCCTTCGATCTCCGGACGGCGCATCAGAAGCTGCATGCCGATCCAGGAGCCGAAGGAGATGCCGGCGATCCAGCAGGCCCGGGCTTCCGGATTGATCGCCTGCGCCCAGTCGAGCGCCGCGGCGGCGTCCGACAATTCCCCCTGGCCGTGATCGAAGCCGCCCTGGCTGCGCCCGACGCCGCGGAAATTGAACCGCAGGACCGCGAAGCCGCGCTCGGCGAAAGCATAATAGAGGTTGTAGACGATCTGATTATTCATCGTCCCGCCGAATTGCGGGTGGGGATGCAAAATAATGGCGATCGGCGCGCCACGTACGGTCGAGGGGTGAAACCGACCCTCGATGCGGCCGGCCGGACCGTTAAACATTACCTCGGGCATCTTTGCTCCATGATCAGGGTTTGAATTTTTCCGCGGCGAGCGTTTTTACGCCAGAACCCCGCCACGCTTTGGCGCTCCATCAACGCGCCGGACCTTGCGGCATGATCGTTTCCACCACGCCGCCTATTTTTCGTTATCGTCCATGATTTCTCTCAAAAAACGGCGGCGCGGAGGCGCTCGCCTTCCGTGTTCGGCGCGTCATTCGCTGTCTGCAAGCAAACACGCCCTCGTTCGCAAGCAAGCTCGCAGGCGTCCCGCTTCCGGGGTCTGGCCGAAGCGGGCGACGATGGGCGCCCGGCTCATCCTTGACTTGCCTCCCGCGCGACCCCTAAATGGAGAGGGCCCTTTTGTCGTCAAAACCAGAGCGCCGCAGATCAACTCCAGACGCTCCTTTGTCTCATGTGAGCCCGAGAAGGGTCCTTCGGGATCCCGAAAAGCGCCCGAGCAGGTTCTTGGCGACCTCGCCAAATGAGGCTCATTTGGCCCCCCGAGGCGAATACTCGCCTTTTTAGCACGTTCGCCCCAAAGGATTGCAAGCACTTTAGGCGAATGAGCGAGAATTTGTCTCTTTAAACAGGATGATGCCGCCGTGCCGCCGCGCGCCTATCTCGACCATAACGCCACGACGCCTTTGCATCCGGCGGCGCTTGAGGCTATGCGCGCGGTCTTGGCGAGGCCTGGCAACGCCTCTTCCGTTCACGCCGAAGGGCGCGCGGCCCGGGCCGCGATCGAGAACGCCCGGCTTGAGCTTGGCGCTTTCGTCAATGCGCCCGCGAAGGCGATCATTTTCACGTCGGGCGGCACGGAAGCGCTCAATCTGGCGCTGACGCCCTCGATCGACGGAGCCGATGGTCCTCGCCCGTTCGACCGTCTGCTCATCGGCGCCGCGGAACATTCTGCCGTTCTAAACGGTCATCGCTTTCCGGCCGATCGCGCCGAGATCGTTGCGCTGGCCGGCGACGGCGCGCTCGACCTTGAGGCGCTGGGCGCCGCGCTCGCGCGCCACAAAGGGGAGCGCGTCATGCTGGCGCTGCAGGCCGCCAATAATGAGACGGGCGTCATCCAGCCGGTGGCGGCCGCGGCGGAGCTCGTCCATGCCGCCGGCGGATTTGTCCTCTGCGACGCCGTGCAGGCCGCCGGCAAGATCGATTGCGACATGACGCGGCTCGGCGCGGACGCGCTCGTTCTCTCGGCGCATAAATTTGGCGGCCCTCAGGGCGTCGGCGCGCTTTGTTTTGCCTCTCCGGCTTCCCATATAAGGGCCACGATGATTCGCGGCGGCGGTCAGGAGCGCGGGCTCCGCGCGGGCACCGAGAATGTCGCGGCGATCGCCGGGATGGCGGCGGCTTTGCGGATTTCGGCGGAGCGGTTGCGGCGGCAGAGCGAAGTTTTGGCCTCCTGGCGCGACCGTCTTGAGGCCGAAGTCTCGCGCATCGCGCCCGACGCGGCGTTTTTCGGAGCGGCGCGGGAACGGTTGCCGAATACCTCGTGCTTTGCTGTTCCCGGGATTGAGGCACAGGTTTTGCTCATGTGTCTTGATGTCGAAGGCGTCGCGGTCTCGTCCGGGTCTGCCTGTTCGTCCGGAAAGGTAAAGCGCTCCCACGTCTTGACGGCGATGGGCGTCGCGCCAAACTTGGCGAACGGAGCAATTCGGGTCAGTCTGGGCTGGGATTCGTCTGAGGACGATTGCGCATTGTTCGTCAAGGCGCTCGAAAAGGCGGTTCGCTCTCTCAAGGCGAGACTGCCGGGAGCGCCAGGTCAGGCAGCGTGACGTTACGCCGCTGAGGCGGCGGACGAAGCCCGGACTAGGGTTGAGGTCTGAACCGGCGGTCCTTGAAACCGGCAGGGTGAGGAGAGTGTTATGGCAGCGGTCCAGGAGACCGTCGACCGGGTCAAGTCGGTCGACGTCAGCGAATATAAGTACGGTTTCTTTTCCGACATTGAGTCCGAAAAGGCCCCAAAAGGTCTGAATGAGGACATTGTCAGATTCATCTCGGCGAAAAAGAACGAACCGGAATGGCTGACGGAATGGCGGCTTGAGGCTTTCCGGCGCTGGCTGACCATGCCCGAGCCGCATTGGGCGCGCGTCGACTTTCCCAAGATCGACTATCAGGATCTCTATTATTATTCGGCGCCCAAGACGGCGGCCGGACCGAAATCGCTGGATGAGGTCGATCCCGAACTTCTGAAAGTCTACGCCAAACTCGGCATTCCGCTCGGCGAGCAGGAAATTCTGGCGGGCGTCGCCCCGGAGCGCCGCGTCGCCGTCGACGCCGTGTTCGATTCGGTCTCGGTCGTCACCACCTTCAAGGAAGAGCTGGCGAAAGCCGGCGTGATCTTCTGCCCGATCTCCGAGGCGGTTCACTCCCACCCCGAGCTCGTGAAAAAATATCTCGGCTCGGTCGTGCCGACCACCGACAATTATTACGCGACGCTGAACAGCGCCGTCTTCTCGGACGGATCTTTCGTCTATATCCCGCCGGGCGTCCGCTGCCCGATGGAGCTCTCGACCTATTTCCGCATCAATGAACAAAACACCGGGCAGTTCGAGCGCACGCTGATCATCGCCGACAAGGGCTCCTATGTGTCCTACCTTGAGGGCTGCACGGCGCCGAAGCGCGATGAAAATCAGCTTCACGCCGCTGTCGTCGAACTCGTGACGCATGAAGACGCCGAGATCAAATATTCGACCGTGCAGAACTGGTATCCGGGCGACGCGGACGGCAAGGGCGGCATCTATAATTTCGTCACCAAGCGCGGCGACTGCCGCGGCGCGCGCTCGAAGATTTCCTGGACGCAGGTCGAGACCGGATCGGCGATCACCTGGAAATATCCGTCGTGCATCCTGCGCGGCGACGAATCGCGCGGCGAGTTCTATTCGATCGCCATTTCGAACGGACGCCAGCAGGTCGATTCCGGCACCAAAATGATCCATCTCGGCAAGAACACGACGAGCCGGGTGATCTCGAAAGGCATCGCGGCGGGGGCGTCGCAAAACACCTATCGCGGCCAGATCTCCTCGCATCGCAAGGCTACGGGAGCGCGCAACTTTACGAATTGCGATTCGCTGCTGATCGGCAATTCCTGCGGCGCGCATACGGTGCCCTATATCGAATCGCGCAATACGAGCACGCAATTCGAACATGAAGCGACGACCTCGAAGATTTCCGACGATCAGCTGTTCTATTGCCAGCAGCGCGGTCTTTCGGCCGAGGAAGCGACGGCGCTGATCGTCAACGGCTTCGTGCGCGACGTCTTGCAGCAGCTTCCGATGGAGTTCGCGGTCGAGGCGCAAAAACTGATCGCGATCTCGCTCGAGGGCAGCGTCGGTTAGCGAAAAAGGCCGGGGCTGACGTCCGGCCTTCGACGGCCCCTGCGGACCTGCTCAGCATCAAATGGCGGCGGCCGCCCGCGCCGCCGCAACAGCCAGGGAGCGCGCCTTTGCCGCGCCTGGCGTCAGCCAAATGAATGCAAGGATTTTAAATCATGCTCGAAGTCAAGAATCTCACTGTTTCGATTGATGGACGGACCATTCTCGACGAACTCAACCTGACGGTCCAGGACGGCGAAGTCGCCGCGATCATGGGTCCGAACGGCACCGGCAAGTCGACGCTCTCCTATGTCATCGCCGGCCGCAAGGATTACACGATCGAATCCGGCGAAGTTCTCCTGAACGGCGTCAATCTCCTTGACCTCGAGCCCGACGTGCGGGCGGCGCATGGCGTTTTCCTCGCCTTCCAATATCCGCTCGAAATCCCGGGCGTCGCGACGATGACATTCCTCAAGGCCGCCCTGAACGCGCAACGCAAGCAGCGCGGCGAGGCGGAGCTGACGACGCCGGAATTCATGAAGCGCGTCAAAGGCGCCGCCGACAAGCTCGAGATCAAGCAGGAGATGCTGAAGCGCGCGCTGAATGTCGGATTTTCCGGCGGCGAGAAGAAGCGCATGGACATTCTGCAGATGGCGCTGCTCGAGCCGAGCTTCGCTATTCTCGATGAGACCGATTCGGGGCTCGACATCGACGCGCTGCGGATCGTCGCGAGCGGCGTCAACGCGCTGCGCTCGCCAAAACGCAGCTTCCTCATCATCACCCATTATCAACGCCTGCTCGACTATATCGTGCCCGACACCGTGCATGTCATGACAAAGGGCAAAATCGTGAAAACGGGCGGCGCGGATCTCGCCGTCGAACTCGAAAAGAGCGGCTATCGCGACTATTCCGTCGAAGATGCGGCTGCCTGAGAGGAAGCAACGATGAGCGCTCAAATCACTGCCGCGCGCACGCCCGCGGAAACGGCTCTGGCCGAAACCTTCGACGCGGCCGTCTCCAGGCTGCCGGGCGGCGCCGATGTGAAGAAATTGCGCGAGGCGGCGTTCAGCGCATTCTATACGGCGGGCCTTCCGCATCGGCGCATCGAGGCCTGGCATTATACCGATCTGCGCGCTCTGATGCGCGCCGCTTTGCCGCTCGCGGCTCCGCCGAGCGCGGCGGCGATCGCGGCCTTGCGCGACGAATTGTCGAAATCTGCGCCAGCGCAGCGTCTCGTCATCGTTGACGGCGTATTCGTTCCCGAACTCTCCGACCCGCTGCCGGCGGGCGTCTTTGTGCGTTCGCTCGCCGCCGCGCTGAGTGAGGGGCGTCCCGAGATGATCGCTCTCATCGCGTCGCAGGATTTCGGCGGGACTGACACGATCGTCTCGCTCAATGCGGCGCTGATGCAGGATGGCGTCGTCATTGAGGTTGAGCCGGGCGTCGCCCTCGCTGACCCGATCCGTCTCGTCTATGCGACGGCCTTGAGCGAGCCTTCCGCGCGCTATTCGCGCTCGGCGGTGGTCGTCGGCGCCGGCGCGTCCGTCCGCATCGCCGAGGAAAGCCTTGGCGAGGGCGCGCGCACGGGCCAGACCAATGGCTGCCTCATCGTCTCGGTCGCCGATGACGCCAAATTCCAGCATACCGCGATGATGACCGGCATGGCGCCCGCGAGCCTTCGCATCGAAAGCCTCATTGCCCGCATCGGCGCGCGCGCCAAATTCGACAGTTTCGCGCTGATCACCGGCGCCGGCGTCGTCCGCCGCCAGATTTTCGCGCGCTTTGAGGGCGAGGGCGCGGAAGGCTCGCTGCGCGGCGTCTCGCTGCTGCGCGGGCGCCAGCACGCCGACACGACTTTGCTGGTCGAACATCTGGCGCCGGGCTGCACCGGCCGCCAGACCTTCAAATATGTTCTCGACGAGGAAGCCACCGGCGTCTTCCAGGGCAAGATCAATGTGGAGAAAGACGCGCAAAAGACCGACGGCCGGATGCTGAGCAAGGCGCTGCTTCTGTCGGACAATGTCGCGATGAACAACAAGCCGGAGCTTGAGATCTTCGCCGACGACGTCGCCTGCGGCCATGGCGCGACCTGCGGCGGCCTCAATGACGACCAGCTGTTCTACCTTCAGGCGCGGGGCCTGCCTTTCGCCGAGGCCGAGGCCCTGCTGCTCGAAGCTTTCGCCGCCGACCTTCTCGACGAGTTCGACGACGAGGAGCTGGCCACGCCATTCCGCGCCGAAATCGCGCGCTGGCTGTCTGCGCGGGGGGAAAAGGCATGAACAAGCATATCGTCGCGCCGGCGCCTTACGACGTCGCCAAAGTGCGCGAAGACTTCCCGATCCTGTCGATGGAGATCTACGGCAAGCCGCTCGTCTATCTCGACAATGGCGCCTCGGCGCAAAAGCCGAAGGCCGTCGTCGATCGGATGGTGCATGCGACCTATCATGAATACGCCAATGTTCATCGCGGGCTGCATTTTCTCGCCAACGCCGCGACGGACGCTTTTGAGGCCGCGCGCGAAAGCGTCAGATCTTTCCTCAATGCGGAGAGCGTGAACGAGATCGTCTTCACGAAATCCGCGACCGAGGCGATCAATCTCGTCGCCGCCTCCTTCGGCGAGGCCTTTATCGGCGCGGGCGATGAAATCGTGCTCTCGATCATGGAGCATCACGCCAATATCGTGCCCTGGCATTTTTTGCGCGAGCGCAAGGGCGCCGTGCTGAAATGGGTCGACGTCGACGATGAGGGCGAGTTCTCGCTCGAGCGTTTCGAGGCGGCCCTGAGCCCCAGGACCAAGATCGTGGCCATCACGCATATGTCGAACGTTCTCGGCACGGTGACGCCGATCAAGGAGATCATCCGCATAGCGCATGAGCGGGGCATTCCGGTTCTCGTCGACGGTTCGCAGGCGGCGGTGCATCTTTCCGTCGACGTGCGCGATCTCGACGCCGATTTTTATGTCGTGACGGGGCATAAGCTCTATGGGCCGACCGGTATCGGCGCGCTCTACGGCAAGGCGAAATGGCTGGAGCAAATGCCGCCCTTCCTCGGCGGCGGCGAGATGATCAAGGAAGTCACCCGCGATCTCGTCACCTATAATGATCCGCCGCATCGCTTCGAGGCCGGCACGCCGCCGATCATCCAGGCGGTGGGACTTGGGGCCGCTCTCGACTATATGCAGCGGCTCGGGCGCGATCGCATTCATGCGCATGAAACGGCGCTGAGCGAATATGCGCATGAGCGCCTGTCGCAAATGAATTCGCTGCGCATTTTCGGCCGCGCCAAAGGCAAGGGCGCGATCATCTCCTTCGAGATGAAGAACGCCCATGCGCATGATGTCGCGACCATTCTTGACCGCGCCGGAGTCGCGGTGCGCGCCGGAACTCATTGCGCGCAGCCGCTGCTGAGCCGGTTCGGGGTCACATCGACGTGCCGCGCGTCTTTTGCGCTGTACAATACCTTCGATGAGGTCGACAAGCTCGCCGAGGCCTTGACCAAGGCCGAGCGCCTGTTCGCCTGAGGCGTGATCCTGCGAGAGTTGCAGATTTTTGGGATCATGGCAGAAGGGAGCGCGAGTATGATCGGTTTAATCCGGATCGGTCATGCTCAACTGTGAAGGTTTGAAATTTTCGGGCCGCGAACACAAGTTTAAGCGAGCGTCGCCGGCCTTGAACCGGTCCACGCGGAAGGATGAGGAGCCGATCCATGGCCGAATTGCAAGCCGCCGAAACTGCGGACGTCATGCCGAACGAGCCGCAGTGGATATTCGACGGCTCCATTCCGCAACCCGAACGGGCTCGCTTCATCGACGACGCGATCGCGGCCTTCAAGACCGTATTCGATCCTGAGATACCTTGCGACATCTACGAACTGGGGCTGATCTATAAGGTCGAGCTCGAGGCCGAACGCGCGGTCAAGGTTGAAATGACCCTGACGGCGCCGGGCTGTCCCGTGGCGGGTGAACTGGCGCGCATGGTCGAGACCGCGGTCGGCTCCGTCAATGGAACGCTCAGCGCGAAAGTCGACGTCGTTTTCGATCCGCCCTGGGATCAGAGCCGCATGTCCGACGAGGCCCGCGTCGCCCTCGATATGTTCTGAGGTACCGCGGGCCGGGAAGGGCGCCGTCCTGCCGACGAGCGCCCTTTCCTGACGCGGACCGGCTTCCCGACCGCCTGAAAATGCTTATGGGCTGCCCGCAGCCTCAGCTTTTCAGCAAAGGCTCCAAAATCTGGTCGAGCTTTTCGGGCGATATTTCGCCTGTCTGCTTCTGGCCGTTGAAGAAGAACGTCGGCGTCGCGCTCACTCCGAACTTCTCCGAGGCGTGATCGCGTATCTTATTGATCTTATCGTAAAGATCCTGGTTTTTGAGACAGGTCTCGAAGGCTTCCTGGCCCATGCCCGTCTGTTTCACGAGGTTGGCGAGGGATTCCACAGGCTTGTCGGTAAACGCCCAGTTCTTCTGTTGCAAGAACAGCAAATCGACGATGGCGTTGCGCTTGTCGTCGCCGGCGCAGCGGGCGAGCATGAAGCCTGCCGTGGCGAGCGGGTCCAGCGGAAACTCGCGCAGGATGAAGCGCACCTTGCCGGTGTCGATATATTTGCTTTTCAAGGTTGGAAATGTCTCGGCGTAAAACGCCGCGCAATGGGAGCAGGTCATCGAGGCGTATTCGACGATCGTGACGGGCGCGTCGCTCTTGCCGAGCGCCAGATCCGGCAAGGCCTCGCCAGCCATGAGTTGATCGACCGGCACGCTGGAGCCTTGGGCGAATGCCGGGGAGCCCCCTGCAAGTCCAAGGAGGAGGGCGGCGGCGATCCGGAAAAGGACGCGGCGGCTCTGAACGGCCGGGCTTTTGGTTAGCGTCTGCATGGGTTTCGATCCATCCGGAGGGCGAGAATTATCTCTAATGGTTTGTTTTATCGCGTTCTTTTCACGTAAGCGGCGACTTTTTGGTTTGCGGGCGCTTCTGATTGATAGCGGTGCGTCTGATTGAAGGCGCAGGCAAAACGATCATGGCGTAGCTGAAAAACGGCATCAAGGCGTAGGAACCCCACTAATCGCGGCCGCTCAGCGACGAGCGGGTTAGCACACAGGCCCCGAGCCGCGTCAAGGCCTTGCGGAGCGCTTCGTCGGGGATATTTCCGACAGCCGCTTCAGCGGCCTTCACGATCGCGAGAGCGGGGGGCGTGCGAGGCGGTCGCGCAGGCGCGCGCCTTTCGAGCGGACCTTGCTTCAGCAGCAGCCGGTCGACGCAACGCCAGCCAAGATGCGCGTTGACGCGCTCGATGACGGCGCCGGCGCGATGTTGCAGCTCCAGCGCAAAGCCCGTTTCGACGCGCACGATGAGCGAGGCCGGAGAAGATCCGCCCGCCGTCCCGCGCGGGCGCGGCGGCCATTGCAGCTTGATCGGCTGCGACATCGCGGCGAGGCGCTCGCCGACGATCTCGTCCCAAAACAAAATAACGTCGGATTGCCCGAATCCTCGCCGCGCCAACGTCGGATCGATGATCGGTCCGACAAGGTCGGCGAGCGGTCTTGACCAGGGATCTTTGGGACGGAACGCTCGCATGGCTTTTTCTAGCGCTTTTACGGCTCAGCGGCAAAATATTGCGCCGGCCGGGCGAGGTAGCCCGAATGGGCGTCGAACACGAAAGCGATCTTCCTTTTCCAGCGCATGATCCTGTCGCAACGGCCGCGGCTCAGCCGGTTTTCTCGGGCGCCCCGCCGTGCAGCGCTTCGGCGCGCCGGCGGATTTCATCGATTGAAACATCCTCGATGTGGCTTGCGATCCACCAGCGATGCCCGAACGGGTCCTCGAATTTGCCGCCCCGGTCACCGTAGAACTGGTTGGCCACCGGGCGCAGCACTTTCAGCCCCTCATCCTCGGCGCGCCGGGTAAAGCCATCGACATCCGCGACATAGAGATGGATCAGCACCGGCGTGCCGCCGATGGTCTGCGGCGACAGCGCCTCGTAATCGGGAAATTCGTCGGACAGCATGATGCGGGCGTCGCCGATTTCCAGTTCGGCGTGGCCGACGCAGCCTTCATGTTCAATGCGAACCCTTTCGACGGCCCCGAAGGCGCGCTTGTAAAAATCTATGGCGGTGCTGGCGGCGCGCACGCTGAGATAGGGCGTCGCGCCTTGCCGTCCCACGGGAACGGGGCTTACCTTCAAAGGCGACGGCTCATTCATCACTTTGCTCCCCCGCAATGATGTCATGGCTTTTCGCGGGGAAGGAGAGCGGCTAAACGAGGCGCATGTATGACGTTTCGTCTAATACTTCCCACGCCAGCGCGGTGCTCGTCTGGTATGATCGGCATCGCCGTGCGCTGCCCTGGCGCGCCGCCCCCGGCGAGCCGAGCGATCCTTACGCGGTCTGGCTCTCCGAGATCATGCTGCAGCAGACGACGGTCACAGCGGTGAAGCCCTATTTCGCGGCTTTTCTCAAGCGCTGGCCGGATGTCGCGGCGCTGGCGGCGGCACCCGTTGACGAGGTGATGCGGCAATGGGCCGGTCTTGGCTATTATTCGCGGGCGCGCAACCTTCACGCCTGTGCGCTTGCGATCGTCCAGCGGTTTGGCGGGCGCTTCCCGGACGATGAGGCGGCGCTGCGCGCGCTGCCGGGACTTGGGCCCTATACGGCGGCGGCGATCGCGGCGATCGCCTTCGGGCGGCGCGCCGTGGTGGTCGATGGCAATGTCGAGCGCGTCGTCGCGCGGCTCTTCGCCATCGAGACGCCGACGCCGGCGGCAAAGCCGCTCATCCGGGAAAGGGCCGCCGCGATCACGCCGGACCATCGCGCCGGCGATTACGCGCAGGCGATGATGGATCTTGGCGCGACGATCTGCACGCCAAAGCAGCCCGCTTGCGCGATCTGCCCGCTCTCGCTGGCTTGCGGGGGCAAAGCCCTTGGCGATCCGGCGCGCTTTCCGGTCAGAACGCCCAAAACCGTCCGTCCGCGGCGGCGCGGCGCGGCATTCTATGTCACGCGCGCGGATGGCGCGGTTCTGGTGCGCACGCGTGCGCCGAAGGGCCTGCTCGGAGGGATGACGGAAATTCCGGGAACGCCCTGGAGCGGTGATTTCATCGAAGGATCTGCGCTGGATCTGGCGCCGATCAAGGCCCGCTACCGCAAGCTCGACGGCTGCGTCGAGCATGTATTCACGCATTTTGCCTTGCAGCTTTCCGTTTATGTGGGCGAAGTTGAGATGGCAAGCGCGGCGCCCGAGGGTTGCCGCTGGACGCCCGCGGAAAGGCTCGACGGGGAGGCTCTGCCGAGCCTCATGCGCAAAGTCGTCGAGGCCGCGCGCGGCGCGACGGAAGTCTAAAGTTTCGGGCTCATGGATGAGATCATGCGTCAATACAACATGAACGGGATGAGTTGAGCATGGCCACGCGACGCGGGGGGCCGCGGATCACCCTGACGGAAGGCGCGATCCGCATATTGTGGACCGACAAGGTTTTGACGATCCTGCCGGCGGCGCAACCGCCGGATTCCGAGGAGGCGATCGATTTCGTCATCGACATGGACCAGATCATGACCTGGGATCCGCCGCATCAGGGCGTCGAAATCGGCGTTGAGGAATTGCAGATCATCATGCAGGCTATTGAAGCCGATTTCGAGAAACTCGGGCTCGTCGTCGCCTTCGAATAGGGCATGATCGACAAGATCATTCAAATGATCATGCCCCAGCATTGGGCGCCGGGAGTTTTGCCATGTCTCGCGTCGCAGGCGGGTTTGAAGCGGCCTCCTTCAATCAGTCGCCGCGCTTCGAGGATATTGATCTCTTTGGCGCCGACGTCGCGCTTCGCGAGGCGGTTTTGCGCGCTGGCGTCGACCCCGATTGCTCGGGGCTCGCAGCCTTCGGCAAGGATTTCGGCTCGGCCGGGACGATCGAACTCGGCCGCCTCGCCAATGAGAATCCGCCGCGCCTTCGCATTGTCGAACCGGATGGCGGGCGCGCCGACAGGATCGAGTTTCATCCGGCCTATCATGCATTGATGCAAAAAAGCATGGCGGCGGGGCTGCATGGTTCGGCCTCCGAGGCGGGCGCCACGCGCGTCACCGAACGCGCCGCGCGGCTTTATATGGCGACGCAGATCGAAGCCGGGCATATCTGCCCCCTGACCATGACCAATGCGGCGGCAGCGGCGCTCAGCGCCTCGTCATCGCTCCTGTCGGCATGGCTGCCGCATATTCTGTCGCGCGACTACGACGGCGCGATGAAGCCGTGGTTCGAGAAAAAGGCCGCGACGATCGGCATGGGCATGACGGAGCGCCAGTCCGGCACGGATGTGCGCGCGACGATTACCGGGGCCAAAGCCTGTAACGGACATTATGAGATTTCCGGCCATAAATGGTTCATGTCGGCGCCGATGTCCGACGCCTTTCTCGTGCTGGCGCAGGCGCCGGGCGGCCTCACCTGTTTCCTCGCGCCGCGCTTTCGTCCGGACGGCGCCGTCAACGGGCTGAGGCTCCAGCGCCTCAAGGACAAGCTCGGCAACCGCTCCAACGCATCCGCTGAGGTCGAATTCATCGGCGCCTATGCCGAGCGCGTCGGCGAGGAAGGCGCGGGCGTGCGGACCATCATCAATATGGTGCAATGGACGCGGCTCGACTGCACCGTCGCCGCCGCGGGCCAGATGCGCTTTGGCCTTGCTCAGGCGGGCCATCATGCGCGCCATCGGACAGTGTTTCAGCGCCGGCTCATGGATCAGCCGGCGATGCGCGCCGTGCTGGCCGATCTCGCTCTTGAGAGCGAAGCCAATGTCGTGCTCGCCTTTCGCCTCGCCGGCGCCTATGAGCGCGCGGCGGCGCATCCGGCGGAGGCGGCCTACGCCCGGCTGATGACGCCGGCGGCGAAATATCTCGTCACGAAATCAGCGCCGTCCTTTATCTATGAGACGCTCGAATGCCTTGGCGGCAATGGTTATGTCGAGGATTTTCCGATGGCGCGTCTTTATCGCGAGGCGCCGCTCAACGCCATCTGGGAGGGGTCCGGCTCCGTCATGGCGCTCGACATTCTGCGCGCCATGCGAAAGGACCGCGAGGCGACGGCGGGCGTGATCGACGCTCTGGCGGCGGCGTGCGGCGCTCCGGGCAAAACGGCCGCCGCAGCAATCAAGCAGCTTGCCGCCAGCGCGGAGGCCGAAAGCCGCGCGCGGATGATCGCAGAAAGGCTGGCGCGGCTCGGCGCGCTCGCCGCGCTTCATGAAACGAACGGCGTTTTCGCCGAGGCCTATGCAGCGACGCGCCTCGCGCGCGAACCGCGCAGCACCTGGGGCGCCTGCGACCTTGGGGCGGCGGAAGGCGCCGCCCTGTCGCGCCTGCTGGCGGAGTAGCAGCTATCGTCTTGAGGTAGGTGTCCGGCCGTTAAGACCGGACACGGTAGCCCGCCGGCCAAGGCCCGCGCGGCCAAGCCTTTCGTGTTTTCATTGTTGTCGCCAGCGGCGCATTTAAATGCAGCCACCCTTGGTTATCCAGAAGGCCAGGTAGCCTATGTATCTTCGTCATCTCGAGAATTGAAGATCTCAGGTGCAAGGAGATATGAAAATGAAAAGCGCTAAAATCGGCCTTGTCGCCCTCGCTTTTGCGTCCGTAATATCAGTGGTCGGAGCAAAGGAGCTTTATGTCGACAAGCTCAGCAAAGCGTCGATAATTTATGAAATGAGAGAGACTGGCCGCTCTGTCGTCTCGACTGGCCATTCGGCGCGCGACGTTGGCATCGTCAATGAAACCCGCCTCGGCGCCGGCCTGAATTCGCCTGAACGCCCGACGGACCTCGCGAACTGATGACGCCGGCGGCCATTGAGAGGCCACGCATCCGATGCTAACGGCTAACTCCGGCTTGGGTAAATGCCCGTCAGTGATATGCCCTGGATCAGGCCGGCGCCCTGCGTCAGAGTGAGAACCGGTTTAGCCAGCGGCAGGGCGAAAGTCGTTCTTCCGTCGCCGCCAAACGTTGTGCCGAGCAGGGAAAAGAGCGCCTGGCATTGGTTGATCGGAAGCAGCTGCCCGTTCAGCGGAGCCCAGTTAACAGGGCAGAAATTGTAAGGAAAGTGTCAATCTCGCCCAAAAAGGGATTGCCGCCCGCCAACGCCGAACCGGCGCTGACGCCAATTGCTACGGCGGCTGCAGCGAAACAAGGAATGCGCATCTTGGCCTCCGCGAAATCACGCCGGGCAATGACTCAGCACAACAGCATGTCAGGCGCCATCGTAGACGGCATAAATCGGAAGCGTGCAATCTGGAAACGCGATCGAGAATTGCACGACAAGCTGCTTAGCCGTCGCATTATAGGTTTCGCAATAGTTCGAGAACGGCGGGTCCTTGACATTTGCGGGCAGGGTAGGGGTCTGCTTGAAATGAATATTGCCGCTCGTCGGCGAGGCGAATGTCATGGTCGCCTGGCCGCCCAAATCAAAGGACGATTGATCGACGATCTCGGCAAATGAAATGACGGCCTTGAGGCTGGAGCCATTTCTCTGAAAGGTCGAAAAGCCTTTGTTCAGATAGCAGCGCGCTCCAAAACCAACCGCGCCGATTGCCTCTCTTGTCTGCCCCGCGATCAGGACGTCCGGAGGGGTTTGAGCTTGGGCGAGGGATGGAAGCAGGGTTGCAAGGGCAATGGCGACGACGCCGGGCAAGCCGCGCATAAGAGTCCTCCCCCGCCAGGATCGCAAAGACCAAACAGCGCAATGTTTAAGTGGCGCTTGGGCGCGCGAACCCAACTGGCGCTTCTGAATTCCTTATAGGTCAAAAAGGAGGACTGAGGAATTGGTTTCTGCCATGGCCGGCTCTGGCGGCGGAGCCAGGCGCGATCGCCGCCCGTCCATGGTTCTTGCCGCGCAAGCGGTGCGGCGAACGCATGAATCCCATGAGAACCAGGCGCTTGGACGCCGTCGGACCTTGCGGAAGCGCGCCGATTTGCGCAAAAAAGACGAGTCGCCGCAAGGAGTGGTTCAAAATGGCAACGCGCACGCCGCAAGAGATTTTCCAACATCATGCAGAGACGCTCATCGCCGGGGATCTCGAGGGCGTCGTCTCCGACTATAGCGAGGACGCCGTGATCCTTTCGCCTGATGGAGTCAAGAAGGGCAAGGCGGGGGTACGGGAAACATTCATCAAACTGCTCGCCGATCTGCCGAAGGCGGACTGGGAGGTGCCGACCGTCCTCTTCGAGGGCGACGCGCTCTTTCTGGAATGGAAAGCGCGCTCCGAGGCGACCTACGCCGACGACGGCGTCGACACCTTTGTGTTTCGCGACGGCCTCATTCGCCTTCAAACCGTGCGCTACACGCTGAAGAAGACGCAAGGCTGAACGAGGGTTTCAACACACGGCCGCTTCGGCCCGATCGCGCCGAAGCGGTCCTCGCTAAAATGGCAAGCTCACGCTTCAGCCTCGCGCAGATTTTTCCGCGCAACAGTGCGCAGCAAATCAATCGGCTCCCGTTTTCCGCTTTGCGACACATAATGCCAGAAGGTCCAGCCGTTGCAGGCGGGCAGCCCCTGGGTGAGGGCGCCGATCTTGTGGATCGACCCGACGACGGCGCCGATCGCGATGGTTCCATCGGCGCGCACGGTTGCGCGATGGCGCTGCTTCTCGTCCGTCAACTCGGCGCCTGGCGCGATCAGGCCCGCCTCGACGATCGCGGAGAAAGCAACACGAGGCTCGGAACGTTTGCTCGGCGTCGCGGCGATCGCCTCATGCGGCAAGGGCTCGACGGCCGCGATGCGCTTGCGCGCGGCGGCGGCGTAGATTTCCTCGCGCTCGATGCCGACGAAATGACGCCCGAGCCTTTTCGCCGCCGCGCCGGTTGTGCCCGAGCCGAAGAAAGGGTCGAGCACGACGTCTCCGGCGTTGGTGGCGGCGAGCAGAATGCGGGCGAGCAAGGCTTCCGGCTTTTGCGTCGGATGGGTCTTGTGGCCCGACTCGTCCTTCAGCCGCTCATGGCCGGTGCAGATCGGAAACAGCCAGTCGGAGCGCAGCTGGCAATCCTCATTGCCGGCTTTCAGCAGCTCGTAATTAAAACGATAATTTTTCGCGCCCGCGCCCTTGGCCGCCCAGATCAGCGTCTCATGGGCGTTGGTGAAGCGCCGGCCGCGGAAATTCGGCATCGGATTGGTTTTGCGCCAAACGATGTCGTTCAAGATCCAGTAGCCCTGATCCTGCAGCAGCGACCCCACGCGGAAAATATTGTGATAGGAGCCGATGACGAAGATCGTCGCATCCGGTTTCATGACGCGCCGCACGGCCTCGAGCCAGGACCTGGTGAAGGCGTCATAATGGGAAAAGCTGGCGAATTTATCCCAATCATCGTCGACCGCGTCGACGATGCTCTGGTCGGGCCGTGACAGGGTTGATTCGAGCTGAAGATTATAGGGCGGATCGGCGAAGACGAGATCGACGGAGGCGGCGGGCAGCCGCGCCAGCTCCTCGATGCAGTCGCCTATGAGGATCTGATTGAGGGGAAGCGGCTCGCCGACAACCGCCGGAAAGCGCGCTCGCGAGCGCGGCGCCTGACTCTCAGCACGCAGAACCTTGATCTGAGATGGGGCGCCGTCTGCGAGCGCTGCCGCTCCGGCGGATGCTGGACGCATGATTAAAAACCGCTACGCTACTGACGTAGTTTTTTTACCCTTCTGTCAGTGAAGGGCGCGTTACGCAGCGTCAGCGTGGTCTGTCCCGTTTTCGGACGCTGAAGGCGATAGGTTTGGGCCGCCGCGGCCAATCGAAAAGTCCCTTTCGCAGCGCGATAAAAAAGCTTGCCCAATCATTGGCGCGCGATAAAGTCTATTAAATCTATAGACTAAAATAAGAAAGCGCGCGTGTTGCCCTCCCTCACTCTTCCCCGACGCTCAACGATTGCGTTTTCGCCCTTCTGGCCGCGATGGCTTAGCCCGCAGCCGCGCCAGGACTGCGCGTTCGGACAGAAGGCCCGCGCGTCGCGGAGAAAAACATTCGCATCCGCTTTCGCGCGAACGGCCGTCTTTCCGCTGCTATTCTTGGCCGGCGCTTTGTTTGCGCCTGCGGCGCACGCGCAATATTTCGCGCTCGGAAAGGGCGCTTATCCGCTCGAATTCTACGATATTGATTTCAGCTATCTCGCCGATCCCGCCAACAGGACCGGCCAACTCGACGCCTTGCACTACATTCCGATTGGAATCGGTTCTGAAGCCTATCTCTCCCTTGGCGGCGAGTTCCGCCAGCAGTTCTGGTCATGGAACAATGCGGGGCACGGTCTTCGCGCGCCGCTTCAAAATACTTATGATCTCGAAAGGATCGTCGGGGACATCTATCTCCATTTCGATCGGCATCTGGCCGTTTTTTTTCAGCTTGCCCGTTATGACGCCTTCAATAGGATCAGCCCCAGTACGACGGACCAGGACCGAGGGCGCATCCAGCAGGGCTTCATCGAGCTGAAGGAGCCGGTCGGCCCCGCCGACGTCACGGCGCGCCTCGGCCGGCAGGAGATATTCCTTGGGTCAGGGCGCTTTGTCTGGATCAACGACAGCTCCAATGTCCGCACCACCCAGGACGGCGTCCGCTTGCGGGCTCGATTTCCCAACGAGGCTACACTCGATCTTGCCGTCGCGAGGCCCGTCACATCGGTGCTCGACGCCTTCTCGGACTGGGACACCCATTCGGGCGTGTTCGGCGCGGCCTACGCCAGCCAGGTCTTGCTTCCGAATCAACTTCATCTGGACGAGTATTATTTTTATCGGCGAAACATCGGCGCCCAATATGTCGGGCTGACCGGCAATGAAGATCGCCACACTGTTGGCGGCCGGGTCTGGGGCGCATTCGGACCGCTGCTCTATGACGGCGATTTCGCTTATCAGTTCGGGACGTTCAACAATAAAGCGATCTCGGCCTTCGGCGCCTCGACGCGCGTGCTCTATTCTTTTGAAAGCCTGCCCTGGAACCCTGGCCTGCAACTGCAAACCAGCTATTTCAGCGGCGGGGGCGGCCCCAACAGCAAGACCATCGGCACGTTCAGCGCCCCATTTCCCCGCCCGACGATGCTCAATTACGCGGGTCTCGAGACGCTCGAAAACCTGATCGAGGTCTATCCGGCGTTCATCGTCAGTCCGACGCCAACTTTTGCCTTCAGATTCGGGCCGGAGATATTGTGGCGCGCCTCAAGATATGACGCCGTTTATGTTTCGAGAGCTACGCCGCTTCCAAAGACCATGACGCCGACGGACACCGCGGCCTATATCGGCACGAATCTCGTCGCGACCGCCCAATGGAGACTCGCTCCGAATATTACCCTTTTTGGCGAATATCTGCATGAGCTCGCCGGCCCGGCCATTACTCTGGCTGGCGGGCATGGCGCGGATGTCGGCGTGATTCAGATCGACTTCAATTTCTAATCCGCGCGCGGCTCCGGAGCCGCGCGGAACGGGCTGAAACTCATGCGGTGAAACGGGCAGGGGCCATGCGCCTCGATCGCCGCGAGATGGGCGGGCGTCGCGTAGCCGGCGTGCCGGCTGAAGCCGTAGACGGGGTGGACGGCGCAGAGCCGGCGCATCAGCCGGTCGCGCGTGACCTTGGCGACGATGGAGGCGGCGGCGATGGAGAGAATGGCTCCGTCGCCCTTGACGATCGTCTCGGCCTCGCAGCAAAGCCCCGGCGCGAGGTCGTTGCCGTCGATCAGCACATAGCGCGGTGGGCTTGCGAGAGCCGCCAGAGCCCGGCGCATGGCGCGGAACGTCGCCTGACGGATATTGACCGCGTCGATCTCCGCGGCGCTGGAAAAGCCGACCGCGACCGCGAGCGCGCGCGCCATGATCGCTTCATAGAGGCTTTCCCGCTCCTCCGCCGTCAGAAGCTTCGAATCATTGAGGCCGCGCGGAAGATTGTGCGGATCAAGGATCACCGCCGCCGCCGCGACCGGGCCGGCCAATGGCCCGCGCCCCGCCTCGTCAACGCCCGCGACAGGCCAGACATCACGCTTCAGGAGTTTCCGCTCCATGCGGAAATCGGGCTTTTCCATGCCTCAGTCTCTTAAATCGGCTCTTTGACAAAGGCCAGCGCCGGCGCCCCCTCAATCCTTGCGGGAGGCGCGCGGCATTCTCGCGGCGGCTGGCCGCGCTGCCGGAAACAGGCGACTTTTTGAACGCCAGCATATATAGATTTTGGCAAGCGCCAATTCAGGTCGAGCTTGCTTTTGAGCGCGAGACCCGAGGAGAAGCCGGCATCTGGGAGGAAACAATTACGCTGCGGCGTGATCGCTAAACGGAAACGCTCATGCTATAGCGCCCGAAAGTCGCTCAGGGTTGAAAATCAATCGATTTGCCTGCGGGGAAGTTAAGAATGGCGAAAATTCTTCCGGTCATTATGTGCGGCGGCTCGGGCACGCGGGTCTGGCCAGAGTCGCGTGAAAGCCTGCCGAAGCAATTCATTTCCCTCATCGGCGCGCGTTCGACATTCCAGATGGCGACCGAAATCCTCGACGAGAGCGTGTTCGAAACGCCGATCGTCATTTCCAATCATGATTACAGGTTCCTCGTCGCCGAGCAGTTGGCTGAGATCAACCGGGAGGCGCGCATCATTCTCGAGCCGGTCCGGCGCGATTCCGGCCCCGCCGTCGCTGTCGCGGCTGAACTCGCGGCGCTGTCCGATCCCGAGACGATCGTCGCGGTGCTCGCCGCCGATCATGTCGTGCAGAACAAGCAAGGTTTCGTCGATCTCTGCAAGCAGGCGGCGGAAGCGGCGGCGCTTGGCTATATTGTGACGCTCGGCGTCAAGCCGACGTCGGCCGCGACAGGATATGGCTACATCAAGACCGGCAAGCCCGTCGCCCGCGATGGCGCGGTGCTGAAGGTCGCCGGCTTCGTCGAAAAGCCCGACGCTGCGACGGCCGAGCAATATGTCCACGACAATTACCTCTGGAACTCCGGCAATTTCTTCTTCCGCGCCGACGTCATGCAGGCGGAGCTGCGTAAGTATGAACCAGCCATCGCGGAAGCCGCCGCCGAGGCCGTCGCCAAGGCAAAACACGATCTGAACTTCCTGGTGCTCGACAAGGACGCCTTCAGCCAGGCGCCAAAAATCTCGATCGACTACGCCGTCATGGAGCGCACCGACAAGGCGGCCGTCGTCCCGGCGGACATTGGCTGGTCGGACATCGGCAATTGGAGCGCCGTCTGGGAATTGTCGGACCGCGATGAAAACGGCAATTCGACGCGCGGACACGGCGTCATCATGAACGCCTCCAATGTGCATGTGCGCTCGGATGATTACCTGACCACCGTCGTCGGCGTCGATAATGTCATCGTCGTCACGACGCAGGACGCCGTGCTGGTCCTGAACAAAGCCTGTGGCGATCAGGTCAAGCAGCTGGTCGACCGGCTTAAACTTGAGAACCGGCCGGAGGCGCTGAGCCATAAGCGAGCGTATCGGCCCTGGGGCTATTATCAATCGGTCGACAATGGTGCGCGCTATCAAGTCAAGCGCATCGTCGTCAAGCCCGGCCAGCGCCTGTCGCTGCAAAAGCATTTCCATAGGGCCGAGCACTGGATCGTCGTCAAAGGCACGGCCGAGGTGACGCGCGACAATGAAGTCGTTCTCGTGCATGAGAATGAATCGATCTATCTGCCGATCGGCTGCATCCACCGCATGGCCAATCCCGGCCGCATCGATCTCGAACTGATCGAGGTGCAGACCGGCTCCTATCTCGGCGAGGACGACATCGTCCGCATCGAGGATATTTATAACCGCGGATAAGGCCTCCGCCGCGGCGGGTCCGAGCGTGAACGACAGATAGGGCGGAGATGGGTTCGTATCGCGAACCGGTCTCCGCCTTATCTGTTTTTGGCCGCCGTCTTCGCGGCGCGCATGTTCTGAGCATGGGTTGGCGCGATAAATGCGTTGCGAGACTTCAGAATGCAGACGTCTCGTCCGAAAGCCGACACTGAGCCGGCGCATTGATAACGGCGCGGGCGTCGGTTCTTTCAAAAATGCACGATAGAACAAAAGGATGAGGCCGCCACCCGGATGCTCATGCCCTGATCCGGCGGCGTCCTTCGCAGCTTTCGGACAGTCCGCTTTCCGCCAATCGCCCTGATTGGATCACCGCGCGGCCCGCGCGCTTCGAACAGGGCGCTCGAAATCAATCGAAGCGCCAACGCCCGCAAGACTTACGCATAAAACCGGCCGTTATATTGTTGAATCTTTCAAGAATGAGCGGGAAAACGGACATTGAAAATGACCTCCATCGACGTCACCGCCTTTCAGCGCCTCGAGGCCGAAGGCCGTCTTTTGAAGCCCGCCCTTAAAGCGCCGACGCATCGCGCGGGCCGCTTCGGCTTTCGCGGCGAAATAGCCCTCTCGCTCGATCCTCCGGTCACATTGGAGGCGGCTTTCGCCGCGACTGAAGAAGGCGACGCGGCCCTGTCGTTTCTTGCCGGTTCGCTCACGAGCTACAAGCAACTCCCCGCTCTTGCCGAAATCCTCGGCCCGAGCGCCAAGGCGGACGGCAAGTATTTTATTTATGTCGGCGATCTCGACCGCGCGTCACGCTATCAAATAAGCATTGAAGGCGTGTCGTTATATGTTTTTCCTATTGACGATACGTCGGTCTATAATGAGCTGATCGACGTCCTTTATCTCGACAAGACAAAAATGAAAAAGTTCGACACGGCGGAAAAGCTTGACGTCATCGCCGATGGCGCGGCCAAATACGATCAGACATTTGAAGCCATTACTTATGAGGAAGGCCTGAAGCGGCTCTGAGCCTCCGGTTTCAGATATAAGCGCCGACGCCCGGGGAGCGCGGGCGTCGGAATCGCCTGTTTGTGATCCCTTATGCTCCCGGCGGGGCTCTTGACGGCTTGGACTTTGCGACGCATCGTTCCCGCGAATTTGGGTCGCATTGATTGTGGCGCTCGAAAGCGGCGACAGGGCGGAGCGGGTATGATGGCGCATAAGATGTTCAGTGTGGCTGCCGCGGCGGCGGTGATCGCCATGGGCCCGGTCTCCATCCCCTCTGCGGGCGCGCGGCCCATCGTTCCGTCCGAGCGTCGCTATGAGCCCTTCGACACCGCCAATATGCCGGGCTGCGGCGACCCGGCGCCGCTGACCGAGGTGCAGGCGCGCTTTCACGAACGCGAAAGCGAATTCTGGCGCACCGGCCTCGAGATAGCGGCCTTCGAGGAAATCAGGGAAATCGGCTTCCGCTCCAATGGTCTCGACTATATTCCGCGGCGCTATTGTCAGGCCCACGTCATCATGAGCGACGCCAGCGTGCGCTCGGTGTCCTACTCGATTTCGAAGGATCTCGGCGGCATTGGCGACCAGTTCGGCATCGAATGGTGCGTCGTCGGCCTCGATCGCAACGACTCCGATGCGCCCAATTGCAAGATGGCGCAGCCCTGACGAAAGACCCGGCGATGCTTCGCCATAGGCTCGGCGCTGCTTTGGCGCGCGCGGCAAGCTGGCGCCGCGCCATCGCGACGATCGTTCTGGCCTGTCTGGTCCTTGCCGCCGGGCCATTTTCGCGCGCCGGGTTCGCCGCTTCCGCGGATGACTGTATCCTCGACAATTGCGCCGACAAAGCCGCTCCCGCTCCGGACAACGCCGCTCCGAGCGCGCCTTCCGGTTCGCTGCGACCGGCGCCGATGGGGCGCGGCGCCTCCGCCGACTTCGATTTTTATGTCCTGGCGCTGTCCTGGTCGCCGGGATTTTGCCGTACGCCTGCCGGGGCTCGGGCGCAGGGCCAGTGCGCTCCTGGCGCCAACCTCGGCTTTGTCGTACATGGGCTCTGGCCGCAATATGAGCACGGCTATCCGCAAGATTGCCCGTTTGGCGCGGCAAGCCCGTCCCGGATAGCTCTCCAGAGCGCGGCCGGCCTTTATCCGAGCGAAGGGCTGGCGCGCCATGAATGGCGCAAGCATGGCGTCTGCGCCGGCAAAAGCCCGACGGATTACTTCAACGATGTGCGCCGCGCGCGCGAGGCTATCGCCATTCCGCCTCCCTTTCAGAACGCCAAAGGGGATCAGACCTGGACGGCAATCGATATCGAGCGCGCGTTTCTCGCCGCCAATGGGCGTTTGCGGCCCGGAATGATCGGAGTCGCGTGCTCACGCGGCGTGCTGCAGGAAGTCAGGGTCTGTCTTTCGAAGGATCTGCGCGACTTTCACGCATGTCCCGAGGTCAGCCGCCGTCACTGTCCAATCGGGCAGATCGCCGTTCCGCCGGCGCTTTGACCTTTGAATTACGCGCATGACTTTCACGCCGGCAATTTCGCCGATGTGTTCAAGCATATTTTTCTGACGCGAATCCTGCATTACCTCGCGCAAAAGCCGGCGCCGCTGCGCTACATCGAGACGCACGCCGGCAGCGGCCTTTATGATCTCGCAGGGCCGCAGGCGGAAAAGACCGCCGAATGGCGAACCGGCGTGCTGCGCCTCGCCGCAAGCCCGCTCGAGCCCGAAGCGCAGGCGCTTGTTGAGCCTTATCTCGACATTGTGAAGCCGCTCATCGGCGCCGATTCGCCGCTCTATCCCGGCTCACCTCTGATCGCCTCGGCGCTGCTTCGGCCACAGGATAAAATCCTCGCCTGCGAGCTTCATCCGGACGCCTTCCAGCGGCTCAGGGCCAATCTGCGGCGCGATCGGCGCGCAAAGGCGATGGAGATCGACGGCTACGCCGGCCTCATGGCTTTTGTGCCCCCGATCGAGCGGCGCGGCCTCGTTCTGATCGATCCGCCTTTCGAGGACGCCGCCGAGTTCGACCGCCTGGCGCGGGCGCTGCCCGCGGCGGCGCGCAAATGGACGTCCGGCGTTTTCATGCTGTGGCATCCGGTCAAGGATCGAGCGGCGGTAGGGGCCTTCGCCAGAGCGCTTGCCGAGGGCTTCGCCGGCAGCGGCGTCAAATCGGTCCTTCGAATCGAGCTTCAGATCGATGATGTGCGCCCGCAAGGCGCCTTGACGCGCTGCGGGCTGATCATCGCCAATCCTCCTTTTACGCTGGAGGCGGAGGCAAGGCGCATCCTGCCGGGCCTCAGCCAACGCCTTGCGCGGAGCCTTGAGGCTCCCCGGGCGGATTATTTGGTCGAATGGCTGCGCCGAAACTAAGCGGCTCTGGCGCTCGTTATGTGTTTCGCGGCCTTTGTGAACGATCGGGCAGGCCGAAATGAAAAACGCAAAAGGGAAGGATGCGCTCGATGCTGAGATCGACGCTGGTTTTCATCGCTGGAGCCGCCGGGTTCATGGCGGCGATGAGCTCTGGAAGAGCCGCTGAAACCTGTTTTCATGTCTGTTTGAAGGAAAAGATGACCGCGCCCGACATCGACGACCAAGGCATCCGCGATCTGATGTCGGACTGCCGCGACGTGTGCGCGGAGCGGGCCGAGGCGCGGCTGATTGAGGCGGGCCTTGGCGACAAGATCAAGGGCTGCGCGCCGCAGCCCGTGGATGACGCGGACCTCAAAAAGATTCGCTCGGCCAGCCCCTCGGTCGTTGCTTTCGCCAATGCGTTCACATGGGACGTGAACAATGTTTTGCCCGGCAAAATCATCCGCCGCGTTGAAATCGGGACTCAGAGTCTTTCCCTGCAAGACGTTACCCTGACCGCGGGCGGCATTGTCGAGCCCGGCGAAAGCGGCACATTCTTTATGAATAATGTCGCCGACGGCTATCCGAGCTTGCGCGTGACCTCGCGAATCAAGGCGATCTACGCCTGTCCGGTTGATTGAGCGTCGCGCGCGGCTCAACGTTGATTATCGGTCCCGCGCGGCTTCGGAGCATGATGCCGAAAAGTTGCAGACTTTTCGGACTCACATCATGCGTCGGAACAAAGACGTGGGCATGATGCCGAAAAGTTGCAGATTTTTCGGACCCACATCATGCACTAAAGCAAAGACTAAAGCTGTATGCGGTTGCACCTGAACGCATTGTGCTTTGGCTTTGGTCGGGCGCGTATTGGGCGGCCCGGCGCTCGCGCTTTGATTGGGAATGTCGAGATGATGATTTTGCGAACGTCGGCGCCGTCGCCCTTCGGGCGGAAAGTGCGCCTCGCCGCCGCCATCGCGGGGCTGAGCGAGAAGATCCGTGTCGTTACGACGGACGCCAACGACCCGGACAGCGGGCTTTTTGACCATAATCCGCTCGGCAAAATTCCAGTTCTCACCTTGCCCGGCGGAGCTACCTATTTCGACAGCCGCGTCATCGTCGAATATTTCGATCATCTTGCCGGCGGCGACGCGCTCATTCCCGCCGAATCCAAAGCAAGATTCCATGCGCTCACGCTGGCGGCTCTCGCCGATGGCGTCCTCGACGCCAGCGTGCTTCAGGTCTATGAGAAGCGCCGGCGCGAACCTGCGAAACAAGACGAAAAATGGCTGGCGTGGCAGGCCGATAAAGCAGCGCGCGGACTCGCCGCGTTTGCAGGCGCGCCGCCGTCCGGCAAGCGTGATGTCGCGCATATCGGGCTCGCCTGCGTCCTCGGCTATCTTGATTTGCGTTTCGAGGGGCGCTGGCGCTCGGCCTACCCCCAGCTTGCGGCATGGCTCGCGGATTTTACCGCCGACGTTCCCGCCTTCGCGGCGACGCGCCCTCAATAGCAGCGCCGGGACCCACGAGGGGCGCCAGCCGCGCCCGCTCTTCGGCTGCGGATGCCGGGCGCGTTTCGCGCTGGCCATCGCTCTGGCCTCAAGCTATCCTGCGGCGGCTCCGCGCCGGCGGCGAACCTTCATCTGTTTCTTTGTAGCTGTCGCGAGGCGCAGGCGCCGGTTGGAGCGCTGATGGGAGTGGTCCTCTTCGGCGCCTTCGTCGCAATCTTCGCCCACGACCGCTGGCGGCGGGGTCAGGATCTGGCGAATTGTTCCACCGCATGCGCCGCCGCATCGTCAACTCGAGCCATGAAACCGCAATGTTGAAAATCGCCCTTATAAATATGTGCGTCATCGGCGCCGCTCTCGCGGGGGCGCCCGCCTTCGCCGCTGAAGTCAATGATTATCCAACAGAGGCGCGCGCCGATTATGTTTACGTCTGCATGAAAACCAACGGCGAGACGCGCGATGTCTTGAAGCGCTGCTCCTGCTCGATCGACGTCATCGCTTCTCTCCTGCCTTACGATCGCTTTGTGGCGGCGGAGACAGTCGTGAGCATGGATCAGGCGCTTGGCCAGATCGGCACGATGTTCCGCAACAGCCCACAGGCCAAAGCGACCTCGGACGAATTGCGCCGCGCACAGGCTGAAGCGGAAGTTCGCTGCTTCTGAGTCGCCGCGGCGGCATTCCCGGTCTGAAAATCAACGGCCGCGGCCGCGATGCGCGCGGCAAAAATGTTGTGCGATCGCGAAGGATTGAATTTCTTGCAATGCAGCAATTATATTGCGGCAAAATTTGTCTTTTGCTGCAAGAAAAGTTCCCGCTTTTTTATGGCCGCTTTTGGACGCGAGCTTATCCGTAAGACGCTACAAGAATCACTCGCGCTTTCTGGATGTTGTTTTTGAATCAAAGGCCTACGCGCATGGCCCAAGCTTTGCTCGCGCCTTCTTTCCGGCCGATTTGGCGGGCTTGCGCGTTGCGCGAGGACTATTGTGTCGGGTCGCAGCCCAATATATACAGGTCACGTAGTTTTCCGGCTTCATGAGCTAACGGTCGGGGTCGTTGCTCTATTCGAAGACGGAGTGGGTCGTGCGGTCATGCATCGTCCCGCTGAGGTGGTGACACGCTGCCGGAAAAAACACGCGGAAAAGCACTGCCGAAGCAAGATAAGCTTCGCAGCAGCGAAAGACAAACGGTCCGGAGGAAATTCATGCGCAAACTTCTACTGATGTCCTGTGTCGCCGCAACTGCACTCATGGCGAACAGCGCGGTCTTCGCCAATGACGAGCTCGTCAAGATGCAGAAGAACGCCAAGGACTGGGTAATGCCTGGCGGCAATTATGCGAATACCCGGTTCTCCGAGCTCAACCAGATCACCAACAAGAACGTTAAAGATCTGGTGCCGGCGTGGAGCTTCTCCACCGGCGTTCTGCGCGGCCATGAAGGCGGCCCGCTCGTGATCGGCGACGTCATGTATTTCTCGACGCCATTCCCGAACATCGTCTACGCGCTTGACCTCAACAATGATGGCAAGATCATCTGGAAGTATGAGCCGAAACAGGATCCGAGCGTCATTCCGGTGATGTGCTGCGACACCGTCAATCGCGGCGTTGCTTACGGCGATGGCAAAATCTTCCTGCATCAGGCTGACACCACGCTGGTTGCGCTTGACGCAAAAACCGGTCAGCCGGCATGGTCCGTGAAAGACGGTGATCCGTCCAAAGGCGCGACCGGAACTTCGGCTCCGCTCGTCGTCAAGGACAAAGTGCTGATCGGCGTGTCCGGCGGCGAGTTCGGCGTCCGCGGCTATGTGTCCGCCTATAACATCAAGGACGGCAAGCTCGCATGGCGCGGCTATTCGATGGGCCCGGATGCGGACACCATCATCAATCCTGAGAAGACGACCGCACTCGGCAAGCCGGTCGGCAAGGACTCCGGCACCAATACCTGGGAAGGCGATCAATGGAAGATCGGTGGCGGCGCGACCTGGGGCTGGATCTCCTATGATCCCGAGTTGAACCTCGTCTATTACGGGTCGGGCAATCCATCGACCTGGAACCCCGTGCAGCGTCCCGGCGACAACCGTTGGTCAATGTCGATCTGGGCGCGTAATCCTGATAGCGGCGAAGTCAAATGGATCTACCAGATGACGCCGCATGATCAGTGGGATTATGACGGCATCAATGAAATGGTGCTGCAGAATCAGGGAAACAAGAAAGTCCTGGTGCACTTCGATCGTAACGGCTTCGGCTACACGCTCGATCGCGCAACGGGTGAACTGCTGGTCGCCGAAAAATACGATCCGGCCGTCAACTGGGCGACCAAGGTCGACATGGATAAGTCCTCGAAGACTTATGGCCGCCCGGAAGTCGTCGCCAAATATGCGCCGGGCTCCCAGGGCGAAGACGTCAACTATAAGGGCATCTGCCCCGCGGCCCTCGGCTCCAAGGACGAACAGCCTTCGGCTTATTCGCCCATCACGGAGCTGAACTACGTGCCTACCAATCACGTCTGCATGGACTATGAGCCGTTCAGAGTGAGCTACACCGCTGGCCAGCCCTATGTCGGCGCGACCTTGTCCATGTATCCGCCTCCAGGCCAGAGCCACATGGGCAATTTCATCGCGTGGGACGCCAAGGCCGGCAAGATCGTGTGGTCGGACAAGGAGCAGTTCTCGGTGTGGTCGGGTGCGCTCGCAACCGCCGGCAACGTCGTGTTCTACGGCACGCTTGAAGGCTACCTCAAGGCTGTCGACGCCAAGACGGGCGAAGAACTGTGGAAGTACAAGACTCCGTCGGGCATCATCGGCAACGTCAACACCTATGAGCACAACGGCAAGCAGTATGTCGCGATTCTCTCGGGCGTCGGCGGCTGGGCCGGCATCGGCCTCGCGGCGGGCTTGACGGATCCGAACGCTGGTCTCGGCGCCGTCGGCGGTTACGCCGCTCTGTCGAACTATACGGCTCTCGGCGGCACGCTGACCGTGTTCGCCCTCCACGGCAAATAGTCTGCCTGGTTGAACGATGTGAACTTGGACCCCGGCGCTCCTGCGCGCCGGGGTTCTGTTGGCTGGCGCCATCTAATCAAGGATGTTTTCGTGCACATTAGCTCTCTGGCGCGGGCCTTGTCCGCCGCCCTTCTCATCTCGTCCGCAAGCGCGGCTATGGCCGACGCCCCCGGAGATCCCGCAGCCGTCAAAGAGGACGATCTCGGCAAATGGGTCGACGCGAAGGGCGATCCAACCTACAAGATTGAGCCCGATGGAAAGCTCGACTGGTTCGCCTATTCAGGATTTCGCCGTTATCATTCCGAGTGCCACGTCTGCCACGGCCCTGACGGCGAAGGTTCGAGCTATGCGCCTGCCCTGAAGAACTCCGTGAAAACGATGAGTTACGCCGAGTTCGTCGGCATTGTCGTGGGTGGCAGGAGGAACGTCACCAGCAGCCAGGAAAATGTTATGCCGGCCTTCGGCGATAACAAAAATGTCATGTGCTATCTGGACGATATTTACGTTTATCTTCGTGCGCGCTCCACTGACGCCGTTGCGCGTGGACGGCCCGCGGGCCACGTCGACAAACTGCCCGCGGCGACAGCGGCGGAAAAAGAATGTCTGGGATTGGAAAAATGAAACGGATCTGGCCTCTCGTCCTTTCAATCGCTTTCCTCGCGCCGTTAGGCTCGCGGTTCGCAGCATTGGCCGAGGGCGCCGCTGACGCGGCGATCGAGCTTGTCGATCCGGACGTGCTGCGCGTTTGCACCGACCCGCGCGATTTGCCGTTCTCCAATGAGGCCGGCGAAGGTTTTGAAAACAAGATCGCCGCCCTTCTCGCCCAAAAGCTCGGCAAGCCGCTGGCCTACGTCTATTATCCGAACTCCACCGGCTTTATCCGCAACACGCTGAACGCTCACCGGTGCGACGTCGTGATGGGGGTGCCGCAAGGCGACGACTTCGTCCAGGTCACAAACCCCTATTACCGCGCGTCCTATGCGATGGTCACGAAAAAGGGCGGCGATCTCGATGGCGTCGTGACGCTCGAAGATCCTCGGCTGAAAGGCAAGCATATTGGCATCGTTGCCGGAACCCCGCCAGCGACCAACCTTGCGGTTGACGGGCTGCTGCCGGGCATCAAATCCTATCCGCTGGTGATCGATACGCGCGCCGACGCGCCGACAGCGGACATGATGAAAGACCTTGAAAATGGCGTTATCGATGTCGCCATTCTCTGGGGCCCCATCGCAGGCAATCTCGCCAAGACCTCCAAGGCTTCGGTGACGGTGACGCCGCTGGTGAACGAGAAAATCGGGCCGCGCATGATCTATCGAATCGGCATGGGCGTCCGTCATAGCGATCAGGAATGGAAACGCACGCTGAACAAGCTCATTGCCGAAAATCAGGGCGAAATCGACAAGATCCTGCAGGACTATGGCGTGCCTCTTCTTGATGAGAACGACAAGCCCAGGGTGAACTGAAGCCGGCGCATTAAGGGCGCTGATTCGCGAGCGAGCCTAGAGCGTCTAGAATAGCGGGCCCTGCGGGGCGCGCTATTTTTTTCGGTGATTAGTCCAGATTGTTCTGGATCGCCCTTGAGAGGGCAAAAAGCCTTTGTTCGACCTGCGTCGGCGCCTCGCAGGCATAGGATAGCGAGACGCGCCCTTCATCAAAGAGGCGAAGATCCCATTCGAGCTTTTGAGCGGCGGCGTTGCCTTCGACGGAGGGACCAGCGGGGCGCGATGCGTCCGGGCTCTTTTGAATCTCGGCGTTTTCAGCGCGAATCTTCGCGGCGAGCGCTTTCTGCTTACGGCCGAATCGGGATAATCCGTCGATGATCTCGATCCGCTGACTGTTGAGCGTTTCGAACAGCCCTGCAAACAAGGCGACAAGCTTTGCTTTCTTGTCCGGGCCGGCCGAGGCGGCGAAAGCCTCGATTGAATGTTCGGCCGCTTCAATCGGAGTTTTGCGCGCCGCGAGGTGGGCGACGAGATCGGCGACGGCCTCATCGCCTCGCCAGTCAACGCCCTCGATCGAAGGGCCGGCCCAGACGGCCGGCAGGGAAATCTGCTCCACCAAAATCTGCTTGCAGGGCCAATCGGGATTAGCGGGTTCCGGCTTTGCCGCCTCGGCGAAGGCGTTGCCGTGGACGATAGCCGTCACGATCGTAACGGCCAAGGCGCGCGCCAATCCGCGCGAAGAGAGGGCGGCGGGCGAAGGCGTGAATCCTTGGAATTGCATGACGATTCCTCCGCTCTTTCCTTTTTGGCTCGCGACGGGCGGCCTGCGATGATGCAGCCCGGAGCAGGCTCTAAATGGCACAAGTTGATAAGCGACGCCAACTGCCGATCTAACGTTTTCGAACCGCCAGCGGCGGCCGGCGCGAGATCAGAAGGGCGGGAAATCGCCCAGGCGGCGGAAGCGGTGCGGTGATGACCGCAAAAAAGAGATTAGCGCCGGCATCGGAGCGCAGCGGCGCAACTTGTGCTTGTCTCGTGCATTGTGCATGTTCACCGCCGTGGTGGGGCCATTGAACTGGATTAGCCTGAAAGGAACTCAGCAATGGGGCTGATGGAATTGATTTTGACCGTTTGCTCTCTCGCGCAGCCCGCGCAATGTCAGGAACAAAACCTGACCTTCGTCGATCAGGGTGAAAGCTTGATGCAATGCGCGATGTCCGCGCCGCCGACCATCGCCGATTGGGTTAATCACCACCCGACGCGTTTCGTCGTGAAATGGCGCTGCGGCTATCCTGAGCAGGAAGGCAAGGATCTTTGAGCCAAACCGCCGAGCTTGCTACAAAGTCTCATTCGATGCAGGCCAAGCGTGACCGCTTCCTGAACCGGATCGGGTCCGGCTCCCTTATCATGGGCATCGTCAATGCGACGCCGGACTCCTTTTCCGACGGCGGTCAATTTCAGACCGCTGCGGCGGCTGTGGCCCAAGCGCGAAAGCTGACCGCCGACGGAGCCGACATCATCGACGTCGGCGCTGAATCGACAAGGCCGGGGCATGAGCCCGTCCCGGCGGATGTCGAATGCGCGCGGCTCGAGCCGCTGCTGCGCGCTGTCGTGTCGTCGATCGAGCAGCCGGTCTCGATCGACACGTCAAAGGCCTCGGTCGCCCGCTTCGCAGCCGATCAGGGCGTCGCCTTCATCAACGACGTGTGGGGCCTCCAGAAAGATCCGGCGATGGCCGATGTGGTGGCTGAAACTGAGACCGGCGTCGTCATCATGCACAATCGCGAGGAGACGGATCGCGATTGCGACATCATCGCGGACATGCGCCGTTTTTTCGATATCTCGCTCAGCCTTGCGGACAAAGCCGGGATCCCGATGAGGCGCATCATCCTCGACCCTGGCATCGGCTTCGCCAAGTCAAAAGCGCAAAATCTGCAGGCGCTGCGGGGCTTGCGCAAATTGCAGCATTATGGCTTGCCTATCCTTGTCGGTTTGTCGCGCAAATCGCTGCTCGGCGCCATCGTTGAAGGGACGCCGGCCGGCGATCTGAAAATCGAGCCGCGCCTCATCGCCACCCTTGCCGCCAACATTGCCGCGGCGGCGGAGGGCGCCGCCATTTTCCGGGTTCACGACGCCGCCGAACATCTCGCCGCGTTCAAGGTTTTCGATGCAATCTCCCGGGCCTGATCCTCAAAAGCCGAACATCGTCGAAATCGGCCTCGGCCTTGGCAGCAACATTGGCGATAAACCGGCAAACATAGCTGCGGCGCTGGCGCGCCTGCAGGAGCGCGGGGCGGTTGTCGTCGCCGCCGTCTCGTCAATCTATCGGACGGCGCCCTGGGGCTATCTCGATCAGGAAGATTTCGCCAACGCCTGCGCCCTGGCGACGACGACGCTTCAGCCGGGCGAACTGCTGGCCGAGGTCAAGGCGGTCGAAACCGAATTGGGCCGCAAAGACGGCGTGCGCTGGGGCCCGCGCCTGATCGACATCGACGTTTTATTCTATGGCGATCAGGTTTTTGATTCACCCGAACTCGTTCTGCCGCATAAGGATCTGTTCAATCGGGCTTTCGTCCTCGTGCCTCTGGCCGAGATCGCACCAAAGCTGCGGCTTGGCGGACGCAGCGTCGGCGAGGCGGCCAAGGCGGCGGCGGAGCTAGGCGTCAAGCCCTGGGATGCGGCCTGAGCGCGGCCGGCTCACATATTGGCGATTTTGACGCGTTCACTGAGCCCGGGCGCTGAAAATCCGAAAACGCGGCCGTAGAAATCAAGCTCCAGCTCCAGCACGCGCCGAAGCGTCTCGGCCTTGCGGAAGCCATGCCCTTCTCCTGCGAATAAATAATAGGCGACCGGCAGAGCCCGCGCGGACATGGCCGCGACCATGGTTTCCGCCTGATTGGGCGGCACGGTCTTGTCTTCCTCGCCCTGAAAGAAGATGACCGGACAGGCGAGCTGGTCGAGATGATGGATCGGCGAGCGTTCGGCGTAGAGCGCCCCGGTCTCGGGCAGGGGGCCGATGAGGCCGTCGAGATAGCGTGATTCAAACTTATGCGTGTCGCTCGCGAGCAGCATGAGATCGGCGACGCCGTAAAGGCTCGCGCCAGCCCTGAACGCGTCGCTCGATGTGAGCGCGGCGAGCGTCGTGAAGCCGCCGGCGCTGCCGCCGCGAATGGCGAGACGGGCGCCGTCGACGAGGCCCCGGGCGACAAGATATTCAGCGGCGGCGCGGCAGTCATCGACATCGACAATGCCCCACTGGCCATTGAGGAGGCGGCGATAGGCGCGCCCATAGCCTGTCGATCCGCCATAATTCACGTCGACGACGCCGATGCCGCGGCTGGTCCACCACTGGATCTGCAAGTTGAAATGATTGGTCGTCATGCTGGTCGGGCCGCCATGCGACAGGACGACGAGAGGCGGCAAAGCGTCCTCGGGTCCTTCGAAATCGCGATTTTTCGGCGCATACCAGAAAGCGTGACCCGGCCCGTGCGAGGTCGGGAAGGTAATCGCCTCGCCGATCGAAACGGTCTCGGACGGCAGAACGGAAGGCGCGGCCGCTCTGACGAGGAGGGCGGGCTGATCGAAGCCAAGTTTCAGCATGATCGCCGGCGGCGCCGTCGGCGGCGTCGCGATATAGGCGAGGCCCGCGCCGACGGGCTGTGGAGATTCGGCGACCTGTCCGATATCGAGCGTCGTATATGCGCCCTCCGTGATCAGCGCCGTGCGCTTGACGCCATCCTGGACGAGCGACGCAATGAGGCCGCCACTCTTGAGAAAGGCATAGAATCGCTGGCGAAACACCCAGTGCGGGCCGCCCATTTCGGCTTCGACGGGGCAGAGCGCGACGTCGCGTCCCCCCTCATGCGCGTAAAGATTCCACCAGCCGGTGCGGTCCGAGGAAAAGTGCAGGATATTCGCTGCCGACCAGCCCGGCTGGACGATCGCTTCAGGCTCGGCCCCCGCGATCATCTCCGGCGCCGCGAGCGCGCCGTCGTCCTTTATGCCCGCGCAGTAGAGTCGGGTCTCGTCCCAAGGCATGTGGGGGTGATCCCAGGCGATCCAGGCGAGCTTTTGACCATCGGGAGAAAGGCGCGGCGAACTCAGGAAATCCGGCCCCTTGACGAGCACGGTCTCGGCGGCGGCATCGAGGTCCAGAGCGACGATCGCAGCCTCGGGATCGGTCGGCGAACGCTCGCGGTGGTCTTCGCGTACCGCGAGGACCCGCCGGCGCGGCAGGTCGAGTTCGAAATCGGCGTATCTACAGCCGTCCGGCGTTGCAATTTTTCGCGGCGGATGGCGAGGCTCGATAACCCAGACGGAGCCGTCCCTGCGCTCGCTGAAAACAATCACGCCGTTTTGAACGCCGAATGCGCCGCCGCCATATTCATGAACCCGGCTCCCGACATTGATCGGATCCCGCGTCAATTCCTCAATGACGCCGTCAGGGCGGCGCCGGAGCAGAGCGGTGCGGCCATTCTCGGTGGGGCGTCCCTCGAGCCAGTAGAGGGTTTCGCCGTCGACCGTGAGGCCGCCGAGGCTGATCGCGGCGGCGGTCATGAGATCGGTGGTGACCGGCGAAGTCCAGGTGCCGTAGGGCGCGATCTTTTTCATGCGCGGACGATGGCGCTCGCGCCGCGCCTGTGTGCTGTGCCACCTTTACTTGCCTGGGTTTGCTTCGGACTATCCTCTATAGCCTCATCTTCGCCTGTTGCAGCTTCGATAACGAACTTGGCGAGCTGGTTCGGGTCGCGGGGACGCTTGGGCGTTTTCGTCATGGCTGATTCTTGGGGTGCTTCTTGAGCCAAGCTTCAGAGTCGTTTTCGACCCAAGCGTGGGCGTCCGCCTCCGACTGAAACACATCGTCTAGCAGCTGTTCGTCGCCATCGGGCCATTCGATCCGAATGACGTGTTTATGCCCGCCCTCTTTGGAGGGGGTAATCTTGAAGTGAGGCTTCTTCGGCGCGTTTACCATGGGCAGAATATGGCATGTCTGATGGGACCATTCCAGCGCCGTCAACCCCGGCGAATTTCAAACTGACCCACTACCCTCTGTGGCGTTCGCCCTTTGGCCCTTTGCGCTCAGCGATATAAAATCCTATATTGGAGCAATGGCTGGCGGATGCGGCGCCTGCTTGGGAGCCGCGGCAGAATCAGGCCCAAGGGAGTGCGGCTTTGCCGTCCGACTTTGCGAAGAGATAGAAGGTTGAGCGCGGCGGCTTCGCGGCCGGCGCGATTTGCTTTGCTTCAATGCTCCAGTTCAGGGACGCCTCATGCCGAACAGCTCGCGAGAGACAGCCGTCATTTCGATCGAAGTCCATTGGCCGAACGGCGCCTCCTTCGGACCGGAGGAACTGGCCTTGATCGACATGATTCGCAAAGAGCGCTCGATCATCGGCGCCAGCCGCGCCCTCGGCCTCTCCTATCGAAAATGCTGGCTGACCGTCGACATGCTGAACCGCTGCTTCGAATCGCCTGTGGTCGTGACTTTCCCGGGGCGGCGCAACGCCGGCGCGGAAATCACGCAATTCGGGGAGCGTCTCGTCGCGCTCTACCGGTCTATTGGACGCCAAGCCTCGGCCTCGTCCAAAAAGTCGCTGGACGAACTTACGGCTTCCCTGGACTGGAATTTTGATCCAAAGGCCAGGGTCGCGGCTGTGGAGCGCGATCCGGCTTGAGGTCGCGTCTCGATATCGCGACAGCTTTGATCATGACCCAGGCGCGAAGGCCGGGCACGAGCGCCAGCCGCTCCACCGATTCGCGCGTGACGAGCGCGTGAAGGCGTGTAGCGCCGAGACTGAATGTCACCCGGACATAGGGCGGATCGAGATGAGAGATGTCCACGATCTCGCCGGGCAGGCGGTTGGTGATCGACACATCCATCGGCCGCGACAAGGCAATGGACACATCGCGCGCATAGATGGTGACGATGACGCCGGAGCCGATCGGATCGGTGATCAAGGGCGCGCGCAGCTCGCCATCCTCGAAAAAAAGCGTGGTCATCGCCGTTGAAAGATCGTGACGCAGCACGCGCGCCGAAAGGGCGGCCTTGAGGGCCGGGCGCGCCGCGCGTTTTCTGGGGCTTTCCAACATCGTTCTCGGCGCCGCTCTCCATCCGGCGTCTCTATCCGCCGCTGCGAAGCTTAGAAGAGCCGGCGGGAAAAGTCCTCGTCAAAGCTGTATTAAAAAGAATTTATAAACTGTATCATTATAGTTATAGATTAGCCGTCTCCGAAGCCGGAGACGGCGCTTTGGATCCGGGCGCCGCAAGGCAAGAAAAGGAAACTCGAATGAAAATTTCCGCCCGCAATGCGCTTGAAGGCACCATTAAGGAAGTCCACATGGGCGCGACCACCGCGCATGTCGAAATCGAGCTCAAGGGCGGTGGAATCGTCACCGCTTCCATCACCAATGAAGCGGTCGAGGATCTCGGCCTGGCGGTTGGGAAGAAGGCCACCGCCATTATCAAATCATCCGACGTGATCGTTGCCGTCGATTAAGCGATTTTCCGCACATGCCCAAGGCGTTTGGAGGGGCGGTGAAACCACCGCCCTTTCAGGATGGCGAGCGTCCCGAGGGGCGCTTTTCAATCCTTTATTTCGTTCATCTCATTGACGCCGAGACCTTGGCTCAGCGCCGATCGCTCAGCCTCAGCCTTTCGGCGGCGTATAGCCGATTTTCAGCGAATCCTTCGCGTTGGAGGTCAGCACCCCCTGGATCTTGTTGGCCAATGACGCAAGCAGCCAAGGGAGTTGCGCCTCGACGCGCAAGCTGTCCGGCATGACGTCGATCTGCGCCGTCACGGTCTGGGCAAAAGCGACAACGCGCACATTGGCCTGATCGCCGGCCCAGCTGATTTCAGAATAGCCCAGTTTGTCGATATAGGCCGTTCGCAGCACGTCGATGCGCTCCGAAATGCGCTTCTTCGCCGCTTCGGTCCCAAGAGCGTGCGGCACGATGATGACGATCGATTTCGACATTTATCTCCTCCACTCTCCCCATGTAGAGGCTCAACGCCGGGTCCGAAAGAACGCCAGCGGCATATTTCCGTCGGCTCCGTTTATGCGCGCACACGCCGCAACATCCATATCCATTCGGTGAGCGGCTTTATCTCGTTGTTTTGGCGTATTTATTGACCAGAGGCTCACGCATTGCAACGACGCCGTTCAAGATTTGCGCGCCGCCGCCACGGCGTTACTCTTGATTTCAAGCGGCGGCCGATGATCTACATAGAATGTCTCATCGCATTGCTTTTTCTTACCCAAAGGAAAGCCCGCGTCTTCAGCAAAGGATAGCCTAGATGTCCTCTCATCCGTCCGAGGTCGGCTCCGCTCCGGTCAGCGTTCCCGTCGAGGGCATGCATTGCGCCTCTTGCGTCGGGCGGGTCGAGAAAGCCATCAGCGCTGTCCCTTGCGTCGCTTCCGTCTCGGTCAATCTAGCGACCGAACGCGCCGACGTCAGCTTTAACGGACCGGCCGATCTTGAAGCGGTCATCGAAGCGATCAATAAGACAGGTTTCGCCGCCGTCCTCACGACTGCGCAATTTTCCATCACGAGAATGACGTGCGAAGGCTGCGTCAAGACGGTGGAAGAAGCGTTCAAGGACGTCGAAGGCGTCGTCGAGGCCCATGTCAATCTTGCCACCGGCGCCGGCACGGTGCGCTTTGTCAGCGGAGCGACCAGCGCCGAGGCGATCGCAAGGGCTGCGACCGAGGCTGGCTATCCGACGCGCGAGATCAAGCCTGAAGCGCCCGCGCCGACGCAGGCCGACGACCGCCGCGCGCAAGGAAAAGCGCTGGCGCGCTCGACCCTCCTCGCAGCACTACTGACATTGCCCGTGTTCGCGCTCGAAATGGGCGCGCATCTCTTTCCCGCCGTACATATGTTCGTGATGGAGCGCGTCGGGATGCAGACCGCCCGCATCGCCGAATTCGTGCTGACGGCCCTCGTTTTGTTTGGTCCGGGCTGGCGCTTCTTCAAGAGCGGGATTCCGGCGTTGCTGCGCGGCGCTCCCGAGATGAACGCTCTCGTGGCGCTTGGCGCTGGCGCCGCCTTCGCCTACTCGACGCTCGCGACCTTCGCGCCCTCCCTGTTTCCGGCCGGAACAGGGCAGGTCTATTTCGAATCCGCCGCCGTCATCGTCACTCTGATCCTGCTCGGCCGCACGCTGGAGGCGCGCGCCAAGGGCCGCGCTGGCGCGGCGATCGAACGTCTTATCGGCCTCAAGGCGCGATCGGCCGTTGTGCTGCGGCAGGGCGGGCCCGTTGAGACGCCGCTCGATGAGGTCGTCGTCGGCGACATTGTCCTCGTCAAGCCGGGCGAAAAAATACCCGTCGACGGCGTCGTGGTTGAGGGCTCCTCCTTCGTCGATGAATCGATGCTGACCGGCGAGCCGCGTCCAGCGCCCAAAGGCGCCGGCGCCGAGGTTGTCGGCGCGACAATCAACACGACGGGCAGTTTTTCCTTCAAAGTGACCAAGACCGGCTCGGATACGGCCCTGGCGCGCATCATTCGCATGGTGGAGCAGGCGCAGGGCGCAAAACTGCCGATCCAGGCCCTCGCCGACAAGGTGACGGGCTGGTTCGTGCCGGCTGTGATCGCCGTCGCGGTTCTAACGTTCCTCCTTTGGTTCTTCCTTGGCCCCACGCCTTCTTTCAGCTATGCGCTGGTCGCCATGGTCACCGTGCTGATCATCGCCTGCCCCTGCGCCATGGGGCTTGCGACGCCGACCTCGATCATGGTCGGCACCGGGCGTGGCGCGGAACTCGGCGTCCTGTTTCGCAAGGGCGACGCCCTGCAGCAACTGGCCGACGTCAAGGCTGTAGCGCTCGACAAGACAGGCACGATCACCAAGGGCGCTCCCGAACTGACTGACCTTGTTCCAGCGGCGGGCTTTTCGCGCGCAGACGTTCTGGCGCTCGTCGCCGCCGTCGAGGCGCGCTCCGAGCATCCGGTGGCGGTCGCCATAGCGGCGGCGGCGCGCAGGGAGGGCCTGGTTCTGAAGCCGGCCGAGCAATTCGACGCCAAACCCGGCCTTGGCGTCGAGGCCATCGTCGATGGCCGCCGCGTGGCGGTCGGGTCCGATCGCTTCATGGGGGGGCTCGGCGTCGACGTCGGCGGCTTCGCGCAGGAGGCGGGGCGCTTCGGCGCAGAGGCGAAATCGCCGCTTTACGTGGCGATTAACGAAACGCTCGCGGCGCTGATCGTCGTCGCCGACCCGATCGCGGACGGCGCGAAAGAGGCTGTCGCCGCCTTGCGGGCCGAGGGGCTCGATCTCGTCATGATCACGGGCGACAATCAGAAGACCGCCGAGGCGATCGCCAGGGCCGTCGGCATCGACGCGGTCGTCGCCGAGGTCTTGCCCGAGGGCAAGGTCGAGGCGGTCGAGCGCATCAAGGCGAGGAGCGGCGCGACAGCCTTTGTCGGCGACGGCATTAATGACGCGCCGGCGCTCTCCGCCGCCAATGTCGGCCTCGCCATCGGCAGCGGTACGGATGTCGCGATCGAGGCGGCCGATGTCGTGCTGATCGGCGGCGATCTCGGCGCGGCGGCGACGGCCGTCGCGCTCAGCCGGGCGACGATGCGCAATATCAAACAAAATCTGTTCTGGGCCTTCGCCTACAATATTCTGCTGATTCCGGTGGCGATGGGCGCGCTTTATCCGTCCTTCGGCGTCATGCTGTCGCCGATGCTGGCGGCCGGCGCCATGGCGTTTTCGTCCATCTTCGTCGTCTTCAACGCGCTGCGGCTGCGCCGTTTTACGTCGCCACTCGCGGCGCGCGGCAAGAGGGAGGGGCGGCCGGGCCTCGCAAGGCAGGGCCTCGACGAAAATCTGGCGGAGGCGAAGCCGCGATGAAACGAAGATAGGATCGGCTCCAGCTTCATGCTAACAGCCTGCTTTACGCAGCCAGCAGGTGGAAGCCTCAATGCCGATCGAGTTCCGTCGCGCCGCACGGGCGCTGATCTCCGTCTCCGACAAAACCGGCCTCGTCGATTTCGCGCGCGGCCTCGCCGCTCTCGACATCGAGCTGATTTCGACCGGCGGCACCCATAAGGCGCTCGTCGAGGCGGGGCTCGAGGTCCTGGACGTCGCCGACGTCACCGGCTTTCCGGAGCTGATGGATGGGCGCGTCAAAACCTTGCATCCGAAAGTGCACGGCGGCCTCCTCGCCATCCGCGAAAACCCCGAGCATGAGGCGGCGATGCTGGCGCATGGCATCAGCCCCATCGACCTTCTCGTGGTGAACCTTTACCCGTTTCAGGCGACGATCGACGCAGGGGCCGATTTCGACCAATGCATCGAGAACATCGACATCGGCGGTCCGGCGATGATCCGCGCCGCCTCCAAAAATTTCAATGACGTCGCCGTCATCGTCTCGGTCGAAGATTACGCGCCTCTGCTCGCGGAACTGCGGGCGAATGGCGGCGCGACGACGCTCGCCCTGCGGCAGAAGCTCGCGCAGAAGGCGTTTGCCCGCACGGCGACTTACGACGCCGCGATTTCGAATTGGCTCGCTGAACAGATCGGCGAGGATGCGCCGGCCTTCCGCGCTTTCGGCGGCAAGCTCGCGCAGACCCTGCGCTACGGCGAGAACCCGCATCAGAAGGCGGCTTTCTATGTGACGCCCGAAAGGCGTTATGGCGTCGCCACCGCGCGGCAGCTGCAGGGCAAGCAGCTCTCCTATAACAATATCGGCGATACGGACGCGGCTTTCGAACTTGTCGCCGAGTTCGATCCCGAGCGCACCGCCGCCGTCGCCATCATCAAGCATTCAAACCCGTGCGGGGTCGCCGAGGCGGCCAGCATCGAGGCGGCCTATGCGCTGGCGCTTCGCTGCGACCCGGTTTCCGCCTTTGGCGGCATCGTCGCCCTCAATCGCCGCCTCGACGCCAGGGCGGCGGCGGAAATCGTCCAGGTCTTCACCGAAGTCATCATCGCGCCTGAGGCCGACGAAGAGGCGATCGCGATCGTCGGCGCGAAGAAGAATCTGCGCCTGCTGCTGACCGGCGGCATGCCCGATCCGCGCGCCAGCGGCCTGACGCTTCGTCCTGTCGCCGGCGGCCTGCTGGTTCAGGGGCGCGACAATGCCGTCGTCGACGATATGGAATTGCGCGTCGTCACCAAGCGCGCGCCGACCGAAGCTGAATGGCGCGATCTCACCTTCGCGTTCCGGATCGCGAAGCATGTGAAGTCGAATGCGATCGTCTACGCCAAGGACGGCGCGACGGTCGGCATTGGCGCCGGGCAGATGAGCCGCGTCGACTCGACGCGGATCGCGGCGATGAAAGCGGCGGACGCCGCCAAGGCGGCTGGATTGCCGCGCAGCCTTGCCGTCGGCTCGGTGGTCGCGTCCGATGCGTTTTTTCCTTTCCCCGATGGCGTTCTGACGGCAATCGAGGCGGGGGCGACGGCGCTCATTCAGCCGGGGGGATCCGTGCGCGACGCGGAGGTCATCGCGGCGGCGGACGCCGTGGGGGTCGCCATGGCATTCACCGGATTCCGTCATTTCCGCCACTGATTTTGCGCACACCCCATTTTCTGGCGTCGCCCGGAGCCGCGGAGTTAATCCTCCGTTAAGGCTATATCTGATTGTTTTATTTAATAAAACGCTTTGCAATTTATTGTGAATGCTGCAATGCAGCAGGGTGTGATATGTCACCTACTGTTCAGTTTGAACGAGCGATAGTGATCTCAACGCCGGGACAATGACCCCGGGTTAAGTTTCGGGAAACTCTAGGCGGCTATCGCTGAATAGGTATCGGAGAGACTAAAATGCTTATCAGCACAACGGACTCTATTGATGGAGGCCGTGTTCTTTATCCCATCGGCAAGATCAAGGCCGCTTCTGCCTGGCACGTCGTGCAGGTCGACGGCCGCCAAAGCAACTGGCGTGAACTCGCTCTGCGCGAATTGATCCGTCAGGCGGAAGATGTCGACGCCGATGCAATCATCGATGTTAATTATGAGACGGACGGGGTTGTTCCTGTCGAGGAAACCGGCGTAAGCCTCCGGCGCATTCTTGCTACCGGAACGGCTGTGAAACTCGCCCTCGCCGCTTGAGTAGCAAGGCGTTCGAAAAGCCAATCCGCTCAGCGACTCGCCCCCGCGGCGAGTCGCGAGCCGGCCCGGATAGATCGAGAACGATCTCCGCCTCACGCCAAAGCGCGCCGCCGGCTCAGACCTAGCTCAAAACATGGAACCGCCGCCGCCATCGAGCCCTGAATGGCGGTCCGCAGAATGCTTGCGCAACGCGCAATCCGCATCGGATTGCCGATAAGCGTAAAGGACTGAGCGGCCGGCGCTGCTGCTCAGTGCGGGACGTGCGGCCCGATTTGCTGAACCGATTCGCTGAATTGATCGACCTGATCGCCGAAATGATCGCGCGTCTCCGGATCGACGATGGCGACAGGGGCGGAAACAACGAGGCCGGCGGCGTGACCAACCGACGACGCGGCGCTCGCCGTCGTTTCCATGATTTTCTCGCCGAAGCCGACTTGTGAATTGGTCAGTGCCTGGCCGGACGCGAGGCTGCGGCCGATCAGTTCGACGATTTTCGGATCCTCGGCGAATTTGCCGTGATTGAATTGATCGTGCGAAGGCAGGTGGGTGAGATTGATGACGGTGATATTTTCCCGCTCGAGCATGGATTTGTAAGGCTCGATATCCGGATTGATGGCCCCTAAGCGCGGGGCGCCCCACAATTGTTTCGACGCGGCAAGCGCGCGGTCGTCTTCGGACACGAATAATGCGATATGCGGGCGATCAGGTCCCATCGCCGCGATCTGTTCGCGGGAGACGTCGACATCGACGTCCGGATCCGCGAGGAGGACGAGTTTGATCTTCTTGGCGACGCGTCCATCGCGGATCGCCATTTGCCGCAACGCTTCGAGGGTCACCCAATTACCCATCGAATGGGCGAGGATCGAGATCTTCTTGACCTTCGGGTTTTTGACTAGATAGCGCAAAAGCGCTTCGAGAGAGTCGCGAGAATAATTTGTGCTTTCGCGATCATAGCCATAGGCGAAGACATTGCCTTTCGAGGGCCAGGTGAACAAAACGGGCGCGACCTCGCCAAGAGCGCCCGAATCGTGCAGAATCTGCGCGAAGCCATAAACAGTGTTTTCGTAGCGCTCATTGAAGCCATGTACGAAGACCAGCGCCTCGCTTTTATTCGATTCGCTGAGAAGCCGGGAGAATGTGGCGATCGCCTGATCTTTGTTGATGACCTCGGCCTTAAGGGTCACAAAATCGGTTTCCGGATTGCCCGGAAGCTGCTTTGGCCACTGAACCTGACCGATCGTGCGATTGGCGTCCGGCGGAATCGAAACCATCATATCGGCGAAACCGGGCTCAAGGGCTCTGCCTCCCGCAAACATGATCGCTGAACTCTCAGCCCGCGTGCGCGTCGTCGCAACCACCATTTCGACGTGGGTTGTTCCCGGCGCGTTGGCGTAGGAGGAGGGCACGGGCGCGAGATAGCCATTGATGGTGGAGCAGCCGCCGAGGACCAAGGCGGCGATGCAGGCCAGCGGCGTGATGCGCAGGATCGACGCCGCGCCAAGCCGGGCATTCCTTCGCGCGGGCGAAGGACGCACATTCGAACGCGCGCGCGAAGGAAACGCTCCGCCTCTACACAAAACCTGACGCATCTGACCAACCACGCCGCCGCGCGGCCCGGATCTGGGCCGTCTGACCGAACCGTGGCTTTATTGCGGCGCCTCGTCAAGGCGCGAGGTCTTCGCAAGAGGCGTCAATTAAAAATTGCGTTAAGGGCGCAGCATTGGCGCCACACCGTCGCGCAGGCCTTTCTACGTGCTAGTAGAGCATATTCCGATCAGATCGGTCGATCTGATCGACAAGAATATGCTCCAGCTTTTGAATCTGGAGCGATTTCTGATCGATCGAATGCCTCCATTCGATTGAAAGCGCTCTAGGCGCTTTGCCGTTCAAGGCCGCGGACGAGCGTTTCGTCGACTTCTTCCGTCCAGACGCGAAAGCCCTTGAGAATATGGGGGCCAAAAGAGGTCGCGAGCGGAATATCGGTGGCGTCCCGTCCCCGCGCCACGGTGATGCGGCCGATGCGCGGCGTATTGTGGCGTGCGTCGAAGGTAATCCAGCGGCCGTCGAGATAGGCTTCGAACCAGGCGTTGTAGTCCATCGGCGCGGGATCCGGCGGAACGCCGATGTCGCCAAGAAATCCGTTGGCGTAGCGCGCCGGAATATTCATGCAGCGGCAGAAAGCGACGGCGAGATGCGCGAAATCGCGGCAAACGCCGATGCGTTCATTATAGGCCTCATAGGCCGTGCGCGTCGCTCGCGCATATTGATAGCCGAAGGTCAGATGGTTGCAGACGAAATCGCAGATCGCCTTCACCCGCGCCCAGCCGCGCGGCGCCGATCCGAACAATTGCCAGGCGATGTCGCCGAGCTTGTCGGTCTCGCAGTAGCGGCTGCCGAGGAGATAAACCAGCGTTTCGCTCGGGAGAAATTCCAGCGGGACTTCCTGGGCGTGTTGCTCATAACCGTCCGGGAGACCATTGTCCTCGATGACGAAATCGCGCGAAACGGTAAGGTCGCCGGCCGGGGCGACGAACCGCCGGACCTGATTGCCGAATGAATCCAGATAGGTATGCGTCGCGATCGACGGATCGGCGCTAAAGGGGGTTTTGTAGCGGATGCGATAATCATATTCGGGATGCGAATCGAGAAGACACACCATCAATGTGGGTTGAAAGCATTGAAACGTGAGTTCGTATCCGTAGCGAATCAGCATGTGTGGTCCCGTTCATCTCTGTCGGCTGAAGGGACCGCCAGACGCGTGTCCCTCGCAACGTCAAATTCGCGTCATAAAGCGCCGACGACGTTTCGAGTTCCATGCGTCTCAGCCCATAAGTTAGGCATTGCGCTCGTAGATTCCGATCATGCACCCCTTGGCCAGCGTGTGCCCACGCAGGATTTTAAGGATTTCCTTTTTGCCGGGAGGCTCATTGAGCTCCGGGATATGATCAATTGCATAAATTTCGAATACATAGCGGTGCGGCCCGTGGCCCGGCGGCGGATCGGGCGGCGTCCATGACGCCTGCATCAAAGAGTTCCGGCCAAGCAGCAATCCCTCGGTCGCCGCGGCGCTTTTACGCGTCAATGCGCCAGGAATGAGATCATCGTCGCTGGCCGGCGTCTTGATCGCCAGAGCGTGAATGAAGGGCGCCGGCGTCGGGCTGTCCGCGTCCTCAACGACAAGCACGATGCCGGCGGCGCCGTCCGGCACCCCGCGCCATCGCAGCGGCGGCGATTCGCCCTCGCCATCGGCCGAGAAAAGCGGGGGGATCGCTTCGTTGTCGTCAAAGGCGACGCTCTCGACCCTGATGATTTCAGGCGCGTCCAAAGCAGCGTCGGCGTAGATCAGCCTTTCGAGCCCCGGCCTCACATTTTTGAGCGCATGGCCGATCGACGAGGGCAATTTCCCGAGCATGGATCACCTCTTTTGGTAAGCTGAGGTAACGCGCCGGAAGCCGAATGGTTCGAAGCGAAAGCTTTGCGCGGCCCGCTCAGCCCCTGTAGGCGACGAGCAACGCGCCGCAGGCGATGAGCGCGACTCCGGCCCAATTGGGACCGCTGAGGCGTTCGCCCAGAAAAGCGACGCCGAAGATGGCGACAAGAACAGTCGAAAGCTTGTCGATCGGGGCGACGCGGGCGGCCTCGCCAAGCTTAAGGGCGCGAAAATAGCAGATCCAGGAGGCGCCGGTCGCAAGACCCGAGAGGGCGAGAAAAAGATAGGTGCGCGGCGAAATCGACGCGAGCGGCTGAAACTGCCCCGTCGCCGCGAGAATCGCGCTGAGCACGCCGACGATGATGACCGTGCGGATGAGTGTGGCGAAGTCGGAATTGACGTTGGCGACGCCAACCTTTGCAAAAATCGCCGTCAACGCCGCGAAGCATGCGGAGAGAAGCGCCCAGATCAGCCAGGACGCGGCGAGGCCCTTCACAGCCTCTGGCTTTCGCTGTCCGCCAGCAGGGAAGCTTGATGATGGGTGATGAGGGCGTCGATGATTTCGTCCAGCGCCTCGCCGGTCATGACCTTGTCGAGCTTATAGAGCGTCAGGTTAATGCGGTGATCGGTCACGCGGCCTTGCGGAAAATTATAGGTGCGGATGCGTTCCGAACGGTCGCCCGAGCCGACTTGCGAGCGCCGGTCCGCCGCGCGCTCGGCGTCGAGCTTTTGTCTTTCGGCGTCGTAGATGCGCGAACGCAGGAGCGACATCGCCCGCGCGCGGTTCTTGTGCTGGGAGCGTTCATCCTGCACGAAAATGATCGTGCCGGTCGGAATATGGGTGATGCGAATGGCCGATTCCGTCTTGTTCACATGCTGGCCGCCGGCGCCCTGCGCGCGCATGGTGTCGATTTTCAGGTCGGCTTCGTTGATATCGACGTCGACGTCCTCCGCCTCGGGCAGCACGGCCACGGTCGCCGCCGACGTATGGATGCGCCCCTGCGTTTCGGTATCCGGCACGCGCTGGACGCGATGCGCGCCCGATTCGAACTTGAGGCGCGCGAAAACGCCGCGGCCGACGATCTCGGCGATGATCTCCTTGAATCCGCCCGCCGTTCCCTCGCTGGCCGAAATGATCTCGACCTTCCAGCCTTTCGATTCAGCGTAGCGTTGATACATGCGGAAAAGATCGCCGGCGAAAAGCGCGGCTTCATCGCCGCCGGTTCCGGCGCGCACTTCGAGAATGGCGCTTTTTTCGTCCGCGGCGTCCTTCGGCAGGAGCGCGATCTTCAATTGCTGCTCCAACTCCTCGAGACGCATGTGCGCGGCCCGCAGTTCCTCTTCGGCGAGGCCGCGCATCTCGGCGTCCGTCGCCGAATCAGCGAGCATCGCCTCAAGGCCGTCGACTTCGGCGGTCTGCGTGCGATAGTCGCGGATCGCCGCCGCGACGCCCTCAAGCCCGGCGAGTTCGCGCGAGAGCGAGACGAACAATGCCGGCTCGACCGCCTCGTTGAGGCGGGCGGAGATTTCCTCGAAGCGGCGTAAGATGAGATCGAGCTTTTCTTGCGGCAGCATAATTGTGTTGAAATGGAAGGGAATGGACGCGGTTTGCGGAACAGGGACCCGACTTATATAGGTATCCCCTGATCTTCTGCGAATGTGCGTAACGCGTCGCGCAGACTATGGCCAGCCGTCTTTTCGACGAGCAGGCCGGTGACGAAGGCGCGGGCGAGACGCAGATCAGTTGCAAGCGTCATCGCCTTCACAGGGCCGATCGAGGCGGCCGAGACCGAAAGTCCGCGGTAGCCGATCGCCAGCAGGGCCAGCGCCTCGATCGGTTGGCCGCCCATTTCGCCGCAGAGCGTTAGCGGCGTCGATGACGCGCGAGCCGTGTCCACGATCTGCTTCAGGGCGCGCAGGAAAGGCGCGGACAGGGAGTCGAAGCGCTTCGACACGCGCTTGTTGTCGCGGTCGGCCGCGTAGAAATACTGCATGAGATCGTTCGATCCGACCGAAATAAAATCGACGCGGCTGCATGCTTCCTGCAGGTCCCACAGGAGTGAAGGCACCTCGACCATAATACCGACCTTGAGATCGTTCGGCGGCTCGCGTCCATGACGAAGCAAGTGCGCCATTTCGCGATCGAGCAGGGTTCTTGCGGCGCTGAGTTCTTCAAGCGTTGCGATCATCGGAAACATGATGCGCAAATCGCGACCGGCGGCGGCGCGCAGCAGGCCGCGGAGCTGGGTGCGCAAAAGCCCCGGCCGGTCGAGCCCGATGCGGATGGCGCGCCAGCCGAGCGCCGGATTCTCCTCCTGCAGCTGGGTCATGTAGGGAAGCACCTTGTCGGAGCCGATATCCAGCGTGCGGAAGGTGATCTGTTTGCCTTGCGCCAGATCGAGCGCCGTGCGGTAGAGCCGCTCCTGCTCGCTCATTTTCGGAAAGCGGGAGGCGAGCATGAATTGCAGCTCTGTGCGGAACAGGCCCACCGAGATGGCGCCGGTCTCGGCAAGATGCTGCAGATCAACGAGAAGGCCGGCGTTCATGTGGAGGTCGATCCCGACGCCGTCTTTCGTGACGGCGGGGACATCCCGCAGCTTGCGATACTGCTCCTGCCGTTTGGCGCGCAGCCGCGCCTTTTCGGCATAGGCGTGTTCGACGTCGGGCGTTGGCCGCACCTGCACGTCGCCGAGCGCCCCGTCGACGATGATCGCGTCCCCCGGCTCGACGAAATCAAGGATATTGGCGACGTCGCCGGCCGCCGGAATGCCAAGCGCGCGGGCGACGATCGCGACATGGCTGCCGCCGCCCGCGTCTTCGAGGACGAGGCCGCGTAATTTGGAGCGGTCATATTCGAGCAGCGCGGCCGGTCCCATCGTGCGCGCGACGATGATCGCATTATCGGGCAATTCATCATGCGCCGAGACGAAACTCTGTCCTGTCAGCTCGTGCAGCAGGCGATTGGCGAGATCGTCGAGATCGTGCAGGCGCTCGCGCATCGAGGGATCGGTGTGGCGCTGCAGCTTGGCTCTCGCGTCGTTTTGAACGCGCTCGACGGCGGCCTCGGCCGTGAGGCCGGTCGTCACGGCCTCGCGCAGGCGGCGCAGCCAGCCGCGATCATGCGCGACCATGCGGAAGGTCTCGAGCACGTCGCGATGTTCGCCCGGTCCCATATTGCCGCGTTCGATCAGATTGTCGATCGAATCGCGCATCGCGGCGATGGCTTTGTCGAGGCGCGCCATCTCTTGCTTGACGTCTTCGGCGACGAGCTGTTTGACGATGATGCGCGGCTCGTGGAGGACGACATGGCCGAGGCCGAGCCCTTCAGCGAGAGGGGAGCCTTTGAGGCTGAGCGGACGGCCGAGGGCGATGTCCGCGCCGGGCTGCACGATCGATTGCAGTTCCCCCGAGGCGATCATCTCGGCGAGCAGCATGGCCGTCGTCTGGAGCGCCTCGATTTCCTCTTCCGTATAGACCCGGCGCGCCCGGTTCTGGATGTCGAGCACGCCGAGCGTATTGCCGCCGCGCAGGATCGGCACGCCGAGGAAAGAGGAGTAAATTTCTTCGCCCGTCTCGGGGCGATAGGAAAACGCGGGGTGATTTTGCGCGTCGGCGAGAGCAAGCGGCTCGGCGGTCTCGGCGATCAGTCCGACGAGGCCTTCGCTCGCCCGCATGGTGGTGAGATGGACGGCTTCGCGGTTCAGGCCCTCTGTCGCGTAGAGCTCAAGCCGGCCGTCGGCGCGAAGGACATAGACCGAACAAACCTCGGCGACCATATTGGCGGCGATGTGAACGACGATCTTGTCGAGCCTGGCCTGCGGACTGACCGGCTCCGCCATGACTTCGCGAAGCCGGCGCAGCAGCAGACGGGGTCCGCCGAGGGCGCCATACATGGCTGTTTCCTGTCCAGGCCTTGAGGCCTCATGATCATGCGCCAAGGGCGCGAAAAGAGCGCTGAGCAGGCCCTTGCCGTTGCTCTCTCCTGCCTTGGGTTCGTTTAACCAGTGCAAACCCCGGACCGCAAGAGAATGTAGGGCGTTTGCGAAGGAATGCGCGGCAATTTGCGCTTCAGGCTTTATCGAGGCCGTAAAGCGAATGAAGGGTCCTGACCGCCAATTCCGTGTAGGCCGCCTCAATCAGCACCGAAAACTTAATCTCGGACGTGGTGATCGCCCTGATATTGATGCCTTTTTCCGCCAAAGCCTTGAACGCGCGGGCGGCCACTCCCGCGTGGCTGCGCATGCCGACCCCGATGGCGGAGATTTTGACGACATCATTCGCTCCATGGAGGCTGGCGAAACCAATCTGTGGCTGCGCCTTAAGCAGAATGGCTTTGGTTCGTTCAAAATCGGCGGCTGGCACCGTGAAAGTCATGTCGGTCGATCCCGCATCCTCGGAAGCGACCTGAATGATCATATCAACATTTATGTTAGCTTCGGCGAGCGGCATGAATATGGCGGCGGCGACGCCCGGATGGTCCGCCACCTGCCGCAAAGTGACCTGCGCTTCATCCCTTGAAAAAGCAATGCCGGTGACGACCTGCTGCTCCACAATATCCTCCTCATCGCAAATCAAGGTGCCGGGTTGCGGATTTTCCGGATCATCAAACGACGAGCGCACGAATGTCTTGACCTTGTGCACCATGGCGAGTTCGACCGAGCGCACCTGCAGGACCTTGGCCCCGAGCGAAGCCATTTCCAGCATTTCTTCGAATGCCACGCGATCGAGGCGTCGCGCTTTCGGAACGATCCGCGGATCGGTCGTATAAACGCCGTCGACGTCGGTATAAATGTCGCACCGGTCCGCCTTGATCGCGGCGGCGATGGCGACGGCGCTGGTGTCGGAGCCGCCGCGGCCAAGCGTCGCGATGCGGCCGGTGTCCTTGTTGACGCCCTGAAAGCCGGAGATCACAGCGACTTCGCCGCGCGCTTCAAATCCCTTGATGATCGCCGACCCGTCGATGTCGAGAATGCGCGCCGACCCGTGCGAATCGGAGGTGAGGATCGGCACCTGCCAGCCCTGCCATGAGCGCGCCGGGATGCCGGCGTCCTGCAGAACCAGCGCGAGCAGCCCGGCGGTGACCTGTTCGCCCGACGAGACCACCGCGTCATATTCGCGCGCGTCATAGAGTTTCGCGGCTTCACGGCACCAGCCGACGAGTTCGTTGGTCTTGCCCGACATGGCGGAGACGATGACGGCGACGTCAAAGCCAGCCTTGCGCTCGCGCGCGACATGCCTTGCCACATTCCGGATGCGTTCTATGTTTGCGACCGACGTGCCGCCAAACTTCATGACTAGACGGGACATCGGGGCGAAAAGCGCTCCTTGGCTGGGCTTGCGCGAGAGGGGTCATTCGGCGGCCGATTTGCGTCGATAGGCTCCCGGAGCCTATCAAGTCGAATCAGCCTTCGCCGGCGCGGCGAAGCCGATATCGCTTCGCCTCGCGGCGGCGCATTCATGCAAAGGCCGGCGCGGCGAGTCAATGCAATAAAGCCCAGCGGAATGCAAACCATGGTTCAAAGGGAAAAAATCGCGCCCGAATCGACCGTCGATCCGGAGGACGTCGCAAGATTCGACCGGCTGAGCGACGAATGGTGGCGCCCTGACGGGCCGATGGCGGCGCTGCACAAATTCAATCCCGTGCGCGTCGCTTATCTGCGCGATCTGCTGAGCCGCCATTTCACGGTCGACGGGCGCCCGCGCGACCGTCATGGGCCCGAGCCGCTCGCCGGCCTGCGCGTGCTCGACATCGGCTGCGGCGCCGGCATTCTGGCGGAGCCGCTCGCCCGGCATGGCGCGGTTGTGACCGCGATTGATCCGGCGCCCCGGAATATCGAAGCCGCGAAGGATCACGCCGCTCTGGCGGGCCTCAAAATCAACTATCGCTGCGCGACCGCCGAGGCGCTGAACGCCGAGGGCGAGGTTTTCGACGTCGTCCTCGCGATGGAGGTGCTAGAGCATGTGCGCGACGTACAAGGCTTCTTGCGTCACGCCGGCGCGATGACGCGGCCCGGCGGCGTGCTCGTCGCCGCGACGCTCAACAGAACCTTCAAAAGCTTCGCCTTTGCGATCGTCGGGGCCGAATATGTGCTGCGTTGGGCGCCGCGCGGCACGCATGACTGGAGCCAGTTCATCACCCCGGCTGAGCTCGGAAAGTCGCTCGAGGCGGCGGGCCTGCGCGTTTTCGATGAGACAGGGGTCGTCTTCGATCCGCTGGCGGGCAAATGGCGGCTCGCGCATGATATGAGCATCAATTACATCATGGCCGCGGTCAAACGCGTCTGAACCGCTGATCCCGGGCTCTTCCGGCCGGGGAGGGCGCGTTTTTAACAGATCCGTCGCTTGCGTTTGCCGCTCATCTCATCGCGTTTCGGAAATGATTATTCCCTCTCGCGGGCGCTGGCTTGGACGCGGCGACGAGCCTATCGCGAATCGGCGCGGGCTTGGTCAGAATTCAAGCTATCATGACGCGAGATTTCGCAGCGCCTCCGCGACGCGCGACATTGGCTCGCTCCAGTCGCCTTGTCGGCTTTGCCGCATCAGCCGCATTGAGGGATACCAGGGGCAATCCTCGCGATCGAGCAGCCAGCGCCAATCGGGAATGGGCTGCAGCAAAACGGTGACGGGCCGGCCGAGAGCGCCGGCGAGATGCGCGGTCGAGGTATCGCAGGAGACGATAAGGTCGAGGCTCTGCATGAGAGCCGCGGTGTCGATGAAGCTGTCCGGACCGGCGTCGAAGTCCGCGCCCATCCGTTCGAGCCAGGGTAGGCCGGCGAGATCGTCCTGCGGCGGCAGGTCGGCCGGCCTTTGCAGGCTGATCAGCCGCACGCCTTCGCCGGTCGTCCCTGCGCCTATGAGCCTCTCGAACAGGGCGAGCGGCACGGCGCGGCCGCGATCGGCCTTCAAATTGGCGCTCCCGCGCCAGCAAATCCCGACCTTGAGGCCGTGCGAGCCAAGCCGAGCCGCCCATTTTTGGACAGGAGCCGGCTCGGCAAAAAGATAAGGAATAGGCGTCGGGATCGAATGGAGCCGCGTTTTCAGCGCGCGCGGCAGGCTGCAAAGGGCGATTTGAAAATCAAAGCGCTCACCGCGTCCAAGATCGCCCGGCTCGAGGCGGTCAATAAGCCGAAGCGGCGGCGCGAGGCTCTTGAAAAGCCGGTGCAGACGCCGGCGGCAGAAGAAGGTGACGTTGGCGCCAAGCTCGGTGAGAATGAGGCAAAAGCGCACAAACTGAATCGTGTCGCCGAAACCCTGTTCGTCGAAAACGATGATGTTTTTGCCATCGAGCTTCTGACCTTCCCATTCGGGAACGGCAAGCTTGAGCGCGTGCTTGGGCGTTCTGCTGATAATCCAGCGCGATTCATAAAAATCCCAGCCCTGTTCGAACTCGCCGCGCAGCAGCAGCAGGACCGCTTTGTTGTTCTTCGCATGGTCCGAGTCCGGCTGCAACGCGAGGGCGTTATCCAGCCCGGCCAGAGCTTCGCCGAGCCGGCCGAGCTGCTTTTGCGCGCCCGCGCGTCCGATCAACGCTTCCGAATAGTCAGCGCGCAGCGCGAGCGCCCGCTCATAATCGGACAGCGCCGCCTCCGGGCGCTGCGTCGCCAGCATCAGATTGCCGCGATTGTTCCAGGCTTGAGGAGAATGTGGGTCGGCGCGCAAAGCGGCGTCAAACGCCTTGTCAGCCTCGCCATAGCGGCCGAGCGTCAGCAGAGCGGCGCCGAGGTTGTTCCAGGCGGCAGCGTTGTCCGGATCGTTGTTCAATGCGCGATCGTAACAGGCGATGGCCTCGTCCAGACGATCGAGACCTTGCAGAATATCGCCGCGATCAATCAGAGCTTCGGTAAAGCTCGGGCTGAGGCGCACCGCCTCGTCGAGAAATTCGATGGCGCCCTGCGGATAGCCGAGATCACGCAGGACAAGCGCGCCGGCGCGCAAAGCCTCCGGATAGGCAGGATTGAGCCGCAAAGCGGCATCGTAAGACGCAATCGCCTCGTCGAGCCGGCCGGCCGCGCGCAAAAGATTGCCGCGATTATAGAAGAGCGCCGGCTCTGCGAGTCCAAGACGATGCGCCTCGTCATAGCATGCGAGCGCCTCCGCCCGGCCAAGCTGCTGCAGCGCCGCTCCGCGATGGAGCCAGGCTTGCGCATTGGCGGGATCGAGGCTGAGCGAGCGGTTGAACCAGTTAAGCGCCGTCTCATAGTCCGCGGCGCTGAGGCAAATCAGGCCGATGAGCGTGGATTTTTCCGGACTCGCAACTTGCTGCGAGTCCAAAGGGCGCACACCCAGCAGGGCGTCCTCGGTCCGGCCGCTGCGAAGCTGCGCGATCGACCGCTCGATGGCCGCGTCAACGCCATCCTCAACGCGCTGTCCTTGATCGCAATTCAAAAGTCAGTGGCCTGCGCCGGGCGATCGCGCCGCATGTCGATCGAACTCCATCCTCAAAGATCCGTTGCGCGTTGTATCGGATCCAGCGCGCGGGAAATCATCGCAAGAAGAAAAGCATCCCAGTCTTGCGCCGTGCTGGACTGCGCGATGCGCGGCGCCGTCAGGGGCTGGCGAGTGGGATTGGCAGACAATGCGAGCGATTCTCGCGATCGTAGGTGTGGCTCGGCGGCCGCCGTTCTACGGTTATGAACGGCGCGGACACGACGGATTTCTCCGTCGTGTCCGATCTAGCGCGAGCCGGCCGGTTCAGACCGAATGAAGCAACAAGGCGCGTTCAATCATGTCCGATCACTGTGCCAATCGATCCCGGAACCCAGTAATTCAACTGGCTTGTATCGAGCAGCAATGTCGAGGTAACTCCGGGGGAGTTTACGGTATATGAATTCCAGATGACCGTATCGAGATCCCCGGTCCCGATCTGGAAGTCTACCGGGCAATTGATGCAGGCATTTCCCTGGAAAATATTTCCGACAAGAGCTGACTTGCCTTGTTCCACATAAGGAGTCTGCCCCTGGTAATAGACAACATTCTGAAAGCCTTGCGGGTATGGGTAAGAATAGGTGCCTGAGCGCGTCGTGATACTGTTGTTGCGTACTTCGACTCCGAGTGTGCTATACCCCCAAAAGGTGTTCGGCCAGATGTTCGTCAAGTTTATGTTGATAAAGGGTGATCTCGTAGAGTTTATGTTAGCGAGAGTGTTTCCTTTTATCTCGATGTTTCGCGACACGCTGAACTCGGGGAGCCCAACGGCGTCGGAATTGGTCGATATCGGATTGAGATAAATGCCGCCGTTGTCCGTCATTTTGTTAGAAGAGACGTTGGTGTTGAGAAATGCGCCTGCCCACAGACTGATCCCTTGGGGATTGTTGCTCATGGTGTTGCCATTGATCCAGGCGTTTTCAAAAGAAGGAACCGCGATGGTGAAATGATCGCCCGCCGCAGGAACGACGTCCCAGGGTTGATCAATGGTGAAGGTGCTGTTGTTGCTCAACTGTGTGATGTGTCTCCACTGCCCGGCTCCCGCGCCGCTGACGATGATGACCATCGAATTTGAATAATAATTCCAACTTTTGGCGTTGGCGCTGACGCTCGTGCTATTTGCCGAGGTCACGACGCCTTCGTCCTCCCGGCCTCTCGATTCATTCAGGAACGTTTCGCCATCGTTCAGGGTGCTGTCGAGGGAGCCGTCCGACACGTCAAAGATGTTGTTTGCAATAATGATGTTTTTGCCGAACTGGATCGTCAACTGGCGTCCGAGCCTGCGACTGACCATCTGACCGGTCCCGACCGGCGTGCTTGTGCAGCACGCGGCGGCGGCCATCGCCGACGTCGCGGCAACCTTATCGGACGCGCTGCGCGTGAAGTGATTGCTTTCGATGAAAGCATTAACCATGTCATTCATCAGAACCTGATCGGTCGCCCATTTGATGGTGTTGCCCACGAACACGAGATTGCTTGATCCGAAGATATAAATTGGTCCCAATCCGCCGGTCGCTGGGCTTCCATTCTGGAAGTTAACTGCCTGATGGAAGTTGGAATTCATAATGCTGATTCGATCGCCGACCGGAAAAATAGACGCTCCGCTGCCGAGTTCCCAATTGACGCGCTGAATGAAGAACTTGCTGATGCTCCCGCCTCGCGTGTCGAGATTGACGACCCTCTGGCTCGTGAGATCGACATTTTGGATCGAGAGATCGGCGATGCCGGTCAGCGCCGCGTTGTCGGGAATTTCAATGCCCGACATGCCGAAGGACGAGCCCTGAGCGGACGTCGGACCGAAGATGATTTTCGTGTCCGCGTTGCTATGGCCCTGGAGAACGACGCCGGCCCGGATGTCGATGCCTGTCACTCCGAGATTATAGGTTCCCGCCGGAAGGTAGACGATGCCGCCGCCGTTTCTTGACGCCTGGTCGAGCGCCGATTGAATCGCGCCGGCGTCATTGGTGACGCCGTCGCCCCTCGCGACAGGGTTCAGGCTCGGGTCCGTCCTGACGTTGAAGATATGGTGGTCAGACTGTTTCGTGCCTGCGACGCCGGCGTTATAGCCAGGTCCGTTCTTCGTGACGAAGTCATAGGCCCAGGGCGCGTCAACGCCGAAATAGTCGCCTCCGGCCGCATGCCCGAGCACTGTCGCTTCTGTGGTGGTCGAGGCTAGCCCATTCGACACAATGGCCTTGTAAGTGTGACCCGCGACAATGCCGGACGGCGGTATGAAAGTGAGAAAAAAGAAAGTGCTGTTGCTGGGGGCGACGCTGGCCGCCAGTTGAGCGTTGGTTTGCGTATCGAGCAAAATGATGCTTGGCGATCCGCCGGCGACGAGCAGATTGCGGCCATAGAGGCGGGTGGGTCGGCCCGGGGCGATGTCCGCTCGCCAGAACTGAAAAGCCTGCGGCGCATTGATGGCGACCGAGTTGCTGGTCGACGACGCATTATCGTAGACCTGAACCGTGTAGAGGCTGAACGCCCAGTTTTTGGGAATGCGCAGGACGACGACATTGTCCTGGCCTTTCGTGACCGGCACCTGGGTTCTGACATTCGTATTGCCGGGCGTGATGAATACCTGCGGCGCTGCGCCAAAGCCCGAGCCCTCGAGGGATATGAAATCGCCCGGATTGGCGGTAAAAGGCGCATTGATGATGGTCGCTTTAGCCCAGGCCGCGCAAGGCGCGGCGCAGAAAAGGGCAATGCAACCGGCGAGAGATGCTCGCCCGATTAAAGGTAAATAGCGCAATCTATTGAAAAATCGAATTATTGTTCCCGGCATGGCCACCACTCCTTGTAGCATCTGCTCCAACCGCGCCGCCGAAGCAGAGCCTTGACCGGAGCCGTAAGCTTTCGGGTAATTGCAAATTATGTCAACAACATGTAAATGTTGTGGCATATCATTTATCATATTTGGGCTTGTGCTAAACCCGATCGGGTGAGCTGATAAAATATAATTACGAATAATTCATTCATGTTCTGGTATCGTTTCATTTATGGAAATAGTCAATTGTAAATTTAGTGCATATATTTCGGGTATGTTTGACTACATGACCGTATTTGGCGATGAATACATGTGTCTCAGGCAGATAGATTTTAGAAAACGAGAATTGTGCCTGAAATTATCGTATGTATTTCTTGCATTCGGTTTCTTTATTCTTTTTCAGAAGCTTTGGCGGCAGGATCGCAGGCGGCTTCGCCAAGCAGGCGTCTGCCTGGGCGGAGCATGGCAAATCAGTCGAAGTTGCGGCGGGGACGATCGCCAGCCGTCGCCTTATCTGACGTTCCGTCAGCGTCATATCCGCGGCTGCCTCGACAGCACAGCACACCGGGCTTCATCGTTGCGATCGGCCATGGGTTGCTTTACAAAGGGCGAAAAGGCGAGGGCGCTGGATGGCTGACGATAAGGACGAGCTTTTTCAAAAGACGACCCAAGCTGGCCCAGCGCCAGATGGCGATGCGGAGGACACTTCCTCTCTGGCGGCGTCAGGCGAAACCGCGACAACCCCAATCCCCCAGCCTGAGGCGGCGTCGAGCGGTGATTCGCTTGGCGGGGCGAGGCCGGAGCCAGAGACCATCGCCCCTGGCCAGCCAAAAGTTGCGCCTCGGATCGAAAAGGTGAAACAGCCTTCGCGTGCGCCTGTTTTGGCCGCGGCGCTGATCCTAGGAGCGCTGGCCGGGTTTGGCGGCGCTTTCGCATTGCGCATGCTGGACCAGCAGCAGGCTCCGGACGACGGAGACCATGTTGCCGAATTGAACGCGCATATTGTGGAACTGGAGCATAAGAGCGAGGCTTCCGCTGCCGCGTTAGCCGCGATCGAAAGCCGTTTGACGGGCGCTGAGAACAGCGCCGGCAAGGCAGCGGCCTCGGCTCACTCGGCCTTGAATGAACTGCACGCGGAGCTTGCCGCGCGGCCGAAGGCGGGCGGCGAATCGCCTGCCGCCGAAGCGCCGGACATTGCGCCGCTCGAAGCGAAAATCGCCGCATTCGAACAAAAGGTCAGCGCGCTCGAGACAAAGCTCGCGGCGCCGAAGGTCGACGTCAGGGCGCAGCAGCAGGATCGCGAGGCCGCGGTTCAAAGCGCGCGGGCTTTGGCTGCTGTTCCCGCAAAAGGCGTCGCCGCGATCAGCTTGCTGCAGCTCGTGACGCGCGGCGAGCCTTTTGCGGACGAACTCGCCGCGCTGGATTCGCTTGGCGAAGATCCGGCAAAACTTGCGCCCTTGCGCGCAGCCGCGAAGACCGGGGTTGCGAGCGTCGGCGACCTCGCGGACCGGTTCGCAGCTCTCGCGCCGACGCTCGACGCGCCGCCGGCGCAAAAGCACGATAGCGGCATTCTCGATCGGCTCGCGCATGACGCCGCAAATCTCGTCCGCATTCATCGGCAAGGCGATCCCAATGATCCCGACCTTCCCGGCCGCGTCGCTGCGATCGAGAAGGCTCTGGCGCGCCTCGACGTCGCCAAAGCCTATGCCATTTGGTCGCAGCTCCCGGCCGAGGTTAAGGTCAAGTCGGCGGCATGGGGCGAGGCGGCGAAAGCGCGTCTTGACGCCGTGGCTGCGGCGAGCGCGATCGAAGCGGACGCGGTGACGGCGTTAGGCAAGCCGAAGTCTTGATCGTCGCGAGGATCTGCGCCTCGCAAACATCCCAATCGCGCTTTTGACAGGAAACACATGATCCGCGTCCTCCTGTTCTTCGCTGTCCTCATCGCTCTGGCATTTGGCGAGGCCTGGCTCGTCGACAGGCCCGGCGAACTCGTGCTCAATTGGCAGGGGTATCGCATTGAAACCTCTGTCCTTGTCGGCATTGGCGCCATTTTCGTCGCGGCGGCGGCTCTGGTCGCCTTATGGAGCGTCATCCGTTTCATCTTCAAGTTTCCCTCCCTGATGGCGCTCGCGACGCGGGGACAACGGCGAGAGAGAGGCTATGCCGCTCTCTCGCGCGGGATGATCGCGGTTGGCGCTGGCGATGCGCTGGTTGCGCGCAAGGCGTCCGCCGAGGCGCAGAAGCTTCTCCGCGACGAGCCTTTAGCGCTGCTTTTGAAAGCGCAGGCGGCCCAGCTTTCGGGGGAGGCGAGCCAGGCCGCGGCGGCGTTTGAGGAAATGAGCAAACGCAACGATATGCGTCTTCTCGGGCTGCGTGGCCTTCACGTCGAGGCGCAGCGCCAGGGCGACGTCGAGAAGGCGCAGCAATATGTGGATGCCGCGCATCAGATCGCGCCGTTGCCCTGGGCGGCGAAGGCGAATTTCGACCATAAGGTAGCAGCCGGCGACTGGCGAGGCGCATTGGCGTTGCTCGAGGGCGCGTCGGGCGCGAAACTGTTTGACAAGACGATTCGCGAGCGCCAGAGGGCGGTTCTCGAGACCGCGATTGCGCTCGAAAAAGCGGACGCGCAACCGGCCGAAGCCTTGACGCTCGCGCGCGCCGCTCTGAAACGCGCGCCGACTCTCGTCCCCGCCATTATGCTTGCCGCAAGGCTCGCTCGCGATTCCGGCGATGTGCGCAAAGCGACGAAACTGATCGAAACCTCCTGGGCAGCGACGCCGCATCCAGATCTCGCCAAGATTTATCTGGGGTTGCATCCAGGAGACTCCAGCGCCGGCCGGCTGGCGCGGGCGCTGACGCTCGCGCGGCTCGCTCCGCGCGAGGCCGAGAGCAAAATCATGATCGCGCAGGCGGCGATCGCGGCCGGCGATTACAAGGCCGCCCGCGAAGCGATGCAGCCGTTGATCGAAGGGCCGGAGCGACCGACCGCCCGCATGTGCCGCTTCATGGCGGAGATCGAAGAGAAGCAGCATGGCGCCGCCGGCTATTTTCGCGAATGGTTGACGCGGGCCTCGCACGCGCCGCGCGATCCGACTTGGGTCGCGGATGGGGTAACGTCCGACCAATGGCGTCCGATTTCGCCGGTGACGGGCCAGCTCGACGCCTTCGTCTGGCAAAAGCCGGTCGAACGTCTGAGTTCTGGCGATGAAGTGGAGGAAGCGGTTTTCGCTCAGATTCTTCCACCGGTTCCACCCTTGCTGCTCGGTGAGGCGCAGAGCAAATCGCTCTCCTCAGCGCCAGTGACGCCGCAAGCCGAGCCGCCCGTCGCAAAGCCTGAGGCGGGCGCGGCGGTCGTCACAGACGAGGAGCCGCCGGCGCCTGAGCAATCGCGCACCGAGGAGATGGCCGCTTTGGTCCAGCAGCAGGACGAGGAAAAGGAACAGCCCAAGGAGTTCGCGCAGCTCTTCGACGTCAAGCGGAAATGAATCAGCCGGCGTCAATCTGAACGTGCTGAACTGGATTTGCAGAGGACGGTTGCGAAGCGCCGCGCTTATCGCTAAGAGGTGACGCCGAAGATCGGAGCTTTCGATCAAGACGGAATTGCCGCAATAGCTCAGCTGGTAGAGCACCTCATTCGTAATGAGGGGGTCGGGGGTTCGAATCCCTCTTGCGGCACCAGTAAAATCAATATGTTACGACGTATTTTTCTCAATCGACGGTGCCATAATATAGAAATTGTCGCCACCGTGTCGCCACCGCAAGGCTTCGAGAAAATTGTTCACGGTTTTCCTCTGCCGGCAGGTGACAGCATCGCCGCACATGAATGGCATGGAGTCGAAATCCCGTCGGGCCGAGGCGCTCGTGCGATCGGCGACTATGAACCGTTAGGGCAGGTTAGTACGTGATCTGCGGGTTAGTCGCCGGCCCTGGACCAGCCCATGCAGAGCCTCCAAGGGGGACTTAACGCCCTTTCGCACTCTTTCGCCTGGTTGCGGCGGGAGCCAAAATCGATATTGGCCCTTTTGGCGGCGGCAAAGCGGGCAAATCAATATTCGTCCCTTGCATCATTCAAGAGCGAATGTTCTCCTTCTTACAATTTTCAGAAGTGAGATTGCATGCAAGAGCGATTCTTCGAACGCCCGATCCTTAACTCGCCATACGCCTACCCGGCGCGCCATTGGGAACTCGACGCAGACGGACAGCCGACGAATCGGATCATCGAAACTCGTCGTCGTTCCGATCTTATCACGCCGGTGCCGAAGCCAAAGAAGCGTCGGCAGGCGCGCGGCCAGACGCAAATGGTCTTTGACGGAGGCGATGGCCTGTCGTCGGAGGAGCAGGAGTACAACCCGACGCCGATCATCAATGAGGTCAGAACCTACGTTGAAACGTGGCGCGCCCTTCCCAATCCGGACCAGTGGCTCGTTACTCCGGAGACCGCCCGACTCCTGAAGCATTGGAGGACTCATAAGTTTGACGGCATCCGGCCCTTCTTCTGTCAGATCGAGGCCGTCGAAACAGCGATCTGGTTGGTCGAAGTCGCGCCGAAAATGGGCGCCCGCGGCGCCAAGTTCTGGGACCATCTTAAGGGCGCAAACGAGCAGGCAAATCCCGAACTGATGCGCCTCGCGCTTAAACTGGCGACGGGCGCGGGCAAGACGACCGTCATGGCGATGCTGATCGCCTGGCAGACCGTCAATGCGGTTCGCCATCAAAACAGCAAGCAGTTCTCGCGCGGCTTCCTGATCGTGGCGCCCGGCATCACGATCAAAGATCGCTTGCGCGTTCTCTTTCCAAATGATCCCGAAAGCTACTATCGCCAGCGCGAGATCGTTCCGCCCGACATGCTGGCCGACATAGATCGCGCCAAAATCATCATCACCAACTACCACGCTTTCAAACTGCGCGAACGCGTGGACGTCGCCAAAGGCACCCGCTCCGTGATTGAGGGATGGCGTGGCGAGAAGCTTCAGACGCTCGAGACCGAAGGCCAGATGCTCCAGCGCGTCATGCCCGAGTTGATGGGCATGAAGAACATCACGGTCCTGAACGACGAGGCGCATCATTGCTATCGCGAGCGCGTCAAGGACGCGTTGGGCGAAACCGAAGGCGATTTGAGAGGCGAAGAAAAAGACGAGGCGAAGGAGAACAATGAAGCGGCGCGGATGTGGATTTCCGGTCTTGAGGCAGTCAAGCGCAAGCTGGGATTGTCACTGGTCTACGATCTCTCGGCGACGCCATTCTTTCTTCGCGGCTCCGGCTATGTCGAAGGCACGTTGTTTCCTTGGACGATGAGCGATTTCTCGCTGATGGACGCGATTGAGTGCGGCATCGTCAAATTGCCGCGCGTGCCGGTGGCCGACAATATTCCCGGCGGGGAGACGCCAAAGTTCCGGAATCTATGGGAGTATATCGGCAAGAAACTGCCAAAAAAAGGGCGAAGCTTGTCAGGCAAGTCTCTCGATCCATTGAGCCTGCCGGCGGAGCTGTTGACGGCGCTTGAAGCCCTCTATGGTCATTACAAAAAAACGTCCGATCTTTGGCAACAGGCGGGACTGAGAATTCCCCCCGTCTTCATCGTCGTCTGCAACAACACTTCGACATCTGAACTCATATACAAATACATTTCCGGCTTTCGCCGCGAAAACGACGACGGATCGACGACGCCTGAGAATGGCCGCCTTTCCTTGTTCCGCAACTATGACGACTACGGTAACAGAATTCCCCGCCCGAACACGATTCTGATCGACAGTGCGCAGCTCGAATCGGGCGATGCGCTCGACAAGGATTTTCGCGAGATCGCAGGCGATGAAATCGAGCGGTTCCGCCGTGAGATCGTCGAACGCAGTGGCGACATCAGGGCTGGCGAGACGATCGACGACACAACATTGCTGCGCGAAGTCATGAATACCGTCGGCAAGAAGGACAGACTCGGCGAACAGATTCGTTGCGTCGTATCCGTTTCGATGCTGACCGAAGGCTGGGACGCCAATACCGTCACCCACATCCTCGGCGTGCGCGCCTTTGGCACGCAACTGCTTTGCGAGCAGGTCGTCGGCCGGGGACTGCGGCGTCAGTCCTATGATTTGAACGAAGAAGGTTTGTTCAACGTCGAATATGCGGATATTTTAGGGATCCCCTTCGACTTCGCCGCCAAGCCTGTCGTGGCGCCGCCCGCGAAGCCGCGCGAGACCGTTCGCGTTCACGCCGTCAGGCCGGAGCGCGACCCACTGGAGATCGTCTTTCCGCGTGTCGAGGGCTACCGCGTCGAATTGCCGGACGAGCGCCTGGAAGCTCGCTTCACGCCGGATTCGATCCTAAACCTGACCCCTGACCGCGTAGGACCATCGGTCACCAAGAATCAGGGCATCATCGGCGAGGGCGTCGACCTGACGCTCGAGCATCTAGCAGACATGCGATCATCGACGATCCTGTTCCATCTCGCGCGGCATCTCCTTTACAACAAATATCGCAATCCAGGCGAAGAGCCGAAGCTGCATCTCTTCGGTCAGCTGAAACGCATCACCCGTCAATGGCTGGAGGGCGGCTACCTCAAATGCTCCGGCGGCACATTTCCCGGGCAGCTCGTCTATAAAGAAATCGCCGACATGGCCGCCGAGCGCATCAAGGCCGCGATCACGCTCTCTCTCGTCGGGGAAAATCCCGTCAAGGCGATCCTCGACGCTTACAATCCGACCGGCTCGACCGCACACGTCAACTTCACGACATCCAAGGAGACGCGCTGGCAGACCGATCCGCGCAAATGCCACATCAATTGGGTCATTTGCGACAGCGATTGGGAGGCGGAGTTCTGCCGCGTCGCCGAGGCGCATCCGAAGGTGCGGGCCTATGTTAAAAACCAGAACCTTGGCCTCGAAGCGCCTTACCTCATGGGTTCGACGCCGCGAAAATACATTCCGGATTTTATCGTGCAGGTGAATGACGGCAGGGACGATCCCCTCAATCTCATCGTCGAGATCAAGGGCTATCGCGGCGAAGACGCGAAGGAAAAGGCCAATACGATGCGCGCCTATTGGGTTCCCGGCGTCAACAATCTGGAAAAATTCGGGCGATGGGCCTTCGCCGAATTCACGGCGATCTATGAGATCGAAGCCGAGTTCGAGAAATTGATCAAGGGGATGCTGCCGGGAGGGCAGAGGATATGAAATCGGAGATCGTTCAGCAATTGACAGAGACCTTCGAAGGGCACGCGCAGCAGACCGAGTCAGGTGTGGAATACTGGCTGGCGCGAGACCTGCAATTCCTCCTGGGCTATTCGAAATGGGATAATTTTCAAAACGTCGTCACGAAGGCAAAAACTGCTTGCGACGTCTCGGGCCATGACGTTCGCGACCATTTTGCTGACGTCGGGAAAATGGTCGAACTCGGCTCCAACGCCCGGCGCGAGATCGACGACATTCTGCTCACTCGATTCGCCTGCTACCTCATCGCCCAGAATGGCGACCCGGCAAAGCCCGAAATCGCTTTTGCCCAGGCTTACTTCGCAATCCAGACCCGCAGGGCGGAACTCATCGAACAGCGCCTTTTGGAAGTAGAACGGATCGCCGCCCGTAAGAAGCTGAGCGAAACCGAGAAGGAGCTTTCGATCGTCATTTATGAGCAAACCGGCGGCAATCAGGATTTCGCGCTCATCCGCAGCAAAGGCGATCAAGCGCTTTTCGGACGCTCGACGCAGGCCATGAAAGCGCAATGGAAAGTGCCAGATGCGCGGCCGCTGGCGGATTTCGCGCCGACGATCATCCTGAAAGCCAAGGATTTCGCAACGGAGATCACGATTTTCAATGCCCACGCCCATGCGATGAGGTCCGAGCGGGCAATCTCGGCTGAGCATGTCACCAACAATCAGGCCGTGCGCAAGACATTGCTCGATCGCGGTATCCGTCCGGAGAGCTTGCCACCCGCGGAGGACATTAAAAAGGTCGAGCGGCGCATGGCTTCTGAGGAACGAAAGTCCCTCGCCAAGCCAAAACGGCTGGAGGACTGACTTTAAAATGGCCAAAAAACCCATCGAAGTCGATGCGCTGAAGCACGCCGAGGCGAAGCGGAAGAATATTCCGACCGCCGAGTTCGAATCCGTCATGCGGGAGGAGGACAAGACGCCGGTGCGGCTTGCCTATGAGCGGCGCAACCGCGATCTTGATCCGCAGCTTGTGTGGCGCGGCAAGGATGAGCAGGACTGGTCCGATCTCATCGTCTCGGCGCCGCCGCTCTATATTCAGGAGAAGGTGCACCCGAAGGTCATCATCGACGATCTGCGGTGCCACTCGAAAGCGCGGGCGGATGAGGCGGCGCCTCCGGCGCCCGATCTCTTCGCCGATTTCAACGGGCTGAAAGACAAGGAGGCGGCGACCGAGTTTTACCAGCACGATGCGCATTGGTCGAACCGGATGATCTCGGGCGATTCACTCTCCGTGATGGCGAGTCTGACCGAGCGCGAGGGGCTGCGCGGGCAGGTGCAGTGCATCTATTTCGATCCGCCCTATGGCATAAAATTCAACTCGAATTTTCAGTGGTCCACGACTTCGCGCGACGTGAAGGATGGCGCAAAGGACCAGATCACCCGCGAGCCGGAACAGGTGCGCGCCTTCCGCGACACCTGGCGCGACGGCGTCCATTCCTATCTCACCTATCTGCGCGACCGGCTGACTGTTGCGCGTGACCTGTTGCATGAGAGCGGATCGATCTTCGTGCAGATCGGCGATGAGAATGTGCATCGGGTGCGAGCGCTGATGGATGAGGTGTTTGGAGAAAATAACTTTGTAAGTGAAATAGCGTTTTCGAAAACAACCGGACAAACTAGCGATCTTCTCCCGACGTCCTATGACCTAATTATTTGGTATTCCAAGGAAAGAGAATCGGCAAAATTTCGGAAGATCCTCCGCGTAAAGACAGTTGGAGGCGAAGGTGCGGTGGTATACACTCAAATTGAGCATAATGATTTATCGCGCCGTCGTATGTCCAATGAAGAAATATCTAGCGGCATCTTTGACGGACGGGTTTTTGCGACTTCAGACATTCGAAGCCAGAGCGGAGGTAATGCGACGAGTTTTCCGGTAATTTTCGAGGGAAACGAATACCGTCCCGGCAAAGGATATTGGAAAACGGGCCCAATAGGTTTTGATCGTCTAGGAAAATCGAATCGAATTACTCTTGGCGGTTCGACAATCCGGTATGTCAGGTATTTTGACGACAATCCTACTTTCAGCTTCACAAATTTTTGGGCTGATACAGGGACAGGTAGTTTCACTGACGAGAAGGTTTATGTCGTCCAAACGGGCACGAAGACCATTGAGCGCTGTATACTAATGGCTACCGACCCGGGCGACCTCGTGCTTGACCCAACCTGTGGCTCCGGCACCACCGCTTATGTCGCGGAGCAATGGGGTCGGCGCTGGATCACAATCGATACAAGCCGCGTCGCCATCGCGCTTGCCCGTTCGCGTCTGATGGGCGCGCGCTATCCCTATTATCTCCTCGCCGATTCGCCCGAAGGCCAGCGCAAGGAAGGCGAGATCAGCCGCACGCCGCCGAAGACGGCGCCGACCCGCGGCGACATCCGCCATGGCTTCGTCTATGAGCGCGTGCCGCATATCACGCTGAAAAGCATCGCCAACAACGCCGAGATCGACGTGATCTGGGAGAGATGGCAGGAGACGCTCGAGCCGCTGCGTGCGCAATTGAACGCAGTGCTTGGCCGCAAACAACCATGGGAAGAATGGGAAATTCCCAGACAAGCCGGCGATCCCTGGAAGGCAGACGCGGCCTCATTGCACGCAAAACTCCGCGAAGCGATCGCCGCCGGTGATGTTGGCGAGAAATCGCAGAAGGTGCTCGCCCAACTCAACAGACTGCTCGGCCGTACCTACGCCTTCGCCACATTGCCCGCGGACGCCGTCGACCCCTGGCCAAGCCCGGAAGCCATCGCAATCCACGGCAAATGGTGGGACGCCCGCATCGCCCGCCAGAAAGAAATCGACGCCTCGATCGCCGCCAAGGCCGAGTCGGAATATCTTTACGATAAGCCCTATATCGACAAGGACCGCATCCGCGTCGCCGGGCCCTTCACGGTCGAGAGCCTGTCGCCGCATCGCACGCTCGCGGTCGACTGGAACGACGAACTGATCGACATTCTTGACGCCGTCGAGGGCAAGCGCAAGCCGCCAGAAAGGGGCATCGACCGCGACGAAGCGATGACCGACTTCGCCCAGATGATTCTCGAAAACCTCAAAGTCGCCGGCGTCCAGCAGGCGCATAAGGAAGACCGTATCGCCTTCACGAGCCTTACCGGCTGGCCCGGCAACTTCATCTGCGCCGAGGGCCTCTTCATGGAAGGCGATAAGCAGAAGCGCGCCGGAATTTTCATCGGTCCGGAATTTGGCACCGTGTCGCGTCCCGATCTCGTCGCCGCCGCGCGCGAGGCGGGCGACGCGGGTTTCGATGCGCTCATCGCCTGCGCCTTCAACTATGACGCTCATTCCGCCGAGTTCGACAAGCTCGGCCGCGTGGCGGTGCTGAAAGCGCGCATGAACCCCGACCTTCATATGGGGACCGACCTCAAGGCCACCGGCGCCGGCAATCTCTTCGTCATCTTCGGCGAGCCCGACATCAGGATCGAGGACGCCGGAGACGGCATGATCCGAGTCAAGGTGTTCGGCGTCGATGTGTTCAAGCCGCAGACCGGCGAGGTGGTCTCCGAAGGCACCGACGGCATCGCGCTGTGGATGCTCGACACCGACTACAACGAGGAAAGCTTCTTCGTCCGCCACGCCTATTTCCTCGGCGCGAACGATCCCTACAAGGCGTTGAAAACGACGCTCAAAGCCGAGATCGACCCTGAAGCGTGGGAAAGCCTCTACAGCGACACGTCGCGCCCGTTCCCGAAGCCGGAATCCGGCCGCATCGCAGTGAAGGTCATCAACCATCTCGGGGATGAGGTGATGAAGGTGTTTGGAGTGGAGTTAGAAAAATGAAAGGCTATAAAATCGTTCAATGGAACGATGCTGTTTCAAAGGTATGTAACTCACGGGACAACCCTCTTTACAAAGAAGCCGGGCTACATTGGTCGCGGCCCACAATCTGGGCCAAGGAAGATTCCGAACCAAGGTTCGATACCGAAAAGCCGTTCCTGTATTCGCTCGTTCGTAATCACGGTAAATCGCTCACGAAAGACCACATCGTGTATATCGGACTAACCACCGCTCCGAGAAGTCGCTTTGGGAATCACGAGACGGCGCACGAAATCGTCAAAAAAAATGGTCAGGTAAAGTTCAGCTATGCTCCAGTTGACTTCATCTCAGGGAAGAATCGCATCGAAAGGATTGGAAAGGCGCTTGAGGAAATCGAGCACCTGCTGATTTGGGCGGTGCGAAGCAAAGATATGTGTAATGAAAGAAAGTGCTTCACATTGCCTGGCATGGGCAAGAACGGGGGTAACGCCTGGCATATTTTTAATACGGGCTATCGCTTTTGCGGGCGAATGCCACGCGAAATCGTATTTCCTTGGATGATTGCAAAACTCGGCCGTGACAGGACGGCAAAGCCCCGATAAGGCCGCCAAATGGACTTTCGCATCGCCGATACATTCACCGACAGCCTGGGGCGGCTCACGGCGCAGGAACAGAAGGCAGCAAAGACCACCGCCTTCGACCTGCAAATGAATCCGTCGGCGCCGGGCCTATCGTTCCACAAGCTCGACCGCGCTAAAGACACGAATTTCTGGTCCGTTCGCGTGAACGCGGACATCCGGCTGATCGTCCACCGAACGCCATCGAGCCTTTTGCTCACCTATGTCGATCACCACGACGACGCCTATAAATGGGCCGAGCGCCGCAAGATCGAACGCCATCCGGCAACCGGCGCCATGCAACTGGTCGAGGTCCGCGAGCGCATCGAGGAAATCGAGATCCTTAAGCCGAAAGTGATCGAAGCGCTGGCCCAAGCGGCAAAACCGAAGCTGTTCGACAATCTGCGCAAATTCGAACTCATGAGCTTCGGCGTGCCTGAGGAGTGGATCGCCGACGTCCGGACAGCCGATGAAGACAGCCTGTTCGATGTCATCAAACATTTGCCGCAGGAGGCGCAGGAGGCGCTGCTGAAGCTCGCCGTCGGCGAGCAGCCGGAGATTCCCGCAGCAGTTCCCAAGGCGCCTTATCAAAGCGCGGCGCCCCCGGCAGTGGAGAGCGCGCCCATATTGTTCGATGCCGATGCTTTCGCGCATCCCGATGCGCAGCGCCGGTTTCGCCTGGTCAGCACCGCCGAAGAGCTGCAGCGCGCGCTCGACTACCCGTGGGAAAAATGGGCGGTCTTTTTGCACCCGGACCAGACCGCGCTCGTCGAACGCGACTATTCGGGTCCGGTTCGCGTCTCCGGTTCAGCGGGGACAGGCAAGACGATCGTCGCGCTCCATCGCGCGGTCTATCTTGCGCGCCAGAATCCGGCGGCGAAGGTCCTCCTTACGACCTTCTCCCATGCATTGGCGAACGCGCTCAAAAGGAAGATTGACCAGCTCATCGGCAATGAGCCGCTCGTCGCGGAGCGAATCGTTGTGAAGTCGATTTCCGAGGTTGGCCATGATCTCTATGCGCGCGCCTTCGGCGAGCCCAGCATTGCTTCAGCCGATCTCATTCGATCGCTGCTGTCGCAAGCGGCATTGAGCGCAGATGGCGCGAAATTCTCGCCGCAGTTCCTGTTCGGCGAATGGAGCGAGGTGGTCGACGCATGGAACCTCAAGAGCTGGGAAGCCTATTCGCAGGTTTCTCGCCTTGGCCGGAAGACCCGGCTCAGCGGCAAGCAGCGTGAAAAGCTTTGGGCGATTTTCGAGCTGGTTCGCGCTGGCCTTCGGGAGCGTGGTTCGGTTACCTGGGCTGACGTTTTCGGTTCACTTTCTGAGCGTCTCGCTGAGGGCGCGGACAGACCATACGATTTCGCGGTCGTCGACGAGGCGCAGGACATTGGCATTGCCGAAGCCCGTTTCTTCAGCGCACTTGGCGGCAATCGTCCCAACGCGTTGTTCTTCGCCGGCGACATCGGTCAGCGGATCTTCCAGCAGCCGTTTTCATGGAAATCCCTTGGGATCGACGTAAGGGGCCGTTCCCACACCTTGCGCATCAATTACCGCACGTCGCACCAGATTCGCACCCACGCAGACCGGCTCCTGCCGTCATCGATCGCGGACGTCGACGGAAATTCTGAGAGCCGACGAGGTACAGTCTCGGTCTTCAACGGGCCGACGCCCGGGGTGCGGATTTTTGATGACGCACGCGCGGAGCAGCAAGCCGTCGGGCACTGGATCGCAGACCGTCTCAAAGAAGGATATCAGCCAAATGAGATCGGCGTCTTCGTCAGGTCGGAGGATCAATTGGTGCGCGCCCTCCAGGCCGTCAAGGCGGCTGGCGGCTCGGCGATCGAATTGACCGACGAAGTTGAGGCCAGCGCCGGCCACATCGGGATCAGCACCATGCATTTCGCGAAGGGCCTCGAGTTCCGCGCCGTCGCCGTCATGGCCTGCGACGAAGATGTGCTGCCGCTTCAGGAACGCATCGAGACGGTCACGGACGACGCCGACCTCGAGGAGGTCTATAATACGGAACGGCATCTACTTTATGTTGCATGCACGCGGGCCAGAGATCAGCTTTTCGTCACGGGCATCGCTCCAGCGTCGGAGTTCCTTGGGGATTTCGCCGCGCGGTAACCGCCGTGCATACAGGATGTTGCGGCATGTCTACAAAAAAGCGTTGGGCGAATCAGCGGCGCGGAAGGCGACTCCGGGGGTTGGAGGAGTGCGGCCCCGTGCGAGGTGATCTCCGCGGCGCACAGTGAGCGACGCCATCAAGCTCGCGCGTTTCTGACCACGACGGCCTTCGGCTCGCTTTCGCGCTCCGGCACAGATCAATCATTTGGCTCGACCGGCTTAGTTTGGCGGGCGTTGAACCTGCTCGCCTCTGATTGCCGCTCCGAAAAGACGACTGACGTCGTTGCTCTGCACTGGCGGCGCCAGCATGTGGCGAGACAACTTGCGTTTGATCTCAAGAAGATCATCGAGCGTGTGATCGAACGACTCGTCGCCGAAAACCGGATGGCGTGCAATCGGCACATGGATCGTGACTTCACGATCCTGCCCAATGCGATAGACCCGATCGTTGCATTGGTCTTCGACAGCAGGATTCCACCAGCGGCTAAGATGGATGACATGGTTTGCAGCCGTGATCGTCAGCCCGACCCCCGCCGCGCGCGGCGACAGCAGTAGGAGATCAAAACCTTTCCCGCCATCCTGAAACCGATCTACGACGGCCTGCCTCTTCTTTCCGGGCGTTCCGCCGTTGATAACGTCGGGCGGCTTTGAGAGGCCTAAAAGCTGCGGAACCGCTGCGGCAAGAGTCTTTTGTATCTCAAGATCTTCGATGAACACAATCGCTTTCTCGGATGCGCTCCTGATTGAATGCAGCAATTCGATAGTCTTAGACAGGCGTGCCGAAGCGGCAATCCACCGCCGCACCGAATGCGCGTCATAAGAGTCGACATTTTGCGCACCGGTTGGATGTAGTGAAATGCTGCGAAGGGCATGCACGACTTTCAGCATCCCCGCAGGATCGCCTTTGCCTTTTCGGGCCTCCGCGACGGCGGCGTCATACGCTTCCGATTGAATGCTGGGCATCGGCGTCGGATATTTCTTGACGTTCTTCTTTGGCAGGCCGACGAGGATTTCCTCTTTCATCCGTCGAAGCATGACGGCGGGTCCTTCGCGGAATGGCGCCTCAAGCCTAACTTTCAGCATCTTCAACGCCGCGGGGTCTTCGCCGCCATACTCGGCTGAAAAATTCTTGAGGTCGCCAAGATATCCAGGCGCAATCCGGTCCATGACGCACCACAGATCCTCGATTCGGTTTTCGATCGGCGTACCAGTGAGCCCGATAACGAAATCCGCATGCATCGCCTTCGCGCTCTGGGTGTTGATGGTGCCGGGAGATTTAACCTTTTGCATCTCATCGAACACAATCACCGAGAAGAACACGCGCGCAAAAGCGCGATGATTATCCGCGAGCGTCTCATAGGTTGTCAGGATCCAATCCGCGCTAGTCAGCGCGCCAATCTCCAGAGCGTCCTCTGGTGACCATTGCGCGCCCTTCGGGCGTTTGAGCTTCACGAGACTGCTTCCGAAAGCCTCGACGCAGGTTCCGAGCGCATGCTGCGCGAGGTGTCGGACCGACTCAGCGACCCAGTTCGTGAGCAGCGCCGTCGGCGCGACGATCAAGATGGGCCGCTTCGTCGGTGGTTCGGCGCGACCAGACGCAAGTTCGTTGCGCCGGATCCATGCGAGGAACAGGAGCGCCTGTAAGGTTTTACCGAGACCCATATCGTCTGCGAGGAGCACGCCAGGCCAACCTGCGCTCCAGGTCTTCACCAGCCAGTCGAATCCTTCGAGCTGATGCGGCTGCGGCGTCGTTGCGCCGAGTGCTTGATGCGGAAGGTCCCGCGCGATACGTGCCCCCCGTCTAGGGTGGACTAACTCGTAATCGAGCCCGTCGATGTTCGTCTTGATCAGAAGGACCAGATCATCGCCGGAAGCCGGATCCTCTGGCGCCGCTGATGGATCTCCTGCCTGGTTCGCGTTATCGGCCGCATCGGCAGGCGGCTGCGCTCTGTCGGGGTTAAAAGTTCCATATAGCGCTTCGGCTTCGCGAACGGCTTGCTCGACGACATCAACCGAGTGCCGTTCGCCCTGCACCTCGATGTCAGCCTCGCCGGCCTGCCGCGCGGCGGCGCAGTTTTGCTTGAGAGTCGTAATGCTGTCTGGAGTCATGGCGATCTGGCGCGAGCCGACCCAAATGGGGAAGCTTTCCGGCAGCCATTGCCCGGACTTGCGTGTGAGCCACGCAAGGGCGGGCGGCTCCCACAACCCGAGCTCAAGAACTCGATCCGAATACTGGGCCGTTTCGACGAAGAGACTGGCAGCCGCCTCCTCTTCAGCCGCGCCGAGAGCCTCGGCGATCGCCGCCCGCGGATTTTTCATGAATTCCCGGCGCTCATCTTTCGAGGCCGCCTGCTTCCGGCGGACGACATCGAGAGCGATCTTGAGGTCCGGGTCGATGACAAGGTAGGTATTGCGCGCAAGCACATAGGCGTCCCGCGTTGGACCTGCGGATTGCTCGATAAACCTTGCGTCGAGTTCGGGCGTTAAAAGCGCATCCGCCCTTTCATCGCGCGCGCATCGGAAGCGGGGGCCTCCCCCTCCGCTTCGGTCACGGGCGCGTCATCCTCAAGCGATGACGCCTTCGACCGCGACATGAGTATGGGACGAAAGGCCGGTCCGCCGCCCGTCTCGCGGCATTCGAGGGAGAAGGCGCCAGCCTGGAAGATCGTCAGGCCCGCAAGATAATCATCGCTGCTTACGTCGGCGCTGGTCGTCTGCCTGAGCGCGTCCTGCACCGGGCCCCACGCCTTGATGCGCTGATCCTGCTCCGTCCCTTGCGAGGCATTGAAGCCGTCGACGGCCTCCATCAATGCGAAGAGCTGCCGGGAAAGCCGCCCTTCGTCGGAGCCCCATTTAAGAAACGCTCCAATGCGCTGAGGGATAATGACCCGTAGATTGCGATCGAACCAGCGCACGCGGATCAGGCTTTCCCTCTGTTCGACCCGGCCCTCGAAGGCCAGGTTAGCGGAAAGCGAAGCGACCGGCGGTAGCCCGATGGCGTCGGCGATCATGGAGTTTAATCGCGCGGCGACCGAGTGCGGCAGTAGGAGAGCGCAATCCAAAGCCATCGCTTCGTCGCGATCGAGTAGATCCTGGAGATGGATAGCGGCGACCCTTTCGCGTCCTTCCGATTGCGCCCATTCTTCGATCGGAGCGGGACGCCACGAGAGGACGGACTTGCGAAGCCAGGCGATTTCGATGCCTTTAGGTGTGATCGAAGTTTTGAAGCGCAGCTTCATCGCTGTGAAATCCCGTAGTCCGCCGGGGCAATGCGCACGCCCGTCATCTGATGCAATTTCGCAGCGACTTTGCCCTGCCATGAGTACTGATCAGAATGGACATGCGACACGGCGAAGACGTGGCGATCGAGCGCATCGGTCGCGCTTGGATGGCGCAGTCTGGATGGATCATACTCTCGCTGATGCAGTCGCGGGGCCATCGGGTCTTCAGCATCGCTCCAGATGATGCATTTGCCGTTGTGGCTCCATTCGGCGACCACGCCACGGCCTGTTCTCATCAGGAGCACAGCGTGATTCGCCTGAACGGTGCCGCCGGCAAAAATGGAAAACGGCAGTTCGGCTCCGAATGATCGTCTGGCAACGAGAGCACCGTCTTTCGCGAAGACGACACGCGCGTCCAAGATAAGTTCAGCGCGATCCACCGCTTCCCAGAACGCGCGTCTATATTTCCACATGCGTTCTGTGGCGACCACGTCGACGACATCGAAAAATTGCCGCAGCGACGCGCGAATGAGCCACCGCCGCACGACAGCGGCCGCTTCCTCCATGCGGCTCCAGCGCTTAGAAGGCAGTCGGGGATCACCAAAGAGGCCGAGCGCGAGGTTGAGAATCTGATGCTGAAGGGTTTGATCAAGAGGCGCGTTCCTGAACGGAAGAATCAGTGCATTGGCGACGAGCGGAGCGTGATCTTCGAAAATCAGGCGCTTGTCGCTATGAAGACCGATCGCTCTGACCAGCTCGAAGCGACGGTGCCCAGCCATCAGGACATCCGCGGCCAACCGCTCCAGGGAACGCGCTGCGCAGGCTCTCGCGTATCCGGATTGCGCATTGAGCGAACCTAGTCCCTCATCACTCAACAGTTTCGTCGGAGAACGACCGGCGTCGATTGCCGCCTGCGCGACGAGATCGGGTCCGCGCTTTGGCTCGAAGATGGCGTAGCGGTATTGCAGGACTATCCAGGGCCTTCCCGCCTTCGCGGCCTTGCTCGCCAGCGCCTGGCCGGTGGCCTCCATCCCGTCTCGGGTGGGATCAAAGCTTTGCATGAACGACGACGCGAGAGCCCGGAAGGGGCGCTTTCCCGGCGCCTCCTCTACGCCGGCAAGGATTACCCGGAACGCCAATGTTCCGGCGAGCGCAGGCTCCGTTTCCCACAGGCACCATGACCCGCGGCGGATCTCTCGGTCGCTCAGGGTTTCGCCCGCGCGACATTTTAAGAGAATCGCCGCGGCTATCGCATTATAGTCTTCGCTCGCGCGCGGCGCCGCCAGAGCGCGGGGATCAGGAAGCCGATTAGCGGCCGCCAGGATCTGCACTATTGGCGGCGGCCCGACCTTGGGAGGTCGCCCAGAAAATTGTATCAGAGCAGATCGAAGCAGCCCCACATCAGCCCCCGCTCGCCTTGGCGAGGCGCTCGATTTCCTTCTGCATTTCGCTGGTTCGCGTAAGGATTTCGTGAAGTCTCTGCTTGCTTTCGATTTCCATCACAAAGCGCAGATCGATGCGTCGATTTTTCGCCCATGCATCTGCTCTCTCAGCTGAATCGATTGGGCGTGCGGACGAATAGCCCGAAACGGAAATGATCTCTTCTCGCTTGAGATTGCGCATAGCGCGTAGAAGGGGAGCGTCGGCGATGATTCCGCGATAGGTGTTGACCGCGCGCTCGGTTGATAGCTCCCAGTTGCGCCTGTCGCGCTCATCCGGGTCCTTAACGCCGGTTACATCGGTGTGGCCCTCAATGAAAACCGTCTCGACCGTGGAGCCGGGCGTATCGCGGCATTCGACGCGCTCGAGCCGTGACTGGCAGGCGGCATAGGCAGGGAGAACGTCGTTGAGAACACGCGCGATGCGGGCGACGTTCTGGCGCGCCGCGTCCGAGAGCGTCGCCTTGTCAGCGTCGAAGCGCACGGCATCCTCCGTCAGACGCAGCACGCCGTTCTGCTCATCCACCTCGACACGGAGCCTTTGCGTTTCAAGTTCGCTCTTCAGCTGTTGCAGGAGCCGCTGCCGGGTTCGCTGCGCCTCATCGAGTGCTGAGATCTCCTCGCTTACCTCCTTGCGCAGCGTCTCCAGCTTTTTCGCGACCTCTTGAGCGACCTTGAGGGATTCAGTCTGATCGTCGGTTTTGCTACGGTAGTCGAGGGCAAAGACCATCAGCATAATAATAAAGATAAACAACACGCCGACCATCATGTCCGTCATCGAGACGAAGTAATTCTCTTCCTCATCGGCATGTGCGGTTGCAGCGTGTTGGTCTCCTAGCATCGATGACAGCCTATTCCGCCGCGCGTGGCCGCAGGATTTTCTCGAAAGACGCGGAAAGCTCTTCGATGCTTTCGCTGAATTCCGAGACGAATGGGTTAAGCTTGTCGATGGCCTTGGTCAGTCCGTCGTCGACCGACTTGACGTGCTCCGTCAGTCTCCGGCCCAGCGCTTCGCTCGTTTCATGGAGTTGCCGGAAGGCATTGGCCAGATCCTTGTCGACGCCCGCAAAATGCGCCGAATAGGCCTCCCAGGTTTTCGAAAGCTGACCGACTTGCGCGTCGAGAGATAAGGCGAGTTGCTGGCTGGACGCCTGGGTCGTCTCAAGCGCGGCAACAGAGTTCTGCATCGCCGCCGTGATCCGTTCTGTTGCAATTGAGATGCGTTCGCCAGCCTGCGTCAGGGGAGCGGCCGCGAGGCGGAAATCGGCTGCGGTACTGTGGAAGGCGTCGGCAATGGCGCGGGATTCTCCCGTCGTGTCCTTGAAAGATTCGGATTGAGCGGCAAGCGCTATTCTGGTGTCGCTCATGGCCCGAACGAAGACTTCGATTTCCCCGTTGACGCGCTGGAGCGCATTCGCGAGTCCGTTCTTCAGTGCCTGCGCAGCTTCAGTCGCCGCAGATCCGACTGCTTGGACCGAAGCCACCTGCGACTCGGCGACTTTGCGACTGGTTTCTTCGATCCGGCCGCCCAATCCCTTCTCGGCTTCAGCGACGCTCTCCATGAAAGAGTTCACCTGCGTTCCGACTTGCTCGAACATGCGTCCCAGCATCTCTTCCATGCGCGACGCGGTGGCTTCCGTGGCCCGCCCAATTGTCTGTTGCACGTTGTCGTTCGTCCGGTCGAAGGTGACGCTCAACTTTGCGACGATTTCATTCAGAGCCGCCTGACTTTTCCCCGAGCCCTCGTCGAGACGGTCCGCTGATTGCTGGACCAGCCGGTTCAGATTCTCAGCGGCCGCCGATATGCTGCGACCGAAGTCTTCGCCCGACCCATGAATGCCTTTCTGTGCATCCCCCAGGGTTCGGCGCAATTCGTCCAGCGTAACCGCAAGCGCCCGCAGCTCCTGCCCCGCGCCGCCCTGAACCGCGGTGCTGAACTTGTCGATCAGATCCCCGACTCCAGACGCGCTCGTCTCTGCCATTCGCGCGACTGCGCTGTCGATGCTGGCGCTCACTGGAGCGACGGCAGCGGACATTGCCGCCTCAATACGCGGAGACATCTGTTCGCCCATTCGGCTGAAGAATCTTTCGCTGTTGATCTCTTTGAGCTGCGTGACCTGCTCTTCCATACGTGCATCCATTGCCGCGGCGATCGCCTGCGGGGCGGCGTATGCCAGACGTCGTTCGACAGCATGGTCGAAACGGTCGAACGCCCGCTCCATGCTGATCGTGTAGCATCTGAACACAAACGAGAGCGCGATCGAGACGCCGAGCCCGGCGATCGACGTCGCAAACTTGAAAGTCGCGACGTGAAGCAGTCCACGGGTCGCATTTTGCATCGCCTGGGCGTCGGTGCTGTCGATGGCGGCGGCTGCGTTGTAAAGCGCAAACACAAGGCCCATGAAAGTTAGGAGCAGTCCGATTCCGACGTAATAGCCTGGGATGCTGCCCATCAGCTTTAGACCGGGCAGGGACTCGCGCGCAGCGCCTAGATTGATAAAAGCCTGCGGCCGCACAGTGCTGCGGATTGGGGTGCCTCGCTCCGCCGGCCTTATCAAGGTCGCGTCGAAAAGCGCCCATGAGGTTCCTATAATCGGGCGCGCTTTAAGCTTTTGGTAGAATGTCTCATAGTCGCTGGAAAAAGCGCTCAGGTCTGGCGCTCCTTCAACGATTTTGCGAGCATTGCGCATCGCGACACTTATCGCCAGCGCATGCATGAAAAAAAAAGCTGCGGCAAAACCGGCGCCGGTCATCACTAGGAAAGCGGCCAGCGAATAAGCGAATTCGGGCCTGCTGACACCGCTGAAGTCGCTTTTCAAAATTTGGCTGACAACGGGCAGTACCGGTGCAAGTGAGAGGATACTCACGCTCGAAGAAAGATACCAAACTGGGGCGAAGAATGTCATCCAGAAAAGTGCGATCCGTAAGAACGGATGCCAGAGCAAACGCATCGACATGGCGGGCTGAACCCCGTCGCAGCGCGAACCGCATACGACCGAAATCGATTGGAAGGGAAGACTTTAATCTTAACAATGCAGCTTAAGCCATAAAATTCATTGATGTTCAATCGAGAAATTAGAGATAGTTTCGTTTCGATGGCAGTGATTGAATCGCGGTGCTCGGGTGCGCCCGAATCTTCCGCGGCCTTTGATGGCCTCCCCCCTTGCCGTTGTCTCATCGGCTGCGCTGCGATGTTCTTCGGTCGCGTTCGTTGCGGGACTACGGAAGTAGTCTTTGCGCTCGGCCAGAAGCGCCGCGAGATTGTCGATAGTTTCAATGAGCACAATGGAAAAGCATCGCGTTTTCGTAGCGCGGAGCATTCGTATCCCTCTCAAGGAGGATCCTGCCGCAATTCGGTTCGGCTGCGCCGTCGCTGAGCTCCGGTCAATATGAAGCTGGGTCCTTGGGACGGAGTGTTTCCAAGGGCTAAAGCCATGACATGTAAATTCGTCCCCAATACAACCAATCGCTAATGCCCAAACAATTACGAGAATGATCTAATCTATTGTTAAATAAGACGGCTGCACCTTGTCGATGCGCCTATGCCCCCACGAGCCTAAGGTGCCCGAGGAAGTTCATGTCGGTATTGTCCCAGATCCTGGCTTTTCAGCCCGTTGACGAATGCATTGTTGGAGCGATCGTCGAAGCGGTGGCCTTACCCGCTGTTAAGATAGATTGCGCCGCATTAGGTGCAGATCTCGCCGCGGCGCAATGGAGATCGCAGCGGCTTCAAGGAAAGTCATCGCCCCGAAAGCAATCGCCCACTCAACGGAAACGGCGCGCCGAGACGGTCCGGACGCATGCCGCAAAGCTGTTTAACGCACTCGGTCCGGCTGTCGAAGAGGCAGCAACTCGCGACGAGCTTTGGCGCAATTTATGCGGCCTTCAGCCCGATGAAGATTTACCGCCTTCGCCGCTGCGCGTTGAAGCGTTAGGACAGTTTCTGGATATTCTCCAACTTCTAGCGCTGGGCTCGGATCGAACATTATCAGCCGCAGGTGCAGAGATCCAAACCGTCAAAGTGCGGAAAAGGATGGAGGACTCGAATCCAGCCTGGGCGAGACTCGTCGATCTGTGGAGTCCGCCCAAAACGGTCACATGGATTATAGCCTTTGACTTGGCTCCGGTCTTCGAGGCGCATTTTAAGAAGAAGGCCACGGCTTCGACCCCCTCGCAGGCCACCGAAGATCGAACACCGCAAGGACCATTTGTCCGATTTGTTCGGGCTGTCCAGCAGCATTTGAAACTGTTTCCCGACCAAGAATCCGTGTCTCCACATACCGTCGCCGAGGCGCTGGCGATCAGGAAACACGAGGCGGACGAGCAAGGCCGCATCGACGCGCGCTTGCGGCCCTTTCTACAGGGTGACTCGCGCAAAAGAATCTGAGCCACCCTGCGTTTTGCCCTTTGGCCTTTTCCCATCATTTCGAGCGTGCAGTCGCCCAATCGCATGGCGCGGCGCCACATTCGAAGGAAAAGAGTCTATGGGCGATCCAGCCAAAGAATTCCAGCGTGACAGGTTGCTTACGGTCGGCGAGGGCGCCGAATACCTCCAGCTTAGCGAATCCTGGCTGAACAAGGCCCGCCTTTCGGGAAGAGGACCGCGCTTCATCAAAATGGGCCGCTCGGTCCGGTACAGCGTGCAGGCCCTTGAAGAGTTCAAGCGGGCGAACGCGCGCGGCTCGACCTCCGAATATGCGAGTCATTCGGGGCCTGGCCGGCCTCCAAAAAACGGCAAGTAGGCGAGCCCGGTTTGGGCGCGCTCTTTCCGGCTCGCGCACTCAACCCCGCGCCGTTGGTATGTGCATTTCGCGTCCTTGTGCCCCCTTCGGCCAGGCTCCTGGACCGAATGAAACAACGGGCATCGCCGAGAACGTCTGTACAAGAATATGACACTATGTATTACTTGCATTATTAAGATTAGGAACTTATATATATCTACATATACCCAGTAAACGCTTGACGTAATCCTAATTTACTGCAAAATGACACCCAATCCACCTAAGTCCATCTTGGTGCCACGAAAGGCCCGCCCAATGAACGAACTCAGCCCGCCGGCCCTCCCCGCGCCCGCTGTCGGCGCCAATTTGGAGCTGCTTGAGCCCTCCTTCGAGGACGCTGTCGCGGCGATCGCCGGCGATCCAAATCTGCCGCCCGCCCAAAAAAATCATTGGAGTTGCTCGTTGCGCCGGGTTGCGGCGTTTCTGGACCGGCCGATGCCCTTGCTGCCGGCGCGTTGGACCGCGGTCCGCATTCCGGCGAGCCGCCTGAAAGCCATCCAGCTCGGGGTGACCCAAAAGACGCTTTGCAATCATCTCTCGAATGTCCGCGCCGCGCTCGCCTGGATGCAGCAGGAAAAGCGCGCGCCGGCGCGCGGCGCGGCCCTCTCGCGCGAATGGCAAACTTTGAGCGATCAATGCCCCAAACTGCCGCACAGGGCGCGGCTTCTACCGCTGATGCGGTTCTGCTCGGCGCGCAATATTGCGCCGGGCGCCGTCGACGAGGCAGTGATTGACTCGTTTCTCGATTACCGACGCTCAACGACCTCGCTCGCCGTCGGCGCGACGGCGCGGCGCTCAGTGGCGCGTTATTGGAACGATCGGGCGCGGACGGCCTCGGGTTGGCCGAGCCAACTTCTCTACGAGCCGCCATCGCGCAGGCCCGAAGCCTTTCCGCCGTGGCAAGCCTATCCAATAGGCTTGCGTCTCGATATCGAAGCCTATCTCGGTAGCCTCACGAAGGTTCGAAAAACGGCCAAGGGCAAGAGGGTGCTCCCGGCCAAGGCGACCACCATCAGGAACCGCCGGACCATGCTCGAAGCCGCGCTCCGGATGGCGAGCCGAATCGGCGTCGGCATGGAGGAGTTAGCCTCGCTCTCGTCGTTCCTTGATCCGGCCGTCAGCCGGCGCGTGCTCGACGCCTATTGGGAAAAGAGCGGGGAGCAGCCCTCAATTTTCACGATCGACCTCGCGCGACTTTTCCTCAGCGTCGCGCGGAGCGCCCATTGTTTGTCTGTGGAGAGGCTGGAAGAGCTCGACGACATGCGCGGCGAGCTCGAACACCACAGCCCCGCCGCAATGACAGACAAGAATTTAGCCGCCATCCGAATGTTCATGCAAGGCGAGGCCTGGCGCGCGCTGCATCATCTGCCGGAGCTTCTGATGGATCAGGCAAAAGAAGCGTCATATTCCGCTCCGGTCAAGGCGGCGGGGCGAGCCCAAATGGCGGTGGCGATCGGCATTCTCAATGTCGCTCCGATTCGCCGCGCCAACCTTGGCCAAATTCGCATCGGCGAAAATCTCATCCGTACGGGCGGACCGAAAACGCCCTACCGACTCGTTTTCCCGGGCTACGATGTCAAAAACCGGGTGACTCTCGACTTTCCTCTGGACGCCGAGCTTACGGCGCTGATCGACGACTATCTATTCAACTATCGCCCGGCTCTCATCGATCACTCGGGTGGTTCATGGCTGTTTCCAGGAGAAGGGGACGGCCACAAGTATCTTGCGACGCTGAGCGGTCAGATTACGACCTCCATCGAGAAATCGATCGGCCTTCGTCTCACCGTCCACCAGTTCCGGCATTTGTCGGCGGCGATCATCCTGAAACATCAACCTGGCAATTACGAGCTCGTCCGCCTGCTTCTCGGTCATCGTACAGTGCAGGTCACGATCCGCAATTATATTGGTCTTGAAACCACCCATGCTAGCGAGGTCTACGGCAATCTTGTCCGCAATCTGCGAGCCCGGCGATTGGAGGAGGAAGACGATGCATAAACTAGCGTCCGACCAACCCGCTAGCGGAGAAGGACGTTTAGCCAGCTCTCCGCCACACGGTCCTCAAACGCCGCAAATCCGTTCAGCGCCAATCGCTGAATGGTCAATCGCTGATCGCGCGGCTTGGACGCGCGCGATCGCGCCTGGCGTTCGCCTCCGCAAGGGCGGCGCCGGCTCTCACCTCGCCCGCATTACGCAGGGCGATCTCGGCCGCCGCTATGGTTATTTCGTCGATCATCTGATGCGCAATGGTCTCTTTGAACCAGACGCTCCGGCCGCTGGGCAGGTGACCCCCGACCACATTGAACGTTTTCTCGAGGAGCTCCGATCTCGGATCGGCTCGGTCACTCTCGCCGGTACGATATATAAGGTGCGGCGGGCGTCCGAATTGCTTGAGCCCGAACGCGATCTCGCGTGGCTCGGGGAGATCGAAAAAGACCTTGCCCTGGTAATGCGGCCGATCTCAAAAGGGCACCGCATCGTTGATCCTGATCGCCTCGTTGAAGCGGGACTCAGTCTCGTGCAAGAGGCGAACGACAATCCGAGTCTCACTCCGCTACGTCGGGCCCGTCAGGTCCGCAACGGCGTCATGGTCGCACTTCTCGCGCTCTGCCCGATCCGCCTTAAGAACTTCGTCGCCCTCGATCTGCAGGCTAATTTTCGCAGGATTGGATCCCGATGGTGGATTGTGCTCGATCGCAAGCACACCAAAAGCGGTCGGCCGGACGAACGCCGCGTGCCGCGCGACCTTGACGCCGCGATCGCCTCTTACCTTTTGATTCACCGTCCAGTGCTGAGGGCTGTTGAGGGCAGGACACGCGGTGCAATGTCTGACATCGAGCATTTGCCTGCCAACCGGCAAGACCCCGCAGTGACCTCCGCCGAGACGCTGGACGCAGTCTCGGGCCCGCTTTGGCTGTCTTCAAACTCTGGCGCGCGCATGAGCTATTCCGGCGTCGAGCTGACGATAACCGCGACCACTCTCCTCACGCTCGGCGTCGAAGTCGGCCCGCATCTCTTTCGGGCCTCCGCGGCCACCGCGATTTATACCTACGCTGGAGACAATCCAAACCTTGCCAGCGCAGTACTGCAGCACGTCGATCGTAGGGTTACGGAGGAGCACTATAACCACGCGACCAGCACCTCGGCCGCGCGACAATATGCCGAGATCGTAAAGCGGCGCCGCGGTGGATTCGATCAATGAAAGTGTGTTTTGCGGCGTCGACGGAACAATAGTATTGATTCAACGTCCGTATCTTTTTTTTATTTGTTTTGCCGGATAGCCACCGTGCCAAATTTGAGGACTTGCTTATAAAGATTTAATGTTTGGTACCAGCTGAGCAATCGCGGTTCGCCTCTAAACGGCGCCGAGGTCGGTTGCGCGTTGGCACGCCGGTGATCGTCGACGCAAAGCTCCTGACCTCCGTGATAATGTCAATCCGGGAAGCGCGAATGGCGGTTTGCCATAAAGGGGTCGATACTCGGGGGATAACCAGCTTGGAAGATGCCGCCGGTTGACATGCGGGGGGATTCTGGTTTCCGCTTGGATCCTCACCTTGAATGAGCTGGAGAAGGAATGACGTCTGAGCCGCTCTCACTCGTTTTCACCGGTCATATGGTCGATCTTCCCGGACGCTCGCCGCCACGCTTTCCTCCAAGTATAGTGGGAGCTGCGCGGACTGAAATAGAGCGGCGCATCGCAGGCCATACAGAAGGCCGCAGCAAAAGCAGCGTTAAGGGTTTCGCGAGTCTCGCGCGCGGCGGCGACATTCTCTTTCATGAGATCTGCCGAAAGTTCGGCTTTGACACTGCGATCGTTCTGCCTTTCTCTTTGGATCTTTTTCTCGAGACCTCTGTGAAAGGAGTCGACAGCGGCGACTGGCCCCAACGGTTTCGAAAACTCTGGGACGAAACGCCGCCCGGCCGCCGCTTTGACCTCGGCCTAAAATCTGATGAAGCTTATGCCATTTGCAATGAGCGCATCCTGGACCTGGCCCAACTGGCAGGGGAAGTGCAGCTTATAGCGCTTTGGGACGGGAAGGCCGGCGATGGTCCTGGCGGAGCCGAAGATTTTGTAAAACACGCCAAGGAGAGGTCAGGTCGGGAGCCCGACATCATCGATCCGAAAGACCTGTTGGAGGCAAACGCCAGGGGCCAATAAGACGTGGCAATTCCATCGCCTCCCCCCTATTCTGTCAACGAAGCGAGGATCGCAGTGGGACACTCCCGGCGCTCAGCATCCTTGACTTGCGGGAAGGCGAGAGGTCATTACCCCGCTGTCAAGCTTCCGCCGCGACGACTTCATAAGCGAGGTCTTCGGCCTTCTCCGCATCGCCCGCGTCGAAAGCCGCGGCTACCAGCGTAGGTCGCAACCACTCGTCCGTCGCGCCTCTTCGTATTCCGCCGACGCGGCTCACTGCGTCAGGCGTCGCCACCACAAGGTAGCGTGGAGAGAGCAAGGCTGGCTTGATGCTTTGTTCATAGAAATCGCTAGTGCCGCGCTCATAAGCGGTATCGAGAAAGATCCGAAGCTTGTGTCCGAACCTCTCGCGGAGCGACCGCGGCGATTTGAATACTTCGATCTGACGCCGCAACCAACGCGCAACTTTGGAACCGTCCGAAAGGACCGTCCGGCAATTTCGAGAGGGAGGCGCCGCGAGCACTTCACGCCTAATTTCCGATCGTCACTATCATAAGATCGGAAACATGCCTTAGAGCGCGACTCTTTTAGACGGAACCGTATCCTGAGTTCGTGAGGTAGTTGGCGCACTCTTTTGGAGCGAAGAGGTCGAGGAGTTGACCGGCTTTTCTCCAAGTGGCTTCGACGTCACGGGGCTGGGCCTTGCGTATCAGGTGTTTGAGCCTGGCGAACACCTGTTCGATGGGGTTCAGGTCGGGGCTGTAGGGCGGTAGGAAGATGAGATGGGCTCCCCTGGCTCTGACGGCGGCGCGGGCGGCTTTTCCTTTGTGGCTACCGAGATTATCCAACACGACGACGTCGCCCGCAGAGAGCGTGGGGGCCAGGACCTTCTCAACATAGAGCAGGAACATCTCGCCGTTGATGGGGCCGTCAATCACAAAGGGCGCGTCGATGCGGTCATGACGCAAGGCGGCGATGAAGGTCAGGGTCTTCCAGTGGCTGTGCGGCGCATAGGCCTTCAGCCGCCGGCTCCGTGGTCCCCAACCGCGTAGAGGCGCCATGTTGGTCTTCACCCAGGTCTCGTCGATGAACACAAGGCGCGAAGGCGCGATCCGGCTCTGATATGCCTTCCAACGGGCGCGCTTTCGCGCCACGTCAGGGCGCATCTGTTCCTCGGGCAGCAGGATTTTTTTTGAAGCTCAGGCCCTCGGCGTGGACGAATACCCACACCGCCTTTGGATGGGTCTTGATCCCGCGCTCGGCCAATTCCGCCGCCAGTCCTCGCAGCGTGAACGGCCCAGAGGCGATGCGCGAACGCAACCACGCGGCGCAATCACCCGACAGCGCCCGAGGTTTGTAGCCGCCGATCCGAGCGGGGGCCAGCGAGCCGGTCTTGCGCTGGCGCGTCGTCCACTTCGAGACGCAAGAGGGACTGATCCGTAGCGCAGCGGCGATTTCCCGGTTTGTCTCGCCCGAGGCCTTCCGCGCCAGTGACCTTGCCCCCTGAGGCTTATCCGGTTTGAAGTTTGCTCTGGCCCATGATGAGGACCGGAGAATGAAGCGCAGCCGTTTCAGCGAAGAGCAGATCATCGGGATATTGAAGGAGCACGAGGCCGGGGTTTCGGTAGCCGATCTGTGCCGCAAGCACGGCGTCAGCGACGCGAGCATTTATAAGTGGAAGACCAAGTACGGCGGCATGGATGTGTCGGAGGCCAAGCGGCTGAAGACGCTTGAGGACGAGAACACGCGGCTGAAGCGGCTTCTGGCGGACGCTATGCTCGACAATGCGGCGCTGAAAGATCTTCTTGGAAAAAAATGGTGACGCCCGCTGCCGAGCGAGAGGCCGTCGCGCATCTTCGATCAGCCTTCGAGATGAGCGAGCGGCGGGCGTGCAAGGTGATCGACTGCTGCCGGATGACGGTTCGCTACGCGACGGCCCGCACGGATGACGGCGCCCTGCGCGAGCGGATGAAGGCCATGGCGCACGAGCGCCGCCGGTTCGGCTATCGCCGCCTGCATGTCCTGCTGCGACGGGAGGGCTATGTGGTCAATCACAAGCGACTGTTCCGGCTCTATCGAGAGGAGAAGCTCGCCGTCCGGCGTCGTGCCGGGCGCAAGCGGGCGATCGGGACGCGAGCGCCGATGCTGATCCCCTTTGCCCCCAACGACCGCTGGTCGCTGGACTTTGTCTCGGATCAGCTCATCGACGGACGCCGCTTCCGCATTCTGGCGGTCGTCGACGATTGCACCCGCAAATGCCTTGGCCTGGTGGCTGATACCTCGCTCTCCGGCCTGAGGGTCGCACGGGAGCTGGATCGTCTGATCCATGAGCACGGCAAGCCCAAGATGGTGGTCAGCGACAACGGCAGCGAACTCACCTCGAACGCGATCTTGCGCTGGGCGGACGACAGTCTGGTGGCCTGGCATTACATCGCGCCAGGCAAACCGGTTCAGAACGCCTTCATCGAGAGCTTCAATGGGCGGTTGCGGGATGAACTCTTGAATGAGACGCTGTTCCGGTCGCTACCGCATGCCAGAGCCATGTTGGCGGCCTGGCGAGACGATTACAATACCAGGCGACCTCACTCTCGCCTCGGCTGGCGCACCCCGGCCGAATATGCCGCAACCTTCGAACCACAACGGGTGCAGGCGCGGCGCTCGATGGTAGGCTCCGCGCCTGCGCCCGTTGCTCACCCCGCTCAAACGAGCATCACAATCCGCCGGAGCGAACTCAAAACTGGATAAAACTTGGGGGCAAGGTCACCAGCGCCCGTTCACAAAGATCAACCGAATACGGAGCCGTCATTCATGCTGGCCTCCCCAGCACGAAATCTGAATCAGATCACCACTGACTCGGGAATCTGGATTCCGTCAAAAAGCGCCCCGCTCTAAACGTTTGGCTACTCTGGCGGGTTGACTATATCTTGGCACCTGCGCCGTCTTTTTGCCGTTGTGGGGCTATGGCACGGACCGATGTCTTCCTGCTCATCACACTAACTTGGATTGGGATCGGGCCTCTTCTGTCAGCGCTGCCGGGAAGAAGTTGGTCCACTTTCTCTCGCACCCGCGATAGCGTATAGAAGGACGGATGAACTCAACATTAGTTGGCTTCCTCGGTCGCGGTTTCTGCAGCAAGCCATTCCTCAAGCTCCCGAATTTGGTCGGCTTCAGAGCGCATTGCGTGACGCAATACAAAAGGATCGAGCCGCAAAAAGTTTAAATTCGTCCTTATGCCTTCGATCGCAAAAAAATCACTCTCGCCACCTATCACGTTCGTAATGGGAGCTACGCCAACACCATCATAAAGCTTAGTTCCCGAAGTCGCGTCCCAAAGCGAATACGTCCGATCTCCATTAGCTGTTATAAAGAGAGGTGAATCAGCAACTTCAATTAAACTCCGGATCGGTTTCTCCGAGTTGACATTCCCTACTCTCGCGCATGTCGTCAAATTATAAACAAAAATTTCGTCCTTAGCTGCAGCTACGAGATAACCGGCGGTCTGAAGTTGTAGCACCTTGATGGATTCAATTCTATCATTCCATGCTGGCGGCCGTCGGCGATAATCCAGTCTCGGAGCGCAATGGCCGCCGCGTTGTTTTTGCTCGAGTGGCTGAGAAAAATCCGCGCCATGTCGCCCTCCTCGCGCCGCCGGCGTGCTGAGAGTAGTGCAAGATTTTGAAACACGCTATTCTATTGTTTTATGCAAACGGATTTGATCATGTCTTTGCGGGAGCGCGTTCTTTCAAAGGGTCCAAAGAAGCTCCTTGCCATCGATGGTGGCGGCATTCGCGGGGTTCTTGCCCTCGAGATCCTGAGCAAGATCGAGGCGATCTTCGCCAAAGGCCGCGAAGGCTACGTGCTGGCAAACGACTTCGACTATATCGCCGGCACGAGCACTGGCGGCATCATCGCTTCGGGGCTGAGCTGCGGCATGCGCGTTTCGGACATCATGGACTTTTACGTCCAGTCCGGCCCCAAGATGTTTGAGAAGGAATGGCTCCTCAAACGCGTGTACGCCGACTTCAGGAGCGAGCCCCTGGCGCTCGAACTGCAGCGCGTGTTCGGCGCCGACACGACCCTGGGCTCGAAAAAACTGCGCACGCTTCTATTGCTCGTCATGCGCAATGCAACGACTGATTCGCCGTGGCCAATCTCCAACAATCCTTTCGCCAAATACAACAATCCGCAACGCGCCAATTGCAATTGTCTCATTCCGCTCTGGCAATTAGTCCGCGCGAGCACGGCGGCCCCGACCTATTTCCCGCCAGAACCGATCAAGGTCGGCGACAAGATTCATCTCTTTGTCGACGGCGGGGTCACCGTCTACAATAACCCTGCCTTTCAGATGGTGCTGATGGCGACGCTTGATCGCTATTGGCCGCTCGCGCCCGAAGGTCAGCGCGGATGGGCGACGGGCGAGAAGGAGATGCTCGTCGTTTCGGTCGGCACCGGCCTTTCGCCGATAGCAGACGACGCCCTCACGCCCGCAAACATGAATCTTCTTTACAACGCTAGCCACATTCCGTCCGCGCTCATGAATGCGGCGCAAATCGAACAGGACCTGTTGTGCCGCGTGTTCGGAAACTGCCTTGCAGGCGATCAGATTGATCGCGAAATCGGCGACCTGATCGACGCTCAAGGCCTCGTAGCCGAAAAGCGCTTTACCTATGTCCGCTACAACACGGAGCTTACGCGACCCGGCCTTGACGCCGTCGGCTGCGAGCGTATCGATCCGCTCCCAATCCGCAATCTTGCCGCGGTGTCGCAAATCGACGCACTGCGGGAGGTCGGCCGCGCGGTGGCAGATTGGAAGGTGAAGGTTGCGCATTTCGATGGGTTTCTGGCATGAAACCGCAATAGGCTTTTGTGAACAGGCTGCTGCGCGTTCACTCTCGAGTTGCGGCGGGGTTGGTCCAATAGTGGCGGGTTAGAGCGTCGGATTCTCAGGTTGACTCGCAGGGATTCCCATTGGGCGAGGTTCGTGATTCACTTCCGCAAGGAGGTGATTTGCCGTGCCGAAAGCTTATTCGCTCGATCTGCGTGAACGGGTCGCTCGCTTCGTCGAAGGGGGCCATTCGCGCCATGCCGCGGCCGCGCTTTTTGGGGTGTCGGCTTCCTTCGTCGTAAAGCTGATGAAAGCTTATCACACGACGGGAAGGCTCGAGCCCAAGCCGGGCGGCGGACGGCGACACGCCAAGCTCGATCCGCACCGTGTGTTTTTGCTCGCCCGTCTCGCCGAAAAGCACGACATCACGATGCCGGAGCTCGCGGCAGAACTCGCCGCGGCGACCGGCGTAAAGGCGGCTCCCGCCTCGATCTCGCGCTGGTTCATCCGCAACGGCTACCGCTTCAAAAAAAACGCTTCTGGCGAGCGAACAAGATCGGCCCGACGTCAAAGAGGCGCGCGAGGAGTGGACGGCCAAACGGCAACCGCGGATGCGGCTTGAGCCGCACCGGCTGGTCCTTCTGGACGAAACCGGAACCACAACCAAGATGACGCGCCTGCGTGGCCGCTGCCTCAAGGGCCAGCGTCTTCGCTCCAAAGCTCCTTTCGGACATTGGAAGACACAGACCTTCGTCGCCGGCCTGCGTTGCCATGGGCTCACCGCGCCCTTCGTCATCGACGCTCCGATGAACCGGCGCATCTTCGAGACCTATGTCGAGACCCAGCTCGCGCCGACCCTTGAAAAGGGCGATGTCGTGATCATGGACATGTATGGACGCCCCCGTTGGCGCAAGAGGAATCTTCAGGCTTGGCGCGGCGCGTAGTCGGGTGCTGACATGTATCCGGCCTCTGATGCGGCCATCACATGCCGCCGGCCCGTATGGGAGTTCGCGGATCGGATCCATTACAATCTGGCGCGCTCCTGGGCGCTTATCCATGAACTGGTTTTTCCGATCCCGTCTCATCGACCGTCGCGCCATACCCTCCGTTCGACCTTCCTACGCCTTCGACAACCTCGCGATCTGTCCGCTATGCGGCCATGATCGGAGCTCTGTATATTCCACCTTTTGCAAGCAGGGCCCAAGCCGTGCGTGCAATTTTGTTGGCGAGCGCCACTCGTACCAGCATCGGCGGCTTGCGGTAGAGTATCCGGTCAAGCCACGATCCAGCTGGCGCCCCTCTGCGCACACTCCAAGAAGCAACTGCGCTTGCCCCGATGATCAGTAAACGCCGCAGTGTTCGCTCGCCCATCCTTGACGTCCGGCCAAGGCGTTCCTTGCCACCGGTCGATCGCTGAAGAGGCGTCAAACCAAGCCAGGCCGCAAAATCACGCCCTCGCTTGAAGGTTGCAGCTGACGGCGCGAGAGCCGTCAACGCTGTCGCCGTTAAAACGCCAACGCCAGGGATGGTCATCAAGCGCTGCACGACCTCATCCTCCTTCGCCCGACGTGCGATCTCCTTGTCGAGTTTCGTGATCCGTTCATCAAGAGAACGCAGTTGCTCAACCAAAAAGGCGAGAATCATGCGAGCCGCCTCTGGCAGACCTGACACAGGATCCTCCACGATCGCAATGAGTTTGGAAACATGCTGGGGACCCTTCGCGATGATCATACCGAACTCAGTCAGATGACCACGCAAGGCGTTGATCGTTTGTGTCCGTTGGCGGACGAGCAGATCGCGTGTACGGAATACGATGGCCGCAGCCTGCGCCCCCTCGCTCTTGACGGCGACAAACCTCATGGTGGGACGTTGAGCGGCTTCGGAGATCGCCTCGGCATCTGACACGTCATTCTTCTGCCGCTTCACGAACGGCTTCACATATCCAGGTGCGATCAGTTTGACCAAGTGGCCGAGCTTGCCAATCTCGCGGCCCCAATAATGACTGCCAGAGCAGGCTTCCATAGCGACTGTGCAGGGAGGGAGAGCTTCAAAGAAAGGCAAAACCTGGCTGCGGCGCAATTTTTTCCGAAAGATCACGGCGCCCTCCTTGTCGGCCCCGTGCGCCTGGAAGACATGCTTGGCGAGATCAAGTCCAACTGTGCTAACATTTTCCATGGACGCCTCCTTTCGAGTGGCCTGACACACTGCCACTCTGGCACAAGATGCCGTCGAGGGGGCGTCCACCCCATCAATCTGGCGGCCCACAAAAGTCCGGCTGCCGAAAAGGCCATCAAGGCCACAGGCGCATGGATCCTGTTCCTGCCGCCCTACAGTCCGGACCTGAATCCGATCGAGATGGCCTTCTCCAAACTCAAGGCGCGTCTGCGCGCCAGCGCCGTCAGAACAATCGACGCCCTCTGGCGCGAAATCGGACACATCTGCGATCCATTCGAGCCAACCGAATGCAGAAACTACTTCAAAGCTGCAGGATATGGATTCACTTGAACATCCGACGCTCTAGCGACGACACGCTATCCTGGGCGAGCTGGAAAGCCCGACGGATCCCCTCCATGATAGTCGCGCTGCTAAGAACGGCGTCCAACGTCGTCGGTTTTTTGAGGGATACCGGCTCGGCGTCGACTACTGTCGTCGGACATTTGAGGCGTGATTCCCGTTGCAGAGGCTCGGGGCAGGTCGGCGGGCGAAGCGCCTCCGGATTTTTTTCCGTCAGCCATTCGAGACCGGCTTCCGTTCCGGTCTCTTTTGGAGGCGCCTCCGGGCACCTCACGCGGATCGCGTCGAGCAGGATGTCGGTCGCGGGGCCAGCGGCAAACGGATAAACGATCGTGGCGGCGACCGTTCTCATTCTATCATTGTCGATCACGCGCAACGATACAGCAATCGCCCGCGCCCAAGCAACCGCTTCATCGCTCGTGGCAGCCCAGGCCAATGACGATCTGGTCATAAGAAACGCCTGCTGCGCCGGCACGTCGGTCAGTTTTGCTGCCAGAGCCCGAATCGCGTCAGCGATGGCTTGGAGAGTCGCGGAATCGTCTGTCCGGCCGATCCGCTTCAAGATCACATCGAAGATCCGCTGAGCCTGCTTCTCGGTCAGCTTAGCCGCTAGCGCCTCAATCGCCTGTGCCAGAGCTTGAACTTGGTCGTCATCACTGTCGGCATTTTCACTGATTTTCTCTAATAGCGGATCAAGCGAGCGATCAATCGCACGCTGCGCCTGCGAGTCGGTCAGTTTTGTCGCCAGCGCCTCGATCGCCTCCACCGCGTTTTTACGCTCAGAGCGATAGTAAGGCCCATCGATTCGGCCCAACAAAAGACCAAGAGCGTCATCGAGCGCCTGCTGCGCCTGCGCCTCGCTCAGCGTCAGCGGCAGCGCTTTGATCGCCTCCATCAGAGCGAGGAGCCCGTAGGAAGTATTAGTCTCGCCGGTTTTCTGCAATGCCGGAGCAAACGCTTCCTGCGCCTGCACTTCAGTTACCTTTGGCCCCAGCGCCCGAATCCCCTCTATTAGTAAATAATAGTCGCTAGGAGCTGCGTCGAACTGTTTCAACATCGCATTGAGCGTCCGCCGCGCTAGCGAGTTGGTCAGCTTACCAGGGAATGCCTGGATTGCCTGTGCCAAAGCCATGAACTCGCGAGGTTTAACGTCCTTATCGATCTCCGTCGTTAGCTGATCAAGCGCCTGTTGCACCTGCTCGTCGGTAAGCCTCGGCGCGAGCGACTGGATCGCCGCGGCTGTGACTTCCAGTGGGAAGCCATTGACACCGAACTGCACGATCACGAAACGGAACGCTCGCTGCGACTGTTTCTCGTTCAGCTTCGATGCCAGCGCCTGGACCGCGTATGAAAAAACTTCAGCGGAACTGGACCTTTTGCCGCCCAGCATAAATATCTTATCAAACGCCTGTTGTGCCTGCGCGTCGCTCAGATTCAGTGGCAGCGCCTGGATCATTTCCGCGAGAGCCAGGAGCCCGTAGGGTTCATCAGTCTCGCCGATTTGCTTCAATGCCGGACCAAGAGCCTGCTGCGCCTGCGCGTTGGTCAGCTTCGGCGCGAGGGCTTTGAGCGCCCTTGCCAAACGCAACTTCCTAAAAAGATCAGTGGCCGCACGGATCTGCTCAAGCATTGGATCTAGCGCCCGTTGCACCTCTAATTCGTTCAATTTCGGCGCGAGTGCCTGGATCGCGTGCGCCAAATGCTCTTGCGTCTCCTCATCGTCAGTGTCGCCGAATTCCTTCAACACCGCCGCGAGCGCCTGCTGCGACTGCGCGTCGGTCAGCTTTGGGGCAAGCCCCTGAAGGGCCTGCGTCAGAGCCTGGAGTACGAATACAGTGTCGGACTTGCCTATGATCTGCTTCAGGACCTTGTCGAACACCTGCTGCGCCTGTGACTCGGTCAGCTTAGGAGCCAGAGCCTGAATGGCAATGCCAACAGCGTGGATGCTGTTGCCGTCGGCCGAGGTTTTGAGCGCGGCAACTGCAGCGGCCACAAGTTGCCAGGCCTCGGTCGATGCCGGCCTCAACACGCCCAGGGCGCGGGCAAGCTGAGCGAATCCCGGGGCCACCCGGATCATGTCTTCCGGGTTTGCCGACAGTGCCGCTATGAAGTACTGCTTGACCGCTTCGTCGGCCACCGCGAGCTTCCATATTGCATTTCGCTGACGGGTCGTAAACGGTTCATCAGCCTTCAGGTCGAGATCATTCAGCATGCCTTCCGCCAGCGCCTGGTTAGCCACATCGAGCGCGTGTTGGGTTTGTCGCGCGCTCTGCGAAGCTGAAAAACCCTCATAAAGCGAGACACCCAACGCGACCAACAGAACGGCGAGAAGCACCCTCAGAAGCCACAAATTGCGCCTGTGGCGTTTCTCGCTGGCGGTGACAAATTTCTTTTCCGTTTGTGAAAGCCAAGCGCCTCGTTGTCTCGCCAACTGCAAAAACTCTGCTCGCTCGACGCCTGTGGCTAGATGTTCGGACCTGCTGCGCCGATGGGCGGACGTCCAGCCGGCGGCCTTGCTCATCAGCCTGTCGAGCAGGCGCATATCGCTTGCGCTTGCGGCTTCGTTCAGTTTGTTTTGCAGCCATGGCCACTGGGTGATCAGCGCCTCATGGGCGATCTCGACCGTCTTGTCGCTCGTCAGCAGCAGACGGCTTCCGTTTTCGCTCGACAGCAAGGCGATGAGCTTTTGGCTCGCGGCGTCAAATCCGTCGAGCTGCGCGGTCCGGCGGGTGGCGCCGCCGGTCGTCTCGCCGAGCCGCAGCAGGCGCGTCAGGACGGGAAACAGCCGGTCCTGATCTTCCGATCGGAGGTTCTTGCGCACGGCCTCGGCCTCGTAAGCGAGTGCGCCGGCGACGCCATGAACCTCCGCATAGGCTTTGAGAAGATCGCCCCCGTGCGCCTTGCGCCGGCCCCAGACGCTGTGGAGCGCCATCTGGACCAGGGCTAGATCGCCGGGACGCTCCGACATGTCTCTCTCGATCAACGACACGAACGACTGTGCGCCGGCTTCATCGGTGTGGCCTGCCATGCGAAGGGGCGTGCGCACCGCCTCAGCGAGTCCGTCGTTCGAGATGCGCTTCAGCCGCAGGACGGCGGACTGATTGTCGCCTTGCAGCATGCCGAAGAGTTTGTCGAACGGGCTGCACAGATTGTAGTGATCGGCGCGGATCGTCAGCAGGATCCGAAATCCGAAGTCGCCGTCGGCCAATGCTGTGACGAGATTGACAAATTCCTGGCGTTTTTCTTGCGGGGTCTGGGTGAGCAGCTCCTCGAACTGGTCGATGATCAACAGAGTCGCAGTCTTTTTCTGGGGCAGATCGCAGCGCAGCGCGTAGGCGGTTTCGCCCGGATCGGCCACATTAACGCGCTGGCGCAGATTGGCACGCGCATCGCCATCCAATTCGATCCGCTCCGCGGCGTCGGTGAGACCGTATTTCAGACCCTGCATCGGGTCTGACCCCGGCCGCATGACGACGACATGCCAGATCCGATCGTCGGGCTCCCTGCCGGATGTTTCCGCTAGCGCGGCGCCGCGAAAGGCAGGAGTGAAACCCGCCTGCGCCAGCGAGGATTTGCCAGAGCCGCTGTCGGCGACGATTGCGACGAGCCGATGCGCTCCGAGTTTCTCGGCTAGAAGTTTGACGTCGTCATTGCGTCCGAAAAAGCGGTTCGCCCAATCCTCGTCCATCGACCGCAGCCCAATGAACGGCGTATCCGTTGTGACGATGGGCGAGCGCTGATCAAGGCGAAGGGTCGCCTTTAGAAGTTTTTCGAATTCGTCAGGGTCATTGAGCGGATCGCGCGCGCCGTGATATTGCCGCGCGAATGGGGGAAGGGCCGACGATCCCTTGCATTCCTTGCTGAGGATGGGAATGAAGGGAAAAGAAGGATCCGCGACGCTGCGCGACAAGGCCAAGCGGACTTCGCTTTCGACCCAGTTCACAACCCCTTTGCTGCCTACATAGACTGCAAAGGCCGTCGATTGCTGGTCAATGACCGCTTCGAGTTGCGCTTGCCAACCATGGCCGGGGCCGAGATTGCGCTTGTCGAACCAAACGGTTAGCCCGGCCTCAATCGCAGTTGGGCTCGCTTCGATCCGCTCCATTAGCAGGCGAGCGGCGTCTGTATCGACGCCAGCATGGCTGAGGAAAAGCTTTGGCGAGGCCATTGGGCACCAGTTATCAATAATGAAAGCGCTTGTTATCCATTATAAATGGGCCGCCCGCAGCAAATCGGGGCATCGAGGCTGATGGAGTAGTTTGTTTACTCGACCGCTTGCGTTCATTGGTTGGCGGATGCGGCGGGTCGTGAATCCGTCGCGCGAGTCCACTTGGCCATCCAACTTTGATTCTCTGAGGCTATGATGTCCTCGCAATGGTTGACAAAGCCAGACCAGTCGTTCGCGACCGCTCGGCTAAAACGAGAGTCCTCATCTTCGAGCCTCCGAGCGGTCGCTGCATAACTGCTCGCCAAGTACTCTAAACGCGACCCTTCGATATGAGCTAACACGGTGGCTGCAATCGTTGTCAGCAAAGCGGTGAAAGCAGCGAGATCGAACGTTATTGTTGTGAAGGGAAACGTTGTTTTCCCGGTGACGCTCGATACGGCGGTAATGATGACGGCGAGCAATGCAAGGCCGAATTCGAAACGGCGAAGGCGCTGCGCTTGACGATAGGCGTCGTTAGCCTTGGGTAGGAAGAATTCGTCGATTTGCGATCGAACTCGCAGTTTTCGATATTCGTCTGGAGTGAGAGGCTCGCGCGGAGATGAACCTTTGCGCGTCGCCGTGATTTGAACGATGTCGCCCAAATCTGCGTCAATCTTCGTGCGCTCTCCATTCAAGAGATCGGAGGCTGTTGCAACGTCGGAATAAGGCGCCGCAGAAGCTGCGAATCGAAATGCTTCCCGCTTTAGGGCCTCTGCGGCGGCGCGGACGCGCACCCACGGCGCAATTTGGGCAGCACGCAGCGATCGACCGGATACGAACGCCGCGATCGCCAATGCGACAGCGCCAAAAGTTGCGAAGATCGTCCGCAAGGATCCTGTCGAGGGCATTTGCCCCGCAATCGTCGCTGCGGTTGCTCCGAGGATAGACAGCGCGAAGACAATCTGCCGCGCGCGGACGACGCCGTTCTTCAGTTTGTCCGCCGTCGCCGACCAGTCCGCAGCTCTCTGGGCGGTGGCGATAAGCGCGCCAAGATCGCCAGCTGGGGCAGTCTTTTTAGACGATGGAGGCACTGATTCCGGGTTTGTCATGTTGCAGCCTCATCCGTAACTCACGAATCCAAGATTGATCTGATCCAATCGGCGTTTGTGGCGACGAAAAACGCCGATCCCGTCGCGATAGCCGCCGTGGTTGGTATTCCCTTCGATGGTCTCGAGCATCCCGTTGAAATTTGCCAGGACCAGACCGGCGTGTCCGGTTCTGTCGCTCGTCCTTATGAAGAAAACCATGCCCGGGTGAACCCGGGACGGATCCTCCGCTGCCGCGTCAGCCGCCAGCACTTCAACCGGTGATCCGAGTCTGCTGCTTTCGGCCCAAGCATCCTGAACGCTTCCAGTATGCGGAACAGGACTATCCGCCCCGAGAGATTTGGCCGCCTCTTTGAAGGACCAATAGATAAAACACATGCACCAAGGCTGGCCGATGCAGAAAGAGCCAATGCTCGACTGGTATTCCTCGACCCGCATTCCGCGATTGGATCCTGGAGGATCCTCCATTGTCCCGACCTCGCCAGCGGCGATCTCGACGGCTGCTTGTCCAAGAGCGCCAGGCGCTTTAGTCTGCGAAACGCTGCCGGAGGAGCGGGGGGCAAGGGACTTAGGGCCGAACAAAGCCCCCCAGGTCTTCGGGCCGACGATTCCGTCAATCTCCAAGGGTTCGTCGGAGAGGTCAGCTGAGCGGGCTTGAAACAGCATCACAGCCAATCGCGTTGAGTCTGCGAAATTTCCGTCAGCTACCCCGGGATCGCATCGGACCTCAGCTAGCCGCGTCTGCACACGCGTGACTTCGGCGTTTCGTCGGACGCCTGCTCGCAGATAGACCCCGGGAAAAATCGGCGGGGTAGGACTCCAAGAGCATTCACCGCCAACGGGGAATGGCCTTTCCTGGGAGCCGCCTCGGTCACTCGGTTCCTCCGCTTGGAAAGCGACACGCGCGCGGATGTCCGCATCTTGTTGCAGCAAATAGCTTAGAAACGTGAGGCCGCCGCATTGACCGCTCACAGCTTCCGCCACGAAACTCCCATCGGCGACATATTTGCCCCGATCGTACATATTGCTAAAACTCCAGAGATACGGGCTTCGGACGAAAGGATAATTATTGCGATAGCCCCACCCGTTGTAGCTCTCGAGCTGGAATGCAATACCGGGGACCGACCAGTCGGACCAACGAGTGAGCCCCCTGCCAGAGAGGGCATCTATCGCGCTTGCCTGCCAGGTGAATGGTGGATCGCCGCTCGCGGGTCGGCCTTGCGGAGTATGAATGGTTCGTGCCGATAATGGGTCTCCATTATGGAGATGCCCATCGAATCGTCCCGCGCACTCAAGGTTATGCAAAATTGCGACGAAGAACCACGGGATGTTTGTCTGTTGCTCGACAGCAGCATAAGCTTGTCGTACTGCAGGGCGTGTGATGCGCCGATAGATCACTGCGATATCGACGAGCCGATCCTCAAGTATCTGTAGGCGCGAAAAAAGCTCTGTGTATTCATTGGCCAAATACTTGGTAAGTAATCGAGCCACGTCGCCTCCAAATGGGCATGACCGCTAAAGCATTTCAACAATTACTTGTCTTGAAAAAGGGGGGGCATTGTACGAGCTACGGCAGTTGCCAGACGCAGTATTCCCGTGGGTCCAGCATGGTGTCTGCGGACTCGGAGTATTTTGCAATGCAAAAATCATGGTGCTTAATGGATTATACTAATAGATAATCGATTTCAATGCAAGATGCTTTTTCGGAAAATGCGAATGTACTCAATTCCAGTACGTCTTTTGGTAATGCGTCGCTGCAGACGGAGTCGCCATTCAACCTCATCGCGACAACGTTCGATGTTAAGGCAGCCCGGGAAGCGAAGGTGTTTTCAGGCGGATCATTAATCGAGTGCTAGCGCCGTTGCGCTAGCAATCGTTCGAGCTTTTGAATTTGATCCTCGGTCGTTGCGACCATCCAGTCCTTCGGCTGCGGATTTGCCTCTCCCGCCCGTTGAAATTCCAGGTTCGCCTCTTCGCGTCGACCCAGGCCAAAAAGCGCTTCGGCGCGGCTCGCTCGGAGCCAGTAGATTTCCTCGGGCGTGTGGCTCGTGCTGTCGCTTTTAGCTTCGGCGAACTCTTGATCGAGGATTGCCAGCACCTCACGGCGCACGCGCGCCGCGAACACCTGATCCGCGATGGCTTCATCACCAGTCGATTGATTCGCGCGGGCATCCAAGAGGAAGGCGAGATTGACGCCATTGTAATGGTCGCCCCTGAGATAAAAGCCGCGTGCATAGGAGCGGATTGCTTCGTCCAAATTAACAGGCGAGTGGAGCGTCTCCCAAAGGTGTTTATGGATTGCGCCCCACAGTCCGACAGTTTCTGCATCGCTCGAAAACTGCGGTTGCAGTATCGTCAGAATGCGCTTCGCTTCCTCGAGCGCCGCGATCTTGTCGGGATGCTCGGACTTGTACGTTGCAAACGCCAGCTGCTGGACCACGAAAGGATCGTCGGCTTCGATGTTTCGCCAATCCTGCAGCCGTTCGGCGACCACGCGCCATTTCTGCGGCGTCGTCGCCTCCGCTTTGGCTTTTTCAAATGCATTGCGAAGATCGGCGAGGCTTGGGACGGCCGGTCGAAACCACGGAGATCCATCCGCCCATCGCGTCACTTCGGCAGCGAAGCCGATATTCAAGTCTGTTGTTTCCTTCCGTTCCGCATTGTAGGAGATGCATGCGTACGCGTGCTCGTGCGGGAGTTGGGGCAGGAAAAGGAAGACCGGGCTGTCCACTTCGAAGCGCGCAAGGACCGCCTTGAGCCGGTTCGTCAACACCGCCGTAACGCGCTGCGCCTCTCCGGCGCCGATGTCCTTGCCAAGATGCTCGTAACGCAAAATATTGAGCCGCGCGACGTCAAAAGGGAATGCAAAATCAGTCTCCGCCATGACAATCGTTGTCCAGGGCCGCAGCGCGTGCCGCACGCCCAATTCGTAGATTGCGTTGGCGTTGGAGGTCGAAATGTCCGCGACGACGACGTCCGCCGCGAGGAGTTGCTCGTACATCGGCTTATCAATCATTGTCGAATGCTGGATCTCATCCGCGCGCCTACAATCGAGCCCAGCGGCGAGCGCGCCGGGCTTGATGATATGCTCATATGTTTTGTCGAGATCGAGAGTTCGCGATTTCTTTTTGCCGCCGTAGAAGGCTGTCTTCACTCCGAATCCCATCGCCACAAAACAAGTAGGCATTGTCGTCTCCCGGTATCAACGCGGGGTTGAGTCTTTCGTGAGCTTTGACGCGTTTCCGGCAGAAGTCGCCATAGTTTACCTTTCCACGACGGGACATTTCAGGCCCGATATCGCGGTCGGCTGCGGTGGCGGCGGACAGATCGGGGGACGGAGAACTTCTGGATATTTTTTTGCGAGCCATGCTAAGCCCGCGGCGGTTCCCGCCTCTTTTGGCGGCGCATCGGAATGCCGTGCGCGAATCGCATCGAGCAAGACCTCGGTCGCGGGTCCAGCCGCGGAGGGATAGACGATCGCGGTCAGCAGCTCCGTCGTTCCATCTCGGTTGGGCGCATGAGGCGATAAAGCAACCATCGCACGCGCCCACTCCGCCGACTCATCCTCCGTCGCAGCCCATGCCGTTGACGCCAGGGCCACGTGCAGAGCCTGCTGCCCCTGCGCGTCGGTCAGCTTCGGCGCCAGCGCCTGCAGCGCCTGCGCCAGCGCCTGGAACTCGGAGCTATCGGTCGTTTGGCCAATCTGCCCCAGCACCGAGGCGAGCGCCTGCTGCGCCTGCGCCTCGGTCAACACCGGCGCTAGCGCCTCAATCGCCTGCGCCGACGCTAGGAGCGGGAAGAGGAGATCGGTCGTCTCGCCGATGATCTGCCACACCATCGGGGCGAGCGCCTGCTGCGCCTGCGAGAGCGCCTGCTGCGCCTGCGCCTCGGTCAGCTTCGCCGCCAACGCCTGGAGCGCCCCCCTCAGCGCGCGAAGCGCGGAGGAATCGGTCGTTTGGCCAATCTGCTGCAGCACCGGGGCGAGCGCCTGCTGCGCCTGCGCGTCGGTCAGCTTCGCCGCCAACGCCTCAAGCGTCTGCGCCAGCGCCTGAAGCTGGTCGGAATCGGTCGTCTGGCCGATCTGCTGCAGCACCGGGGCGAGCGCCTGCTGCGCCTGCGCCTCGGTCAGCTCCGCCGGCAGCGCCTCAAGCGTCTGCGCCAGCGCCTCAAGCGCGAAGGGAGCGGTCGTCTGGCCGATCTGCTGCAGCACCGAGGCGAGCACCTCTTGCGCCTGCGCCTCGGTCAGCTTCGCCGCCAGCGCCTCAACCACCTGCGCCAACGCCTGAAGCCTGTAGCGATCGGTCGTCTGGCCGATCCGCTGCAGCACCGGGGCGAGCGCCTGCTGCGCCTGCGCCTCGGTCAGCTTCGCCGCCAGCGCCTGGAGCGCCCCCCTCAGCGCGCGAAGCGCGGAGGGAGCGGTCGTTTGGCCAATCTGCCACAGCACCGGGGCGAGCGCCTGCTGCGCCTGCGCTTCGGTCAGCTTTGGCGCTAGCGCGTGGAGCGCCCGCGCCAGCGCCTCAAGCGCGGAGGGAGCGGTCGTTTGGCCAATCTGCTGCAGCACCGGGGCGAGCGCCTGCTGCGCCTGCGCCTCGGTCAGCTTCACAGGCAGCGCCTCAACCACCTGCGCCAACGCCTGAAGCCTGTAGCGATCGGTCGTCTGGCCGATCCGCTGCAGCACCGGGGCGAGCGCCTGCTGCGCCTGCGCCTCGGTCAGCTCCGCCGGCAGCGCCTGGAGCGCCCGCGCCAGCGCCTCAAGCGCGAAGGGAGCGGTCGTCTGGCCGATCCGCTGCAGCAGCGAGGCGAGCGCCTGTTGCGCCTGCGCCTCGGTCAGCTCCGCCGGCAGCGCCTGGAGCGCCCGCGCCAGCGCCTCAAGCGCGAAGGGAGCGGTCGTCTGGCCGATCTGCTGCAGCACCGAGGCGAGCGCCTGTTGCGCCTGCGCCTCGGTCAGCTTCGCCGCCAGCGCCTCAAGCGTCTGCGCCAGCGCCTGAAGCTGGTCGGAATCGGTCGTCTGGCCGATCTGCTGCAGCACCGGGGCGAGCGCCTGCTGCGCCTGCGCCTCGGTCAGCTTCGCCGCCAGCGCCTCAAGCGTCTGCGCCAGCGCCTGAAGCTGGTCGGAATCGGTCGTCTGGCCGATCTGCTGCAGCACCGGGGCGAGCGCCTGCTGCGCCTGCGCCTCGGTCAGCTTCGCCGCCAGCGCCTGGAGCGCCCCCCTCAGCGCGCGAAGCGCGGAGGAATCGGTCGTTTGGCCAATCTGCTGCAGCACCGGGGCGAGCGCCTGCTGCGCCTGCGCCTCGGTCAGCTTCGGCGCCAGCGCCTCGATCACAACCCCAATCGACTGAGGTCTGTTTATGCCAGGTGCACTTCGGAGTGCAGCTAACGCAGCACTAAGGAGTTTCTCGGCCTCACTTGGCAGCGGCCTTTGCAAACCTAGCGATCTGGAGACTTGCCCGAATCCGGGCGCCACGCGAACCATCTCCTCAGGGTTCCCCACCAAGGTGGAAATGAAGTCTTGTTGGATCGCCGTGTCCGCCGCCGCCAGCTTCCAAAGGGCATTGCGCTGGTGCGCGGTGAGGGGTTTGTCGGATTCCAACCCGAAATCGTTCAAAATAGCCTCAGCGAGAGCCTCGTTTGCATGGTCGAGTTGATGCTGCGTTTCCTTCGCCTGCGTCGAGGCCTGATTCAAGAAACAAAGTGCCGAAGCTGCAGAAAGAATAGCAAAACCCGCAGCAACAATAGCAATCACCAAATATTTGAGCAGCCGGCGCCCTGAGGCTTCAGCTTGCCGTGCCGCGCCTTCAGCAGTTTTCCTGGCCTCTTCCTCGGCCGCCGCCCTAGCCTCTGCCTGTCGCGCCGCTTCCTCAGCGGCTTCCCTGGCCCGACGTTCCGCATCGGCAAGCCGCCTCTGATCCGCCAGATCGGCTTCCCGCTCCGCATCGAAACGGCCCTTTTCCTTTTCCAGCGACAACTCGACATAATCGCGGAGGTCGTCCACTGCGACATCGCCGGGGTCGTCGAGCAGATCCCGGCCACGCTCGAGTTGAACGCCAGGATCGAGTAAGTACTTGTCGATCCTGTCTTTTTCTTCCCAGTCCGCCTTGGCTGCGAGGATCACCGCCCGCGCCCGAAGCTTTTCACGATTCGCGTCGACCCACGCGCGCAGCGTCGGCCAGCGGCGGATCAGCGCCTCATGCGCCACCTCGACCGTCGCGCGCACGTCGTTTCCCGCTTGCGAGGCTCCCTGCAGCGCCGTGTAGCCAGTCACCAGCAGCCGGGTCCGGGGATTGGAAAAGATATTTATAACATCTCGCTGCTGCGGATCGTCGGGGATCAGGCTGCGCGCGCGGGTGTCTTCCTGCCCTTCGCCAGGGGTGACAAGACGCAGGAACAGGCACCGCGCCGCGTCCTGCTGCGCCGGCGTCAAGGCCGCGTAGGCGCGCTCCGCCGTCTTTTCGATAGCGCCCGTGACGCCGCCCACTTCCGTATAGGCCTCAGCGCTGAGCCGATCACCCTGCCGTTTCTCCCATGTTTCCTTTAGCGCAAACTGAAGCAAAGGCAGCCGCCCTTCCTGTGCGCCGACGTCGTTCAGAATCTGATCGACAAGCGCCGGCGGATCGAAGGAAAGCCCCGCCATCCTGGCCGGCGTTTCGATCGCCGATCGCAGGTCGCTCCGGCCCATCGGAGGCATATTGACTTGCTGCCGCGGCAGGAGCGCGCTCACCAACGCGTTTCTGATGAGAGGAGCGTAGAAGTCCGCGCGCACCGTCAACACGACGTTCGCGCGAGGATTTAGCCCGGATGAGGTTGCGACCAGCAGCGCGATAAACTTTTCGACGTCGCCGGAATGCTGGTGAAGTCGCTCCTTGTCCTCGGCTGCCGGGGCCATGGCGTAAAGCTCTTCCCATTGATCGACATAGATCAGCAGCCGATCGAACTTCTCGGGCGCAGCGTCGAGACGGTCGTTGACGATGCGGGCGAGCTTGCCTGCGTCGCCCGCACGATAAGCGGCGGCTTCGTCTTCGAGATAGGTGTCGATAGCGGCGGGTCCGGCATCTTGCGGCGCGGCGCCGAAGGCGGCCGCCAAAGCTCGAAGCGGCGACGCGCCCGGACGGAGCGATACGACGTCCCACATCGTGGTCTGACGCTGCTGGCGCAACGCCGGAAGCAGACCGGCGAACACAAGCGATGACTTGCCGCTGCCCGAAGGGCCGATGACGGCCACAAAGGCGTGCGCCTTCACCTGCGCGACCAGGTCGCTGATTGCGCCATCCCGGCCGCAGAAGAAGGCGGCGTCTTCTTCCCGGAAGGGCTCCAGGCCCCTGTAGGGGCAGATCAGCGCGCGAATGGACGACGGCGGGACCGCCTCTCCATGAATGGCCTCGCGAAGGAACGCCAGGCTGTCCTGCTGCGGCAGCACCGTGGCGCCCCGGCTGAGGTCAACCCAGGTCAGAAGCTGCAAAAAGCCGGTTGGCGGGTTCTGGCAGCCCGGCATGAGCACCGGAATCACCGGAAACCCGTCATCGCGCATCTGCCGCACCAAAGCGAGCTCACGCTCATATTGCTGGGCGTTGCCAATCCCGTGGGGACCGACGAGGATGGCGACAGCATCGGATTGTCCAATCGCGTCTTCGAGCGCCGGGATCCAGCGAAGACCCGGGCGAAGCTCACTGCGGTCAAAGAAGGTACGGAGGCCCTGGGCGCTCAGCCAGCCGTTCAGCTCCGCCGCGGCGGCTCCGTCGCTGCGGGCATAGCTCAGGAAAACATCGTAGCCGCCTTGACGCGTCATCCCGCTGCGCTTTCCGGACAGGCCGATGTTGAACCGCAACGTACGCGTCAGTCAAATGTTTAGTCATGGCCGGAATGGAATCGGGAGTGGACGACTTTGAAGTGGCAAGCGGTTTCACGGTCGGCAGGTTTTGAGCTGAAATTGCTTCAAGCATTCGCATGAACGATGTCGAGGGCAGTTAATGGCGTTGGTCGCCCTAGCTTAGCTTCAACCCATGTATATGAACGAGCGTTTCGATGATGGGCGGGCCCGCGACCTTACTGCGACCCCATTCAAGAAGCCGGCCGGTGTACTCGTCCACTGACGTTAGTAAATGGGAGTGTTGATAGCCGCCGCGCATTGAACGAAAACAGTATTTTGACCCGCTTGCGCATCGTCGGCTCGACTTCCATGAGGCGATTCGTAGCGCGGAGCAACGCGGCAAGGTTATTGAGGTCTATCGCCGCGTCGGCGCGCCCGCGGTTGCTGTAAGGCGCTTGGGTCGGGCACGAAGCCAAATTTGTTGGCGCGATCAATTGGAGGGCGCAAAGGTAGAGCTTGTCTGATGGAAAGCGAGCATTGCGCTGCGGCCCGCGGATCAGCGCGTATATTCGAGAGAGCGAGATGACGAGGACAAACTGGGACGACTTGTTTGGTGGCGGATAGGATAAGCTCTTAAAATCAATCGCTTATCTTTGGGTGCGGTCGGGATTTGAACCTGCGGCCTTCAGGTTATGAGTCTCACGCCTGTGCGCCACAACAATTTTACCAGAGGCGACGCTACACCTCATTAAGGGTGATCGCGTCGCGCGAGCGGTCATAAAGCTTCGTCGCCCGCTGGAAGCCCTATAGAGACCACGCCGTCTTTGGGGGAAGGCCCATTCATCGCTGCAGCAATCGTCGCGCCAATCGTGTCGACAGCGCGGCGTAGCGGGTCACAATCGAGATGCGCGTAGCGATGCGTCGTTGCGGCCTGCGTATGGCCCAGGAGCTTGCCGATGATGGGAAGCCCAAGCGAAGCCCCAGCACCGACCGACGCAAATGAATGCCGCAAGTCATGGATGCGCAGGCCCTGCAGTCCCGCCGCCGCCGTGATCGCGACCCAGGGCTTTTTCAGATCGCTTCGCGAAGCGCCGGCTTTACTGCCGCAAATTACGAAGGAATTGCCTTCGACGCGCGGAAGACTTTCTAGTATCGGGAGCGCGGCCGGTGGCAAGTAAATCGATTTCTTTCCCGTTTTTGAATCGGCCAAGTGAAGCATGCCACGTTCGAAATCGACATGCCGCCATTCCAGGTCGAGGATTTCACGGAGCCGAGCGCCGGTGAGAATCAAGAGGCGGATCGCAGCGATCGCGAACGGGTCGATCACGCGGCGGCGGTTCTCGGGTTTCGGCGCATGCTTTGCGCTTGGCTTTGTCATATCGATGTCGAAAGCGATCCCGATGGTCTCCCCTTCGCGAAGCGCATCGCCCAGCCTTCCAAGTTCTAACGAACTCAGAAACCGTTCGCGGCGATGTTCCGGGAAGCGCTCGATCCGGGTGGCTGGATTGGAGCCTTCGGGAACCAGGCCACGGGCGTTCGCCCAATTGAACAGTTTCGAGATGACGGCAAGGCAGCGGTTGGCTGCGAACGGGGTGGCTCGCATCTTCGCGTGCAATGCTGCGACCTGACCGCGTGAAAGGCTTTCCGCCCTTAGGCCCCCATGCGCCTTGCGAAGCCGCTGGAGCGCTTCCTTATGGCCTGTAGCAGTGCCCTTCTTGCACTTCAGGGCGACATGCTCGGCAAGGAAGGCGTCGATCAAGGCGGACACGGTCAGGGCCTCCCGGGCCGCCGCCTTCTCCGCCGCCGGGTCCGCGCCAAGGCGCACTTGAGCGAGTAATTTATGGGCCGCCGCCCGGGCTTGATCTGGCGTGGTCGGGCCATAACGGCCGAGGGTGAGCCGACGTTTATGAACGGCGCGTCCGCCCCCATGTGGTCGGTACTCGACGACGAATGTTTTCAGGCCGGATGGCATGACGCGGACGCCAAAACCCGGCAGATCTTCATCGAAGAAGATCGCCGGCTTGTCGGCCGGTCGTAACCCGTCGACGCTTCGCTTGCCGATTTTGATCTGAGCCATGTTTTGTCGCCACCGTGTCGCCACCGCAAATGAAATGTAAGGCTGCTCTAGGAATGCCTGTCAAGCTTATCGTTTTGAAATAAAAGGTATTTTGAAACGCTGTGAAATGGCAGGAAACGTCGTGAAACCATAAAAATCACATTCGTAATGAGGGGGTCGGGGGTTCGAATCCCTCTTGCGGCACCAATGAAATCAGTATGTTGGACTGCATTTTCGACTACGATTAAAATCTGCACTGCCTGTCGGGTAACGTTTCGGGTAACGGCCGACATCCCTTGGCGGCATTGATTTTCGAGCTCCTCCTCTGTTCTCTCGTGATTCTTGGTATCTACGCCGTCACGGCTAAGCCATCAGCTTAGAACCAGGCGTCGAGGCTGCTCTCAGTCAGTGCCCTCTTGCAACGTGTAGCCCCGACGCTCATCATTATTCGCGGCAGTTCCAGCACGGATCGCCGAAAAACGATAACGGGCGTCACAAGAATGCTCGAACGGTGGGGAAGAAATGATGTGCGGCAACTGCGAAGGGCATCCAACGTGCTCCTGTAACGCACCATGCGAGTGCGCCAGTGGAAGATACTGCGAGCATTGCGGGCACTATCCATCCGGGTCGAAATCGTTCGCCGACAAGGGGTTCGCCAAGAGATCGACCGTTGCAATGGTCGCCCGGTCATCATCCGTCATTTCGGTGTCCGTTCGCGAACCCGCGGCTACGCCCTTCGTTCCGGCCGGCCTCCCGTTCGACGCGTAATCCAAAGCTGAGCACGGGCGCTGCCGTTCATACCCAACGGCGGCGCTCGGCATCGTTTTGATCCGATAGATAAAGCGACCACCCGACGCGTCCCTAGTTCGGTCGTCCTAATCTCCACCCCCGCCGTCGACGCGCCTCCAACGCGTCAGTGCGGATGCTGCATTCGGCGAGGATCAGCCCGGATCTGCGGTGGCAAGCTATGTGGATCTTCTCAGCGAATTCGCCAATCCAGACCAGCCCCGCCGCCACGCGCAGCATCAGCCGAAGGCGTAGAATGGCGCTCATGGCGTCACCCCATACTGCTTTTGATGCCATGATCGCCAGCTAAGATGACGCGACTTGAGGCACGTCTGATATTGGCAAATGGTGCATGCGCTGCATGGAAAGAGGCGGTCAAGCTCAGCAATCTGCCGATCGACGAGGCCGATCAAGTCGGTGTCGATCTGGCTCGACGCTCGGGCAATTCCGCCCCGAGGCTTGCTTTTGCTCATGATTTAAGCCTCCATCTTGCGCGAAGCCTGAAGCAGCGCCTTGATATGACCTTCCTCAAAGTGGTTGACATCGATGTGATCGGCGCACAGATAGTCGGCCTTGATTTGCACCTCTTTGAGCGTGGCGCATCGATAGGCGCATAGAGCCGCCAGCGCCTCATTCTCCGCATCGGAAGCTTGACCTGTCGATTTCCGCCGAGAATTGGCTCTGACTCATATTTGCTGCGGTTCGCCGGGACGCTCTTGCTGATTCGTCGGAGGAGCTGTGAATGGGTCAGCAATTTCAACGCGCCAGCCTGGCGCCAGATGGCTTTGCAGTTGATGGTGTCACGGTGGAAGGCGCCCGGGTCCAGATCCGGTTGCGGTCCCTTCGGCCGTTTGGTCATTGTCCAGATTGCGGTCGAAGAAGCGGCCGGATTCAGAGTCGGTATTTGCGCCGCCCCGCCGACCTTCCCCTTGGCGGCCGCCAAGTCGAACTGATGGTTATTGCGCGACGGTTCTGGTGCGACGCGGTTTTGTGCGGTCGGCGCATCTTTTGCGAACGATTTGAGACTGGCGTCCTTTCCCCATACGGCCGGCGCACCGGAAGGCTTGAGACTATCGTCCATCATCTCGGTCTGGCCTTGGGTGGCAGACCTGCGGCGGCTTTCGCCCTTCGCTTGATGATGCCCGTCAGCAACGACACGCTTCTGCGTGTCGTGCGTCGCCGCAGCACCCAGACCGATGGCGCCGAGCTTACGGTCATCGGCATTGACGACTTCGCGTTTCGTCGAGGACAGACCTATGGAACGATCGTCTGCGATCTTGAGCGCCGTCGCCCCGTGATCTTGTTGCCAGATCGGGCGCTGGACACCTCTCGGGCGTGGCTGGCTGAGCGGCCTTCAATACTTACGGTCGCCCGGGACCGGGGCGGCGGTTACGGCGAGGCCATCGCCAAAGCCCTGCCGCACGCTGAACAAGTCGCGGATCGTTGGCATCTCCTGGAGAACTCGAGCCGGGCCTTTCTCGATGCGGTTGGCAAATCCATGCGGCAGATCAGAAAGGCCATCGGCAGCAGCGTCATAGATCCCAAGCTTCTCACCTGTGCTGAGCGCCTCCAGTACCAGGGATATCTGCGTCGGCAGGAGACAAATGAGGCCATTCTGAAAATGTCGAAGCAAGGCGCCCCAATCAGGCAAATCGTGAGGGAGACGGGACACAGCCGCAAGCTTGTTCGCGACGTCCTGCGCGGCCAGCGGACGGATGTCTTCCGGACAAAGCCCAGTTCGCTGGATAGCTGGTCGCCCTGGCTGAATGAGCGCTGGGAGAAAGGGGAGCGCAATGCGCTGGCGCTTTGGCGCGAAATGCGTGTGGCGGGCTTTTCCGGGCGAAGCGGCGTGGTGTCACAATGGGCGCAACGCAGACGCCTTGCGGAAAAGGCAGGTCAAAACGCGCTGGCGCGAACGCCGTCAGCTCGGATCATCGCCCGTCTAATGACGTCGGCACGTGACGACCTGACAAAGTCTGAAGCCATTCTGGTGGCGGCCATTGAAGGAAATGTCCAGGATCTGGTTGTTGCTCGCGAGGCCATCATGGAGTTCCAATCCATGATCCGATCAAAGGCGGCCGCCAAGCTGGACGCGTGGCTCGAAGCTGGGAAGGGAACCCTTGTCGGATCTTTCGCCAATGGTGTCGAGAAAGATCTGGCCGCCGTCCGAAATGCGATCATCTCGCCCTGGTCCAATGGACAGACGGAGGGGCAGATCACTCGTCTGAAACTCATCAAACGCCAGATGTACGGGCGCGCCAAAATCGATCTGCTTCAGGCGCGACTGATCGGCGCGGGGTAGCTGATCGCCTTCAGCAAAAATGCGTCAGAGCCAGTTCTCAGTGGAAATCAACACTTTCGGCCGCAAAGGCTTGCGTCGCGCCAAAAATGCGCCACGCGTCAGCATAAACTGAGAAAATTATTTTCGATATTTGGCGCGAGGATGGCTCCGGGGCGGCTCGGGACTATCCGTTTACTGAATGGCCCGTGGCGTCAACCGCGCCATCGAGGGCATGGCGGAGCTTCTGGCGGGACTGTCGCGTTGGCCCCCGTCGCATTATGGGCTCCGCAACGGCATAGCCATATTCTGATAGACGCCTGAATTTCATGGAAGATTGAGCCAAGCGGCGCGACTACTCTCGATGCCGTCACATCGGTGTGGCGGACCAAAAAAGAGCAATCGGGGTAGGAAAATGTCTAAGCTTTCAAAGCTGTGGCGGCGCCTGCGCTCACGCGCAGATACGTTACGCGCCTCAGGAGCGGGTTTCGCACTGAGCCTGCTTTTCGCGACCAGCGCCGCCTTGACGCCGCTTCAGGCGGACGCTGCAGGCAAACTTCGCGTCGAAACGAAGGAAGGCCCTGTCAAGGGCTTCCTCAACAATGGCGTCGCCGAATTTCTCGGCATTCCCTACGCGGCTCCACCGATCGGCAACCTGCGCTGGAGGCCGCCGCAGAAGCATGAGCGCTGGACCAACGTGCTGCATGCGACCGCCTATGGCCCAAGCTGCGCGCAGATCTATGAACTCGGCCTCTTTGCGGGCCCCGCGAACAACAACGAAGACTGTCTCTATATCAATGTATTCACACCCGACGTTGATCCCGCGGGCAAAGAAAAGCTGCCCGTCATGTTCTGGAGTTATGGCGGCGCAGCCGTCGATGGCGAGAGCAATGATTATGATGGGAGCAAGCTCGCCCGTGACGGCCATACGGTCGTCGTTACCTTCAACTATCGCCAGAACCTCTTTGGCTTCCTGGCGCATCCCGCCCTGGATCACGAGGGTCATTTGTTCGCCAATTATGGCATCCTGGACAACCAGTTTGCTCTTAAGTGGGTGAAGCGAAACATCGAAAAGTTTGGCGGCGATCCGAATAATGTCACGGTCTTTGGCCAATCTGCTGGGGCGAGAAACACAGGTTCCGAGGTATTGTCGCCGCTCGCCAAGGGTTTGTTCAACCGCGCGATCTTCGAAAGCGGCGCTATACCCATTGAAACGCCCTTAAGCATTGCTGAAGCGAAGGGGACAGCTTTTGCTGTCGCCGCGGGATGTGGCTCTTTATCGGATGCGGCTACCGCCAAATGTCTGCGTAGTCTGAGCGCGGCGCGGGTCGAGTCCTTTGCGGGAACAACGACAAGCTCCAACGGCGCTTATCTGGCGGGTTTGATCACGGACGGCCAAATCCTGCCGCTCCCGGCGATTGACCAGTATCTGAGCGGCAACTTCAATCATGTTCCCATCATCAACGGGAATGCGGAAAACGAGGGCAATTTCTTCATCGTCCTGACGGAGTATTTCGAGTCGCCGCGCGCGCCGCTCACGGAAGCTCAATTTGTGGCGTATGTGAACAGTGTGTACAGCGGCAACGCTGGGCCTGGCGGGTCGCCGCCGGCATATCCGCCGGGGACTGTCGCGGCGGTTTTGGCCCAGTATCCACTCAGCGCCTATCCGAGTCCGCAATTGCAATGGGGCGCGTTAGAAACGGATGCTAATTATTCTTGCATCTCTCGCCACATGGATCAAATCCTGGCTAGCCAAGTGCCTCTCTATACCTATGAATTCCGAGATCAAACTGCGCCCTTCTACTACCCTCCCATGCCCGGGTTCGCATCCTTGGCGTATCACACGAGCGACATCCAATATTATTGGCCGCTCTATCACGGCGGACAAGGGACGCCACACCCGCTCAACAGCAAGCAGGAGGAGCTCTCGGATCAGCTCGTGACCGCTTGGACGAATTTCGCATGGACAGGCAATCCGAATGGGCAAGGGAATAAACCCTGGCCGCGTTATAAAGCGCCCAATGGTCTCTTCCTGGCTGAAGACATCAAGCCGGCTGGGTTGTCGACATTTACGGCCGATCAATTCAGCGCCGAACATCACTGTGATTTCTGGGACAAACTGCTGGTGTACAAGTCCACCACACCCTGACATGGAAGCGTCACCCATGCGCGAAAGCGGTTGATGGCCGCTAGGCCTTCAACCGTGGGAACCACTGCGGCGAGCAGCGCAACCCGGATTGCTCATCCCAAGTTCCAACGTCGCTCAATTTTCCAAATGTCAGCTTGATCTCGATCCGGAGCGCCTCATATTCATCGACGAAACCTGGGCGTCGACAAACATGGCGCGCCTGCGCGGACGGGCTTTGAAGGGCGAGCGCCTGCGCGCCGCCATCCCGCATGGCCACTGGAAAACCACGACCTTCGTGGCGGGTTGCGGCTTTCCGGCATGGCGGCGCCGATGGTCCTCGACGGGCCGATCAACCGCGATGCCTTCCTGGCCTATGTCGATCAGATCCTCGTTCCAGAACTCAACCTGGGCGACGTCGTGATCATGGACATGTATGGACGCCCCCGTTGGCGCAAGAGGAATCTTCAGGCTTGGCGCGGCGCGTAGTCGGGTGCTGACATGTATCCGGCCTCTGATGCGGCCATCACATGCCGCCGGCCCGTATGGGAGTTCGCGGATCGGATCCATTACAATCTGGCGCGCTCCTGGGCGCTTATCCATGAACTGGTTTTTCCGATCCCGTCTCATCGACCGTCGCGCCATACCCTCCGTTCGACCTTCCTACGCCTTCGACAACCTCGCGATCTGTCCGCTATGCGGCCATGATCGGAGCTCTGTATATTCCACCTTTTGCAAGCAGGGCCCAAGCCGTGCGTGCAATTTTGTTGGCGAGCGCCACTCGTACCAGCATCGGCGGCTTGCGGTAGAGTATCCGGTCAAGCCACGATCCAGCTGGCGCCCCTCTGCGCACACTCCAAGAAGCAACTGCGCTTGCCCCGATGATCAGTAAACGCCGCAGTGTTCGCTCGCCCATCCTTGACGTCCGGCCAAGGCGTTCCTTGCCACCGGTCGATCGCTGAAGAGGCGTCAAACCAAGCCAGGCCGCAAAATCACGCCCTCGCTTGAAGGTTGCAGCTGACGGCGCGAGAGCCGTCAACGCTGTCGCCGTTAAAACGCCAACACCAGGGATGGTCATCAAGCGCTGCACGACCTCATCCTCCTTCGCCCGACGTGCGATCTCCTTGTCGAGTTTCGTGATCCGTTCATCAAGAGAACGCAGTTGCTCAACCAAAAAGGCGAGAATCATGCGAGCCGCCTCTGGCAGACCTGACACAGGATCCTCCACGATCGCAATGAGTTTGGAAACATGCTGGGGACCCTTCGCGATGATCATACCGAACTCAGTCAGATGACCACGCAAGGCGTTGATCGTTTGTGTCCGTTGGCGGACGAGCAGATCGCGTGTACGGAATACGATGGCCGCAGCCTGCGCCCCCTCGCTCTTGACGGCGACAAACCTCATGGTGGGACGTTGAGCGGCTTCGGAGATCGCCTCGGCATCTGACACGTCATTCTTCTGCCGCTTCACGAACGGCTTCACATATCCAGGTGCGATCAGTTTGACCAAGTGGCCGAGCTTGCCAATCTCGCGGCCCCAATAATGACTGCCAGAGCAGGCTTCCATAGCGACTGTGCAGGGAGGGAGAGCTTCAAAGAAAGGCAAAACCTGGCTGCGGCGCAATTTTTTCCGAAAGACCACGGCGCCCTCCTTGTCGGCCCCGTGCGCCTGGAAGACATGCTTGGCGAGATCAAGTCCAACTGTGCTAACATTTTCCATGGACGCCTCCTTTCGAGTGGCCTGACACACTGCCACTCTGGCACAAGATGCCGTCGAGGGGGCGTCCACCCCATCAATCTGGCGGCCACAGGGGGCCAGCCATACGCGCCGCGATCGAGGCGGCCGGGGCGCCTGCTCTTCCTGCCACCCTACAGTCCGGACCTCAATCCGATCGAGAACGCCTTTTCCAAGCTCAAAGCGCATCTGCGAGTGGCGGCCGAGCGAACCGGTGGTGGTCTTTGGAGCAGGATCGGAACGTCCTCGATCTCTTCATGCGGCAAGATTGCGCAAACTTCTTCGCCGCTGCAGGATATGATCCGGATTAATGCGAATCCGTTCTAGATTAATCGACGCCATTTAACTTTGGCCCTCAGCAGGAATGCGTCAGACCCACTATTGGAAGCGATTTGACAATTCAGGACTTTGAAGCCGAATGTGCTAACCAGGCTAGGATGGGCTTAAGGTCCTTGATCGATCGGAAATATCGAATGAACCGGGTCGCGATTGGTCAGGGCGGCGTGGCGCGGCTGGCATTGTGCGTCTTGGCGCTGTACGTCGCGGATAGATGGTTCGATATACCGCCCGTTTTCTCGATTCCTGCAGCGTTCCTCGGCGCGCTGGTTTATGGCTACTTTGCGCACGAGCGATCGACGCGGCGAAGGGCTGACTTGATGGCTGCGGCGACGGCCGCTTGGGACGACGTGGAAGCCGCGGCTCTCGATTTGCGGGAGGCTGAGGGCGAAGGCGCTCCGGCAGCAATCATAGCCGAGTGCGAGGAAGCTTACGCCGCGGCGTTGGATCGATCCGCGATCGTCGCCAAGCGCCTCGGCGAATATCACTCACTTCACGGCGCTGGCGAACCCAAGACCCGATAAACCGACGCCCGCTCGATTCCAAAAGTTTCGCGGCGATCTCCCCATGCTTCCTCCGAAAGAAAAGCTTCCGGGCGACTTCAGCATGTGCCGCAGAAATACCGTGATTATCAACGGCTTAAATGATGGGCGCGACAGGGATTGAACCTGTGACCCCTCCCGTGTGAAGGGAGATAAGCGCCGGTTACAGGAGGCTTATTGCGGCATAAGGAGTATATTTTGCTCTCCCGTTAACCGTTGATTTTATTTGTTTTTCCGCATTGCACGGGATACGTTAGGATTTGCGCGGTTAGTTCGATCGTGCTGCCTATGTGCTACCCAGAGCTCCGTTGGGTAGCACCGCTTCCGTAAAATCGGCTCTCTTGAGGGGGGCGCGGAGCCGGATGCTATCTATGCCTAAGAGAAAGATCACCGACATTGTCGCAGCCGCCGCCGAGCCCAGCGAAGGCCAGCAAGAGCAAATCTATTGGGATACGGACGTTGTCGGCTTCGGGCTTCGTGTGCGGCCATCTCTAAAACCTGGATTATGGCTTATCGCCCTGCTGGCGCGGGCCGGAGCGCGAACACTAAAAAGCTCAGGCTCTCGACTTTCCCGAGCGTCAAGACCGTCGAGGCGCGCAGGCTGGCGCGCGAAATCGCTGGACGCATCGCGGCCGGCGAAGACCCGGCGGTCAACCGGACTGAGCTCAAGCGCAAGAAAACATCCAGCGTCGTCGCGCTCCTGGACCGCTACGGCGACGACCTCGCACGCCGAGGCTACGTCAACCGCGTGACAGTCATCAATGGCCTTGAGGCGCGCCTGGCCCCTTTAAAGCGCGCGATATTAAGACCGTGTCCGGCGCCGATCTGTGGGCAATTATCGAAGCGCTGCAAAAGGTCGGCAAAGAAGGCGCCGCTGAAGACTTCCGATCGCGCGCACGCGCGTTCTTTACATGGTGCGTCAAGAGCAAGGCGCTCGACGCAAATCCTCTGCTCGGCTACCGCAAAGAGCGGTCGACGCGGGCGGACAGAATTTCGAAGCAGGAACACGGCCGCGCTCTTTCCGACGTCGAGCTCGCCAAAGTCTGGCAGGCTGCAAGCCTCGGCGCTCCGTTCGGCCGGCTCATCCGGTTTCTGATTTTGACCGGGTGTCGCCGCGGCGAAGGCGCCGGCCTGACATGGCCGATGGTTGACCGGGCCGACGGCGTCATCAATCTGCCAGCGGCTTTTGTGAAGCAGGGCCGCGGGCATTCCGTGCCTATCGCGCCGGCGCTCGCCGACCTGCTCGACGTTTGTCCAATCAGCGCCGGCTCTGATCTCGTCTTTCCGTCTGTCCGCAGCGGCGGCCTAATGTCCGGCTGGTCGGATTTGACCGGCGCCTTGTCAAAAACCGCGGGCGTCGACTTCAAGTTGCACGACTTGCGCAGGACCTTCCGCACCGGGCTCTCGCGCTTAGGCGTGAACAGCGATTTGGCCGAACTGGCGATGGGCCATGCGAGGGTAGGCCTTGAGGCGACATACAATCGAGACGCCGGCCTCGCCGCGCTGCGAGTGGCCTTCGAGTTGTGGTCTGCTCACGTCGAACAGATAGTGTCAAAAAGTCTGTCCTCAGAGTAATTTAACGCGCGCTACGTAAGACATACACTAGCACTACTTTGGCGGATTAACGGATTGGTTACTTTGATTGGCAAGGCTTTGCGCTCCAATGGGAGCGCGAGTGATGGCGGATTGGAATGCGGCGCTGACGGATTGGTTGAAGCCGTTCGTTGAGAAACTTGGCCACAAGAAGCGGCGGCAGATGTGCCCTTTATATGTGGCGGGGCTGATTGGGCCGGGGGAACGCAAGAGCATCGAGCCGATGGCGGCGCGCATGGCGCCCGATCGTTACGACCGGCTGCATCATTTCATCTCGGACGGCCTGTGGGATAGCGCGCCGCTTGAGGCGGAATTGGCGAAGCAAGCGGATAGGCTCATCGGCGCGTCCGACGCCTTTCTGGTCATCGACGACACGAGCCTGCCCAAGAAGGGCGAGCATTCGGTCGGAGTCGCCCCGCAATATGCGTCCATGCTCGGAAAGAGAGCCAATTGCCAGACCCTGGTTTCCCTGACGCTGGCGCGTCAAGAAGTTCCGATCGCCGTCGGCTTGCGGCTGTTCCTGCCGGAGAGCTGGACGAGTGATCCGCTCCGCATGGCGAGAGCCGGCGTTCCCGAAGCATCTCAAAGGCCACTCACCAAGCCGGAGATCGCGCTTCAAGAGATCGACCGGCTGACGGCTCAAGGCGTCCGCTTTGGCGCCGTTCTCGCCGACGCTGGCTACGGCCTGTCCGCCGCCTTCCGCCAGGGGCTCAGCGCGCGCGGGCTTGTTTGGGCCGTGGGCGTTCCCAAACATCAAAAGGTCTATCCCGCCGGCGTTTCCTTGATCTTCCCTGTGGCGGGGCGCGGCCGGCCGCGCAAGAACCAGATCCCCGATCAGCTCTCGGTCGCGGCCGAGACGATGTTGGTCGAGGCCAAATGGAGGAAAGTCAGTTGGCGGCGTGGCGTCAAAGGTCCCCTGAGCGCCCGCTTCGCCGCCCTGCGCATTCGCATCGCGGACGGGGCGCCTCAGCGCATCCTTGACAAGGGCCAACAGCACATGCCGGGCGAGGAGGCGTGGTTGGTCGGCGAATGGCGCTCATCCGGCGAGCGCAAATATTATCTCGCCAATCTGCCGGCCAAGGTCAGTCTCAAGAGGCTCGCCGCCGCAATCAAAGCGCGCTGGGTCTGCGAGCAGGGGCATCAGCAGATGAAAGAGGAACTCGGCCTCGATCATTTCGAAGGACGATCATGGCGGGGGCTGCACCGGCACGCGCTCATGACCATGATCGCCTACGCCTTCCTTCAGCATCAGCGCCTCAAGCAGGCGACGCGGGAAAAAAAGAATCCTTCACGGGCCGCCGCAACCGACCCTCCCGGCGGTTCGACGCGCCGTCATCAAGGCGCTATCGCCAAAGCAAATCTACCACCGATGTCCCCATTGCCGAATGCGCTTCAGGCGTACTCAGAATTAATTCCGCCAAAGTAGTGCTAGGCTCAGGACTCATTGATTGATCCAGAAGATGACGGTTGCGGCGATGCAGATTGCGGCGATGCAGATTGCGGAGAAGAAGGTGTGTGCGCATCGGTCGTAGCGGGTGTGGATGCGGCGCCAGTCTTTCAGCTTGCCGAACATGTTCTCGATCCTGTGGCGCTGACGGTAAAGCGTGCGGTCGTGGTTGATCGGTATTTTGCGGTTCGCCTTCGACGGGATGCAGGGGACGATACCGCGTTCGGCCAGGGCGTTGCGGAACCAGCCGGCGTCGTAGCCTCTGTCGCCGAGCATGGCCTTGGCTTTCGGCAAGGCGCCAAGCATCAGGGCCGCGCCCTTGTAATCGCTCATCTGGCCTTCGCTCAGCAGCATCACCAGTGGGCGGCCCTGGCCATCGCAGACCGCGTGAAGCTTGGAGTTCAGGCCGCCCTTGGTGCGCCCGATACGTCTGGGAACAGCCCCTTTTTGAGCAGGCTTGCCGCCGTGCGATGGGCTTTGAGATGCGTGGCGTCGATCATAAGCCGGTCGGGCTTGCCGCCCTTGGCCGCCAGCTCGGCGAAGATCCGGTTGAACACGCCAAGCCGGCTCCAGCGGATAAAGCGGTTGTAGATCGTCTTATGCGGGCCGTAGTCCTTCGGGGCGTCGCGCCAGCGCAGTCCGTTGCGGATCACGAAGATAATCCCCGAGATCACACGCCGATCATCGACCCGCGCAACCCCATGCGACAGCGGAAAGTAAGGTTCAATACGGCGCATCTGCGCCGGCGACAGCCAAAACAGATCACTCATCAAAGCACCTCCCGGCGCCTCCAATGAATCAATCGTTCGCTATCTCCGCAAGCAAATTAATAGGTCCTGAGCCTAGATCGTAGTGACGAATTCCTCGCTGGAGGGATTCTCGGCGGTCGTTTTCCATGATTCAAGGCTGATTTTTGGAGATCAGCTCTGATGATTCGGGATGTCGATGCGCTACGCGACGATCAATGGGAGCGGCTTTGCGACCTCGTGCCGGGCGGCAGGGCCGGTCAGCGCGGGCCGCGCTGTGATAACCGGCGCTTCGTCGATGCGCTGTTATGGATGGCCCGCTCGGGCGGGCGCTGGCGCGACCTGCCCGAGCGCTTCGGCGACCATCAAGCGGTGAAACGACGCTATTACCGCTGGATCGAGCGAGGCGCGTTGGATGGGTTTCTGAAAGCGCTCACCACCGAAGCCGACCTCGAATGGCTGATGATCGATTCAACCATCGTGCGGGCTCACCAGCACGCTGCCGGCGCAAGAATCGCCAAAGGGGGGCGGATGCCCAAGGTTTGGGGCGATCTCGCGGTGGCCTGAGCACCAAGATCCACGCCGCGACCGACGCGCTCGGCAATCCCGTCCGCCTGCTGTTCGGGCCAGGCCAGCGCAACGACATCACCAAGGCGCACGCCCTGATCGAAGGCTTCGAGGCCGAAGCCGTCATCGCCGACAAGGGTTATGACGCCAATCACTTGCGCCAGGCTGTCCTCGAATGCGGGGCCAAACCCATCATCCCATCGAAATCCAATCGCCGCGCGCCGCTCCACTACGACAAGGCGCTCTACAAGGAGCGCAATCTCGTCGAGCGTTTCTTCAACAAGTTGAAGCAGTTTCGACGGGTCGCGACAAGATACGACAAGCTCATCGCCAACTACCGAGGCTTCGTTCTCCTCGCCGCTATCGCCATAGTGCTAAGGTAAATCGTCACTACGACCTAGATGAGGCCTCTCCGGACGCACGATCAGTGCTAGGCGTATTTTTGGACTTCAATGGCATTTCGCGAGAGAAGATCGCCTTGGCTTGGCATGGTACAAATGGTAGGACAAGCGATGTAGAGCAAAGCTTGTTTGGATCCTCGCCGACTGCAAAGGAGTAGTCCTCCCGGTCGTTAAACGACTCCTAGCCACTCGTTGGAGGCTTCGCGATCGCCCGCCCCCTCAACTCCCGTCGAGCAAATGGTCCCGGATCAGCGCGCGGGCGCCGCGATCCCAGGAATAATCCGCGCCGATGCGCAGATCGCTTGTGCGCGTCAAGATGATGGCGCCGGTGTGGGCGTCGCGGATCACGAAACTCACCACATAATCGGTGCGGGTGATCCGCGTCACGATGCCGAGAAATGACTGATCGGCGCCGAGCTTTTCCGCGATGGGCGCCTCGCAGCCGTGGCATTCGCGCAAGCTGCGGTCCTTGACGCCCTCGCCATGCGCGCCCGCGACATCGACCAGAGCATAGCGCCCGGACGCCGCGATGAGCTGGCGCGCCATGCTGGTGACGTCGTCGAGATGCCTCAAGTCGGCGGCGGGATCGCCCGCGATGCCGGCCCCGCCGCTGAAATCCTTGAGCTCGAAATCAAACAGCGCAAGCTTGACCGGAGCCGAATCGGCGCGGGCCGGAAGCGTCGCGAAAAGGGCGATGGCGCAGGCGGCGAACAGGCGGCGCTGGAAAATATTGGTTTTCACTGGAATTCCTGCTGGAATGATCGGGTAAAGCGAAGGCCTCTCCACCGCATGAAGAGGGGTCAGCGCGACGCGGTTTCCCGTTGCTTCGCCTCGCGCTCGATGCCGTCGATGAGCCCGGAGAGGGCGCCGAAAAGGAGAGGGACCAGCTCCTCTTTCGCCTCCGGCGCGACGTCGATTTCGACGCGCCATGAGACTTCGGAACGGCCCTCCGGCGCGGGGCGGACCTCGACCGTCCCGACATAGCTCTCGACCGGAAAGGGCGAGCGCGTGCGCGTGTAGCGCAAGCGCCGGCGCTGATGATCGATCTCGTCGATGCGGTCCTCGATTTCGCCGCCGCCCGCGCTGGCGGCGAGGCGCAGGAAGCGCCGCGCGCCCACGCCGGCGCCTTCGACGCGGCAGCTCTCGATGAGGGGAAGCAAGCGGTCGAGGCCGCCGATGGAGGCGACGACGGCGAAGGCGGCGTCGGGCGGCGCGTCGATCCTTTTGATGGGGTTCACGGATTCAATCATGGCAAGTCTCCCAAGGTGCGCTTTTACGAAGGCGGCAGCGCGGTGATCCCCTCGAAGATGAAGGCTTCGGCCCGACGCCAGGCGTCGTCCGTGTCGCCGCGAAAGGTGAACAGCTTGTCGAACAGGACGCGCCCCGTCTTGGCGTCGATCGCCTCGATCTTCGCCCATTGCACCAGCGTGCTCATCTTGTGGATCCCGCCAATAATGACGACGTCCGCGCCAGCTTCGCGCGCGGCGGCGAGGAGATTGGGAACAGTCGTGCCCGTGAGAGAGCATGGCTCGGGGCGGCACACCGGCGTCACGACCTGGAACTGCGAGCCTTTGGCGAGATCGCTCCTGAGGGCGCCCGCGAAGGCGGTGAGCCGCGCCTCATGCTCTTTGCGCTGATCGCGCACCTCGCCCGACGTGTCGAGATAGTCGAAGTCGATCACCGCGATCGCGCCGCCCTGCACCTTCGCGCCGGCATCCTCGGCCTTGCCGCAGGACGGCGCCAGCCACAGGCCGGCAGCCAGTATCGGAAGAAGTAAATGACGCATGTCGCAAATCCCCGTTGTTTCGCCGTCACCTTGCGCGGACGGCGGGCGGCCGGAAAGCGCGCGCGTCCCGGCTATGGCCGGGCAATTTGCCCGATCGTCCGCGCGCGCCTTCCATGGGGCGGGTTCCGCCTCTAGACTAAGCGCGGCTTTGCGGCTGCGGCCGCCAACCTCGCGAAAGAATTCGCCAATGCGAGCGTCAAGGATCGACCTCAAGCTTCGGCTCGCCCTGCGCGTCGCCGCTCTGGCGGCGTTCTGTTTCGCCGCCGCCGCGGCTTACGTTCTGTTCGAGACGGACCGCGCCGCGCAGGCGCGGGCGAACTGGATCGCCGAGGTCCTCGCCAAAGACCTCGCGCTGCAACAGGGCCAGCTCCACTGGATCAAGGGCGCGCCCAGCCAGTTCCCCGATTTGCAGAGAATTGCGCCGGCGCTGATGGCGCCCGGCGTCTGCGTCGCTTATCGCGCGCGGGATGGCGAGATGATTCAGCGCCTGTGCAGCGGCGTCGCGCCCGGCGACGCCGGCGCCCCACAGCTTTTCGCCGACCTCTACCAGCGCCTGTTTGGCGCGGACCGGGAGTCGGCGCATCCCGTCATCTACCACGGCGAGGCGCAGGGGGAGGCTGTGGCGTCCATTGATCGCCAGAGCCTCATCGGACAGAGCTGGCATGAGACGAGCCGCCTCGTCGGGGTCCTCGCCGTCGCGTTGCTTGCGTTGTGCGTCCTTGTCTACGCTGCGCTCGCCGACGCCTTGCGGCCGACCCGGGCGATCCGCGCCGGGCTTCAGCGCCTCGCCGCCGGCGATCTCTCGGCGCGTCTGCCGCCCTTCGACCTCGCCGAGCTTTCGGCGGTCGGCAACGTCTTCAATCATCTCGCCGGCAGCCTTGAGACGACGCTCGCCGAGCGCAACGCGCTGACGCAGCGGCTGATCGCGGTCCAGGACGAGGAGCGGCGCCATCTTGCGCGCGAGCTGCACGATGAATTCGGGCAGTGCCTCGCCGCCATCGGTGCGGTCGCGGCCTCCGCCGACCAGACCGCGCGGCGGGAGTATCCGGCGCTGGCGCCCGCGTGCCAGAGCATCGCCCGCACGGCCGCGCATATGATGGAGGTGCTGCGCGGCGCGCTTTTGCGCCTGCGTCCGCCCGATGTCGATGAGCTTGGCCTCGCCGCGAGCCTTGAAGGCTTGGTTTCTGGATGGAACGGCCGCTGCGCTGGCGGCACGCGTTTTTCAATCGAGCTTGGCGGCGAATTCGACGCGCTGCCGCGCGATTTCGCGGCGAGCCTTTACAGGATCGCGCAGGAAGCGATCACCAATGCCGCGAAACATGCAGAGGCTTCGCAGGTGACGCTGAGGCTTGACATGCGGGAGCCCGCCGAAGCGGATCAGCGCGCGCGCATCGAGCTTACAGTCGATGACGACGGCAAGGCCGGGGCCGACGTCTCGGTCAAATCCGGCATGGGGCTGCTTGGCATGCGCGAGCGCATCGCCGCGCTCGGCGGCGCATTGAGCATCGAGACCTCGCGCCCGAGCGGGCTTCGCCTTCGCGCGCGAATTCCCGTCCCGCCAGCGGAAACGCCCCCGGACGAGACGAGGGACGCGGCGTGACGGACGTTGCGATAATGCTCGTCGACGATCATGCGATAGTGCGCGAAGGCTATCGCGCGCTGTTGCAGCAACAGCCGCGCCTCAAGGTCGTCGCCGAAGCGAGCGATGGCGCCGAGGCCTATCGTCTGTTCAAGCAAGCGAAGCCGGATCTCGTCATCATGGATCTAACCATGCCGGGCTTCGGCGGCGTCGAAGCTATCAGGCGCATCCGGCAATGGGATCCCAATGCCCGCATTCTGGTCTTCACCATGCATCAGAACGCCGCTTACGCCGTGCAGGCGATCCGCGCCGGGGCGAAGGGCTATGTCACCAAAAGCAGTCCGCCCGAAGCGCTGGTGCGCGCCGCCTTCGATGTGCTGCAAGGCAGAATTGCGCTCAGCGCCGACATAGACCATGAGCTCGCGCTGAGCCGCGTCGCAGATGCGCCGGTCGCCACCGATGTGCTGACGCCGCGCGAGTTCGAGATTTTACGCATGTTGCTTGCGGAAAACTCGACCGAGGACATCGCCGGAATTCTTCACGTCAGCCCGAAGACGGTGGCGAATACGCGCTACCTCATCAAGGGCAAGCTTGGCGTTTCCTCCGACATTGAACTCGTTCTCGCGGCGCTGCGGCAGGGAATTTTGGGCGCGGGGGGCGATGTCGAGCGGAATTCGGGCAGCCCTTCGGCCGCGCCAGAGGCGCCAAAGCTCGCCTGAAACCTGTATGATGCGGCTTCGCACGCCCCGGCGCGATTTGAAATTGACCACAATTCGCGCTTTAGCTGCGCGATGCGCATAGGGCGCGAAAGATCGGGAGCGTGGCGGGGGCCTCGAACAAGCGAACTCTTGCAAGGCTGGCAAAACCAGCAAGGCTTAACCGCCGAGGCTCCAATCGCCGATGAATCAGTTTAATCTGTCCTTTTCGCCGCTTCTGCCCTCATCCATTCTGATCGGCTTCGGCGTTCTGGCGCTGATCGTGGTCGCGCGCAGCCATGCGCCGCGCCGGCGCGGCGCATGGCTGCGCGCGCTCGGCCTTGGCCTCCTGCTGCTGGCGCTGGCCGATCCCTCCCTCGTTCGCGAAGACCGCGCGGGGCTGAAGGACGTCGTCGCCGTCGTCGTAGATCAGAGCGGCAGCCAGACCATTGGCGAGCGCCAGGCGCAGACCGAGAAGCCGGAGTTATGACATCACGTTTGGCCCTCTCGACTGTGCGACTGCGCTTTGTGGAGAGTATAGGCCGACGTCTGAACTGCAGCGCATCATCGTCGCCCTACGCCGCCACGACAAGGTCTCAACCGAGACCGCGGCGCTCGACTATATCGTCAAGATGGATGCCGAAGAGAGGCGAAAAGCATACGTCGAATTGGCGGAAGCCAACAAGGCTTACGCGAAGTTTCGCCAGCGATTGGATGATTTTGTGGCCTTTTTCGCTCCTGACAATATCGCGCGGATTGGAGCGTGGGCCAGCCATGCTTCCCATCCGCAGCCTTTCGAGGCTGCGTTGCTATCAGAGAGGGGCATTTCGGTGGTATCCATGCGACAAGGGGCTCATCAATTCCGAGCGGTGCTGAATGGTCTTTGGATTGCGATCCCGGATTGGCCAGAGCCGTAGCGCAACCGTCCAATTACAAGGTATGCCCGTGCTGCCTGACACGGCCTTCGCAAAAAGATATTACTAGCTAACTTATTGATTTTAGTGGTGGGCGCGACAGGGATTGAACCTGTGACCCCTCCCGTGTGAAGGGAGTGCTCTCCCGCTGAGCTACGCGCCCGTCCGGCTCGCCGCCCGAAAGGGCTGGGTCGGATCGACCGCCGCGAGACGAAGCGGTTCCTTTATGAAACGCCAAGGGTTGAAGTCAAGCTCGATTCACTGAATTGCCATGCATCTTGCGCGGGCGCCGTGGCTCAAAGAGGCCAAGAACCCTCCAGTTCTGGTGAAAGGCGCGCGGTAGGGCGCATCATCGCTCCGCCTCCTCCATGACAAATGCCCAAAGACGGTCGTACCAGAGGGTCTGATCGGCCGGCGAGGAATGCGCGTTTGCCGGACTGGGGTTCGGCACGACGAAGAGGCGCGCGCCTGCGATGCGCAAAGGTTGCGCTCCGAGGACCGCCTCGCTGTCCACCCCCAGCATTCGATGAAATATCCGGTAGGCCGTCATGCCATGGAAACAGGCGACGCCGGGCCGGTAGCGCTCGAGCTTTTCTATGAGAAGCGGCGCGCCCGCGGCAAACTCTGCCGGATTGAGCTCGCTGGCCCGCGCCGTCGGTCGCGCGACCATGTCGGTGAAGCCGAATCCGTGGTCGAGCAAGGCGCGGTCATGCGTCGGGCCGAGCGAGGATGCGCCAATCGCCTCGCGCGCCGCCAGACTCAAGACCGAACGCGAGAAGGCAGGCCAGAATCTGTTCGTTTTGCGCGCGAAATAATGTCCCTGCGAAGCCGAGAAGATCGAAGGATTGATGCCGACGAAGACCACTTTGAGGCCTTCGCGCAGAAGATCGGGCAGGCCGGGCGGATTTTCATCGTCCATTGCCAGCCCCTTTGCCGGCCGCCGATTCCGCGTGGTCATTTTGCATAAAAATTCCGGACTTGTTCTTGAGCGTCAAAACAACACAATGCGCAGCGTTTACAATCAAGTCGATTTGCGCCGGTTGGCGCACCGCAGTGTGGGACAATGATGAACATGCAGTTTGGACGTCTGGCCCTGACGAGCGGCTGTCTGATTTTCGCGCTTGCCGCCGCAGCGAACGCAGGCGATGCGCCGCCCGCTCCCAAGGGGCTCGAAAAAATCGAAACGATCGTTGTGCTCTATGCGGAAAATCGCAGCTTCGATAACCTTTATAGCCGCTTTCCGGGCGCCAATGGCCTTGCCGATTTCAAGCCCGGCGAAGCGCCGCAGCTCGATCGCGACGGGGCGCCGCTGCCCGAATTGCCGCCGATCTGGGGCGGCCTGACGCCGAGAGGCGTCGAGCCCGCGGTTGACCAGGAGCGAACGGCCCATCTGCCCAACGCGCCTTTTGCGATCGACGATCCCAAGGGTTTCAACACGCCGCTTAGCGTTCCGACGACCGATCTCGTCCATCGCTTCTATCAAAATCAGATGCAGATCAATGGCGGCAAGAACGACAAATTCGTAGCCTATGGCGATTCCGGCGCTCTCGTCATGGGCCATTACGAAGGCCCGAACCTGCCGCTCTGGCCGATCGCGCGGCGATATGTGCTGGCCGATAATTTCTTCATGGGCGCGTTCGGCGGCTCTTTTCTCAACCATTTCTTTCTCGCCTGCGCCTGCGCGCCGCGCTATCCGGGCGCGGACAAGAGCCCGGCCAAGGGGTTGACCTCGGTTGTCGATCCGGACGGCGTTTCGCTGACGCTCGACCCTAACGCGCCAAAGTCCGCGCTCGAACGCATTCCGAAATTTGTCCGCGATGGCGCTCTGACGCCGGATTTCTACGCCGTCAACACGATGCAGCCGCCCTATCAGCCGAGCGGCGTCAAGCCCGCCCCTGGCGGCGATCCGGCCTATGCCGATCCGGATAAGCCAAGCACGCTGCCGCCGCAGACCGAATTGACCATCGGCGATCTTTTGAGCGCCAAGGGAGTCAGTTGGGCCTGGTACGCCGGCGCCTGGCAAGTGGCGCTCGACGGAGCCAAAGTCGAGCCCAATCCGAAGTTCCAGTTCCATCACCAGCCGTTCAATTATTTTGCCTCGATGGCTCCGGGGACGGCGGCGCGCGCGGAGCATTTGCGCGATGGTGGCCTTGGCGGTGATAAATTCATCGCGGCGATCGATACGGGAACGCTGCCGCAGGTGACGTTCTACAAGCCGCAGGGCGATCTCAACGAACATCCCGGCTATTCCGACGTGATGGCGGGCGATGAGCATCTCGCCAATCTTGTCGCCCATCTCGAAAAGAGCCCGCAGTGGGCGCATATGGTCGTCGTCATCACCTACGACGAGAATGGCGGCTTCTGGGACCACGCCGCGCCTCCAAAGGGCGATCGCTGGGGGCCGGGGACGCGCATTCCGGCTTTTATCGTGTCGCCTTTCGCCAAGAAGGGTTTCGTCGATCACACGCTCTACGATACGAGTTCAGTGCTGCGGCTCATTACCGAACGATTCGGCCTGCCGACGCTGCCGGGCCTGCGGCGGCGCGCGGACGCGATCGCGGCTGGCGGCCATCAGCTTGGGGACCTCACCGGCGCGCTTGATCTGGCGACGCCATGAACTTACCTGCGGCCGGGCCGGCGACGAGGATTGAAGCCATGTTGATGCCGGCCACGCCTGACCTTGAATCGAAAGTCGATGCGCTGGCTAATGATTTTGCGCGCCGCGCTGCGGAGCATGACGAAGCAGGAACGTTCCCGTTCGAGAATTTTGACGCCCTGCGCAAGGCCGGGCTTCTCGCGCTCACAGTCCCGCCTGCTCTCGGCGGCCTGGGCGGCGGGCTTCGCGCCGCCAATCGCATCGTGAACGGCATAGGGGCGGGCGAGCCTTCAACCGCGCTGGTGCTGGCGCAGCAATATCTTTTCCACTTCCGGATGCTGCGTAATCCCCATTTTCCGCAGGCCTTGAGCGAGGAGATCGCGCGCTCGGCCGTCGCTGAGGGGGCGCTGTGCAATATGCTGCTGGTCGAGCCCGAGCTTGGCTCGCCGATCCGTGGCGGCTTGCCGGCGACGATCGCCCGCCGCGTCGAGGGCGGCTGGCGCATCACGGGGCGAAAAATCTATTCGACCGGAAGCGTGGCGTTGAGTTGGATTGGCGTGTTTGCGCGCAGCGACGACGCCGATCCGCTGGTCGGCGCCTGGATTATTTCGGGCGGCTCAGAAGGCGTCAGGATCGTGGAGAGCTGGGATCATCTCGGCATGCGCGCCAGCGCCAGCCATGACATGATCTTCGACAATGTTTTTGTCGCGGAAGACCGCGTCGTCGATCTGCGGCCCGCCGCGACCCAGCAGAAGCCGGATGATGTTGTCTCGGCGTGGATCGCCACCCTCTTCACTACGATTTATGACGGGGTCGCCCGCGCGGCGCGCGACTGGCTCGTAGCGTTTTTGCACAGTCGGAGGCCCTCTAACCTCGGCGCGTCTCTCGCCACTTTGCCGCGAATGCAGGAGGCGGTCGGCGCGATCGACGCTTTACTTTACGCGAACCGCGTTTTGCTCGCCGACATTGCCAGCCGCTGCGACAGCGGCGCGGCGCCTCCCGCGCGCGAGAGCCACTTCATGAAGCTCGCCGTCACGACGAACGCCATCGAGGCCGTCGCCAAGGCGCTGGAGGTCTCGGGCAATCCCGGCCTTTCGCGCCATCATGCCCTGCAACGCCATTATCGCGATGTGCTGTGCGGACGGGTCCATTCACCGCAGAACGACGCCATTCGGCTGGACGCGGGGCGAGAGGCCCTGTCCATTATCCCCTGATATTCGAGCCCGGGCCGTATCGAACAGCGTCGCTACTTTTCCGTGATCTTCAGTTCGATCCGGCGATTGCGCCGATTGGCCTCGTCGCTGTCGCCGGGGTCGATCGGTTGGAACTCGCCGAAGCCGGCGGCGGCCAATCGCTGCGGCGATACGCCCTTCGAGGCGAGATATTGCACCACCGCGATCGCCCGCGCGGCCGACAGGGCCCAGTTCGATGGATATTGCGCTGATTGAATCGGCTTTTTGTCGGTGTGGCCATCGACGCGAACGATCCAGGGAATGTCCGGCGGGATCTCATGTTCAAGCTCGATCAGCGCGCTCGCCAGCTTGTCGAGTTCCGCGCGGCCTGCGGCGTCGAGGCTCGCCTGACTGGATTCAAACAGAAGTTCCGATTGGAAGATGAATCGGTCGCCAACGACGCTGACGCCCGGCCGGTCGCCGAGAATCTGGCGCAGGCGTCCGAAGAAATCGGAGCGGTAGCGGGCGAGCTCCTGCACCTTCTGGGCGAGAGCGACATTGAGCCGCGATCCGAGGTCGGCGATCTTCGTCTGCGATTCGGCCCCGGCCTTTTCCGAGGCGGCCAAAGCCTCTTCAACAGCGGCGAGCTGGCGCCTCAGGGCCGCGATCTGCTGATTGAGGATCTCGACCTGAGCCAGCGCCTTGGCCGATACGTCTTGCTGTGACTGTAACTGCTGCTGCGCGCTGGCGGCGCGCGCGTCGGCCGCTTCGGCGCTTTGCGCCCCAGCGCCCTTTGAATCGATAATGCCCTGCAATTGGGCCTTGTCGTGTTGCTCGGCTTCGAGATTGGCCGACAGCGTGGTGGCCGTGTTCTCCGCTTCCGCCTTGTTGCTGCGCTCAAGCGCGAGAAGCGCGCTGAGCTCCTCGATCTGGCGATTGAGCTTCGTCAGGGCGGTGTCCTTGCCGGTCACCTCCCGCGCCAGGAAGAATTGCGCCAGCATAAAGACCGACAGAAGAAAGATGATGACTAGAAGCATCGTCGAAAGCGCGTCGACGAAACCCGGCCAGTAATCGATGTGGCGCATCCGCTGCCGCGAACGAGTTGAAGCCATCAAAATTGCTCGCTCATGAGGGCGCGGTGATTGAGGGTAGGGCGCCCCTGACTTATCGGGGCCTTGCTTGCCGCCGTTTCTTTAGAGTCGGACGACCTCGGACCGAATTGCGACGCGATCTTTTTCAATCAGCCGCGCTCCTTCAATTCTTCAGCGAGGCGCTGAAGAACGTCCTTGACCTCGCGTCCCTGCTCCGCCTGCGCTTCGACCCAGTCACGAATGATCTGCTGCTCGGAGCGCATGTGCTGAACCAGCGCCTGAACGCCGTCGGCAAGATTGGCCACTGCGATCGACGTCGCCTTGGCCTGGCTTTGATCGGCGGAGGCCGCGAGCTTTTCGAGCGCGATGCGCAGTTCGGCCGGCAGCCCCTCGTAGCCGGAGGCGATTTCAGCGGGAGTTGCGATCGGAAGCGCCGCCAGACTGTCTTCGAGTTCGCTGAAGAAGCGGTTTTGCGCCTGACCCGCCTGAAGATCGAGGAACCCGAGCACGAGCGAGCCCGCGAGCCCGAACAAGGATGAGGTGAAGGATATGCTCATGCCCGCGATTGGCGCGGAAAGCCCGTTCTTGAGGTCGTCGAACATGACGCCGGCGTCCGAGCCGGTCTGCATCGATTTGATCACGCCGCTGATCGAGCCGACCGTTTCGAGCAGACCCCAAAACGTGCCGAGCAGGCCGAGAAACACAAGGAGCCCGGTCAGATAGCGCGCCGTGTCGCGCGATTCGTCGAGCCGCGCGCCGATCGTGTCGAGGACCACGCGAAGCGGCAGAGGCGCTGACGGATTGAAAGGTTTGGCGCCGAACAGCTGCGCCACGGGCGCCAGCAAAATCGGGGGCTTGACCCGCCTGGCCTCGCCTCGCAGCAGAGCGTTGGCCCATTTCACTTCGCGGAACAAGCGAATCACCTGTCGCAGTCCGAGAATGATACCGAATGTCAAAACGCCGATGATCAAGCCGTTGAGGCCCGGATTGGCCATGAAGGCGGTCGCGATCTGGCGATGCAAAATCAGCGCGCAAAAGCCCGCGAGGATGAGGAACGCCAGCATCCGCACGAGATAGATGACGGGAAACGAGAGGCGGCCGCGATCGTTACTGCCCATGTCGATCACCGGCAGCGCGAGAGAGGCCGTGCAACGAGGCGTCCGCGAAACTCATTGGCCGATCCTTTGACGAGGACTGTAACAAGATTTGGCGGGGTCCGGCCAGAGCTTTGACCAGCCAGCCCGCGCCGCAAACAGACTAAAGGCGGCCTTGACCTTGCGCGCAACATCCAAATGGAGTGAATCCAGCGGCCTCGCGAACGTTCGGAGCGCATGCCGGACTAAGAAAAATCTGATATTTCAATCTCCTGCGCAACGAGAAAAATAGAAGGGCCGGAACTTTGAACAATAGGAGACGTTGCAAAGCTCTGCATAGGTCATGGGGATGAAGGTGAGCGAATTATTCGATGCTGTCGCCGCTCGTCCGCGCCGGAAGCGTGATTTTCAACGCACGATCGACATGCTGGCGACCTTGGTCGCCCTCGTGTTCTCGGTCGGCGTGCTGTACATCGCGCGTGATATTCTCGTCCCCATTGCGATCGCCGTACTGTTGAGCTTCGTGCTGTCGCAGCCGATCCTCGTGCTGCGGCGCCTCGGCCTTCCCCGCGTCCCGGCTGTCATGATCGTCGTTGCCGGCGCCCTCTTCATCGCTTTCGCGGCCAGCGCCGCGTTGACCCGGCAGGTTTCGGAGCTTGCCGTCGACCTGCCGAAATATCAAACGACCATCAACGGCAAGATCAGCCGGTTGCGCGACCTCGTCTCGACGAACGCCGTTTTCGAGAAGGGCGCGACCGCGCTGAAAAGCATCGGCCATCTTGATCCGGCGCGGCCCTCGCCGGACGCCACGCCTTCGCCCTTGCGAAGTGGCGGGGAAAACATCGAGGCTCCGGTTCTGGTCGAGGTGCGCCAGCCGGCGCCGAGCCCCTTCGCTATGGTGCAAACCATTGTCGGAACGGCGCTGTCGCCGCTGGAGACGGCGGCGATCGTCGTCATTTTCGTGATTTTCATCCTGCTGCAGCGCGAAGATCTGCGCAATCGCTTCATTCGTCTCGTCGGATGCGATGACTTGCAGCGCACGACAGTCGCCATGAATGATGCGGCCGGCCGGCTCAGCCGGTTTTTCCTGACCCAGACGCTCGTCAACGCCGCGTTCGGCGTCGTCGTGACCGCGGGTCTCTATATGATCGGCGTTCCGAGCCCCATTCTGTTCGGAATCATCGCGTTCCTGATGCGCTTCGTGCCTTATGTGGGCGCGATCATTTCCGCCAGTTTTCCGTTCGCGCTCTCCGCGGCTGTTGATCCCGGCTGGGCCATGGCGCTGGAAACGCTCGCCCTGTTTCTGGTTCTCGAAATCCTCGTTGGCAACTTTGTCGAGCCTTTGCTGTATGGCCGTAACACCGGCCTCTCGCCGATCGCTGTCGTCGTTTCGGCGACGTTCTGGACCTGGCTGTGGGGACCGATCGGCCTTGTCCTCTCGACGCCTTTGACCGTCTGCCTCGTCGTCCTTGGCAGGCATGTCGATCAGCTCAGTTTCCTTGACGTCATCCTCGGCGACGCCCCGGCTCTGACCCCGGAAGAGCACTTTTACCAGCGCATGCTTGTTGGCGACGCGTCGGAAGTCGCCGATCAGGCCGAGCAATTTCTGAAGACCAGTTCGCTCATCGCCTATTACGACGACGTGGCGCTGAAGGGCCTTTTGATGGCGGAGGCCGATTTGAAGCGCGGCGTTCTGCATGAGGGCCGGCAGGAGCAGATCAAGGAAACCATCATGGAGGTGATCGAGAATTTATCCGATCACGTCGACGAGCCGCCCGCGGCGGTTCCAGAGCCGGCAAAAAGACCCTATGCCGACCTTGAGGATGGGCCCGCCGCGGCGCCTTCGCTCGAAATCCCGCCGGAGGATGCGCCCCGGCCGGCCGGACCGCGCAAGGCGGTGCTGTGCATCGCGGGCCGCAATGCGCTCGACGAGGCCGCGGCCGCTCTCCTGGCGCAAATGCTGGAAAAGCATGGAATGGAAGCCAAGCTCGAACCGCATCAGATGCTGACGATTGGCGGAATTCTGCATCTTACGGGATCGGGCGCGCAGATCATCTGTCTCTCGTATCTCGGGGGGGAGGTCAGCGCCGCGCGCGTGCGCTACGCCATCCGCCGCTTGCGCCGCCGCCTTCCAGAAGCCAGGATCATCGCCGCCTTTTGGCAATGCGACCCGGAGAAGGCGAGCGAACTCTGTGGCCAGACCAAGGCGGACCTCTGCGCGACGCGCCTCGCCGAGGTCGTGGCCTTCTGCGTCGCCGAGGCCAAGGCGCATATTGATTCAGAAGGCCCCACTCCCGCGGATCCGCGCGGAATCGAACTTCGCGAGGAGCCGAATAGCGCGCTTGTCGGTGCGGCGTGATTCCTTCGGAAGTCATCCGGCTCCAGAGCAAAAATGCGTTCAAGCGGAATCGTATTCCGCTCTTTAAGCCTTTGATTTAATGCATGACGCCCAAAAGTCTGCAACTTTTCGGCGTCATGCATCTCGCGCTTTCCGATCGAATGGATCTGATCGGAATATGCGTTAGCCGATAGGGCCCATCGCCATCACCTCGGGATCGCTTAATCCGTGCAGCCGATGGGCGGCGGCGTGAGCGAAGCGCATCAGCACCGCGCGACGCGTCGCCGCCGCCAGGCGATGCTCCGGCGCCTCGCGCAAAATCTCCGCGCCATACGCGTCCGCGACAATGAGCCCGGCGTCGGGCGGCATGATCTCGACAGGCACGCTTTCAGGAATGGCGAAATAGAGCCGGTCGCAATGGGCGCGATACTCGCGCCATTTCATGTCCGCGCGAAAGTCGGCGATCGAGGATTTGATCTCGACGATATGAACGCCGCCGTCCGCCGCCAGCGCGACGATGTCGGCGCGTCTTCCGGACAATAAAGGAAGCTCGGTGACGGTCGAGAATTTCAGGCGCCGCAACAGACGCCGCGTTCCGCGCGCGACGAACAGCGCGGTCTCGGACTGCCGCCCATCCTGTGGCGTCAGAGTCTGCATCAACCGTGGCATTTTGGACGTCGGCTCCGCGTCAAGCGTCGGGCGCTTTGATGAGGCGCCTTGACGCGCGATAGCATAGAGGCTGAAGCATGCGCCAGACTGGCGCGCCGTTCAAGGCCCGGGTCTCAATCTCGCCGGCGCCGCTCGCCCGTTCGACAGAGGCGCGCGGCTCTTCACGACGTCCTATTGCGCCGGCGGGTTCTTCGACGCGTCGACAATGCTGACGTGGTTCAAAGCCTGCGCCTGTTCGCTTGTCGCGGGTCCTTTGGTGAAATGAGCGGAGTCGAGCATGCTCGACGCCGCGCTGAACGCCATCTTGTAGCCGGCCAAAGGCATCGCGGAGAGAGCGTCCGGGATGATGCGGGCGGCCTGGCGCAGGCCCGTTATGGCCTGGCCCAACACCGACTGAGGCGGCGTTTCCGCCGTCGGCGCTTCGCTGGTCAGCTCGTTGTAATTCGATCGGTCGAGCCGCGCCGATATGATTTCAGGCGCTTTGTCGTCCCTCAAGAGCGTCCGGCGCGGCCTTGGCGCGGTGTCGGGGCTGGCGGCGTAGCCAAGCACTGACGAGGGAAGACCCGGCTGGTCTTTTGGTCCGCGTGTGATGACGACGGGCAGGCTCGCCGCCCGCGCGAGCGGGGAGATCGCGTCGGGCTTCGCGGGTGTTTTGGCGGCCTCGCCGGCGTCCTGGCTGGTCTGAGGCGCGAGAGAAGCGAGGCGAAGCAGCGCCTCCGGCCGGCTCGGAGGCGTCGGAACGTCGGCATAGGCGACGAGGTCCATCGGGCGAGAGGGCGGCAGCGGCGCCTCCGCGACGATTGTCTTTTCGGCCTTGTCCTTCTTGAGATCCTTCTCCGGCGCGCCGGCGTCCTGATCGGCGGCGGCGTCCTTCTCCCGGGGGACTGGCGTCGGAACTGGCGCTGGCGAAGGCTCCGGAGCGTGGGCGGCGGGCTGCGCGAGAGCTGCGACCTGCGTTGCATTCGCGGGCGCCGCCGGTTTCGCATCCGGCGGATTGCTCGCGGCGATCGCGGCCAACGCGGGAGCATCCTTCGCGGCGGCGCGCGCGGCGCGGCGCTCGGCTGCGGTCATCCGGGCGGGTGGCGAATTGGCGGCGGCGCCAGCTCCGTCGAGCGAAGCGACCTGTGTCGGGCCACGGCCAGGCGCGGCCTCGCGGCGGGCGATGGCCTCTTCTTCGCGATCATGATTGCCGAAGAGCCACGCGAACAATCCGCCGCCGCCTTGAGGCTGTGGAACATCGGTTGCGACGCCGCCGCGCGCGGTAATCTCGGCGCGCGCTTCTTCATAACGCGGCAGCGCGCGGCCGTCCGCCGCGAGATCGACCGACTTGCCGTCCGGGAAGATGCGGGCGAGCTGTTCATAGCTCATGCGCGGCCAGTAGCGGACATTGCCGACGTCGAGATGAACGAAATTCTCTCTCGGATAATAGCCGACGCCGCCCCTTTGCAGACGCATGCCGATTTCGCGGATTTGCTGCATCGACATGCCGGGCATGGTGGTGTCCATCGCCTTGCCGAGGATATGCTGCGAATATTCGGCGACTGCGTGAGACCTCGCGCGCAACATCGCATTGGTCTCGGGAGAGCGATAGGCGGAATAGACGACGACCGGCTGCGTTGCGCCGGCGGTCCGATAGACCTCCCAGATCACGTCGAACAGACGCGGATCCATGTGAGTCTCGTCATTGTTGCGCCAGTCGCGCAGGAAATGATTGAGTTGTGCGAGGACGGCCGGATCATAAGATCCGTTGACGCGGAATGTCGCCTGGATCGATTCGCCGGTATGCGAATGATAAAGATTGAGCGTGCGGGTGTCGCCGTTGGCGACCGCCGTCTCGGTCGAGGAGTTTACGAAAAAGCTGCTCAGCAATGTGGCGGCGTAAACCGCGGCGGCTCGGCGCGCCTGTTTTCCGAGAGTGATGCGGGGGCGGGCTAGACGCAATTGTGACTCTCGCAATGGCCGGATGGACGGGGCGAACCCGTCTTCAGATGATGTTCGCATTCATTAAACTTGAACCGTTAATGCCGCGTAGCATTGCGTAACATCTTGTGACAGGCGCTCCGCAAAACGACCTTGACGAATCTATGCGGCAAACCAAGGCTGTAGGTTAAGTCTTTGAATGTGGCGAGCGTGTGTCGCCCCCGGGGAATCGTCTTGCCGCCTTCCTTTCTTCAGTGAATTCAAGGGGATAAAAGACTCAGGCGGCAAGGTCTGCGACGACGGCGTCGAGCACTGGAAAACCTTCCGCGCTGACCCTTACGCGACCCTGATGCGTATATTCCACCATGCCCTCGGCGATCAGCGAAGCGAGCCGTCGCGGGTCGAGGCCGTGGCCCGACATCGCCTCGAAGCGCCGGATTTCGATCCCCTCCGCAAGGCGAAGGCCCATCAGCAGGAATTCATCGCCCTGCTCCTCGAGCGATAGAGGCGCGTCCTCGCAAAGCCCATCGCCATTGGCCTCGACGGCGGCGAGCCATTTTTCGGGATCGCGCTCGCAGGCCTGCGCATGGCGCCCAGTCGCGGTGAGGATGCGGCCATGAGCGCCCGGACCAACCCCGGCATATTCGCCGTAGCGCCAGTAGATGAGATTATGCCGGCTCTCCGCGCCAGGGCGCGCATGATTGGAAATCTCATAAGCGGGAAGGCCGGCCTTGTTCATGATGTCCTGTGTCGCGTCCCAGAAATCGCGCCCAAGGTCAGCATCGGGAAGCGCAAGTTTGCCAGCCTCGCGCAGCCGCTCGAACATGGTGCCGGGTTCGATCGTCAACTGGTAGAGCGAAAGATGATCGCGCGCATGGGGCAGGGCGGCCTCAAGTTCGCGGCGCCAGTGCTCAACGCTCTGGCCGGGCCTCGCGTAAATCAGGTCGAAGGAGAAGCGGTCGAAGATCGAAGCGGCGAGCGCGACCGCGGTCATGGCGTCCGCGCTGGTGTGCGTGCGCCCGAGCGCTTTCAGATCGCCGTCATTCAGCGCCTGAACGCCCAGCGAGACTCGATTGACGCCAGCGGCGCGATAGCCGCGAAAGCGCTCGGCTTCGACGCTCGTCGGATTGGCCTCAAGCGTGATTTCCGCCTTTGTGTCTATCAGCCAATGGCGGCCCACAGCGTCGAGAATCGCGGCGACCGTCGATGGCTTCATCAGCGACGGCGTGCCCCCGCCAAAGAAGATCGAGGAGACCGTGCGCCGAGGCGTCAGAGCGGCCCGATGGGCGAGTTCCGTCTCGAAGGCGGCGACGAAGCGCGCCTCGTCGATCGGCTGCTGCCGGACATGGCTGTTGAAATCGCAATAGGGGCATTTCGACAGGCAGAACGGCCAATGCACATAGACGCCGAAGCCGGGATCCTCGCCCTTCAGGGATAGATCAGTCATGGTCATCCGGGGTCACGCTCTTTCGGCGGCTGGTTGCGCCATGATGCGCGCGAAGCCGCGCCTTAATTACGGCCACACTCGTCGCTAGGTCTTGGGCCGTGAAGCCGTCCATTTTGGCGCAGACTTCATGCGTTTGGCTACACATTTCAGATTTCCGCCGGCCGATTAAGAGTGCGTTCACTACGTTTAATTACCTTGGATGCAAAGAGATTTGCGTAAGCGTCGAATTTGCGAAAATGGGTGAACATTGAGTTATCTCGATCCCCCGCCTATGCCGGCGCCGGTCGTCGTCATGAAAGACGTCGGCGGCTACGTAAACCAATATCAAAGCCAGACCGAACTCTATCGGGCGACGGACCGCGAAGTCCGGCTGCATGAGTGCCGCTCGGCCTGCACGCTGGCGCTCAGCCTTCCGAACGTCTGCGTCTATCCTGATAGCACGCTGAAATTTCATCTTGCTTACGATCCGCGCAATCATGAGAGCAATTATGATGTGTCGCAGCAGCTCTTCAATTCCTATCCGCCGGCGGTGCGCGAGAAGCTCGGCCCTCTGACCCGGCAGTACAAGGTTTTGCGCGGCAGCGAACTGATCGCGCTCGGCGTTCGCAATTGTAACGCGCCGCGCCCTGGTGAGCCGCAGATCATGGTCGCCTCGAACGGGCCGCGCAAAGCCGCGCCTGCCGCGCTTGTCGCCGATGCGCGGACGCCAGCGGGCCCGCAGGCGTCGATCTTCGGCGGGCTGATGCGCAATGTTGCATCCGTCTTTGGCGCGCTTGGCGGCAAGTCCGAGCCGCAGCAGGCTCGCATCCAGATGGCGCGGGTCACGCCCGGCAAGCCGCCATCCTCTGAACAGCTCTCAACCGATGCGCCGCTGCCGCCGCCGCGTCCTGCCGGGATCGCCGCGCCAGCTGAGGACAGAGGCGAGGCCGCTGGCGTGAGCCTCGCGCCAAACGCAGCCGGCATCGAAGCCGCGGATGAGATCGGATCGGCGGCTCAGCCTGTCGAGAGCGAGGCGCCGCCCCCGCCAAGGCCGGGCGCGGTGGAGATCACTTACGCTTACGGGATGGCGCGCGTGACTTTGCCGAAGGTCATCGGCGGCGCACAGAAAATACTACCGGCGCGCTTTGTCGCTTACGCGGAACTGGCTCGCTAGAGGATATTCCGATCAGATCGGTTCGATCTGATCGACACGAATATGCTCAAGCTTTTGCGTCTGGAGTGATTTCTGATCGATCGAATGACTCCATTCGATCGGAAAGCGCTTGGTTTTCTTGGAAGAAGCGTCAGCCGCGCGACCGCCTGAACGCATTCTGCTTTAGCGCCGTTGCGTCGCCGCCAGAGCGTGCGCCGCATCTCTCGCGCGGGGCGTCCTTCGGGCGGCGATTCTCTAAATGGACCGGGAAAGGCGCGGCGCGGCTCCGGCGGGGATGCGCCGGCTGGGTTTGCGCTCGACGACCACGGTGCGCGGCGTGCGGCCGCTCGAGGTTACGATCTGTTCGGCTTTGCGCGGCGGCGCGCTCTTCAGCAATTCGGCGCGCACCTCGGCGACGGGCATGTCCATCAGCGCGGCGGCGATCTCGACCTGCTCCAGCAATTGGTCGGTCAATCCCTGCGCGGCGAGGATGGCCTCCTTCAGCGTCGGCGGGTCGTGGCGGACCCGGCGCGTTCCATATTTGGTATTCCAGACGGCGGACATCACGCGCTTTCCCTGCAAATGCAACCCGTTATATTGCACTGCAATATGATATTGCGCGAGGCGGGGTAAATCAAGTCCTCCGGCCGAAGTTTCGCGAATTTGGCCGTTTTGACGCATCTTCCGCCGGTCTCGGAAAGCGCTAAGCGCGGAAGCAGCCCCGTGCAAAAGCCTGGAAGGCGCGCGCCCGATGAGACAAGGCCGGCGACCCATCCGGCGGAATCGCCTGCTTTTCTTCCAGCGTCATCTCGCCGAAGGTCTTGGTCAGATCTTCCGGCAGAAAGATCGGATCATAGCCAAACACCAGCGAGCCGCGCGCCGGAAAGACCAGTTCGCCGTCGACCCGTCCCTCAAAACTCCGGGTTTCGCCGTCTGGAAAGGCGAGCGTGAGCACACAGATGAAATGCGCCTTGAACGGCGGCGCGGCGCCGGCCGATCGCAGCGCCTCCTCGACCTTCGCCCTTGCGATGCCGAAATCACGCGTCGGTCCCGCCCAGCGCGCGGAATAAATCCCCGGCTCGCCCCCCAGCGCCTCGACGCAAAGCCCTGAATCGTCGGCGAGAGAGGCGCAACCGGCGCCCGCGGCGGCGGCGATCGCCTTCAGCTGCGAATTGGCGAGGAATGTCGATCCGGTTTCTTCCGGCTCCGGCAACCCGAGTTCGCCGGCCGAGACGGCCTTGACGCCGTAATGGTCGAGCAACTCGCGCATTTCCGCGAGCTTGCCTTCATTATGGGTCGCGATGACCAGTCTTCCATTGAGGCTGCGCGGCATTCAGGCGACTGCGCACTTTTGCAGCTCGATGAGCTTCGAAATGCCGCCGCGCGCCAGCGTCAGCATGGAGTTCAACTGCGTTTCGGTGAATACGGCGGCTTCGGCCGTCGCCTGCACCTCGACGAGGGAGCCGGCGCCGGTCAAGACGAAATTGGCGTCGGTTTCGGCGGCGGAATCCTCGGCGTAGTCGAGGTCCAGCACAGCCTCGCCGTTGGAGACGCCGCAGGAAATCGCCGCGACATGATCGCGCAAAGGAAACTCCTTGATGATCGAGCGTCCATGCATCCATTTCAGGCAATCATGCAGCGCAACCCAGGCGCCCGTGATCGAGGCCGTCCGCGTGCCGCCGTCAGCCTGCAGCACGTCGCAGTCGAGCGTGATCTGGCGTTCGCCGAGGGCCTGCAGATTGGTCACTGCACGCAGGCTGCGGCCGATGAGGCGCTGGATCTCCTGCGTCCGCCCCGACTGCTTGCCGGTGGTCGATTCCCGGCGCGTGCGCGTATGTGTCGCGCGCGGCAGCATGGCGTATTCGGCGGTGACCCAGCCGCGCCCCTGGCCCCGTAGCCACGCCGGCGGCTTGTCCTCCAGCGAGGCTGTGCAGAGCACATGCGTCGAGCCGAATTTGATCAGGCAGGAGCCTTCGGCATAGCGCGCGACATTGCGTTCGATCGTGACTGGCCGCAATTCGTCGGCGGCGCGTTGAGACGGACGCATCAAAAACCCTCTTTTGAGTGAGGCGCATCTCTAGTGGGTCGTCCACAAATGCGCAACTGCGGCGGGTGGGGCCTCTGTTCAATTTATCCGCGCGGCTGTATTGGAGGCTAAAAAGGGCAGGCAGCGAACCTTAAAGGAGCGAAAATGCGCCGTCTCACGCTTGCAGCCGCGTCGCTGCTGGTCTTCGCTGCGGCGTTCGCAGACGCGCCCGCGCGCGCCGCCGGCAAGCCGACGCGGTTTTGGAACCTTACCTCATCGACCGTGACGGAGTTGCGCCTCGCGCCCGCTGGCACGCAGGAGTTTGGCGAAAACCAGTGTCTGAACGATAAGGACGCCGAGGTCGAGCATGACGAGCGGCTGAAGGTCACGGGTGTCGAGACGGGCCAGTATGACGCCCGGATCGGCTTTCCGGACGGTCGCGTTTGCGCCGCCAAAAACCTGCCGGTCGAGGCGGGGCAGGTGTTTTCCGTCGAGGACAAGGATCTGGTCGACTGCTCGAAGTGAGGGGGGCGGGCGCGTCACCCCTTCCGCGGCGGCAGATTTTGTTGATCGCGCGGCGCCTCGATCACTTTCGTTGGCCGCGCGCGGCCGCCGAAAGCGGAAGCCGCCGCCATGAAGCCCTCCATGCGGCCTTCGAGCGCCGCCAGCCTTTTGTCGATCTCGACGACGCTGAGGGCGAGTTGCTCGACCTTCTTGGCTTGGCTGCTGATGCGCTCCTCAAGCAGCATCGCCGTTTTGAGGGCTTTCAGCGCATCGCCAACGGCGCTCACTTCACCGCGCGTCCAAAATGCGCCAGCGCCGCGTCGAGAGCGGCCTCGGTGCGGTCAAGCTGCGCCAGCGTCGCGGCGTGAATGTCGGCAAAGCCGTCGACAAGGGCGCGCAGCTCCGCCAGCGCCTCTTCGTCGGCGGGCTCATAGGCCAGCGCCGCGCGGCGGACGAATTCCGCCGTCGAAATCTTGCCGGCCTTTGCGGCCTTGCGTTCGACGAGTTCCTTGTCCCGCGCCGTGATGGGAACGATCAGCCGCTGACTGGCCAGACTCATTGCCGCCTCCAATATTAGACATGATCATATACATGATCCTGCGCGGAGCGGCAATGGCGTTAGGCGATCGGCTCAATGCCCCGGAAAACTCATCAAGGTCCGCACCGGCACGCCGAGCGCCCTGATCTTGTCGGCTCCGCCAAGGTCCGGCAGATCGATCACGAAACAGGCGGCGACGACGTCGGCGCCGATCTTCTTCAGGAGGCCGACCGCGCCCGTCGCCGTGCCCCCCGTGGCGATGAGGTCGTCAACGAGAATGACGCGCTCCCCGGCGACCACGGCGTCGTCATGAATCTCCATCTCGTCCAGCCCATATTCCAGCGAATAGGCGATCGAGACCTTGGTATGCGGCAGCTTTCCCTTCTTGCGGATCGGCACGAAGCCGGCTGAAAGCTGATGCGCGACAGCGCCGCCGAGGATGAAGCCGCGCGCTTCCATCCCTGCGACCTTGTCGATTTTGGCGCCTGACCAGGGCTGCACCAATTCGTCGATGGCGCGACGGAAAGCGCGCGCGTCGCCAAGCAGCGTCGTGATGTCGCGAAACAGAATGCCGGGCTTTGGATAATCGGGAATGGTGCGGATCGCGGCCTTGAGGTCGTATGTCTTGTCGTTCAAGGTCATGACTGATGGATCCGCCGCATGATCGCCTCTAGTTTCTTCATGAGAACAGGGTCGCGCGCCGATGGCGCAGTCAGAATCGCATTATCGAGGGCGCGGTCCGAGCCGACCGGGCAGGCCTCATGCTCGGCCGGAAAATCATGCAACATGCGAGCCAGAAGGCGCGCGGCATTGCCCGAGTTGGCGTTGACGATTTTGATCACTGAGGCGACGTCGACGTCGTCGTGGTCCGGGTGCCAGCAATCATAATCGGTGACCATCGCGACTGTCGCATAGGATATTTCGGCCTCGCGCGCGAGTTTTGCTTCCGGCATCGCCGTCATGCCGATGACGTCATAGCCGGCCGCCTTATAGCTTCGCGATTCGGCGAGTGAGGAAAACTGCGGCCCTTCCATGCAGACATAGGTTCCGCCGGTGAGGCAGGGGATGGCCTCGGCCTGCGCGGCCAGCGCGATGCGCGCCTGCAGCGCCGGCGCGATGGGGTGCGCCATTGAGACATGAGCGACGCAGCCATTGCCGAAGAACGAGCTTTGCCGCGCAAAGGTCCGGTCGACGAACTGGTCGATAAGGACGAACAGGCCGGGATAAAGCTCCTCCTTGAAAGAGCCGCAGGCCGATACGGAAACAATGTCGGTGACGCCGGCGCGCTTCAACGCGTCGATATTGGCGCGGTAATTGATGCCGGAGGGCGACAGGACATGGCCGCGCCCGTGGCGGGGCAAAAAAACCGCCTCCGTCGCGCCGATCCGGCCAAAATGCAGCGCATCCGACGGCTCGCCCCAGGGCGTTGTGACGCGCTCCTCGCGGATGTCTTCGAGGCCCGGCAGGTGATAGACGCCTGATCCGCCGATAATGCCTATGATCGCTTTGGCCATTTGCCCGCCTTTCAAGCGGCGCAGTTTTAACGCGGCGAGACGTCAGCGCAAGTGGCTGCTGAAGCGCCGCGTCCCCGTGACGCCATCCTCCCGCTCTCGTGATCGCCGACGGTCCAAAATCCCGTGTTCGTTCGTAACAAATCCGCCTTGGAGGCCGTATCTTGCCTTTGAGGCGCACGCGCAGGGAGAGCCGCATGTTTGTTCATCGCCGCAAAGGTTGGGAAATTCGCGAAAGCGAAGCGACGCCGGAACATTTGTTTTTCGCGCGCCGCTCATTGCTCAAAGGCGGCGCGGCGGCGGCCGCGGCCTCGTGGCTCGCCGCTCCCGCTTTCGCCGCAGGCGATCCCGCCGACGCGCTTTATCCGGCCAAGCGCAACGAGATATTCAAGCTCGACCGCCCCGTGACGCCGGAAGAGATCAATGCCCATTACAATAATTTCTACGAATTCGGCTCAACGAAGGATATTTTCGACGCCGCTCAGTCTCTCAAGACAAGGCCGTGGACGATCAAGATCGACGGGCTGGTGGAAAAACCCTTCGACATCGGAATCGACGATCTCATCAAGTCGATGCCGCTGGAGGAAAGGCTCTATCGCCACCGCTGCGTCGAGGCTTGGGCGATGGCCGCGCCCTGGACCGGCTTTCCGCTGCGCGCGCTGGTTGAGGCCGCAAAGCCGCTCTCTGCCGCGAAATATGTGCGGATGGAGACCTTTCTCGATCGTGGCATGGCGCCGGGCCAGCGGCAGGTCTGGTATCCTTGGCCCTATGTCGAGGGCCTCACCATGGCGGAAGCCGCCAATGATCTGAGCTTTCTCGTCACCGGCGCCTATGGCAAGCCGCTCGCCAAGAGCTTCGGCGCGCCGCTGCGGCTGGCGACGCCCTGGAAATATGGATTCAAATCGATCAAGTCGATTACGCGCATCTCTTTTGTCGCCGAGCGGCCAAAGACTTTTTGGGAGAGCCTGCAGGCGTCCGAATATGGTTTTTGGGCCAATGTGAACCCCGCCGTTCCGCACCCGCGCTGGAGCCAGGCGAGCGAGGAGGTGCTTGGAACGCAAGAGCGCCGTCCGACGCAGATCTTCAACGGTTATGGCGAATTCGTCGCCAGCCTCTACGTCGGCCTCGAAAAGGAGCGGCTCTTTGTCTGAGCCGCCTCACGCATCACTGCGCGTAGAATTGATAGACGGCGGAATAGCGGATGCGGGCGATATCGCCAAGATGCGCCGCGTCGCAGCCGTCCGGCGGCTCGACGCCGCCTTTCGTATCGATGCGGCGAATGTAATTGACGCTCGAGAGCGTGCCGAATGTCCCCAGATGCGTCTTGACCTTGAGCAGAAGCCAGGGCACTGAGCCGGCCTCTGGCGCGTCGCTCTTCGCCAAAAGATCGCCGGTGATCGCCGAGCCGTCGGCGAGCGTCCACATAGGCCCTTTGCCATGCGTGCCGATTTCCCGGCCGGTGTGATTGAAAAGCGACGCCGCCGGGCCGTCGAAAATCCAGACGAAGTCTTTTTCCTTTGCCGTGCAGACATAGACCTGTACGCCGCTGGCCTCTGCCGCGAGCAAGAGGTTTGACCCGGAGGGCGGGCTTAGCGCATCCTGCGCCGACGCTTGCTGCGCGAGATTGATAAAGGCAAAGCTCCAAAGCGCGACAGCGATTCGCTTCATGTTGATTCCCCCTCGCCGCCAAATCGCGGCGACAAGGAAGCTAGCCGAGGCGCGCCGGTGACGCCAGCCACAGACAGGGCCCATGATTTCTTCAGACGAACGAGCCGCAAAATGACGCCGCGGCACCCTTTTGGACCGGTCGGCCAGCGCCGGGCGCCGGCATGAGCTGGTCGCCGCAGCAGGATGGCGCGCTTTCCGCCGTCTCCGCCTGGATGAAGCGCGGCGAGCCGCAGGTTTTTCGCCTGTTCGGCTATGCCGGCGCCGGCAAGACGACGCTCGCCAAACAGCTCGCCGAAGACGTCGATGGAGACGTCGCCTTCGCCGCCTTCACCGGCAAGGCGGCGCTGGTGCTGCGCTCCAAAGGCTGCAAAGGCGCGCGCACGATCCACAGCCTGATTTACCGCCCGCGCGAAGCCGACGTCGACGAGCCGACCTTTGTCCTGAATGAAGACAGCGCGGTCGCCAAGGCGAGCCTCGTCATCATTGACGAATGTTCGATGGTCGACGCTGACCTCGGCCGTGATCTTCTATCCTTCGGCAAGCCGGTGCTGGTGCTCGGCGATCCAGCGCAACTGCCGCCGGTGCGCGGCGGCGGGTTTTTCACGGAAGGGGAGCCGGACGTGATGCTCACGGAGGTGCACCGTCAGGCGGCGGATAACCCGATCATCAAAATGTCCATGCTGGTGCGCGAAGGCCGCCGGCTCGACCCCGGCGCCTATGGCGAGAGCCGCGTCATCGGACGCAGAGAAATCGATTCGGCGGCCGTGACGGCGAGTGACCAGCTTCTCGTCGGCTTGAACCGCACCCGGCGCTCCTACAATCGCCGAATGCGCGAATTATTCGGCTATCAATCGGAATTTCCCGAAGCCGGCGACAAGCTCGTCTGCCTTAAGAACGACAACACGAAAGGCCTGCTCAACGGCGGCATATGGATCGTCAAGACGACCGGAACAACCCGCAAGAAGAAGCTGGCGCTGAATGTGGCGCCCGAAGACGATCCGACCCGCAAGACGCTGCGCATCGGCGTGCTGCCGGAATTTTTCTCCGGCGCCGAAGACAGCCTTACGCCGAAAGCGCGCCGCGAATCGGATGAATTCGATTATGGCTACGCGCTTACCGTGCACAAGGCGCAGGGCTCGCAATGGAATTCCGTCGTGCTGTTCGATGAAAGCGGCGCCTTCCGGGAACACCGCAACCGATGGCTCTATACCGGCATCACGCGCGCGGCGGAAAGACTGACGGTTGTCATATGATGATCTCGCCGCAGCTCTCCCGCCGCGGCGTTCTTTTCGGCGCGCTGGCGCTTGGCGTGACAAAAGCTGTGGCGGCCGCGCCGGTCGTCGTCAGCTCGAAGCTTGACCTCGAAGGCGCTCTCCTTGGGCAGATGATGCTGCTGGCTCTGGCCCGCGCCGGCGTTCCGACGATAAACGAGCTGCAGATCGGGCCGACGGCGATTTTGCGTCAGGGCTTGATCTCAGGCGCGGTCGATCTTTGCGTCGAATATACCGGCAACGGCGCCTTTTTCTTTCACCAGGAATCTGATCCGGTGTGGCGCGACGCGCGGCAGGGCTTTTTGCGCGTCGCAGAGTTGGACTATGCTCAAAATCGCCTCGTCTGGCTGGAGCCGGCGCCTGCCGATAATAGCTGGGTCATCGCCATTCCGAAGGCGCTTGCGGCAGAGAAAAGCCTACGCACGTTGGACGATTTCGCCGCTTTCGTCCGGGCCGGAAACAGGATCAAATTGGCCGCCTCGGCCGAATTCGTCGAAAGCGAGGCGGGCCTTCCGGCGTTTGAAGCGGCCTATGGATTCAATCTGCAGGCCTCGCAACTTCTGGTGCTGTCCGGCGGCGAGACGACGGCGACGATGAAGGCTGCCTCGGACGGAATTTCGGGCGTCAATGCGGCGATGGCCTATGGCTCCGATGGCGCGCTCAACGCGCTTGATCTGTTGCCGCTTGACGATCCGCGCCATGCGGAGCCTGTCTATGCGCCGGCGCCCGTCATTCGCGCCGCGACATTGGCGGACTATCCGCAGATAAGACAGGCATTGGCGCCAGTCTTCGCTGGCCTTGATCTTACAACCTTGCGGGCGCTCAATGAGCGGGTGGCGGTCGAAGGCGAAGAGGCGACCTTCGTTGCGCGCAATTATATGACGGCGCAAAATCTGTTATGAGAATCCTGCGCGCGCTCAAAATTCACGATCGCGTTTTATTGACGCTGTGTTGTATTGGCGCGCTCGCTGCGGCTTCAACCGCGTTCGTCAATTACGCCGGGAATCGCCTGGCTGACGGAGCGCCCTTATCCGTGTGGCAGGCTCCCTCGGCGGATCTTGGCGCCATCATATCAAGCTTTGCCGCGCTCGCCGGCCTGTCGTTTGTCGCGCAAGAAAAGCTCCGCGCATACGCCGCGCTGCTTGCGGGGGCGGCGTTGTTCTTTGCTTGCCTTGCCGGCGCGGGAGCATTCGCCCATGTCCTCGCCGCGACGGCGCCGCCGGCGGCGCGCATATCGCTTGGGCCCGCCTTCTGGATCCTTGGCGCGGTCGCTCTCCTCGCCATGTTGAACGCGATGCAGCGCGGCGCGCTTTCCCTCTGGCTGCGCGTGGCCGCAGGCGCGGCTGTCGCGCTTGGCTTTGTGCTTATGGCGCGCTACGGCGTTTTCACCAGCCTCGCGCTCGCCAGGGAGTTCATGGGGCGCCACGTGGAATTCCAGCAACAGCTCGCCCGCCATGTTGGCCTCGTCGGCGCCGCCGCGGCTTTTGCGTTGATCATCAGCGTCCCGCTGACCGCGGTGGCTTTGCGTCACGCAGGCGCGCGCGGATGGCTTTTCGCGACGCTCGGAGTCGTGCAGACGATTCCATCGATTGCGCTTTTTGGCGCGTTGATCGCGCCGCTCTCCGCCCTCAGCGCACGGTTTCCGGCGCTGCGCGAGCTCGGCGTCGCCGGCGTTGGCCCAACGCCTGCGATCATCGCGCTGACACTCTACTCGCTGCCGCCGCTGGTGCGCATATTTGTTACGGGCTTCAATGCAGTCGCCTCGGAGGTGAAAGATGCGGCGATCGGCCTCGGCTTTGATCGGCACCGTCTGTTCCTTTCGGTTGAATTGCCGCTGGCGCTGCCGGCCTTGATTTCGGGGCTGCGCGTCGTCGTCATTCAAGCCATCGGCCTTGCCGCCGTTGCAGCTTTAATCGGCGCCGGCGGACTTGGCGTCTTTGTTTTTCAGGGCATCGGACAATATGCGCTGGATCTTGTTCTGCTTGGCGCGATCCCGATCATTCTCCTGGCGCTCGCCGCCGATCTCATCTTTCAGATGCTGCTGGCGGCGGCGAGGAGGCGAGCATGAGCCTGTCGCCCATCATCGAACTGCAAAGCGTGTCGAAATCCTTTGGCGCGACGTCCGCCATTGAAAGCCTCTTCCTGTCCATCGAAGCTGGCGCATTTTGCGTTCTGGTAGGTCCCTCCGGCTGCGGCAAGTCGACGGTTCTGCGCATGATCAACGCGATGATTGCGCCGGATCTGGGCGTCGTTAGAGTGCGCGGACAAAACGTCAGCGAGCTCGATCCCATTGAGCTGAGGCGCAGCATTGGCTACGTCATACAATCGGTCGGGCTCTTTCCGCACTGGACTGTCGCCGCCAACATTGCAACCGTGCCTCGCCTGATGGGCTGGGACAAGGTCAAAATCGCCGAGCGCGTCGAACATATCGCCGCCGCGCTGCAGATCGACCCTGCGTTGCTGCTTCGCTATCCGCGCCAGTTGTCGGGCGGCCAGCAGCAGCGGGTCGGCGTCGCCCGCGCTCTCGCCGCCGACCCGGACATTTTGTTGATGGACGAGCCTTTCGCCGCGCTCGATCCTGTCAGCCGCGGCGCTTTGCAGGGCGAGTTGCGGCGCCTGCACAAAGAGAGCGGAAAAACGATTGTCTTTGTCACGCATGACATGAACGAAGCCTTGCGCCTCGCGACCCATATTATTGTGATGGACAAGGGCCGCGTGATCCAGGCGGGCGCGCCGGCTGACATCCTGCTGAGGCCGCGCGATGCATTCGTCGAAGGCTTTCTCGGACGTGAGGATTTGCCTTTGAGACTACTTGATCTTGCGACTGTCGGGGAGCGCACGCGGCCTGCCACGACCGCCGCTGGTTCAGCGGACGAGCCGATTGCGATCAGGGACACGGCGAGTCTGCGGCAGGCGCTGACCCTCATGCTCGAGCGTCATCGCGATCGGCTTGCCGTTGAAAATGAGCGCGGCGAACTGATGGGCGAAATCGCCGTCGCCGATGTTCTTGGAGCTGGCGATGCGGGTTAGCATCATGGCGGCGGTTCGTGTGGTCGCGCGTCAGCCGGCGTTCTGGCTCGCGCTGCTGCTCGTCGGCGCGATCGGATCGATGCGATGGAGCGCGCCCTTTTTCGCCGCGCTGTTTCCGGGCGATCCGCGCCCCCTCTATTCGCGCGCAAGCTTCTTTGAATTGACGCTGGCGCATTGCGAACTCGTCGCGATCTCGAGCCTTCTCGCGGCGGTTGTCGGGATCGGCCTCGCCATCTTCGCCACGCGCGATCGCGGGCGCGAATTCGCGGCCATGATTAGCGCCATCGCCGCCGTGGGCCAGACGTTTCCGCCGGTCGCCGTTCTCGCCCTGGCCGTTCCGATCCTCGGCTATGGCGCGGCGCCGGCGCTTGCCGCTCTGAGCCTTTACGCCATTTTGCCCATTCTCGACGGCGCTTTGACGGGCTTGCACAATGTGCCCGCCGCCGCGCGGCAGGCGGCCGAAGGCATGGGCTTTGCTCCCTTTGGGCTCCTCTGGCGGATCGAGCTGCCGCTGGCTTTGCCGTTCATTCTCGCGGGTCTGCGCAACGCTGTCATCATCAACATTGGGACGGCGACGATCGGCTCCAGCGTCGGCGCTCTTTCGCTCGGCTCGCCGATCCTCGAAGGGCTGTCGGCGTCAAATCCCGCTTACGTCCTTCAGGGCGCCCTGATCGTCGCGCTGCTGGCTGTGGCGGTCGATCGCGGATTTCAGTCCTTGGAGACGGCGCTCTGCGCTCCGCGTGGTTGAATCCACGTTGCTCGCCCGGCGAGTCTGATCATCAAGTTTTAGTTGACGACGGTTTTTCCGGGAAATTCGCAGAGATCGACGATCAGGCAGCGCTCGCACTCCGGCCGGCGCGCCTTGCAGACATAGCGGCCATGCAGAATGAGCCAATGATGCGCGTGCAGCTTATACGTGTCCGGAATAATCCGTTCGAGGCCGCGCTCGACGTCGAGGGGCGTCTTGCCGGGGGCGAGCGGAATGCGGTTAGAGACCCTGAAAATATGGGTGTCGACCGCGATCGTCGGCGCGCCGAAGGCGATGTTCAGCACGACATTGGCGGTCTTGCGGCCAACGCCCGGGAGCCGTTCAAGCGCCTCGCGATCATTTGGAATGATGGCGCCGAAATTGTCGACGAGCTGCTGCGACAGGGCGATGACATGCTTCGCCTTGGTCCGGTAGAGGCCGATCGTCTTGATCATCTCGCGGAGTCTGTCTTCGCCGAGCGCCAGCATTTTTTGCGGTGTATCCGCAACCGCGAACAGCGCCTTTGTCGCCTTGTTGACGCCGCTGTCCGTCGCCTGCGCCGAGAGCACCACCGCGACCAGCAGGGTGAAAGGGTTCACATAGTCAAGTTCGCCCTTGGGATTTGGCGCTGCGGCGGCGAATCGGCGAAAAATTTCCTCGATGCGCGCTGCATCCAGAGATTCGCGGCGCGCGTTCGCCGGTTTCGGAGCCGTCGTCCCGCCTTGCTTTCGAGCGGCGGCCTTGACGCTTCCGGCGATCGCGCGGGCGGCGCCCTTGGCGACGGTAGCATTTGCAATAATTCTTTTGACCATGGACGCGTTATAGTTTTCGATAGGGCGGGAGAGAAGGGCCTCTCGGATGTCAGCTGCGAAAATCATCATCGGTGAAATGGAAGATCCCGCGCTTTTCGCCGCGCGGCTGAAACCACATCGCTCGCTGGGGCGGCGGAACTTTCAGTTTCTGTTGATGGCATTTCTGGGAGCCAATATCGTCTCGAGCCTCCCATTTATTTTTCTTGGCGCATGGCCCGTCGCGGGGTTCTTCGGGCTCGACGTCGCGCTTTTCTATTTCGCGTTCAAAGCGAATTACCGCGCCGCCCGCGCCTATGAGGACGTCCATGTGACGCCTTTTGAACTTTTTGTCGCCAAGGTCAGCGCCAAAGGGCGGCGGGACGAATGGCGTTTCAATCCAGCCTTCGTGCGCTTGGAGCGGGAGGAGCACGAGGAGTTCGGAACTTTGCGGCTGGCGCTCGTCTCGCGTGGCAAGAGCCTCGAAGTCGCGGCGTTCCTCGGGCCGGGCGAAAAAGCGGATTTTGCCAGCGCCCTGTCGCGCGCCCTTGCCGAGGCGCGGCGCGGACCTCGCTACTCCTGAGCCTTCCTAGAGGGACAGCGGCAAGGCGAAAGAAAATCCGGCCGTCCCAAAGCGAACGGAACGGCCGGCCAGACAAGGCGCGCCAATGCTCGATCAGAAGCAGGACGCGGACTGTCCGAAGTCCGCGAAGGCATCGAAACCTCGCCTCGCAGGGCTAGCGTTTTTGGCGCTCTTCCGCTTGACCCAAATATGCTAGATCGTAAAAAAATGAATAAATTGGACGTGATTGCGGCGGATTCCGGATAAAGACCGGTCGCCGCTGCTCTGTCCGGTGAGATAGGGCGGTCTGCGAGCGCAGCCGCAAGGCGCGCGCCCAAAGGCGCCGCAGGCAAAATGCAAGTTGCCGCGAGGATGCCGCGCCCCAGAGCCCGCGAAATCTGGGCGCCTATCTTTCGCGGCCGTAATTATAGCCGCGATACAGCACGGGCGGCTCCGGAAAGATCACCGAGTCGGCATAAAGGCCGCGCGACTGGCAAACGGCGGTCGCGCGAAATCGCGCGGTGTCGCCGACAAGGTCCAACTGTGGCATGGGAACGACACTGCAACGGGGGTCAGTTGCGAAGGCGTAAGAGGGCGGCGCTGGCGGCGGCGGCGGCGGCGGAGCATAGCTGCGCGGCCCATACCCAAGGTCGGCCGCCGCGGCGCCCTGCGCGCCGAGGGCCGATAGCAGCACTAATCCATAGGCCCACTTCTTCGCGGGCCTTGGCGATTGAGCGCCGGACGCGCCGGCGGCCAAGATGCTCATCAATGTTTCTCCAGCGCAAGGACGCGGCATTCAAGATCACGACCGGCGAATCGAGGCTCGCCCTGATGCCTGATTCGCCTTTTGATCTTAGTTCCATTCTACGCGGAGAAACACCGAAAACACAACCAGAAAGAGAAAATTACAATTATAGGTTATTCTTTTACCTTTAGGCCTTTCAGACTCGCGAAGACCGAATGCACGTCGATGTCTTCTTCAACCTCGTGCTGCTTGGCCGGCGCAACGCCGAACACCTCGGCTTCGGTGCGACGCTCTTCATGCGGCGGGCGCGTGGTCGTTTCGGCGGACATCAGGGTCTGGCTGTGATCTTCTTCGACATGCGGCCGATCTTTTGCAGCGCGATTGACTTCGAAATCGAGATCAATCTGCGAACAGAGGCCAAGCGTGACGGGGTCGGCCGGCGTCAACGCGGCTGAATTCCAGTGCGTCCGATTGCGAATGGCCTGCAATGTCGTTTTCGTAGTGCCGGCGAGGCGCATGATCTGCGCATCCTTCAGCTCGGGATGATTGCGCACCAGCCACAAAATGGCGTTCGGGCGATCCTGGCGGCGCGAGAGCGGCGTGTAGCGGGCGCCGCGTTTGCGCGCCGGCTCCGGCAGCCGCACCTTGGAAACCGCCAGTTGCAGCTGGCGATTGGAATCTTTCTCCGCCGCGGCGATTTCTTCGCGGGTCAATTGTCCCGAAGTGATCGGATCATGGCCCTTGATCCCGGTCGCGACTTCGCCGTCCGCGATGCCTTTCACTTCGAGCGGGTGAAGTTTGCAGAAATTGGCGATCTGATCGAAAGTCAAAGACGTATTTTCGACGAGCCATACAGCCGTGGCCTTAGGCATGAGCGGCGCATTGTTCATGTTTTACTTCTCCTTTGCGCTCGGAAACTTAAGAATTCCAGCAACCAGCGCCGACGCGCTGTCCGGAGCGCCCGCCGCCGCGCAGGGGCGAGGCCCACGAGACGATGCTCACGAGACAAGGCTTAATCAATCAGCCATGACGGGAATAGTTACATTATAGGGAGCGCGGAGGCCGAAGGCAATGCGTTTGCCTTTTCACGAGGCAAATGTTTGTGTCGCCAGATGGCCCAGCCAAAACGGCGGCCGGGCTGGACTATCGCCCTTGGCTCTGACCATCATGATCAAACCGGGCCAATGAGGCTCCTGTTAAGGGATCCCCGACTTTCATGATTCGCTTGACCTTGCAATTTATCGGCTTGTTCATTCTGGCCAGCGCCTTCGCGGCTTTGGCCATCGATTCTTCCAGGTCCTTTGCGGCCGGACACGTGATCTTGACGGAATTGGGCGACACGGCCGCCGCGCTAGCGCCGAACAAGGCGGAGGCGTTGAGGGTCGCGATCAGCGGGCACTGGCCGGCGCTCCTCGAAAGGTCTCTAACGAAAGTTGCGCAACTGCCTACTTTTCTCGGGCTCGGCCTGATCGGGGCGCTCATGTTCTGGCTGGCGCGCAAGCCGCAGCCAAAGATCGGCTACTCCAGCCGGTAAGCCATTCGGACCCCGTATTGGCGCAAAATTAACGAAACTCGGAAACTTTGCCGGCGTCTGAGCCGTTGTCTCGGCGCAGTTGAGACCCCATTTGAGCTACATAGAATCCCGGCGAGGGTTAATCCCCCGATGTCCAGTCTATCGCGGGCTGTTTCTCGCGGAAAGGAGCGGAGATGTTCGCGTTTCGGAAACCGCTGACTTTGCCGACGGCCGCGAACGCCCTGCCTGGTCGTCCGGACCCGATCAAGACCGCTGAAACGCACTTCCTCACCGGAGGTCGTTTGGCGCCCCCGTTTCCCGCCGGCGTCGAGACGGCCTTATTCGGGCTGGGATGCTTCTGGGGCGCGGAGCGCAAATTCTGGCAGTTGGGAGACGGGATCTACGCGACAGCGGTGGGTTATGCCGGCGGCCTGACCCCAAACCCGTCATATGAAGAGGTTTGCTCAGGCCTTACCGGCCACAATGAGGTGGTGCTGGTCGCTTTCGATCCAGCCAAAATCTCCTACGAATCTCTCCTGAGAACATTTTGGGAAAGCCACGATCCGACGCAGGGAATGCGCCAGGGCAATGACGTCGGAACACAATATCGCTCCGGTGTTTATGTCGCCAGCGCCGATCAGCGCGCCGCCGCCGAATCGAGCAGGGCGGCCTATGGCAAGGCGTTGGCGGAGAAGGGCTTTGGCCCGATCACAACGGAGATCCTCGATCGGCCGGTTTTTTACTATGCCGAGAGCTATCATCAGCAATACCTCGCCAAAAATCCGAATGGATATTGCGGCTTGGGCGGCACGGGGGTTTCGTGTCCGATCGGGGTCGGCGTCGCAGCCTGATCGCGCCGTTTGCTTTTGCGTATCGCGGAGTGGCCGCCATCGGTTTGTGGCGCCCCCCCCGTCGGAGCCGGGTTTTGAGATTAATGCAAGGCCGAGGCAACGGTTGCGCAAGTTTGGCGTTGTTCTATTCGCGTAATATTTGGGGTCTAGACAGCGGGACGGCGCGTATGACCTTTGGAGCGTTCGATGCGTTTTATTAAAGTTCTTACGATTGGCTCGATCTTCAGCCTTGGCGTTGCGGGGGCGGCGATGGGCAATCCAATTTCAGCGAAACCGGATGTCGCTGATCGCACGGGGGTGGTCACGACGGCGGTCTACGGCGCGGCGAATGAGGCCCCGATCGTTTCGGGGCGCAGCGCCGCCATGCATCGCAAATCCAAGATGCACCATCTGATGGTCAAGCCGGCGGCGCCTCTCGAGGCGCCGCTTGCAGGCGATATCGCGCCTGACAATAACTGACCGCGCTATTTTGCGTTGAGAACCGTTCTGCATTCGGTCGGAAGCTGCGCCAATGTGATTGGCGGCTTCGGCCGTTGTGGCCTCGGCAAGGGATGCAATACGGCGTCCGAGAACCAGTAGGCGAGCGAGGCGTCGCAGCCGTCGCCCGGGGGGACGGGGTCCTGCTCACGGCAGGCCTGCTCTCCTGACGGACAGACGAGGCGGATGTGGAAATGGTAGTCATGTCCGTAATAGGGGCGTACTTTATTCAGCCATGAGCGATCGCCGGTCGCCTCGCGGCAAATCGCTTTCTTGATCGCCGCGTTGACGAAAATACGCTGCACTTGCCGGTCTTGCGCGGCCGCCTTGACGACCTCAAGATCATCCTGCGTCCATTTCGAAGGATCGACGTCGAGTCGGTCCGGCCGCACCACATTGATCGCCGTCATCTCCTCCCGCTCAGAACGCGTCAACTGGCGCGCCGGCATCGGCGTGAGCCAGACGTCAGCGTCGAGGCCGACTTGATGCGAGGCATGCCCCGTGAGCATAGGGCCGCCGCGCGGCTGCGACATATCGCCGACGAGAATTCCAGGCCAATGGCTGACGGTCGGCACCTTGCGGGCAAATCGTTCCAGAAAGGCGAGCAGGGCCGGATGGCCCCAGTTGCGGTTGCGCGAGAGCCGCATCACCTGCCAGGCGGGTCCATTGACGGGCAGGGGCTGGCCTCCGGCGAGGCAGCCGCGCGAATAAAAACCGATGGTGCGCGCTGCGAGGGGCGCCGGTGTGGTCTCGCGTCCGAATAATTCCTTGGCTGGAGTTGCCGGATCGTTCGGATGGGCGAGGGGAGGAAGAGCGACGGGTTCGAGCGAACCTCTGTCCTGCGCCAGAGCCGCCCGCATCGGCCAAATCGCGCAAAGGGCGGCCAGTAAAAGCAGAGGCGATCGCATTGAAGCTCCCCGATAAACCGGCGCTTTCAACAAGGTCCGTCCGGGGTCGGCCGAATCGACGCGCGATTTTATATTGAAATCGGGGCACGAAGGTTTTTTTGAGGACAAGCGGAACGCCAAGCGCGTGATCGCTTCAAATTGAAGCGATCACGCGTGTTCCCTGGTGCTAACGTTTGGCCAACGCATCGAGGGCCTGGTCCAGCCCTTTGAACGATAGCTCGACGGGCACAGGCTTGCCGCTTGGATCGGTGAAAGTGATCTGGCCGGGCTTGGTCTGTCCGCGGAACGCCTGCATCTGCTCGGCGGTCAGCTCCAGTTGGGCGAAACAAGCGGCCTGGATGCAGGTCTTGAACGGAATATTGAGATGAGGCTTGGCGGCGTCGGCGACGACCTCGACGCCGGGCGCGATGGTCACATTGACCGGCACGAGAATGATGAGCCGCGTTGTTTTCTCTTCGCTCTTGGCGTCCTTGTCCGGCGTCGCTTTGTCCGCCGGCTTGTCCTTGTCCGCGGTCTTGTCGGGCGCTTGCTGGTTCTTGGCTTGTTTCTCAGCCTGTTTCACGAGGCGTCCGAACGCAACCTGCGCGATCGGCCCGGTCTGTCCCGGCAGGACGATCGCGGAATCGACCTCGCAGGCGCGCTCGCCGCTGCCGGGGTCGACGCCGCATCGCAAAGTCCATTGGCCGAATGTCGTCGCCGTGGGGGCCGGAGGCGCCGCTGGGGCGGGAGGCGCCGTTGTTGCGCGCGTTTCCGCGATTGCGGCGGCGCAGGAGCCAAGCAACGCGCTTATCGCCAGTATCAGGGTCTTTCGCATGGTCAGCCTCAATGTGAGGATCGGAGTTATAGGGAGGCCAGCGCCCGAGGCAAGCCAATATTTGGCGGTCGCAGACGCCGGAAAGCGGAAACGGCGCATTTGATTTTGGCGCGCCGTCTCCGTAAGCAGGGGCTCGTCGATTGGCAAACCAAGGCCCACCGTGACGGCTCCGAAAATCCAACAACTCGCCTTGATCGCCGCCGCTTTCGCAGGCGTGGCCGGCGCCGCCGGCGTGATCCTGTCGGCGGTCTCCGCGCACCTGTCGGCAGGCACGCTGCTGACGACCGCCGCCAGCTTCCTGCTGATCCATGCCGTCGCCACGCTGGCGCTCGCAGCCCTCGCCTTAGCCGCGCCCCGTCGCGGCGGCTGGTTCCTTTGCGGGGCGGCGCTGTTTCTTTTCGGCAGCATGCTCTTTTGCGGTGATCTCGCCTTTCGCGCGCTTTTGGGCGTCAGACTTTTCCCCATGGCGGCGCCAATCGGCGGCTCGGCCTTGATCCTCGGCTGGCTATCGTCCGCCGTCGCCGCGCTGGCGGCTCTCGCGTCAAAACCTGCCTGAATAACCCTCAAGAAATGAACAAATCGTGACCATTTGTGATTCTCTGGACATTAGGGATCGCTCAAGGCAAAGTCAGCCTCCCAGAAACTAGGTCTCAAGATGACGCTTGCGTGCGCTGGCGATCCGCCATCCAAGAGGATTTTGATCGTCGAGGACGAGCCTTTCGTCGCGCTCTCGCTTGTCGACGCTTTGTCTGAGCTGGGTTTTGACGTCGCGGGCTGTTTCGGCGACGTCAGCGCCGCGATGGACTTCATTGGCCGGGAACACATTGACGGAGCGCTTCTCGACATCAATCTCGGTTCGGAGCGGATCGACCCTGTGGCCGATTTGCTGGCGCAGCGGTCGTGTCCGTTCATTTTCACCACCGGCTTCGGACTGTCCGACATCCCGGCCGCCTATGCGGACAGAGCGATTTTGCAGAAGCCCTTTGGCACCGCGGATCTTGTCTCGATGCTGGACAAAGTGTTTGGCGCCGTTGGCCACTAGACCTTCTCGGGCGCTTTCGGAACCCGCGCGCCATTATTCGAGTTTCGAGCAGGCCCTTTGATCGAAAACGGGTTGCTGAGAGCCGAAAATAGGCCCAGGAGGGCGTATTTTTTGCCTTCTTCGTGACATAGTCGAAGGCCACAAGCTTGTTTTCGCGGGGTGTGCGGGCGAAGCGGCCGGCCGGACGAGAGCTTGAGGGCGCCTGAAAGCCATGGCTGAAGTGGCGACGACTGCTTCCCTTTCCCCGCAACCGCCGCGCAGGCAGGTCACGAGATGGATCGCGGCCTTCGGCTTTCTCGCCATTTTCCTCGGCATGACGGTCGCCGCCGTTCCATGGCTGTTTTCGACGAATGTGCTGCGCAATGAGATCATCGCGCAAATCCGGCGCATGACCGGGCTCATTGCGATATCACAAGGCCACGCCGTTTTCGTTGTTTTGCCGCAGCCCCACATCAGCATCGACAATATCCGTTTCGCCGACCCGTCCGGCGCACTGCGCATCGACGCTGCTTATCTCAAGGGCTATCTGCGCGTCGCGGCGCTTCTGCAGGGGCGGCTCGAGATCGCGTCGGCGACCCTTGGCGAACCTGAGATGGTGATCAATCTCGACGGTCATCCGATGCCTTCCGACAGCGCGATCGGGCGCGCCGCGAATGCAAAATCATCAAGCCCGCAGGCGACATCCGCCGATGAGGCGCGGCTTGGAGTGGTGTCATTGGTTGATGGCAGCGCCCGGCTGACGTCGAGCCTTGGCGATGGGGATCTTTGGATCGACGCGATCAATGTGACCCTCGACTGGCGCAAATTGGGCGCCGCCGCGAATCTCACCGGGACAGCGCGTTTTCGGGGACAGAGCGCCGATATCGCCGCCATCGTCGATCATCCGACGGATTTGATGCGCGGCGAACAGTCCGCGCTGAGCCTCAAGGTCAACGGGCCGGCATTGTCGCTCTCAGCCGAAGGCAATCTTGCAAGCGCGCCGAAGGCGCAATTCACCGGGCGCATTTTCGCCTCCGCTCCGTCGCTGCGCAAACTGGTCGAAACGGGGGGATATTTTGTCGAGCTGCCGGCTCCTTTCCAGGATTTCGCCCTGACCTCGGACGCCAGCATCGGCGCGTCAGGCGCCAGTTTTTCAAATCTGCGCCTTCAGCTCGACGGCAATGCCTATGAGGGCGCTCTCGCGGTCATGATGGGGCAGGCCAAGCCGATTCTTTCCGGCACGCTGGCGACGAGCGATTTGTCCTTGCGGCCCTTCCTGGCCAATCTGTCTCCGGCGCTCGGGCGCGACGGGCAATGGAGCCATGACGCTTTTGATCTCGACGAAGAGAATTTCGCCGACGTGGACCTGCGGGTCTCCGCGGCCCGCCTCGCGCTGCCAGGGATCGAACTGGAGGACGCCGCATTTTCCCTGATGAACCAGAAGCAGCGTCTCGACATCGCCTTGATCGAGGCCAGGGCCTATCAGGGGAGCGTCAAGGGACGCGCATCTTTCGCCAAGACCGGCGCCGGGCTCGCCATGCACGGCAGCGCGGTTTTCTCCGGCGTCGACGCCGCCGGGGTGTGGCCGAACTCCATCGAATCGTGGAAAGTCGAGGGCGCGCTGACCGCCGCGGGCAATGTCGAGAGCACGGGCGCCAATATGAGCGAATTGATGCGCAATCTCAACGGCCATGCACAGATCGCGCTGGAGCGCGGCCAAATTGGGGGGATCAATCTCGATCAGGCTTTGCGCTGGATCGACACGAGGCCGCTGGGGCTTGCCGATGATATACGCTATGGCGGCACTGGCTTCGATGAACTCGGTTTCAGCCTTCGCATCGCCAAGGGCGTCGCTGAAATCGAGGATGGGCGGATGCGCGGCCGGAACCTTGCCCTCGGCTTCGGCGGCTCCATCGACATTGGCGAGCGCGCGCTCAATGTCCATGCGACCGCGACGACCGCCGGCGGCGAGGTTAAGCCTGGCGCCGAACGACCGAAATTTTCCTTCGACCTCGCGGGCTCGTTTGACGATCTCGCTCTCATTCCGGACGCGCGAAGCTTGATCCGGCAGTCTGGCGCGGCGGCGCCCCTGTTTTCCAGCGCTCCCGACGGCGTCAAACCGACATCCTCAGTTGAGGCGCATTGACCCAAGGCTGCGCGGGTCAGCCGCCTTCGCGCATCGCTTCGGCTAGACGCGCTTCCAGGACGCCAGGCCGGACGAGAACGAGGGCGCCGCGGGTTTTCTCTATGAGGCCCTCCTGAGCCAGAGCCGAGAGTTCGCGCGTGACCTGCTCGCGCCGGCAACCGATGCGCGCCGCCAGAACGTGATGGAAAGGCGGCGGCGTCACTGCTCGTTCCGTCGGCCTGCCGGGGCGCGGATGCGCCATGCGCAACAGTTCAGAATAGAGGCGGTGCTTCAGATCGAAGATCGAATGTTCGGCGAGCCTTGCGTTCAGCTCGCGAATGCGGCCGGTCAGCAGCCGCAAGATGCGGTCGCAAGCCGTCTGCGAGGCGAAAATGACCTCGCGGAACACATGGGCCGGCATGATGCAGAGTTCCGACTTCGTCAAGGCGGTCACATTGGCCGAGCGTTTAGCGCCGTCGATCGCCGTCATTTCGCCGAAGAACTGGCCGGCGCGGCTTTCTCCGAGGATAATCTCCTTGCCGGCGACGGTGCGGATCAGGACCCGCACTTCACCGGCGACGATGAAATAAACATCGGATGATTCGTCTTCGTAATCGACGACGAGTTCGCCATCGTCGAACCGGCGCCACAGACAGAGCCGATCAAAACGCTCGAAGTCGAGATCGGCGACATCCTTGAAAAATGGTAGGCGCGCGAGGGTCTGCATGGCTTGCTCGAATCAGGAAAGGAGCTTTCGTATCATTCAGTTCAGCTTTGCTGAAACAATCGCCGCTGTCGCCGAATTTCGCAATTCCGCCAAAGCATAACTTGGTCAGAGGGGCTTCGACCGTTAAATAGCTGATTGCAACGGCTGATTGAATGAGCGAAGCGCTTTCTTGCTCCCATTTAAAGAAAAACCTGCCTGATGAACGCAAATCTTCAACTCATCGCCGAATCTCTCAAGCTCGACGGCTTCGCATTCGCGCAAGCCAAACAGATGGAGGCTGCGCTGCGCGAGGCTGGCCTCACCGATTGGGACAGCTTTGCGCAAAGCTGGAACGATCTCGGCATCGATGGTTACATGGCCGATGGAGGGCGCTATCGCCGCCGCCGCTACGCCGCTTTCGCCGCCGCGCAGAGCGAAATTACGCGCAAGCCGCACCAGCCCCATTATCAGAGCCGGGATTATAATCCCTTGAATGGAGGGCTTGAGCGCTGGTTTGCGCCGGTGACGAGCGCAATCGGCGCCCATCCGGCCATGCGGGCGATCCTGCGCGCCTGTTTCGATCTCTTCGACGGTTTGACGCCAGCCGACGCCAAGCCTGCGGCATGGCACGTCGAAATCCATCAATTCCGAATCGAAGCGCGCGCCGGCGAGCACGGACTGCCAACGCCCGAGGGATTGCACCGGGATGGCGTCGACTGGGTGCTCGTTTTGCTGGTTGCGCGCGAAAACGTCGCCAGCGGCATGACCTCGATCCACGATCTTCTGAAACAAAACATCGGCAATTTCACTCTGACGCAGCCGATGGACGCCGCCTTCGTCGATGATTCGAGGGTCTATCACGGCGTCACGCCGGTCGAGCCTCTCGATCCTTCGCGTCCGGCTTATCGGGATGTGCTCGTCGTGACCTTCCGCCGCTAGAGCGCTTTCCGATAGAATGGATCATTCGATCGATCAGAAATCGCTCCAGATTCAAAAGCTTGAGCATATTCCTTCCGATCAGATCGACCGATCTGATCGGGATATGCTCTAGGCTCAGGACCTATTAATTTGCTTGCGGAGATGGCGAACGATTGATTCATTGGAGGCGCCGGGAGGTGCTTTGATGAGTGATCTGTTTTGGCTGTCGCCGGCGCAGATGCGCCGTATTGAACCTTACTTTCCGCTGTCGCATGGGGTTGCGCGGGTCGATGATCGGCGTGTGATCTCGGGGATTATCTTCGTGATCCGCAACGGACTGCGCTGGCGCGACGCCCCGAAGGACTACGGCCCGCATAAGACGATCTACAACCGCTTTATCCGCTGGAGCCGGCTTGGCGTGTTCAACCGGATCTTCGCCGAGCTGGCGGCCAAGGGCGGCAAGCCCGACCGGCTTATGATCGACGCCACGCATCTCAAAGCCCATCGCACGGCGGCAAGCCTGCTCAAAAAGGGGCTGTTCCCAGACGTATCGGGCGCACCAAGGGCGGCCTGAACTCCAAGCTTCACGCGGTCTGCGATGGCCAGGGCCGCCCACTGGTGATGCTGCTGAGCGAAGGCCAGATGAGCGATTACAAGGGCGCGGCCCTGATGCTTGGCGCCTTGCCGAAAGCCAAGGCCATGCTCGGCGACAGAGGCTACGACGCCGGCTGGTTCCGCAACGCCCTGGCCGAACGCGGTATCGTCCCCTGCATCCCGTCGAAGGCGAACCGCAAAATACCGATCAACCACGACCGCACGCTTTACTGTCAGCGCCACAGGATCGAGAACATGTTCGGCAAGCTGAAAGACTGGCGCCGCATCCACACCCGCTACGATCGATGCGCACACACCTTTTTCTCCGCAATCTGCATCGCCGCAACCGTCATCTTCTGGATCAATCAATGAGTCCTGAGCCTAGTCCGGTTCCGATTTGGGCCGTTGCGGCCTTTCGAGCGTGCGGATTTCGAGACCGCCGATCGCGGCCGTCAAGGCGATCTGGCACGATAGCCGATCGTCTTCGTGCGGGTTGTCGATATAGCGCAGCACGCTTCGTTCGCCCCGGCCTGATGGCGTGACGCGAGCGCGCCAGCCTTTGTCGATTCTCACTCTGCATCCGCCGCAACAAGCCCGTCCATTGCAAACGGGCATGACGTCTGCCCGCGCCCGCATCAGGGCGTCGAGCAGGCGTTCGCCCGCAAATCCCTCGATCGGCTGCGCATTTCCGGCGCTATCCCAAAGGATCAGCGAGATCGTCAGCCGCGCGTCGTCGGCCGCGTCAATCGCTTCGGTCGAAGGAGAGAAATTATCCATAGGGACGCACCCGGAGGCGATCATGCCGTTTTGGCGGTCAACCTCATGCATGATCCAGTCCAGCGCCGCCGCCGCGGATCGTCCGACGCACAAGCGGCGATGCGCAGCTTGCGGGGAAAGCCGTCACGTCACACGCATCGGCCCTGGAAAGTCAGACGCGCTGCCGCTGCGGCGCCCCGGCGACGATATTGCCCAGATTCTCGCTGATGAGACGCGCGGATGCGCTGAACGCCGCCAATTTAGGCGCTATCGTTTCCCCAAGGGCGGCGGCGTTCCGCGCGCCGATCGCCTTCTCAAGGCTCTCTTTATACTCCGGAATCTGTTCCCATTCGCCGACGGCGCTTGCCTCCACCTCAGTGTGAAACTGCAGGCCATAGGCGTGCCGCCCCCAGCGGATGGCCTGCGCCGGGCAGGCCGAATTTCCGGCGAGGATCGTCGCTCCTTCGGGAAGGCGGGATACCTCCGCGCCATGCCACTGAAAGGTCTCAAAGCCCGGGGCGAACCCTTGAAACAGCGGATCGTCCTGGCCGTTTGGCGTCAGGTCTATCTGCGCGAGGCCGACTTCGGGCCGCGCCATGAGGCTGACCTTCCCGCCAAGCGCGGCGGCAAGAAGCTGGTGGCCGAGACAGATGCCGAGATAGGGACGCCCCAAAACCCGCACCCAATGACGGATCGCAGCCTTTTCGCGGACGAGCCACGGATGGGTTCTCTCCTGCCACACGTCCATCGGTCCGCCCATGACGGCGAGAAGGTCGAAGCCGTCGAGAGCCGGGATCGTCTCTCCGGCGTCGAGTTCGACCGTTTCCCAGTCGTGTCCGGCTTCAGTCCACAACGCGCGGAAGATACCGGGATGCTCGACAGAGAGATGTTGAAACACCAAAATACGCATCATAAATCCTCAGAAGCAGCTTAAGATTCTGAAGTCTTGTTCGCAGACTCTAGAGTCTTGTTTGAAGGTCGCGGATCCGCTCTGCTCGAGGTTGAAAGCCGCGCGCGCCAGTGATTTTTTGAATAAAATGGTCGCCCTCCCTCCGTTCGTCGTTATAGGCCGCGAGCCTTGCTGCGCGGCCGCTCATCAGCCCGAAGCAAGATATGAGCCGGCTACTCTCTCTGTAAGAATTGATTTATATTCCAGAGAAAATTTAGAATTTCTCATAATGCGAGCTGGCGTCAAGCGAGGCCCCCCATTTGGTGGCGCCGCTCATGCAAGTAACTGAGCGGCCGGCTGATTGAGGCTCGACGTTTGGCGTCGCGCCGCCGAGGGGTATGGAGCGCATGGGAATGGGGAAGGTTTCGGGTCTTTATCGATATCCTGTCAAGGGCTTTACGGCGCAGCCGCTGACGGAAGTGGCCGTCATGCCGGCGGCCGGATTTCCAAAGGACCGGTTTTACGCCTTCAGCAAGGGCACGCTTCAGCCGAGCGATTATGAGGCCGCGCCCCGTCCGAAAACCGATTTTCTGATGCTGCTGTTGCATGAACAATTGGCGAAGCTTGATGCAAAATTCGATGATGGCGGTGATGATCGCCTGTTGCTCTCAATGGGCGGCAAGCCGTTGTTCAGCGGTTCGCTGACCCAGGCCGAGGATGTTGAGCGTCTTGAGCAATTCATCGCGGCTTTCATGAACGGCAAGGTGTCGGGACAGCCGAAACTGCTGCGTATCGAAGGGCGCCAGTTCACTGATGTGGCGGTGACGAGCGAAGCCATGATGCGGGCGGTCTCGCTGATCAATCTGAAGTCTGTGCGCGTTCTTGAAGAGGCTGTCGGCGCGCCGGTCGATCCGTTGCGCTTTCGCGCCAATATTTACTTCGAAGGCGACAACCCCTGGGAGGAATTCGACTGGATCGGCAAGGAGGTTCGCATCGGTCCCGCCGGGGCCGTCGGCGTTTTGCGCACGAAGCGCTGCGGCGCGACCAACGTCAATCCAGCGACGGCGGAGCGTGACCGCAATCTGCCCGCGGCCCTCGTTCGCGCCTTCAATCATCCGGACATGGGCATCTATGTCGAAATGAAAGAGGGCGCCGATATCACTCTTGGCGACGTCATCACTCTCGCTTAGAGCATATTCCGATCAGATCGGTTCGATCTGATCGACAAGGATATGCTCAAGTTTTTGAATCTGGAGCGATTTCTGATCGATCAAATGACTCCATTCGATCGGAAAGCGCTCTAGGGTTAAGCGATCGGGCCCTTGCGGGAATGGCGGCCCTCGTCATCTGCAGCTTTTGAACGGACGGTCGCGCAGCGGTCGTCGATTGAGGTTTTATGGCGCAGCCTGGAGACGTTTTGGACGCTTCGAACGCATGGCCCGAGCTTGACTACGCGGCCGGCCGGGAGACCTATGAGACGCTGCATCTGTTGACGCAGATCGTCGGCAAGATCCGGCTGTCGCGAACGCCCTGGCTCAATCACTCCTGGCATGTGACGCTTTATGCCTGCGCGCGAGGGTTGACGACTTCGCCAATCCCCTACGGCGAAGGCGCGTTCGAGATCTGCTTCGACTTTATCGCGCACCGGCTGATCGTCGAGACGAGCGATGGCCAAAGGTGGCATATGCCGCTCCGGTCTTCGACCATCGCCGATCTTTATGCGACGCTCATGGCGGGGCTCGCCGGCTTGGGCGTCCGATTGGCGATCAATGAAACGCCGAACGAACTCCCGGACCCGATCCGCTTCAATGAAGACCGGCTGCACGGCCATTATGATCCAGATCAGGCGCATCGCTTCTGGGAAGCGTTGCTGCGCATTGATCGTGTCTTTAAGCTGTTTCGCACCGGTTTTCTCGGCAAATGCAGCCCTGTGCATTTCTTCTGGGGCAGTTTCGATCTCGCCGTGACGCGCTTCTCCGGGCGGCGCGCGCCGCTGCATCCGGGCGGCGTTCCCTATCTTCCCGACAGCGTCGTGCGCGAGGCCTATTCGCATGAGGTGAGCAGCGCTGGCTTCTGGCCGGGCGGCGGCGGAATCGATTATCCAGCGTTCTATTCCTATGCCTATCCGGCGCCGCCCGGCTTTTCCTCGGCTGTCCTGCGTCCGCAACGGGCGTTTTTCAGCACAGACTTGCAGGAGTTCATCCTGCCTTACGACTGCGTGCGAACGGCGCCTGCACCGGACGAGGCTTTGCTGCAATTTCTACAGAGCACTTATGATGCGGCCGCCGTTGGCGCGGCATGGGATCGCGCTTCGCTTGAATGCGGGCCCGGGGAAATCGGGCGTCCCCGCGCGATCTCCGCCCCGCTTTGAGGGCGCCCGCTTTCAACGGCGCCTGCCTCAAAACATGGCGATTTCCCTGGCTTCCATTATCTATATCCCAAGACCGCGGCGTCCGGCTCAGCGGCGGCGCTGATGGATTGGCGGCATGATCAGCATTTTCGAATTGTTCAAGATAGGCATCGGGCCTTCGTCTTCGCATACCATGGGGCCGATGAAGGCGGCGGGCGCCTTTGTCCAGTCTCTCGCCGAAGCCGGCGATCTCAACGCCGCCGCTCGCGTGCGGGTTGATCTTTATGGATCGCTCGCCTGGACCGGCAGGGGACATGCGACGGACAAGGCCGTCATTCTCGGCCTTGCCGGGGAGAGGCCCGAAACCATCGATCCCGATCGCGGCGACGCGCTTGTCGCCGCAGCCGCCAAAACGCACAGCCTGCCGCTTGGCGGCGTAAGGGCGGTCGCCTTCGACGCGACGCGCGACATTGTTTTCGACCGGATGAGCGAAACGCCGCATCATCCCAATACGCTACGCTTCAGGGCTTTCGACGCGGAAGACAAGCCGCTGGCGGATGAGCGATGGTGTTCGATCGGCGGCGGTTTCGTCGTTCGCGAAGAGGACATGGAGACGCCGCCGGTCCAGACGGTCAAGGTCCCCTATCCCTTCGCCAACGCGGCGGAGCTTCTTGATATCGGCGCTGCGACCGGCCTTGCCATCGCAGAGATCGTCGAGGCCAATGAATGCGCCTTGCGGCCGCGGCAAGAGGTCGAACGGAATCTTGCCGGGATCATCGAGGCCATGATGAATTGCATCGATCGCGGCCTCAGATTCGATGGCGAATTGCCGGGCGGTCTTCGCGTGCGCCGTCGCGCCAAGATGCTGCTTGCCCGCTTTGAGGCGGACCGCCTCAACAATCAGCGCCCGCCCCATGAAATCATGGATCGGATCAGCCTATTTGCGATCGCCGTCAATGAAGAAAACGCCGCGGGCGGACGCGTCGTCACGGCGCCGACGAATGGCGCGGCGGGCGTCGTCCCAGCCGTGCTGCGCTACTATCGCGACTATTGCCCCGGCGCCTCGGAGGCGGGGATGCGCGCCTTCCTGCTGACGGCCGCGGCGGTCGGCGCGCTCTTCAAGATGAACGCCTCGATTTCCGGCGCCGAAGTCGGTTGCCAGGGTGAGGTTGGCGTCGCCTGCTCGATGGCGGCGGCGGGTCTTGCCGCGGCGCTTGGCGGCAGCAATGAAAAGATCGAGAACGCCGCCGAGATCGGCATGGAGCATCATTTGGGCATGACCTGCGATCCGATCGGCGGCCTCGTCCAGATTCCGTGCATCGAGCGCAACGCCTTCGGCGCGGTGAAGGCGGTCAACGCGGCCTCGCTGGCGCTGAATGGCGATGGCGTCCATCGGGTGTCGCTCGATCAGGTCATCGCAACCATGTATCAGACCGGCGCCGACATGCAGACGAAGTACAAGGAAACCTCGCAAGGGGGCCTTGCCGTCAATTTCACCGAGTGCTGACCCGCAGGGCGGCGCCGCTCATGACGCGGCCGCCGCCTCGTCGTAGGGGTTGTCGATCATGGGCTTCATCGGCGTGCCCTGAAGATCATCGCCCTTGCGGAACATGTCGCGGTTCTGGAATCCGCTCGCGCCCTTCGCGTCGCGCAGTTTCTCGATTTCCTGCTCGCGTCCCTCGAGAAACTTGCTCCATTTATTATGGTCGCTAAGAAATTTGTCGGCGGTCGTTATGAACTTTTCTTCGTGGTTGAGGATCGCTATGGGGCTCAACGGAACGCCGAACATCAAAAGGGCCCACAAAAATGCAGTCATGTTGTGTTGCCCCGGCTTGTAGTGCCCGCTGTCGGTCCGAATTCCGAGGATGCGGCCGCTTCTGATGAGGATCGTGCCGGCCATCATAACCCGCGCGCCGGAGGTATATGATGAATGAAATCTGAACTCGGCCTTGTCCTGTTTCGTCATATAGAGTTCGCGGTCGAGCGTCATGATGAAGCCGGAGTAGCTCGGGGTTTGGCCTCCCATCTCCATTCCTCTCTTCATCTCGACATAGCCGCGATAGGACCAGGCGAGCTCCCTCTTGAGGCTCCTGGAGTTTTCCCACCACGGAACCTGGTAGGCGAGCGTGTCCTTGAACCAGACGCGGTATCTTGCGCGCTCATCATCGCTGAAAGGCTTCATCGGCGCGCTCTGATCGGTGGCATGGCCGCCTGCGCTCATGCCAAGGCCAACGAACTCCTTCAGCGCATTGGAAAGCTCGACGTCGGTCTGAACGACGAAGGCCAGCTTGAGCAGCTTCACGATCGCCGCGAACAGATTCATCATCGCGGGATATCGCCCCTTCTCGCATTTCTTGTTGCCGGAGTGGAGGCTCTTTACCCAAAAGTCGATGGTGAGAAAAAGGTCGCAAAGGATGAGGCTTTGGCGGGGGAGATCCAATCCGGCCGTGTGGTAGTCTTCGACCAGCTGATCGATCCGCATAAGGATGATGTCCTGCTTCCTTACCGCGAAAGTCACGTTGGAATCACGCATCCAAAGGTTGAGGGATGGAACGTCTTTATATTCAACTGGGTTCATGACGCTGTCTCCTTTCACGGAACATCTCGCCGCTCGCGGCGGATCTGAAAGGATAGAAGCGCAAATTCGCGGCCCCGCATGTGGGCGATCCCACATGTCGGCGGCAAGTCAGCCGGCCGTGTTTTCCCACACCTGCCCCGGACGCAGGGCGATGAAGCGCCGCGGCGCGATGGCATAGGCCTCAAGGGCCTCGGTCAGCGCTTTTTCTGGGGCGTCATGGTTTTCGTCGCTAAGATGGAAGGTTCCCCAATGCACGCCGAGCGCCTGACGCGCGCCGCAGTCGCGCATGATCTTCACGGCCTCCGCCGGATCGACGTGCTGCGGCGCCATCAACCAGCGCGGCTCATAGGCCCCGATGGGGATGAGCGCTACCGCGGGCGAGCCGAATCTCTTGCGCACGCCACGAAAGATGGAGCCATCGCCATAGCCCGTGTCGCCCGCGATATAGACAAGGCCGGCCGGCGCCTCGAGCGCGAAGCCGCCCCAGAGCGCCATGCGGCGATCGCGCAGGCCGCGGGCGGACCAGTGGTCGGCGGGCGTGATCGTCGCCACAACATGAGGCGACAGAACGAAGCGTTCGCCCCAGTCGCCGGTCGAGACCGCGATATTTGGATCCGCGATCTGGATCACACGGTCGTTGCCGAGCGGCGCCACGATGAGCGGGCGATGCGCGCGCCAAAGCCGGATCAGGGTCGCGACATCCAGATGGTCATAGTGATTGTGCGTCACCAGCACGACATCGATCGGCGGCAGATCGTCGAAGGCGATGCCTGGAGCGTTAAAGCGCCTCGGCCCAGCGAAGGAGAAGGGGCTCGCGCGCTCCGACCAATGCGGATCGACGAGGATATTGCAGCCGGCGGCCTGGATCAGAAAAGACGCGTGGCCGACCAAGGCGATGCGCAATGTTTCGACCCGCTCCGGCGGGCGATCCTTGTAAGGACTCGGCACGCCTTGCGGCCATTTCGCTTTCTGGCCGTTCAGCCGCCACCGCAGCAGCGCGCGCAGAGGCGGCGTCTCGCGGCGCCGGCCCGGATTGAAGAAGCGTTCGCCGTCGAAATGATCTGAAGCCGGACCTTCGTAATAAGGATTGGGCATAGAATGGTCTCCGGGGCGCAGTTGCGGGCGAGCGAGGCTCTCTTCACCCAACCATCATTTCCTAAAACCGGATGCTGGTCTTCGGATAAAATAATGCGATATCAGACAATGCAACTTGGCTTGGTCTGGATCCAATTCAAAAACAACAAGTTGCGATCATAGAGGAAGGTTGGGGAAAGCGCGTCATGACGATCGAAGCTCGTGCGGAGGAAGGCCTGCTCGCCCTGCTCGAAAGCCGCCGCTCGGCGGGTGGCGGCCTGATCGGGGAGCCGGGGCCAAATGAGGGCCAGCTTCGCCGCCTGCTGACGATCGCCGCCCGCGCGCCGGATCATGGCGTGCTCGAGCCCTGGCGCTTCATCGTCATTGAGGGCGACGCCCGGGCGCAAGCGAGCGAAAAGCTGGCTGAATGCTACCTGGCCGAGAATGCGGCGATGGAGCCTGGCAAACTGCAGAAATTCGCCGCCATCATGGCGCGCGTCTTCACATCGTCGCCGGTCGTAGTGATCGTCGTGAGCCGGACCGACGGGACCGCGAAAATTCCCGTCTTCGAGCAGGAATTGTCCGCCGGAGCGGTTTGCATGAATCTTCTCACCGCAGCGCATGCGATGGGGTTCGCGGCCAATTGGGTGACAGGCTTTGCGGCCTCGAGTCCTCGCGCCCGCAAGGTCCTCGGCGCCGCGGAAGACGAAAAAATCGCAGGCGTCATTTTCATAGGAACGGCGAAAGAAAAACCGGCGGATCGCAAACGCCCAGACGTCGATGCGATTACCACAAGGTGGCGCAACCTCTGACGACGTGTGCGCTCCTAAAGAAATGTCGAGGCGAGCGCAGGGGATTCTTGCAGCGCATGCGCCATGAATTCGAGCGCGTTGCGGATGTCGGTGCGCCGGGTCGGGCCGCCGAGGCAGACCCGCACAGCTTCCGGCGGCGCCCCATCGACCGTAAAGGCGTCGCTCGCGACAATGCCGATGCGCGTTGACCGCATATGCTCGGCGAAGGCCGATCTCGTCCATGGCTTCGGCAGTGTCAGCCACAGATTGAAACTCATCGGGTCGGCGCGAAACGCGCCTTTTGGCAGCAGCTCGGTCGCAAGGGCCTGGCGCGCCGCTGTCTCCGTGCGGATGAAGCGCAAGATCGCGTCGGCCGCGCCGTCTTCGATCCAGCGCGTGACCAGCGCGACTGTGAGAGGCGAGGCCATAACGCAGGAGGCGCGCACCGACGCGGCAAAGGGCCATCCAGAGCGCGCGTCTGGGGTCAGGACATAGGCCGCGCGAAGACCGGCGCCAATGCACTTCGACAGGCCGGCGACGTGCCAGGTGAGGTCCGGCGCGATCGCCGCGAAGGGGGCAGGGCCGCGCAACGGAATGAAGCCGTAGGCGTCGTCCTCGACGATCGGCACGCCGAACCGCCGGGCGACGGCGGCGATGGCGGTGCGGCGCGCTTCCGGAATCGTCAGCGTCGTCGGGTTTTGCAGCGTCGGATTGAGGTAGAGCGCCTTTGGCTTCAGCCGCGCGCAGGCCTGCGCGAAGGCGTCCGGATCGACGCCGTCCTCATCCATCGCGAGGCCGTGCAGATTGACGCCCAGTTGCGCGGCGATCGAACGCGCGCCCGGATAGGTGATCGCCTCCGAGAGGATTGTTTCGCCGGGCTTGGCGAGGATGCCAAAGATTGCGAGCAGGGCGGGATGGGCGCCGGGCGTCACGAAAAGGCGCTCATGTGACGGCACCAGAGCGCGCCGCCCGAGCCAGTTCGAGGCTGCGTCCTTATCGGCGGGCGAACCGCCAAAGCCCTGATAGCGCAGCAGCGGGACAAGATCCTGCGAGACGGCCTCGACGCCTGCGCGCATGCGCTGGATGAGATCGGGGTCGTCGGGTTCGGGAGGCAGATTCATGGAGAGATCGACGAGGTCCTGCCGCGCCAGCCCGGCGGATCGTTGCGGCTTCGCCCTGGCGCTGACGAAGGTGCCTTGGCCGACCCGCGACTCGATCAACCCGCGCTTTTGCGCTTCGACATAGCCGCGGGCCACGGTGGTGAAATCGACGGCGAGGCGGCTCGCCAGCTTACGTTGAGGCGGCAGCCGGTCGCCGACGGCGAGCCGACCGGTTTTGAGATCGTTCGCGATGACGTCCGCGATCGCGAGGTAAAGCGGTTTATCGCTGCCGCTCAGATCAGGCGTCCAGTCAGGCATGCTGCCACATCTTTCTTGCTCTTGGGCCAAGAATTGATTCAATCCGAAAGATTGACTGTATATCGCTAAGGATCCTCACGCATCAGATTTTTGTGTGCTTCCGGTCTATCCATTCATTTCAGCCACCTGCCTCGCGGGAAATATTTAGGCGCCATCTCCTAAAACAGAGGCATTGTGCTCAATTCCCATCGCCAGCTGTAAATGCAAAAAATGATAATTGACGGCATAATTGACTGTAAAATGACTATTTTTATGCACTTTTGAGCAAGCCATTCAATTGGCACATCAGTTGCTATCATATTCTCGTAAGCAGCCCGGATGTGGCGCTACCAATCCAGTCAATATACCCCGTAGGAGTTCGCAATGCCAGCAGTCACCCTGCCCGCCCATCAAAAAGGCGATGTCTTTGTCGACTATGAAGAGAAGGTTTTTGAAGACGTTCAGGCGCAGCCCGGCGAAAAAGCTCTCGTCACTTTTCATACCGTCGCATTCGAAGGATCGATCGGCTTCGTCAATCTGCTGCAAGCGACGCGCCTCAAGCGCAAGGGCTTTGACACCTCGATCCTCCTTTATGGTCCGGGAGTGACGCTCGGCGTGCAGCGGGGCTTCCCCAAAATCGGCGACGAAGCTTTTCCCGGCCATCAGAACTTCAACAATCAGATCACGAAATTCATCGCCGAGGGCGGCAAGGTCTACGCCTGCCGCTTCGCCCTGCAGGCCCTCTACGGCCATGGCGAGCCCTCTCTTATCCCCGGCATCAGGCCGATCAATCCGCTTGACGTGCTGGACCTCGTGCTTCTGCACCGTCGCGACAACGCTTTCATCCTCGACACCTGGACGCTGTGACGCGCGAGCGCTTGAGCAGAGGAGAAACAGCGATGGCCGAGAAGAAACTGGTCCGCGTCGCGGCCGTTCAGATCGCGCCGGACCTCGAGACGCCGACCGGGACGCTGGACCGCGTCCTGGCGGCGATCAACGAGGCGGCGGAAAAAGGCGCAAAGCTCGTGGTCTTCCCCGAAACCTTTGTGCCCTGGTATCCTTACTTTTCGTTCGTCTTCCCGCCGATGCTGACTGGAGCCGAACATGTGCGGCTCTATGAGAACGCCGTTACCGTTCCCGGCCCCGTGACGGAGGCGGTCGCCGCGATGGCGCGGCGCTGCGGCGTCGTCGTCGCGCTCGGGATCAATGAGCGCGACCATGGATCGCTCTATAATGCGCAATTGATTTTCGACGCCGACGGAACGCTGCTGCTCAAGCGGCGCAAGATCACCCCAACTTTCCATGAGCGGATGATCTGGGGGCAGGGCGACGGCGCGGGGCTCAAGGTCGTCGATACGGCGGTCGGCAGGGTTGGCGCTCTCGCCTGCTGGGAACATTACAACCCGCTCGCCCGCTATGCGTTGATGGCGCAGCATGAAGAGATTCACGTCGCGCAGTTTCCGGGCTCACTGGTCGGGCAGGTCTTCGCCGATCAGATCGAAGTCACCATCCGTCATCATGCGCTCGAAAGCGGCTGTTTCGTCGTCAACGCGACGGGTTGGCTGAGCGAGGAGCAGATCGCAAAAATATCGCCTGATGAAAAGATGCGGCGTGGTCTCCGCGGTGGTTGCATGACGGCGATCATCTCTCCTGAAGGCGCGCATGTCGTTCCTCCTCTGACCTCGGGGGAAGGCATTCTCGTCGCCGATCTCGATATGAGCCTCATCGTCAAGCGCAAACGCATGATGGATAGCGTTGGCCATTACGCGCGCCCCGAACTGCTGAGCCTCAAACTCGACAACCGCCCGGCGACGCCGGTGGAGACCACGACATCGTTCGAAAACCCTTGTGCACCCGGGAGTGAATTCGATGGAGCAGATGATTGCAGCCGCGATCTCGACGGAGCAGTTGATCAACGAGTTGCAGTCCTGCGGGGTGCGTCTCGTTGATCCCAAGGCGGGCGCCGACAGCCGTCGTGGGGGCGCAGGCCCTTCCGATCACAAGGCGCTGACCATCGGCGGCGTAACGGTGATGGCGCCGGTGCATACCGCGCCCGCGTTCGAGAGCCCCTATCTCGTCGAAAAGCCCGACGCCTTCGGCGTCAGCCGCATCCTGCGCGATGGGTTCGCCATCGCTGAAGCGTCATTCCCCTCGCAGCCGCGATTCTACGCGTTGCAGACCGCCGATGGCATACCCTATTCAAAGATCGCCGTACTGCACGGACGCGACGTGCTGGCGACGACGGTTCTGCAAAGCTGTATTCGCTATCAGAGCCGCACGAAAACCTGCCAGTTCTGCGCCATCGGCCAGTCGCTCGCGGCCGGCCGGACGATCGAGCGAAAGAGTCCGGCTCAACTCGCAGAAGTCGCGAAGGCGGCGGTCGAACTCGACGGCGTCAAACATATGGTGATGACGACCGGAACGCCGGCGACTCCCGATCGCGGCGCTGCGATTCTCGCCGAGAGCGCCGCGGCCGTCAAAGCCGCCGTCGCTTTGCCGATTCAGGCGCAATGCGAGCCGCCGGATGACGATGTGTGGTTCGCGCGCATGAAGGAGGCCGGCGTCGATGCGCTCGGCATGCACCTCGAAGCCGTGACGCCCGAAGTCCGCGCGAGGATCATGCCAGGCAAGGCGCAGGTCCCGCTCGATCGCTACGTCTCGGCGTTTCAGGCCGCTGTCCCGGTGTTCGGCCGTGGCCAGGTCTCAACCTACATCCTCGCCGGCCTCGGCGATGCAAAGGAGGCGATCCTTGCGATCTGCGAAAAGCTTGTCGCCATCGGCGTCTACCCTTTCGTCGCGCCTTTCGTGCCGATTTCCGGCACGCCGCTCGAGAGCCACCCGACGCCTGACCCTCAATTCATGCATGAGATTTTGCGCCCGCTCGCCGCGATGCTCGTCGCCGCCGGCATGCAATCGGAGAAGGTCAAGGCGGGCTGCTCCAAATGCGGCGCATGCTCTGCTCTTTCAGCCTATGAGCGAGGGATTTCGGCATGATTCTCGAACCCTTCGCTCCCTTTGTCGCCAGCGCCTTTCAAATCAAATTCGCAACCCGGCCTTGGGAGAAGCGAGGCGCCCATGCGTTGCGTCGCGCTGTCTTTTGTGAAGAGCAGGGGATCTTTGAAGGCGACGACCTCGACGCCATCGATGAGACCGCAATCCCGATCGTTGCGATCTCCCTGTTTGGGGTCGCGGCCGACGCGGTGGTTGGAACGGTGCGGATACACGAAAGGCAAGCCGGCCTATGGGTCGGCTCTCGGCTCGCGGTCGCAGTCAATTATCGCCGTGTCGGAATGCTCGGCGGTTCGCTCATCAAGCTTGCCGTCTCATCAGCCCATGCGCGCGGATGCGTGCGCTTTCTTGCAGACGTCCAAAGCCAGAACGTCCTGCTCTTTCGCCGCATGCATTGGCGCACAGTCGAGGAAGTCGTTCTGCACGGAAGGCCGCATCATCGCATGGAGGCCGATCTCTCCTTCTATCCGCCCTTCGTCGACGCCGAAACCGGCTTTCATTCTCTGGCGAGAAAGGCTGCATGATGGAGCGCTTCGATCTCGCCGCGCTCGCCGTGACGCTGCGCGCCGGCGCCGGTCTCAAAGCCAAACAGGACATAGGCATGGTCGCCACGAAGCTTGGCGTCAACGGCGGCTCTATGATTGCGGTCGGCGATGATTGCGCTGCGATCCCAGACGCTGATGGCTTTCTGCTGCTCGCGATCGAAGGCTTCATGAATGAATTTGTCGCGCGCGACCCGTGGTTCGCGGGTTGGTGTGGCGTCATGGTCAATGTGTCCGACGTTATCGCCATGGGCGGCCGCCCGATCGCCGTCGTCGACGCGTTTTGGGCCAATGGCGAGAACGAGGCCGATCCGGTGCTCGCCGGGCTTCGCGCGGCGTCTGAGGCTTATGGCGTGCCGATCGTCGGCGGCCACACCAATATCAACACGGATCGCGGGCAATTATCGGTCGCAATCCTTGGCCGGGCAAAACGCCTTCTGACCAGTTTCGACGCGAGGCCGGGCGATCGCCTCGTCGCTGCGATAGATCTGCGCGGAGCCTATCGCGAGCCTTTTTCCAATTGGCAGGCTGCGCTCGGCGCGCCGCACGAGCGGTTGCGCGGCGACCTCGAAATCCTCCCCGCCATCGCGGAGGGAGGGCTTGCCAAATCCGCAAAGGACATCAGCCAGGGTGGGGTCGTTGGAACGGCGGCCATGCTGGCGGAATGCTCCGGCGTCGGCGCCGTGATCGACGTCTTCTCGGTCCCGAGGCCTTCGGGCGTTTTTCTGGAGCGCTGGCTCACCAGCTTCCCGAGCTTTGGCTATCTCCTCTCTGTTACGCCTTGCAACCTTGAAGTGGTCCTCGCCGCCTTCGCCGCGCGAGGGATCGCCGCCGCCGACATTGGTGTCGTGACGGAGGAGCGGCAGCTGAGAATCGCCGACGGAACGTCGACGCAAACGATCTGGGATTTCACCGAGCGGCCATTGATCGGTTGCGCGATCGAGGAGGCGTTGGCATGAGCCGCACCTCTTCCCTCCGCATCGCCATATTGGCGCATTCGACCAATCCGCGCGGCGGCGTCGTCCACGCGCTGGAGCTCGCAGATGCATTGGTCGCTCTCGGACATGAAGCGGTCGTCCATGCGCCAGACTCTAAGGGCAAAGGGTTCTTTAGACGGACGGCGTGCGGGACGGTCTGCGTTCCCGCTTCGCCTGTGGGCTCGGACACCACAGAGATGGTCAAGGCGCGCATCGGAGATTACGTGCGTCATTTTGAAAATAAGGACCATCGGCAATTTGATGTCTTCCATGCGCAGGACGGCATTTCCGGCAATGCGCTTGCTACTTTGAAAGAGCGCGGTCTGATCCAAAGAATCGCACGCACCGTCCATCATGTCGATCATTTCGAATCCGCCGCCCTGATGGATCTACAGGCGCGCGCGATCCGCGCCGCGGACATGCATTTCGTCGTCAGCCGCAAATGGCGCGACTGGCTCGCAGAGCGGTTCGGCGTCGATGCGAAAATTATCGGCAATGGAGTCGACATGACCCGGTTTCATCCGAGGCCTGATGATCGCGACCGCGTACTGCGCAAGCGACTCGGCCTTGGGCGCGGTCCCGTGGTCCTTTGTATTGGCGGGATCGAAGCCCGCAAGAATACGATTGCGAGTCTTGAATCTTTCCAAGAGGTTCGTCGCGTTCATCCGCATGCGCAGCTCATCATCGCGGGCGGCGCATCATTGCTCGATCACGGCGCCTATCAACAAAGCTTCGCTGACGCGCTGGCGTCGAATGGCTTGCCGGCGAATACGGTCGTCTGCGCGGGTCCGTTAGCGCAAGATGACATGCCAGCTCTCTACCGCATCGCGGATGTGCTGGCTTTTCCTTCGCTGAAGGAGGGCTTCGGCCTTGTCGTGATTGAAGCGATGGCGAGCGGCGTTCCTGTCGTTGTTTCGAAAATCGCGCCTTTCACCGAATATCTTGGCGCAGATGACGTCGCCTGGTGCGATCCGCACGACACCGCTTCGATCGCACGCGCCATCCTCGCCGCTCTTTGCGAGCCTTTGCGCGGTCGCCTCATCGCCGCGGGCCTCGAAATCGCGCCAAAACATGACTGGCGACATACGGCGCGCGCGCATCTTGCCGCCTATGAAAGACTGACTGAGGAATCCTATGCCTGAGATGTATTTTCGCATCCGCTGGCCGGATGGCGCGACAGAACGCTGCTATTCGCCCTCGCTCGTAATCAAGGACCATTTTGAGGTCGGCAGGCGGTATTCTCTCGATGACTTTCTCGACCGGAGCCGCATCGCGCTACGCATCGCGAGCGATCGCGTGCAGGCACAATATGGCGCGCCCTGCTCGCGCGCGCTCGGTCAGCTCGCCCGCATCGAAAAGCAGGGCGCCCAGTTCGCGACGATTCGGGACGCGCGCGTCGTCATCGAAGCATTCGAAGAGTGAAGATTTCTCAAAAATCGAACGAACAGATCAATCAAGGAGTTACTCCAATGAGTTCCAGACTGCCCTCCCATCGTTCCGTCGTCGTCATCGGCGGCGGCCAGGCCGGCCTGTCGGTCAGCTACTTTTTGAAACAGCATGGCGTTGATCATGTCATTCTCGAAAAGAGCCGCATCGCGCATTCATGGCGCACGCAACGGTGGGACAGCTTTTGCCTCGTGACCCCGAATTGGCAGTGTCAGCTTCCGGGGCGCCCTTACGCCGGCGCGGAGCCGAACGGCTTTATGAAGCGCGAAGAGATCGTCGCCTATGTCGAGGATTACGCGAGGAGGATCGAGGCGCCTGTCGAGGAAGGCGTCGCAGTGAAGCGGCTGGGGCGCGATGCGCGCGGCGGCTTTGTGGTGGAAACCAGCGAGGGAGGGATGACGGCGGATGCGGTGGTCCTCGCGGTCAGTGGTTATCATACGCCAAGCATTCCGCGCAGCGCCGAGCGCGTCGATCCAGCGATCAGGCAGATTCATTCCTCCGCCTACAAGAACGCCGACCAATTGCCGGAAGGCGACGTGTTGGTCGTCGGCTCAGGCCAGTCCGGCTGTCAGATCGCGGAAGATCTGCATCTTGCCGGGCGCAAGGTGCATCTTGTCGTCGGAAGCGCTCCGCGTTGTCCGCGCGTCTACCGCGGCCGCGATTGCGTCGATTGGCTGGCTGATCTTGGACAATATGATTTGCCGGTCGACGATCATCCTTTGAAGGAAGGCGTACGCAAGAAGGCGAACCACTATCTCACTGGGCGCGACGGCGGACGGGACATTGATCTGCGGCGGTTTGCAAAGGAAGGCATGTCGCTCTATGGCCGCCTCAAGGACATCGAGTCCGGCCGGTTGTTGTTCGCAGATGATCTTGCCAAGAACCTCGATGGCGCCGACGCTGTCTACAATGGAATTTGCGGCCTCATCGACAAGCACATCGCCGAAAAGAGCATTGATGCTCCCCCCGGCCGTCACTATAAAGCTGTGTGGCGCCCGAGCAAAGCTCTGACTGAATTGGATCCGGTGGCGGGAGGCGTTACGAGCATCGTCTGGGCGACCGGATTTCGATCGAACTGGTCATGGATAGATCTGCCGATTCTCGACGCGTCAGGCTATCCGGAACATCGGCGCGGCGTCACGAAGGAGGAGGGGCTTTTCATCATCGGGCTGCCGTGGCTCTACACATGGGGCTCTGGGCGATTTGTCGGGGTTGGAGGCGACGCTGAATTTTTGTCGCATCGCATTGATGAGCATCTGCTCGCCATTAAGCCCCGGCTGCGGGCGGCGTGTTGAATTCGCTCAAATTAATCCGACGGAGAAGACGCCGGTGAACTGCATCCTGTCGGCGCGATCGGCGCCGTTCGACGTTTTTGAAACGGCGGCGATCGAAGCCCCGCCGACGTTGCTGCTCGGAATGCCGCATCTGAGCTTAAAGGGCCTATCGGAAACATGGCTGCTGAAAGAATGCGGGCATCGCCATTGGCTGATGATCGCCGCCGCAGCAGGGCGCGCCCTTCCCGATTTTCGTGACGCGGATGGTGAGCCTGTCTATGCCGCCTTTTGCGCCGCGACGATCCGGAACGCAAAATTCGGCGTCATGGGCGAGAATGACGAACTCGCTTTTTCGTCCGATCTCGCGCGGATTTCAGGCGCGCAATTTGTCAGCCTCCACCGGCTGAGCTGCGATGGGCGCGTGGTCGGCGAGGTTGAACTCGTCTCTGTTTTCGTCAAACGGCGGGAGCAGGGCAAGAATCGCTCGATCGCGCGGGTTTCGCTCGAAGGCCTTCCTCCTATCAAGAAGAGCGAGGGGTTCGATCGCGCCGCCGGCGTCGCGGCCATGATCAGATCTGATCGCTGGAGCGCGCATTTCGGATTTGAAAAAGCGAAAGGACGATGTGAGGCGCAGCTTCGCGTTAGGCCTTGCCCTTCGCAGGATTTCAACGGCGCCGGGTTTCTTTACTTCGCCGCCTTCCAGTCTTTCGTCGACCGCGCCGAATGGGAGCTGTTGGAGGACGTCTCGGCCGTCCATTATATGACGATTGATCGCGACATCATCTATCACGGCAATATCGAGCCGGGCGAGCGCATCGTGTTACGGCTGCTCAGCCAGCGCAAGGAGGACCATGTTCTGGCGCACTGGTTTGAGATCGCGCGGGAAAGTGACGGCGCAAGGCTCGCGGATGTATTTACGCGGCGTGGGCCTCATGACTGAGAGAAGCTGGCGGCTATGCTGGAGCGCGCATCCAGCCAGCTTCGCTCAAGCCGACGCTGCGGCGCGCGGCGATTGCGCGCCCGTTCAACCCTCGAAAACGCCCTCGAGGGCGTAGTGGCTGACGGTCTTGCGATTCTCGATCAATTGCTCGACAGTCGGCTCTCCATTCATCGCACGGGAAATCGCGAGCTTGGTCGCCTCATAATTGGTGCGGTAGAGGTCGCGCCTGTCGAGGTTCGGATCGGTGGCGCAGCGGCGGTCGAGCCAGACCATGATGATCATGCAGAGATCGTCGACGTGCTTCTTCGGCAAAACGCCTTCCTTGAGGCAGTCGACAATGGCGTCGCCCGTCGCCGCCTGCACGACGCCGCCAAGCAATTCCACATAGGCCGTCGAGTTGACCGTCACCTTGGTCGTCATCATGGTCGGCGGGCGGACCATCTGATTAAGGTCGCGAATGACGAACATGCGCGGATGGCCCGCGACCTGCCCCGCCATGGCGGCGAAGGCGTGACCGACAGGTCCTTTGACGTGCCCGATCATGACCTCGGGCATCGCGTCGGTGAATTGCCCCTCTGCCGCCAGAACCGTCGCCTCGCCGGCGCGCAGCCAGATCTCGCTCATGTTTCGCCCTGTTGTTGTTGAAAGAAGTGGTCGAATACCACCGGCGGCGCTTGCGCGGAAGGGGGCGCCGGGACCGAACTTGCGGGAGGCTTGAAACTGGCGCCGCGCTCCAGCGGGCGACAAGCGAAAGCGTGACCTTTATTGATCTGGCAATTGCGAAGATTCTGCTCGTGCGTCTGGGATTCGCGCCATCTGTCAAAATGACGCAGGCCCCCTTGTCTTCCGGTCAGCATCGCCGTATGTTGGATCGTGTCGTGTTTTTTACCGACGACTTGGCCTCGCAGTTTTGCGTCCGCTGACGACCTCCTTCTTAAAACGACGATGCGACACCGGCGTCATCGATTGACGCTCGTTTACTTACGATTCTAAGGATGCACTATATGACTACGGGAACTGTGAAGTGGTTTAATCCGGACAAAGGATACGGCTTCATACAGCCAGACGATGGCGGCAAGGACGTTTTCGTCCACATCAGCGCTGTGGAACAATCAGGGCTGCGCCACCTCCAGGAAGGCCAGAAGATCAACTATGAAGTGATCGCCGACAAGCGGACTGGCAAATCTTCGGCCGGCAATCTTCGCGCCGCCTGAGGCACAACCTCCCCTCGACACGAAGCCCTGGCGGCCAAGCCGGGGCTTTTTATCGCGAGGGGGCCTTGTTCGGGCGAGTTCCTGACAGCAAAAGCATCAGGAACCGTTAACTAGAGCAGAAGGCATTTGGGCGGAATTTCATTCCGCGCCTTAAGTGTCTGTTTTACTGCATGAATCGGCCCGGAAAGTCTTCAGCTTTTCGGCATTACGCGCTAACGCCGCTCGGTGATGCTCGGGCCAAAAGCGTAGGGAAGCATTTCTGCTGACGAGAATGTCGCCCGCACGCCCTCAGGTCCCGCGACATGAATGCGAGCGCCAGCGCCGGCGAATTCAAAAATGCGTTGGCGGCACGCCCCGCAGGGGGTCAAAAGCGCCTCGCCCTCGCCGATAATCAGAATTTCGGAAATTTGCCTCTCGCCCGCAACGGCCATTGCGGCGATTGCGTTGGCTTCAGCGCAGGAGCCGAGCGGATATGAGGCGTTTTCGACGTTAGCGCCGCTAAAGACGGCTCCGGACGTGGTGCGGATCGCCGCCCCCACCGCGAAGTTGGAATAGGGCGCGTAAGCATTGCGCCGCGCTTCAAAGGCGGCGCTGAACAAATCATCAAGCGCGCTCATGCTTAAGCCGTCGCCCGAAAGAGAATTTGCTTTCCCAAATGCGACCGCCTCACACCAAGCGCCTTCCGATCGAATGGAGCCGTTCGACCGATCAGAAATCGCTCCGGCTCCAAAAGCTTGAGCATATTGTTGTGACCGAATCGAACCGACCTGATCGGAATATCCTCTGGCGTCCGCTGTGGATAGGGCGAAAAACAATTAAAGGCGCCGCGTGACGCTGGTCGCCAAAAGCGCGAAAATCGCAGCGAAAGCATCACCCTGCAGTGGTGAAAGCTGGAGCGCCCGTAATCCTGGACAAGCCAAGACATAAAAGGCGCGGCCCCAAAACCGCGGCTGCCGCGTCTTTTTGTTGCTATTGCGGACCTTCGATCAGTCTATGATCGCTTTCTTTGGTCCGCCGTGCGAAGCGTGGCCGCCTTTGCGGCCGGCTTCAGACGCAAGGGTATGGTTGCGCGAAAAACTGCGTTTGTTGGGATTGACGCTCTGGCCGCCCTTACGGCCGGCCTCGGCTGCAAGCCCCGGGTTCTGCGAGAAGCTGCGCTTCTCATGGGGAACGCTTTCGCCCCCCTTGCGCGCGATTGCTCTCTGCTTTTCCGGATCCATTGAAGCGAAGCCTCGGGTCGACGTCGCCGATTTCTTGGTGGTCTCCACTGCGCTCATTGCTGTGCTCTCTCTGAGTTCGCTTACCTGTTTTATGTAATGTCTGGCAGCGGCAAAGGTTTCGAAAAATTCTTCAAGTTCACGTTACAAATAAAAAATTCTGTATGCTGCACCGCGTTAAATTGTTTGCAGTCGCGTTAAATATTTTGCGATTGCGAACGGAGCTAAGCTCTCATTTAATTAGAATCCTACTCCAAGGATTATAAAGCCAGGGCACGCCAAGGCTTCACAGCTTGAACGCGGAGGCTGGGCTGGGAGTTCCGGATTTCCCCACGATTTACGTAAGGGCGGCTTTTTTTGGCGCCTGACCGGTAGGGGGGACGCCGGAGGCTGAAACTCCGCCGGCCAACGGAACACGCTAAACAGCGCTTGGTCGAAATCTGAACTTTCCGCCCCGCCGGCGAACAGACCCGCGGCGAAAAAGGCGCAGGCCGTCAGAAAAGCTTTTGCCGTCTGTCGCATTGATGCTCCGAAAATCCAAGGGCGCCGCGGCGACGGCATGTTCGCTCCGGCTTCGATTAAAATTCGCTATTGTCCGAATGGCCGGCCCCGGCCCGCGCGTATGTTTGCTTGCGCACATCGCGGCGCCGGGGAATTTGGGCCGCGCGGCCGACAGGGTTATGGGGAGAGGGCTGCGCGATCAGCGAAAATGTGGATCAGGCCGCGCGTTGCGAGGCGGGCCGCCGGAAGCGTGCGATCATTGGCCAGCACGCGGGCCAATATGCCTCTCTTCTCGGCCCCGGACACGAGGAAAGCGATTTCGGCGCTGGATTCCAGCGCGGGATAGGTTAGCGAAATCCGCGGTTCGGGCGTCGCTCCTATGATGAATGTCGCCCAGGCGTCTCGCTCTTCGAGGGCCCGCGTATCCGGAAACAGGGAAGCTGTGTGGCCGTCGGCGCCAAGACCAAGCAAGGTCACGTCGAATAGAGGACGGTCCGGGTCGAGCGTCTTTGCTCCGTAAAAATTCTGAAGGGCGCGCTGATAGAGGGCCGCCGCTTGCGCCGGCGATTCAGCGTCTGTCGGCACGCGATGAATTTGCGCCGGAGCCAGCGCAACATGGCGAAGCAAAGCTTCGGACGTCATGCGGAAGTTACTGTTTTCGTGGTCAAAAGGGACGAAGCGTTCGTCGCCCCAGAACAGCTCCACCTTGCGCCAGTCAACCTCATCGCGCAACGGCTCGGCGCCGAGCAGCTGATACACTTGCTTCGGCGTCGATCCGCCCGAGAGGCTGAGCGCAAATGGTTTGGATGCGCTGGCGATGCGCGAAACGAGCCAGGCGGCGACGCGATTGGCGAGATCCTTGGCGTCTTCCGCGACGTCGATCCTAGGGGCGGGGCTCATGCGGCGGCGATCCTGGATGGTTGACCGGGAGGTAAAGGGCGCCGTCCCACCGCCGCGGCAAGACTATCGGCAAATCGCGCTTCATGCGAGCGAAGCCCGTCGCGCCGCCATCAGTGCAGCATATTCAGCCCGTGGTTTTGCAGCCCTTCGATGACGCCGTTAAAGATCAGCCCGACGCCCATCGCGGAGACGAAGAAGCCGACGATGCGGGTGATGGCGTCGATGCCCATGGGACCAAGGCGATCGACCAGTTTGCCGGCATAGGCAAGGCACAGATATGTCACGAACATGGTGGCGAGAACGGCGGCGACGATCGGAGCGAAGGAGCCAAATTCCCATCTTTGCACCTGCGCCGTCATGCCGAGAACGGTTGCGATGGCGCCGGGACCGCACATGATCGGCAGGGCGAGCGGCACGAATGCGATGTTGGCGTCCTTGCCTGCGCCGCCTTCGGGAACGACCGATCCCGAACCCGAAGAGCCGGAGAAGAGTTCAAAGCCGATTTTGGTGAGGATGATGCCGCCGACTATGCGCACCATGCTCAAGGGCACGCCGAAAAGCCGAAGGATCAATGAGCCGAAGAACAGAAAGAAAAGCAGCAGCAAGGTTGCATAGAGGCTGGATTGCGCCGCAACTTTTCGGTGTTCGGCGAGATTCTTGCCTTCAAGAAGCAGCAGGAAGATTGGCAGCGCCTCCAGCGGATTGATGATGGCCAGCAGAGTCGTGAAGGTGCTTATGAAGAGGGTCCATTCCTGCGTCATGGGCCGATCCTTCCCGATCCATCTTGTATTTATTGACGCCTCAGCCGATCCGCGGGCCAAGCCTCGCCATGGCGAAGACCGCGATCCCTGGCTCCTTGGCGTCCTGAGTAGCATACCGGCGGCTTCGATCAAGCTGGCGCCTCAAAGCTGCGAAACCTGTTGGCCTTGCCGCGCGGGGCGCCCGCACGTAATACCGTCCTTGAACTTGGCTATGGCCGTCACCGCCGCGTATCCGGCTCACGTAGTGCGACATATGGAGGAGATATGACCGATTGGAAGCGTGCGGCCATTGTGGCGCTTGGCGGCTGCGCGGCCTTTGCCGCGATCCTCGCATCAAGCTCGCCCGCCGCCGCGGCGGAGGTCCTCGATGGCGCGAAGCTGCCCTGGCTACTCGGGCTGCCTTTCGTCGGCATATTGATGTCGATTGCGTTCGCTCCGCTTTTTGTTAGGGAGTGGTGGCATATTCACTACGCCAAAGCCGCTGCTTTTTGGGCCTTTTTAACGCTCGCGGGCCTTGTCGCCGTCAAAGGCTTCGACGTGACGGCCGCCGCCTTCGTCCACAATATGGCGCTCGAATATGCGCCCTTCATCCTCATGCTCCTCGCGCTGTTCACGGCGGCGGGCGGCATCGCCATAACCGGTTCGCTGAACGCCACGCCGCTCTTCAATGGCGCGATACTCGCCTTCGGCGCGGGGATCGCCAGCGTCATCGGGACGACCGGCGCCTCGATGATCCTGATCAGGCCGCTCATTCGCGCAAATGCTTCGCGGCGCTTCAACGCGCATGTCGTGGTGTTCTTCATCTTTCTCGTTTCGAACATCGGCGGAGCGTTGTCGCCGCTTGGCGATCCGCCGCTGTTTCTTGGATTTCTCCACGGCGTCGACTTCTTCTGGACGACGCAAAAGCTATGGCCGGAGACATTGTTCGCCGTCGGCGTTCTTCTCGCTCTGTTCCTTCTGATCGACGCCTATTATTTCAAGCGGGAAGGGCGGAGTGGCGCATCCGGCCCGATCATTCCTCTGCGCGTAAAGGGTCTCGTCAACATCGCGCTGATCGGGGTGGTCGTCGCCTCAATCGTCGCCAGCGGTCTTTGGCGACCGGACGTCAGTTTCGATCTCTACGGGACGAAGATCGAGCTGCAGAATCTGGTTCGGGAGGCCGTGATGATCGGCGTCGCGCTTGCCTCGCTTGCGCTGACGAACAGGGCCTCCCGCGCGGAAAACGGCTTCGACTGGGAGCCGATCCGCGAGGTCGCTTACCTCTTCGCTGGGATTTTCACCTGCATCATTCCTGTCATGGCGATGCTCAAGGCTGGCAAGGACGGCCCGTTTGCTTTCGTCATCGGCCTGCTCGAGCACGCCGACGGATCGCCGAACAATCCGGTCTATTTCTGGACGACGGGCCTGCTTTCCTCATTTCTCGATAATGCGCCGACCTACCTTGTATTTTTCGAACTCGCGGGCGGCGAGGCGGCGAAGCTGATGGGCCCGCTCGCCGATACATTGGCGGCGATCTCACTCGGCGCGGTGTTCATGGGCGCGAACAGCTATATCGGCAACGCGCCGAATTTCATGGTTTACGCCATCGCCCGCGACGCCGGCGTCAAGACGCCAGGATTCTTTCGCTACATGCTGTGGTCGGGAGCAATTCTTCTGCCGCTCTTTGCCGCCATTACCTGGCTATTCATGTAGCAGCATAGTCACGATGCGGTAGCGCGCGAAAGGCGAGAATGAAGCTCGCGCTCGGCCGTGCCTCGAGGAATGGCTGTGGACCGCCGCCGAAATAGCTGAAGGCAAAGGACATCCCGGCGTCAGTCGCGTGTGCAGCGCCTCGACGACGGCGTTCAGCGCGACAAAGACGCGATTTAATCACTTTAAAATAATCCTGATCGAATTCCGACAACGCTTAATCAACAATTTGTCATTGTATTAATACGGTGAAGTGCGACGATCGACTATCGGCTCCGCCGGTGGCGCGGGAGGGCGGTCAATGCGGCGGATCCTTGGCGTGTGCGCGTTCCTGTGTAGTCTCGGCTGTGTAGCGGCGGCTCAGGCGAGGGTTCGGATCGACATTGATCTCAGCTCGCAAACCATGCATGTCAGCGCCGATGGCTCGGATTATCTTTGGTCCGTCTCAACGGCGCGCTCAGGCTATGCGACGCCACGGGGCTACTACCGGTCGAGGCATTTGGAGCGCATGCATTATTCGCGCAAATATCATATGTCTCCGATGCCCCATTCGATCTTCTTCAATGGCGGCTACGCCATTCACGGCACCTATTCAACGGCTGACCTTGGCCGGCCGGCTTCGCATGGCTGCATTCGCCTTTCGCCGGGCAACGCCGCCTTCCTTTACGGCCTGGTCAAAGAGCAGGGGGCGGACATCAGGATTTCCGGCTCCCCGCCGCGCGCCTATGCAAAGCACCGATGGCGGCGCGAGGGGGGCGTGGCGCGGCGTCAACGCCCGCGTCTTTTTGAAGATGATTATCAGGGGTGGTCAGCGGAAGCGCCGGACGGGCTGGCCTATGCGCCGCCGCGCAGCGCCGTGCTTTCAAGGCATCGCCGCGTCATCGATCCAGTCACGCAGCAGCCTCAGTCGTGGCAATCGTGGCCGCGGTAAGCGTCTCAATCACGTTTAGATGTCGCGGCCGTTCACGTCGAGGGACAGCTTCTCGACGCTATCCTTGAGACTGGGCTGCGCCGGATAGATCTCCAGCGCCTTGTTGAACACCTGCAGGGCGCGCTTGTCGAGACCGGCGCGCTGCAGGATCACTCCCATCCCCATGAGCGCGCCAAAATGGCGCGGCTCCAGCTTCATAACCATGTCGATGTCGGCCATGGCGCCGTCACTGTCCTGCATCAGGAACTTGACCGCCGCGCGCTGATTCCAGGCCTCGGCCCAATCCGGCTCGAGCGCCACCAGCCTGTCGAGCAGGCTCAGGGAGAGAGGATAGTTTTTGGCGGCGGCGGCCTGCGTCGCGCGCTGCATGATGAGGCGGGCGGTATCGGATTGCGACTGCATCCAGATGTGTTTGATCGCCTCGGCATAGCCCTTTGCCTCGTCGGGATCGCTAGCGGCGCTGAGATGCTTGAACAATTCGTCGAGCGCCTGTTGACGCAGGATGGCCGGCTCTGGCTTCGGCGCGAGCGCCTTTTTTAATTGGTCTGCGCGGGCCTTGACCCTGGCGGCTTTGGCCGCTTGATCGTCGGGCGCCGCCTGTTTCGCTGCGCCATTTTGACCATTCTTCGATAACGGGTTTGCCGATTGGCCGCGCGGAGGAAGAAATTGTCCGTCGCGCCCGAAATCGAAAGGAGGGGGCGGCGCGTCGGTTGGCGGCGCCGGACCCTCGTCATCGCCGAGCATGCGCCAGCCGTTGGGCAGGCCGCCTGGCCATCCACGCTTGTCCGCGCCGGGCGTATTTTGCGCCGCGGCGGGAGCCAGAAAGGCCGCGCCGATAACGGCGAGGACCTGAAATGTCGGCAGCCACGCTGAACCAGGAAGTCTTCTGAGCATGGCGTTGAGCCTAATAAGGCTTGCTCAAAAGGTCAAAGCCCTTGTATTGCCGCGCCTGCGCGCCGCCTCAGCCCTGGCGGGCCTTGTAGCGCTTTTGCGTCTTGTTGATGATGTAAACACGGCCCTTGCGGCGCACGAGCTGGTTGTCGCGATGACGCCCGCGCAGCGATTTCAATGAGTTACGGACTTTCATCGGAGTTGTTCCCAGAAAAAAACAACCGGCCGCGATGGCCGGTTCAAATGAATTCCGAATGTGTATGCCTCATCTTCCGTTCGCGATCAACCCCCCGGCTCGCGGTCTCGCCGTGACGCGGCGGGAAAAGCCTCGCCTCGGTTTAGCCAGACTTCTGCGCTCAATGGATGGCTTGAGACGCCCTGGCGGCGCCGCTTCACGATTTTTTTGGGTGTTTATGCGTAGGCTCTACCGGTTGAGGCTCGGCCTGATGGCGGCTTTCATCATCGGGTTCGCACACATAGCTATGGCGCATCCCCATGTCTGGATCACGGGGCAGGAGCAGGTGATTTTCGGGCCGAACGGCGACATCGTGGCGATCCGGCACGCCTGGGTTTTCGATGAAATGTATTCGGCCTTCGTCACAGAGGGCGTCGGCAAGAAAGGTCAGCTTCTGACCAAGGCGGACCTCGCCCCGCTCGCCAAAAGCAATGTCGAGGATCTCGCCGAATTCGACTATTTTACCCACGCCAAGATTCATAGCGTCAAGGTCGAGTTTGGCGAACCGACCGATTATTCGCTCGAGGAGAGGCCGGACAAGCTCGTGGTGCTGCGCTTCACCATGCCGCTGAAAACGCCGGTCTCAGCAAAACTCTTTTCCTTTCAGGTTTACGATCCGACCTATTTCGTCGCCTTCGAACTCGACAAGCAGACCCCTGTCAGCTTCGTCAACGCGCCAAAGGGCTGTTCGACCAATGTGTCGGGAGCAAAGCCGCTGGCGGCGGAAGAATCGAAGAAGCTCACCGAATCCTTCTTCAGCGGGCTGTCGCCGGGGTCGGATTTCGGCGTCAAACTCGCCTCGGCTGTCATCGTCGCCTGTCCTTGACGGGCTGTTGGAGGGCAACTTTGAAACCTTCTTTCCGTTTCTCGCCTCTGGCCGTCTCCGCGCTCTTCCTCGCGGCGGCTTTCGCTACACAAAGCCTTGCGCAAGGCGCGCATCATCCCTTCGCCGTCGGCGTCAATGAAGGGGCGGCGAGCGCCACGGGCTTCAGCGGCTGGCTTCTGGCTCAGGAGAGCGGCTTTTATCGTCTTTTGACGGGCGCGATCCGCGCGGCGCGGGAGAGCGCCTCCGCCGGCTGGACCCTCGCCGGGCTCAGCTTCGGCTACGGCGTTTTTCATGCGGCGGGGCCCGGTCACGGCAAGGCGGTGATCGCCTCCTACATGGTCGCCAACGAACGGGTTTTACGGCGCGGGCTAGTGATTTGCCTCGCGGCGGCGCTGCTGCAAGGTTTCGTGGCGGTGGCGCTGGTCGGCGTCGCCTTTCTCATCCTGGGGACCACGGCCAAACATATGACGGCCGCCGCCAATGTGATCGAGATTGCGAGCTATGTGGGCGTCATCATCCTCGGCGCGATGCTGCTTGCCGCCAAAGGCGCCGCGGTCGTCGCCCTTTGGCGGCAGGCGCCCGCGCGGAAGCTCGCGCCTGAGCTCGCGGGCGTCTTTGGTCCGGCGCTCGCGGCCGGAGGCGCGAGCGCGCGCTTCTTCGCCGATGATTGCAGCGCGGCCCATATGCATGGGCCAGATTGCGGCCATTTTCATGCGGCCGATCCGGCAACGCTCGACGCCGGATTTTCCTGGAAGAAGGCTTTGCTCACCGTCGCGGCGGCCGGATCACGGCCCTGTTCGGGCGCCATTCTCGTCCTTGTCTTCGCCTCTGCGCAGGATATTTTTCTTGCCGGCTGCGGCGCGGTGCTGGCGATGTCGCTAGGCGTTGCGATCACGACCGGCGCGCTCGCCACATCGGCTGTCTTCGCCAAAAAGGCGGCTGCGCGCTTCGTCGGCGCTGATTCATGGCGGCCGATGATGGCAGGGCGTCTGTTTGAGGCGGCGGCCGCGCTGGCGGTGCTCGTCTTTGGCCTCGCCTTGCTCATGACGACCCTTTCGGGCGGCGTGATGCGCGGCTAGGCCCACGGCCTACAAGAGAGCTCGGCATGACGCGGCGCTTGCGGATTTATCTTGCCGGCCCTGAAGTCTTTCTGTCGGATGCGAAAGCAGCCGGCGAGCGCAAGACGGCGCTTTGCGCGCAATACGGCTTTGAAGGGTTGTTTCCTCTTGAAAGCGAGGCTCTCGACGATGGCGTCGAGAGGAGCCTCTCGATCTATCGCGCAAATCGCGCGATGATTTTGGCGGCCGATGGCGCAATCTTCAATCTGACGCCTTTTCGCGGACCGAGCGCGGACGCGGGAACGGTCTTCGAACTGGGGCTTTGCGCCGGTCTCGGCAAGCCGGTTTTCGCCTATAGCAACGAGGACGGCGCGCTGCTCGACCGCATAAAACGCGACATGGGCGCAACTTTCGACGCCGCAACAGGACGCTGGCGCGACGCTCTCGGCATGACGATCGAAGATTTCGGACATGCCGATAATCTGATGCTTGGCGGCTGTCTCACCGAGCAGGGGCGGCGGCTGACGCAGCGCCGGACCGCGCCAGATGAGCGTTTCACGGACCTGTCCGGGTTCAGGCTGTGCCTTGAGCACGCGGCGCAGCATTTCCGCGTCGCGCTCGAATAAAAGGCGGGATGGCGCGGCGCGAGTCTCTTTGGCCGAAGCTCAGGCGTTCGCTTTCTGCCCGCGCAAAGCCTCGACGCCGGGCAGCAGCTTGCCTTCCAGCCATTCGAGGAAGGCGCCCCCGGCCGTCGACACATAAGTGAAGTCGTTGAATGCATGGGCCATATTGAGGGCCGCGATCGTGTCGCCGCCGCCGGCGATGGTTTGCAGCGAATGGGTCCGCGTCAGTTCCGCGGCGACCTTTGCGATCGCCACGGTCCCCACCTCGAACGGCGGCGTTTCAAAAGCGCCGAGCGGACCGTTCCAGACGACGGTCCTGGCGGCTGCGAGGATGCCGACGACCTTTGAAATGGTGCGCGGGCCGATATCGAGAATCATGTCGTTTTCGCCGATCTGGTCGATATCGACGGCGCGAGTTTGCGCATTGGCTTCAAACCTTGTCGAGACGATGGCGTCGACCGGCAGCACGAGCTGACAATTGGCGGCGTCCGCGTCGGCGATGATTTTCCGCGCCGTTTCGGCGAGTTGCGTCTCGCAGATCGACTTGCCGACATTCTTGCCGCTGGCGGAAAGGAAGGTGTTGGCCATGCCGCCGCCGATGAACAGAAATTCGACCCGGCGCATCAGATTGCCGAGAAGTTCGAGTTTGGTCGAGACCTTGGCGCCGCCGACGATTGCCGCCATCGGACGCTCCGGATGCGCCAGCATTCCGGTCAGCATTTCGAGTTCGCGCTGCATCGTGCGCCCGGCGTAGGCCGGCAATTTATGGGCGATGCCTTCGGTCGAGGCGTGCGCGCGATGCGAGGTCGAGAAGGCGTCGTTGACGTAAAGATCGCCGAGTTCGGCGAGCTGCTCGACAAAGGCCGGATCGTTTTTGGTTTCGCCGGCATGGAAACGGGTGTTCTCAAGCAACAGAATATCGCCGTTGCGCAAGGCCGCGACGGCGCTCTTGGCGACGGGGCCAACGCAATCGGAGGCGAAGAACACCATGTGGCGGAGTTCGTGTTCGAGCGCCACCGCGACCGATTTCAGCGACGTTTCCGCCTCCGGCCCATCCTTCGGGCGGCCAAGATGCGAGAGAATGATGACCTTGCCGCCCTTTTCCGAAATTTCGCGGATGTTCGACAGGACGCGGTCGATGCGGGTCAGATCGGTGATCCGGCCGTTTTCCATCGGCACGTTGAGATCGACGCGCACGAGTACCCTCTTACTCGCCAGAACAGCGTCGTCGAGAGTTGGAAAGGGCGAAGAAGAGCCTGATCTCGTCATAGGAGTTTCCCCATTGCGACCGCGGTGTCGATCATCCTGTTCGAGAAACCCCACTCATTGTCGTACCAGGACAGCACGCGAACGAAGGTTCCGTCGATGACGCGGGTCTGGTCGACATGGAAGATCGATGAATGTGAGTCATGGTTGAAATCGACCGATACATTGGGGCTTTCGGTATAGCCGAGGATGCCCTTCAGCTCCGCACCCGCCGCGCGTTTCACCGCCTCGGTGATTTCCGCCGCGCTGGTCGGCCGGCTGGCGTTGAATTTGAAATCGACCACGGAGACGTTCGGCGTCGGCACGCGGATCGACGACCCGTCGAGCTTGCCGTTGAGTTCGGGCAGAACGAGGCCGACCGCCTTGGCGGCGCCGGTCGACGTCGGGATCATGGAGAGCGCCGCGGCCCTCGCGCGATAAAGATCCTTATGCAGCGTGTCGAGCGTCGGCTGGTCGCCGGTATAGGAATGGATCGTCGTCATGAAGCCCCTCTCGATGCCGATGGCGTCGTTCAGCACTTTGGCGATCGGGGCGAGGCAGTTCGTCGTGCAGGACGCATTGGAGACGACGAGATGTTCAGGGGTCAGCTTCAAATGATTGACGCCGAAGACGACGGTAAGGTCGGCCTTGTCGCCGGGCGCCGAGATCAGCACGCGCTTCGCCCCGGCCTTGAGATGGGCGGCGGCCTTATCACGCGAGGTGAAAATGCCCGTGCATTCGAGCGCGATATCGACGCCGAGGTCCTTATGCGGCAGTTCGGCCGGATCTCTGACCGCCGTGACCTTGATCGGGCCGCCCCCGAGATCGATCGTGTCGCCGCTGACCTTGACCTCGCCTGGGAACCTGCCATGAACTGAGTCGAAGCGAAGGAGATGGGCGTTCGTCTCGACCGGACCCAGATCGTTGATTGCGACGACCTTTATGTCCGTGCGTCCGGACTCGGCGATCGCCCGCAGTACGTTGCGTCCGATTCGACCAAATCCATTGATCGCGACTTTGACCGCCATCCGATGTGCTCCTTATTTGGCCCCGGCCCTCTCTCGCGAGGACCTCCGAGTTTGCGCCTCATTCACGCGAATTGTGATATGTCGCGCAATTTCCAAGCCGTCAACTTGGCAAATGGCCGGCGGTTGCATGAGACGCGAGAGTGGCTCGCGCGGTCATCAGGCCTCACGCAGCCCTCCGGAGGGGCGAAGGCGAGGATTGCTCGGCGCGCAGCTGCCGACGCCCCAAAAGTCATTCTGCCCTTGCGCCCAAGATAATCCGGCCGTTCACGAGTGGAACCCGGGCGACGAGAACCAGTTGCCATACTAATGGTTTTACTTTGACGACATCGGCTATGCTGGAGTCAACGCCCGGTCTATGTTTCCTTAGGTCGCACCCTCGTTCGGCTTGGCTGGCGCCGCTGCAATTCCATCGCGACTATGACAGAGCGCCCGGCCATTGTATCAACGTATCAACGCATGCGTGCATCGACGTCTGAGCGGGCCGGCCCCGCTCCTTGGGCGCTGGGGATGGAATCATGGCTTTATCGCAAAGCGGGACGGGAATGCAGTATGGACACTCCTGAACGTCTTGACGCCGCCTTGAAGCGGCTCGCGTCCGCGATGGAGAAGCTTGAGGCCGCGAGCGAGCGGCGGGCGGGAGCGGACGCGCTCCGCTCCAATCTCGAAGAAGAGCTGGCCGTGATGCAGGATGACCGCTCCCGTCTCGCCGTCGAGCTCGACGGGGCGCTGGCGCGTTCGATCTCTCTCGAAACGGCGAATGAGGAAGTTGCGCGCAGACTGAAAGGAGCCAATGCTGCGATCAAAGCCGTCTTGGCCACGGTCGAGGACGAAAGCTAAAATAGCGCGCACCGGCGGCGGTGACCCCCGAGATCGTCGAAACCGACCGATTATGCTTTATGCGAGGAGCTTCAGCGATGGCGCAAGTTGCCATGACGATCGCCGGAAGGGTCTACCGGGTCGCTTGTGACGAGGGCGAGGAAGCCCATCTCGACGAGCTTGCGAAAAAGGTCGATGGCCAGATTTCGGTCATGCGGGAAAAATTCGGTGAAATGGGCGATCAGCGACTCACCGTCATGGCAGCGGTGACGATCGCCGATGAACTTTTCGAATCAAACCGCCGCGTCGGCGAACTCGAAGCCGAGCTTTCGCAGCTGAAGGATCATGTCGCAGGCGCGCTCAGCGGGCGCGAGGCCTGGATCGACGGCGTCGCGCTCTCGCTCGACGAAACGGCCTCGCGGATCGAGGCGCTGGCGCAGGAACTCAATGGCGCCGTTCGCGGCGAAGACTGATTTGCTGCGCGAACCCTCTGGCGTTTTGCCTCGGCGCCCCCTAGATTGCATGGGCGGAGCTGCGGGGTGCGTGCTGGATCAGTAACCCGGGGCCTTATCGATCTCAAAGGGAGCTGTCCCTGGCCTTGCCCGTGGGCTTGGCCACATGGCGCCCACCTACGTTGTAGGTTCCCGGGATCGATATCCCACGGCCATCGCGGCCCCGCACTTTTTGTTGGATTTCTCGAAAAAGAGACCTCGGCCCTCGCCATAATGCAGCCCCCCCATCCGAAAGCCGTTCTGCGCTCCGAGGCTCTGGCGCGCCGGCGCGCGTCCCGCAGCGTCGATCCCGTCGCATTCGCCGAGCATCTCGCCTCCGCGGGCTCGTCGCTGGTCGCCGAACTGCGCCCTGGCATCGTCTCGGCCTATTTCTCCCTGCGTGATGAGGCCTCCACCATGCCTCTTTTGGAAACGCTCTCGGCGTCCGGGGTTTTGACGGCCCTGCCGATTACGGGGCCGCGCGGCACGCCGCTCGTTTTCCGGCTGTGGCGTCCGGGCGATGCGCTGGTGGAAGGCAAAATGGGCATTTCCGAGCCGTCTCCCGCGGCGGCGGAAGTCGCGCCCGATCTCCTGTTCGTGCCTCTCGCGGCCTTTGACCGGACAGGGCACAGGATCGGCTATGGCGCCGGATACTACGACCGCACGCTGGCCGCTCTGCGCGCGCGGAAAAAGATCTTCGCGGTCGGGGTCGCCTACGCCAGCCAGGAAACGCAAAAAATCCCGCATGAAGATCATGACCAGCGGCTCGACTTTGTGCTAACCGAAGAGGGATTGATCGACTGCCGCAGCGTTCTGCCGTTCCCCTGAGATCCCCGAACGTCAGGCGCGTGGCTGCTTTTTCGCATTTTTCTGTCGCAAAGCCTTGCCCGCGGCGGCGGAAGGGGCTTCTTTGATGGATAGAAACATGCGTCTTCTCTTCATTGGCGACGTCGTTGGCCGCGCCGGACGCATCGCTGTTGTCGATCAATTGCCGAAACTGCGGCTCGCCTGGGGCCTCGATTTCGTTGTCGTCAATGGCGAGAACGCCGCCGGCGGCTTTGGCGTCACAGAGTCGATCTGCGACCAGTTTTTGAGCGCCGGCGCCGATTGCGTGACGCTTGGCAATCATTCCTTCGACCAGCGCGAGGCGCTCGTCTTCATCGCCCGTCAGCCTCGCCTGATCCGGCCGGTCAATTATCCGCGCGGAACGCCGGGCAAGGGCGCCAATCTGTTTGAAACGGCCACGGGCGAGCGCGTGCTTGTCGTCAATATTTTAGGCCGCGTTTTCATGGACCCGCTCGATGATCCCTTCGCGGCCATCGAGCGCGAACTTGAAGCCTGTCCCCTTGGCGTTGGCTGCGACGCCGCGATTGTCGATTTTCATGGCGAGGCCTCGAGCGAGAAACAGGCCTTCGGCCATTTCGTGGACGGCCGCGTCTCGCTGGTCGTCGGCACGCACACGCATGTGCCGACCGCCGATTACCAGATCCTGCGCCAGCGCACGGCCTATATGACCGACGCCGGAATGACGGGCGATTATGATTCCGTCATCGGCATGGACAAGGAGGAGCCGCTGCGCCGCTTCACGACCAAGATCCCGGCCTCGCGCTTCGAGCCCGCCTCCGGCCCTGCGACCCTCTGCGGCGTCGCGGTCGAACTCGACGCGCGTGGTCTCGCGGCGAAGATCGCGCCGGTCCGCATCGGCGGCCGGCTGACGGAGGCGCGGCCGGATTTTTGGTAGGCGGGGCGAAGGCTCTCAGGATAGCTACGCAGCGCCTCGGCTGAAGACAGCAGTCTGCCGGAAACAGAGACTGATCCGATTGCTGATCTCCCGTCTTCGGCTCGCCGCCCGGAACGCGGCGGCAAGGAGCAATTGATCGACGCCGCGCGGATTTACGGCATCCGGCAGGCCGGAACAGCAGCCGAAGCGCTCCGGTCCCGGCCGGGCGGCATGGGCCTCAAGCAAAGAACAAAACTCTCTGGAACCTTTGAGGGCCTCAGCCCTTTAGGTGAGCGGAAAATAATCTGTCGTCTTTGGCGGGCCGATCAGTTCAATATCTGATCGGCAGCCAATACTCGTCGGGGAAAGAGAAGAATGGATAAAAAAATCATTGGCCTTGTCGGAGCGATGTCTGCTCTCGGCGCCCTTGCACAGGCGGCAAACGCCTCCCCATTGAGCGCGACCGAAGTATTAAAAGTGGATTCGTTTGGAGACTTACTTGAGCCGATCCCAAACGCCATCGCTCTTCTTCGCGTTGTGGACGCAGCGCAAGCAGCTGCATCCGATGAGCAAAGCGCGTCTAAACCGGCGGAGGCGCAACTCGCACAATATTATAACCATCACCACCACCATCATCATCATCATCGTGCCTGGCGCCGCGCTATTCCTCCCGTCGGGCCCGGCTATCGCCACCACCACCACCACCACCACTACTACCGTGAGGAATATTAGCTGTTGGGTACGCGGTTGGAGGCCGATGTTTGACCCCTCGTGACCCTGGCGGATAAGCGCCCCGTGTTGGCGAAGCATTTGAGCGGGTGAGTCTAACGGGTCTCAACTTGCTGTCTGGCCCCAGCTTGTGTTCTCGCGTCGACCCGGAACATGCTTGCCAACAAACTTCCCGAGATTAAAGTAACAGCGGCGCGCGTCTGTCCGGAGTTCAATATGCTGGCGCTTACGCGCAGTATTATTGATCTTCAATAATTATCAGAATTTCGCGCGAAGGGACCGGCAGATCACGAAAGTATTTTCGCGAAATGAAACCATGCACGCCATAAAACTCAGGCGACGGCGATTTCGCGCGCACGGTTTTGCGGCCCTTTGGGCCATGCTGATGCTGGGCCCAGCAGCGATGGCCGGGACGGGGCGGTCTCTGGCCTATGTCACCAATGTGAACTCAAACACAGTTTCGGTCATCGATATCGGCAACAACAACACGTTGGTGGACACGATCCCGGTTGGCACCGGGCCGCAAGATATCGCCGTGGCGCCCGATGGGAAACATGTCTATGTCACGATTTTCGTCGACGATGGCGTATCGGTGATCGATACGGCCACAGATAGGGTGGTGAGCACGGTTCCCGTTGGAACACGCCCCGAGGGGATAGCCGTGACGCCGGACGGAAAACACCTCTATGTCGCAAATCGGGATTCCAACACCGTCTCGGTGATTGAAACCGCCGGCAACACGGTGGTGAACACTGTCCGCGTCGGAGCCGGCCCGCAGGCGATCGCGCTTTCCCCGGATGGAAAACACGCCTATGTCGCCAATCTCCGCTCCGACAATGTTTCGGTGATCGACACGGACGCCAACAGGGTGCTGAAAACGATCGCCGTGGGGACGGCTCCGGTCGCGATAGCCGTTACTCCAGATGGAAAACAGGCCTATGTCGCCAATGCGGGCCGCGCCAACCAGCCCTCCAACACTGTTTCGGTGATAGAAACGGCTGGCGGCGCGGTGGCGGGCACGGTCATGGTGGGAGCGTATCCGAATGGCGTCGCCGTGACGCCAGATGGGAAATACGCCTATGTCGCGAATTTTTTCTCCGGTGACGTCTCGGTGATCGAAACGGCTGGCAACCGTGTGATGACCCGCGTCGCCGTGGGCGATTCTCCTTCCGGGATAGCCGTGACGCCGGATGGGCGCCAAGTCTATGTCGCCGGCGCGCCCTCCGACAGCGTTTCGGTCATCGAGACGGGCGGCAACACGGTCGCATCGACCTTTCCGGCAGGGGTGGCGGCCTTTCATCTGGGCATCACGCCGCCCCCGGCCAAGCCTCCCGCATCGCCTCTTTAAAGAAAGCTCGCGAGCGGACAACCGTGAGCCCAACGGCCCGCGCAGGCTTCGTCCGCCGGTCGAGGGCCGCGCCGCATCCCGCCAGTTCCGCCCCTCACGCGGCCGCGATTTGAAAATGACCACAATTCGCGCTTTAACTATGAGCGGCGAATGGATCGACGAGGCGTGATGAAGCGATTTGGAGCGTGGCGGGGCCCTCAGACGGGATCATCTCTCAGGCCGATGAAGCGCGCAAAGCTTAAACTCCAGGGCTCCAAAGCTTGATGAACCAGTTCAACCTGTCGTTTGCGCCGTTCCTGCCGTGGCCGGTCCTTGCCGGCTTTGGCGCTCTTGCTCTTTTCGTCGTCGCCTTGGGGTTTTATGCGCGCCGGCGCGGCACATTGTTACGCGCGCTCGGACTGGCGCTGCTGCTGCTGGCGCTCACGGACCCCTCGCTGGTGCGGGAAGATCGCGCCGGGCTGAAAGACGTCGTCGCGGTGGTCGTCGATCAGAGCGGCAGCCAGACCATAGGCGAACGGGCGGAGCAGACGAAAAAGGCGGCCGAGGCGCTGGAAGAACAGCTGAAAGGCCTCGGCAATGTCGAGGTCCGCACCATCGAGAGCGACCGCACGGATGCGCAGGACGACGGCACGCGCCTCTTTTCGGCGCTGAACGCCGGCCTTGCCGATGTGCCGTCCGAGCGCGTCGGCGGCGTGTTCATGATCACCGACGGCCTCGTCGACGATATTCCGGCCAATGCGGACGCGCTCGGCTTCAAGGCGCCGCTGCATGCGCTGATCACGGGGCGCGAAGGCGAGCGCGACCGCCGCATCGAGCTTCTCGAAGCGCCGCGCTTTGGCATCGTCGGCAAGGATCAGACGATCGAGCTGCGCGTGCTCGACACCGCCGGCAAGAACGATCCCGTCGTCTTGAAGGTGCGCCGCGACGGCAATCCCATCGCAACGATCCTGGCGCGGCCGTCCGAACGCGTGCGCGTCCCTGTGCGCATCGAACATGGCGGCCAGAATGTCGTCGAGCTCGAGGTCGAGGCTTTGCCGGACGAGCTGACCGCGATCAACAACAAAGCGGTGGTGACGATCGAGGGCGTGCGCGACAAGCTGAAGGTGCTGCTCGTCTCGGGCGAACCGCACAATGGCGAGCGCATGTGGCGCAATCTTCTGAAATCCGACGCCAATGTCGATCTGGTGCATTTCACCATTCTGCGTCCGCCGGAAAAGCAGGACGGCACGCCGATCAATGAACTGTCGCTGATTGCATTCCCGACCGCCGATCTGTTTGGCCGCAAGATCAAGGAATTCGATCTCATCGTCTTCGACCGCTACTCCAATCAGAGCGTCCTTCCGCTCGTCTATTTCGAGAATATCGTTCGCTATGTCCGCGAGGGCGGCGCCTTGATGCTCGCGGCGGGCCCGGATTTTTCAGGCCCGGACGGGCTCTATTATTCGCCGCTCGGGCGGATCGCGCCGGCCCGCCCGGACGGCACGCTGACCGAACAGGCCTTTCGCGCGGCGATCTCGAAAGATGGCGCCAAGCACCCGGTGACGCGCGGGCTGCCGGGCTCCGATCAGACGCCGCCGGCCTGGAGCCAGTGGTTCCGTCAGGTCAATGCGCAGGTGACGCGCGGCGCCAGCGTTCTCGACGGCGCGGATCAAAAGCCCCTCCTTGTGCTGTCCCGCGAAGGCAAAGGGCGAGTCGCCTTGCTGCTCAGCGATCAGATGTGGCTGTGGGCGCGCGGGTTTGAGGGCGGCGGACCGCATCTCGATCTGTTGCGCCGCCTTGCGCATTGGCTGATGAAAGAGCCGGAGCTTGAGGAAGAAGCGCTGCGCGCGAATGTGCGCGGTCGCAAGATCGAGATCGAGCGCCAGAGCCTGCTCGCCGAAATTCCGCCGGTGAAAATCACCGCGCCCTCGGGGCAGGAATCGACCGTGACCCTCGCCGCCGCGGAGCCGGGGCTGTCCCGCGCCAGCGTCGACGCCTCCGAGCTTGGCCTCTATCGCCTGACGGACGGAACCTTGTCCGTTCTTGCCAATGTCGGGCCGGAAAATCCGCGCGAATTCCAGGAGGTGGTTTCGACGCCCGAGCGGCTGCGGCCGCTCGCCGAGGCGACGGGCGGGACAGTGCGGCGCATTGCAAGCGGCGCGACTGGCGACATTGCCCTGCCGCGGCTCGTCTCGATGCGCGAAAGCCCCGTTTATGGCGGCTCGGACTATGCCGCAATCAAGCGCAACGGCGCGAGCGAAGTCAAAGGCGTCGGCGTCACGCCGCTGGCGATCGGGTTCTTAGGGCTCATCGCCCTGCTCGCAAGCGTCGTTTCAGCCTGGCTTTTCGAGGGCCGCCGAGGCCGCAAGGACGCGTGATTTCCGGTTTACGCGTCTCAGGCCGAATGCTGACGCATGTAACGCGCCCTGAGCCGTGGCGCGATGAACCAGGCGAGTGGAGCTGAGACGATGAAGCTTGCGATCACGAGGGCCGGGATGAGCTGAAAGGCATGGTTGGCGAGGCCGGGCGCCAGCAGAACCGTGACAATCCCAATGCCGAAGACGACCGCGTTGACCATCATATAAATAATAGAGGCGATCTGGAACCGCGTCGACATGGCTGGCTCCCTTTCGGGTTGCTGTTGATACTCGATGAAATCCTTTTCTCCTTTGAAAGTTCCCGATGCGCGGGGCGCGCGGTCTTCTCCGCGGCGCGGGGCCGCGTGGTTTCGTCTCAGCGCGCCCGCACCCGCCGCACTCTGCCGCCGACGGCGGCCAACGCGCCCTCGACGAGTTCGCAGTAGAGCAGACGGTCAGGGTCGACCGGACCGATGAAAGTGATTTGTCCGGGCGGGACGGGCTGAAATCCCATGCGTTCATAATAGGGAAGGTCGCCAACCAGAAGCACCAGCGTGTGCCCCGCCTCGCGCGCGGCTTCGAGTGACTTTTGCACCAGCGCTTCGCCGATGCCGCCGGATCGAAACGCCGGGTCGACGGTGAGCGGCCCGAGCAGCAGCGCCAGCGCTTGCCCGCAGCGGATCGTCGTCATCCTGTTAGCGCCGACGAGCAGGGTCCCAACCCGCGCCACAAAGGAGAGGGCGTAATCCGGCTCGACTCCCTCGCGCAGGCGATAGGCTGAGCGGGCGAAGCGGCCCGGCCCGAAGGCGCGTTCGTCGAGCCGTTCGATCGCCGCCGAGTCGCCCGGCGTTTGCTGCGTAAGACTGAGGGAAAGATCTGCCATGCGATTGTAGTTTGAGCGGTGCGAGGATAACGGGCGGAGGCGGCGCGCCCGCCGACAAGTTAGATTAAGCCATAAGCGAAGGAAAGCAGAGGCGTCCTCCCGGGCGGCGCGCCAAGACGAGAGCTGGCGCGCGCTCATGTCGCGGCCATACGCCGCCTTTCAGTATGGGTTTGAGCAAAAAAGCCGCTCGCGCCGTCTGGCACTGAGGAGCCTAGTAAATTAGAGTAATTCTAAACAATCCGGAGCAAAAGGCTTGAAGAAATTTGCAGATCTCACCGAACGCGAGATTCTCGCCATGGCGATCGCGTCGGAAGAAGAGGACAATCGCGTCTACATGATGTTCGCCGACGATCTGCGCGAGCGTTATCCCGCCACCGCGCAGACCTTTGAACGGATGGCGGAGGTCGAGGCTGGCCATCGCGACAAGCTGACGGCCCTCTATAAGGACCGCTTCGGTCCTAACCTCGTGCCGATCCGCAAATCGGACGTGCGGTCTTTCGTGCGGCGACCGCCCGTCTGGCTGACGCGTAATCTGTCGCTGAACACCATTCGCAACGAGACGGAGGCGCGGGAGATCGAGGCGGAGAAATTCTACGCCAAGGCCGCAACCCAGTCGCGTGATCCCGCCATTCGGAAGCTCCTCCTCGACCTCGCGCGCGACGAACAGGCGCATGAGCAGATCGCGATCAATCTCGAACGCAAGCTTGAAACCGGGGCGGCCGGCAAGGAAGAGGTCGAGACGCGGCGGCGGATGTTCATCCTCGAATATATCCAGCCCGGCCTCGTCGGTTTGATGGACGGTTCGGTTTCGACCCTGGCGCCGCTTTTTGCCGCGGCCTTCGCGACCCACAATAACTGGCAGACGTTTCTGGTCGGGCTCGCCGCCTCGCTCGGCGCCGGCATCAGCATGGGCTTCGCGGAGGCTCTCGCCGATGATGGCGAACTCAGCGGCCGCGGTTCGCCGCTGGTGCGCGGGATCGTGTGCGGATTGATGACGACGGCGGGCGGACTCGGCCATTCGCTGCCCTATCTCGTGCCGGACGCCCTGCCGAACGCGTTTTTGATTGCGACGGGAATTGCGGGCGTAATCGTCTTTTTCGAGCTCTGGATCATCGCCTATATACGCGCCCGCTATATGCAGACTCCTTTCTTCAAGGCCGCGCTGCAGATCGTTGTCGGCGGCGCGATCGTTCTGGCCACGGGCATCCTCATAGGGGCGTCGTGATGGGGCCGTCGCGGCGGATGCGAGCCTTGACGGATGCGAGCCTTGACGGATGAGAGGCGGCGCGGTTAGTGGCGACCGTGCAGTTTCGCCTCGCCCATCTCACCGACCCCCATCTTGGCCCGCTGCCGCGCCCGCGCCGGCGCGAGCTTCTGGGCAAGCGCGTCACCGGCTATCTGAACTGGACGCGAGGCCGCTCCCTCGTTCACGATATGGCGACGCTGAGCCATATCGTGGCGGACATCCGGGCGCAAAATCCCGACCATGTCGCAATGACGGGTGATATCGCCAATATCGGCCTTCCGGCTGAATTTCAGCTCGCGCGCAAATGGCTCGAGACTTTGGGGCCGCCAGACGACGTCAGCTTCGTGCCGGGCAACCACGACGCCTATGTGCGCGGCTCGCTGCCCGATCTCGCGCGCGTCTTTGCGCCCTGGACGAAAGGCGAGAACGAACCGGACGGCCGCTTTCCCTATTTGCGCGTGCGCGGCAAAGTCGCTCTTATAGGTCTTTCGTCCGCCGTTCCGACGCCTTTTTTCATCGCCTCCGGGCGCCTCGGGCGCCGGCAGATCGAGCTTGCCGAAAAGCTCCTCGCTGAAGCCGCCGGGCGCGACCTCGTCCGGGTCGTCATGCTGCATCATTCGCCGCGCACGGACGCAGCCAGTCTCGCCCGCGGCCTGACCGACGCGCGCGATTTCGAAGAGATGATCGGGCGCACGGGCGCGGAGCTGATCCTGCACGGTCATAACCACAGGCTGAGCGTCAGCCATATCGAGGGGCCCAAGCGGCGCGCGCCCGTTGTCGGGGCGCCGTCCGCGTCGATCGCGCGGCCAGCCTCTCGCCATCGCGCCGGTTATAACCTGTTCGAGATCACGGGAAGCTTGCGCGATTATGAGATCAAAGGCTTCGCGCGTGGCTTGCTGCCAGGCACGACGACGATTGGAGATCTGGGTCCGATCCCGCTCGGACTCTCCAGCCCACGCGGCGTACGCTCTAGGTTCCGCAAAGTTCAAGGATAGCGGCGAGGTTTTTTTCGACCAGCGGCGCGGCGGCCTCCTTGAGGCTGCGGTGATGCGTGAACAAAAGCACCTGCGTCGTTTTCCCAAGCTCAGCCAGAAGGCCAAGCGCGGCGGCGCTTCGCTCGTCGTCGAAATGGACGAGCAGATCGTCGGCGATGAAAGGCAGCGGCTCGGCCGCCTGCGCGTAATGCTCGATGCTCGCGATGCGAAAAGAAAGATAAAGTTGATCGCGGACGCCGTCGCTCATCAGCGCCACAGGCGCGTCCTCGCCCGTTTTGCGTCTGCCGACGACGACGGGCAGGCCGTCCACATTGACGTCCGTATTGACGCCGGCAAAGGCGCCCGCCGTCGAAACCGCGAACAGATCCCCGGCGCGGCGAATAAGGGGGTCTTTCTGCTGGTCCCGCAACTGATCCATCGCCGCGCGCAGCAGCTCCTCGGCGAGCGCGATCTCAATATAGCGCTCGAGCGCATCATGCATTTCGGCGGCGGCGCTTTCGCGCTCGGCGACGGCGGCGTTGACGCCCTCGGCGGAGGCGAATGTGTCGAGATCGCGTTCGCGGTCGCGCCGCACCGCGAAAGCCTCGTTGATCTCGGCGTCAAGTCCATCAGCCTCGCTTTTGAAGGTCGCCGCCGCGGCGGCGATCTCGTCGAGATTGCGCCCGCCCCATTGCTCCCTCAAGGCTTCGAGGGGCTGAGCGTCGCCATGCTCCTGAATCGCTTTCGCAAGATCGCGAAGCTGCTGCTCGAGTTCGACTTTTTGGGCGAATCTTACCGAGAAGTCAGCCAGCGCCTCCGGCGCGCATCCCGCCTCCTCGCAATGTGAGCGGACGATGGCCGCCGCGGCGGCCGCGATCTCGCGTTTTCCGTCCCGGTCCTCGATCTCCGCGGCCAACTGCCGCGCTGCGCTTTCGCGCTCAATTCTGATCTTACGAGCCTCCTCGAGCCGGTCGGCGAGCAGCCGCGCGGCGGCGACGGCGTCCAGCGGCAGCTCGAAATCGAGGCCGCCCCTAATCTCCTCAACGAGATTGCGCAGGGCTGCTTCGTCCTCGTCCATGCGCGTCAGACGATGGCGCGTCTGGCGACGTCCCTTGAAGACGCCATCGGCTTTGGCCCATTGCGTGGCGATGTCATTTGCGGACTCGAAAGCAGCTTCGTCGGGGAGCGCCAGCGCCTGCAGAGCCGGCCGCCAGGCGGCGCGCCATTTCGCCTCAGCGTCGAGAAGCGCCTTTTGCGCCTCATCGATGTCGGCCAGTCTGGCGCGAACGCCGGCGATGATGTTTTCATCGGTCCGATAATCGGCAAATGCCGCCTCATGGATCTCGATCGCCGCGGCGATAGCGCTGACGCGTGCGCTCATCGCGCCATCCGCCTGCAAGCCGAGCCGCGCCTCGGCCAGGGCCAAAGCCTCGAGCCGGGCCGAAAATTCCGCCTCCAGCGCCGCCGCCGATTCGGCCTTTTCCCGCCAGTCGGCATGGCGCGCGAGGGCCACGGGCCGCTGCGCCGACAGGGCCTTGAGACGGCCCGGATTTTTTTCCTTCGCCGCGGCTTCTGGCCAGATCGCGCTCCATACTTCGTCCGCCGCTGCACGTTCGCTGGCGAGACGTTCTTGCTGTTGCGCGAGGCTTGCCAGAAGACGCCGGGCCTCCGCTTCCTGGCGCTGCGCCAGTTCGAGCGCCGCCACGCGGTCGGCTTCCAGGGCCCTGCGGTCGGCCAGCGCGTCTGCCGAACCGGCGTGCTTTTGATGCGCCTCAATGTCGGCCTCGCGCTCGGCCTGCGAGCGCCCCGCCGCCTCGCTTGCGTCAATGCTGAGATAGCGGGCCTTGATCCCGTCGAAGACGAGGTTTCGCTGCGCGCGAAGGCTTTCGATCGCCTCTCGGGAAGGCATGGGAGCGCCGGCCTTCAGCCGTTCTGCCTCGCCAAGCGCCTGATCGCGCTTTTCCGCCGCGGCCGCGATTTTCTCCTTCGCGGTTAGAAGCTCCGCTTCGATCGCGCCGCGCCGGTCGATTTCCGCCTGAATCGCGGCCTCGTCGGGGCAGAGCCATGACTGCAACGCCTCTATTCCGGCAAATCCCAAGCGCGTCAGCGCGGTCTCGAAATCCTGTTTCGCGGCCTCCGCCTGTTTCGCTTTCGCCATATGTGCGGCGGCGAGCTGGGTGATCGTGGAGAACTCCGCCGCCCTGAGGCCGATGGGCCTGTCCGCGCCGGCCGCGCGCCGGTCGATCTGGCGCTTTTGCGCGGCCTCCAGCGTTTTCGTTTCCCTCGCGCGCTCTTCGGCAAGACCGGCGAGTTTGCCGCGCCGCTCCAGCCCCTCCGCGGCCAGCTTTTGCGTTCTCTCGACCGCCTCCGCGGACGGCGCGGCGGTTTCGAGATCGGCGTCGTCCGGAAGCCCGATCCGTTGCCGGAGAGTCTTCAGCGCCTCGGCGTATTCGGCGAGTTCGATTTCACGGTTCGGCCGGTCGTCGCGGGCTTTTGAGACGTGAATGGCTTTTTCGCCGGCGTCTCGGATTTTGGCTTCCGCCTCGATGACCGCGATGGAAACCGCGAGACTTTCCAACCGGCGCTGGGCGCCAAGACAGCGTTCCTCGGCCTCCCGCAGCGCCTCGTCGGCGCGCGACTCTGCGTCGAGCGCCTTTGTGCATGAGGCGGTGAAATCAGCGCGCAACGGCGGCAGATCGGCGAACGCCGCAGCGTGTTGCGAAAGACGATCGAATGCGAGAATCAAGGGAATGACGCGGGCGAGGCGCTCAAAACGCAGATGCTCTGTCATTTTCTCGCTTCTGCGTCGGCGCAGGGACGCCTCGGTCTCACGCGCCGCGTTCAGCTGCTGCTGCGCCTTCACATAATGCTCACGCGTCATCTGGCCGAGTTTGACAGCCTTTTCCGCTTCTTCGAAAGCGCTGAGGCCCATGTAGAACAGGCGATCTTTGCCCTTGCGCATGTCGAACAGTTTAGCTGCGTCTTCGCGCAGCCCGTCGACGATCTTGACGAGCGATCCGAGGCCGCCGCCGGCCGACAGGATCAGGCGGCCGATATCGCCGTCCGCTTTGAGCAATTGGTCGCCGCCTTTGCGCAGCGCCTCATGGCCGAGCCCAAATAGCGAGTTGAATCGGTCACGTCCTGTCGCGCCGAGCGTTCGGACGAGGACCGCCTCCTCGACAGGCTGGCCAGATTGATCCGTCAGCGTGCGGGCGCGGCCCTTGCGGCGGCGGAGCGAGAGGCGCGTCCCGTCGGCGAGGGTGAGTTGCGCACTGAGGGCGATATTGCCCGCGCCGAACATCTGACCGCGTTCTGTCCTTTCAGGCACGCCGAAAAGAAAATCCGAAATCGCTTCGAGGGCGGTGCTCTTGCCGGCTTCATTCGGTCCGAAAATGAGCGTGAAGCCTGGGGTGGCCGGAAATACGAGCCTCGCCTCCTTGCAGCGCCCGTAATTTTCAATGGTCAGCGTTTCAAAGCGCATCAGCGCTGGCCCTTCTCGATGAGGGCGAGAGCAAGCGCCCTGGCGCGTTCGCAGCCTTCAGCCTTCAATTCCGCAAGGAGTTCGTCCTGATGAGCGCTTGCCGGCAATTTGGTCTTGATGTCCGCGAGCCGCGCGGAGAGGCGTTCGCGCAGCCAGCCGCTTTCGGCGAGTTCGTCGATGGCGAGGCGAAGGCCGCCCGCGATGGTTGGATCGACCCCAGCGCGTAACGGCGGGGGTGCGGTTTCGATCGCGAGCTTCTCCAGCCAGATGTCGCTGGCGATGCTGGCGAGCAGGGTTTCCACTTCTTCCCGCAGATTTCTCGCATCCGTCATCAGATCGGCGTGGAGGGCGCTGGCGCCGGTCAGTTTGACGCGCAGCGCCAGCGCGCGGTCTTCCGCCGTGGCGAAAGCCGCCTCGGCCTGGCGGCGGATCGCGGCGAAGAGTTCTTCGCGATCCGCGAGCCCCGAGACGTCGATCGTCTCGGCGGCGAAGCGCACGACGTCGAGCGGGCGATGCTCCAGCGAGGCGACGGCGCCGTCCTCGACAGTGACGAGCGTGACGCCTTTTGCTCCCGTTTCCTTGATGCTGCGGGCTTGCAGATTGCCGGGAAAAATGATCGGCGGCGAATCCCAGAGCTGCTCACGCGCGTGAATGTGGCCGAGCGCCCAATAATGATAGCCGTGGTTCGCCAGTTGCTCGAGGCTGCAAGGGGCGTAACTGGCGTGGCCCTCGCGGCCGCTGCCGGCCGTATGCAGAAGACCAATGTTGAAGCGCCCGGCAATGGGCCTTGGATAGGCGAGGGCGATATTATCCAGCACCTCGCGCTGGGCGAAACTCTGGCCGTGCACGGCGGTCTCGATCTCGTCGATGAGCACGGTGCCCGGCTGTTTCGAAGGCAGCACTGAGACATTGACTGAGAGTTCAAGTCTGCTGGCGAAACGGTTCTCCGCATCATGGTTGCCGAAGATCATGACGACGCGCACGCCATTTTCGCTTAAGCGCCGCATGCGGTCGGCGAAGAATTGCCCGGTGCGATAATCGCGCCACTGACCGTCGAAGACGTCGCCCGCGATGACGACGAGGCGGCACTCCTCCTCGATCGCCAAAGCGACGAGATTGTCGAAAGCGCGGCGCGAGGCGTCGTCGACGCGCGCGGCGAAATCCTGCGATTTTTTCGAGAGCCCAAGTAGCGGACTGTCGAGATGGAGATCGGCGGCGTGAATGAAACGGAAGCGCAATCCATGTCCTTTGGCGGTTTCAGCGTCACTACGAAGCGAAATTAATGGTCAAATCAATGAAGATCGGTCTTTCGTCGATTCTGTCCCCGCCATTTTTCCAGGGGCTGCCTTCGCCGCCGCGGAACGGGCAGCGGCGAATCGCGTTTTGTCGCGATCTTACGCGGGTTTAGGCGTCAAAGGAGGAATCGACATGCCGCGCGGCGACAAATCCAAATACACCGACAAGCAGGAGCGCAAGGCCGATCACATTGCCGAGAGCTATGAGGAGAAAGGCGTTTCGACCAAGGAAGCCGAACGAAGAGCCTGGGCGACGGTCAACAAGGATGACGGCGGCGGCAAGAAGCCTGGGGGCTCGGGACGCGGCAAGGAAACGGGCCATCCGGCGGCTCACAAGGGCGGCCGGGCAGGGGGCGCGGCGGCCTCCTCACGCTCGGCGGCGGCGCGGTCAGCTTCCGCCAAGAAGGCCGCTGCGACGCGCAAGGCGAGGGCGGAACATACCGCCCGCGGCTGAGGCGCGCGCGCCTTGCATTCGCCGTCACTTGCGACAATGAGTTCGCTCAAATTGTCGCAAGAGTGGTGTTTCGAATGCAAAAGACCTGGGCAGTCGCCCTGCGCATCGCGCTCGTTTGTTTAGGCGCCAACGGCGCTGTTCAGGCAGAGGAGGCCGCGCCCGATCTCGCGAACCTCCGCTATTCGCCGCTAAAGGAGATCACGACCGAAAATGTGTCGCGGCTGACGCCGGTCTGGACCTTTTCAACGGGCGTTCTGCGCGGCCATGAAGGCGCGCCCTTGGTTGTCGGCGGCGTGATCTATGTGCATACGCCGTTTCCAAACATCGTCTACGCGCTCGACCTCGATCACGACGGAAAAATCCTCTGGAAATATGAGCCGCGCCAGGATGCCGGCGTCGTGCCGCTAATGTGCTGCGATACGATCAGCCGGGGCCTCGCCTATGGCGATGGCAAAATCTTTCTGTATCAGGCGGACACAACCCTCGTCGCCCTCGACGCGAAAACCGGCGCGCCGGTCTGGTCTGTCAAGAACGGCGATCCGGCGAAGGGCGCGACGGGAACTTCCGCGCCAGCGCTGATCAAGGACAAGGTTCTCGTTGGCGTCTCCGGCGGGGAATTTGGCTTTCGCGGCTATCTTACCGCCTATGACGTCAAAACGGGCGCAAAGCTCTGGCGCGCCTATTCGGTCGGCCCGGACGCCGATACGCTCATCGATCCGGAGAAAACGACAGAGCTTGGCAAGCCCGTCGGCAAGGAGTCGAGCCTTGCGAGCTGGCAGGGCGATCAATGGAAGATTGGCGGCGGCGCGCCCTGGGGCCGGATCTCTTATGACGCCGCGGAAAACCTCATCTATTACGGGACCGGCAATCCCTCGACCTGGAATCCGACGCAGCGCCCCGGAGACAATAAATGGTCCATGGCCATTTTTGCCCGTGACGTCGATACGGGCGTCGCGCGGTGGGTCTATCAGATGACCCCGCATGACGAATGGGACTACGACGGCGTCAATGAGATGATTCTCACTGACGCTTCCGGCGGGCGCAAAGTGCTGACGCATTTCGACCGCAACGGATTCGCCTATGTGCTGGATCGCGCCGACGGCGACCTCATCAGCGCGGATAAATATGATCCGGCGGTGAATTGGGCGAGCCGGATCGATATGGATAAAAGCTCGAAGAGCTATGGCCGCCCTATTGTCGACGGCGCCTATTCGACGCAGCAGAATGGCGAGGAGACCGTGACCCACGGCGTCTGCCCGAGCACGGTCGGCGCGAAAAACGCCAATCCGGCGGCCTATTCCGCGCTGACAGGCCTTTTTTACGCGCCGATGATCCGTCTTTGCATGGACTATGAACCGTTCCAGATCACTTACGCCGCGGGTCAGCCTTATACGGGCGCCGACACGGCGGTCTATCCGGAGAAGGGCGAAACGAACATGGGCGCCCTCATTGGCTGGGATGCGGCGTCAAAGCGGGTCGTGTGGTCTGATCCAGAGCCATTCGCCGTCGCCTCCGGCGTCCTTGCGACGGCCGGCGGGCTCGTTTTCTACGGTACGCTCGAAGGCTATCTGAAGGCGGTCGACGCGCGCTCCGGCAAGGAGCTGTACCGGTTCAAGACGCCGTCCGGGATCATCGGCGACGTCACGAGCTTCGAGCGCAATGGCAGGCAATATATCGCCGTCCTGTCCGGGGCGGGCGGATGGTCGGGCGTTGGCCTCACCGCCGGGCTGACGCATTCGGACGAGGGCGCAAATTCCCCTGGGGTCTATGCGGCGCTGGCCAATTATACGGCGTTGGGGGGGCAGCTGACGGTGTTCGCTTTGAAATGATGTTTCCTGCCTCGTCGAGGGGGCAAGGGTTCGCTTTGAGAGAGGCTGGCGCGGGTGTAGGATTGAAAATCCTTTAATCGGGATTGGGACAGACGCACATGGACGTCGATGACGAAAGGATTTTTGGCGCGCCGCCCCGCAGGAGCGCGGCGCATGAGGTCGGGCAGAACCTGGACGATCTCTCCCTTCATCAGATCGAGGAGCGCATCGCTCTTCTCCAGGCCGAGATCATCCGCTTGGAAGAGGCCCGGGACGCCAAACAAGCCTCGCGCGGCGCCGCCGCCGCTTTTTTCAAGATCTGACGCCTTCTTTCACCGCGCCGCGGCGATTGCCGGGTCGGCCAGCTCGGCCTTTGGCGGCATATGTCATTGATTCATCTCGACCGCGTATTGTTTTCGTCAAAAAAGTGCAATCGCGTGTTGACATGGGGGGATGGTGGGTCCTATAAGGGCGTCATTGGAAGCGGCGCTGCTGTTTGCGGCGGGCGCGGATTTCGTTTCTCGGGACTTTCTCGGGTAGTCATGGATCCTGGTTTGTTTGGCCGGGTCGATGATCGTTCTCCGCGTTTTGGGCTTTGGCCTTGCTGTTTTGACGATCTGCTGTGTTGAAGCCTTGCTTTACGAAGCGATGGATTTGAAGACGCGATCTGTTGTTTGACAATTGAATCGGAAGAAAGAGAAACGTGGACGGCGGGGTCCTTGCGGGACGCTTCCTCCTCTTAGGAGGGGTTGCGTCCGATGAGATACTCTGGCGGTCACGTTTTCAAGTTCATCGTGTTTTGCGGTCCCGCGAGGGATTGCGGGCAGATGTGCTTGGGACTCGTCAAAAGAGTTGCGTCGTGAGGCGCGATCTCAAACTGGCGCATTTTGATTAATGCGCCGCGCTGTCTTTTGCTGTCTTAACGGGCGCGGAAGACGGGTGACCAGCCGGGCAAGCAAATTCTCATATTCAACTTGAGAGTTTGATCCTGGCTCAGAACGAACGCTGGCGGCAGGCCTAACACATGCAAGTCGAACGCCCTAGCAATAGGGAGTGGCAGACGGGTGAGTAACACGTGGGAACATGCCTTTCGGTTCGGAACAACTCGGGGAAACTTGAGCTAATACCGGATACGCCCTTTGGGGGAAAGATTTATTGCCGAAAGATTGGCCCGCGTCTGATTAGCTAGTTGGTGAGGTAACGGCCCACCAAGGCGACGATCAGTAGCTGGTCTGAGAGGATGATCAGCCACATTGGGACTGAGACACGGCCCAAACTCCTACGGGAGGCAGCAGTGGGGAATATTGGACAATGGGCGCAAGCCTGATCCAGCCATGCCGCGTGAGTGATGAAGGCCTTAGGGTTGTAAAGCTCTTTTACCTGGGAAGATAATGACGGTACCAGGAGAATAAGCCCCGGCTAACTTCGTGCCAGCAGCCGCGGTAATACGAAGGGGGCTAGCGTTGTTCGGATTTACTGGGCGTAAAGCGCACGTAGGCGGATCTTTAAGTCAGGGGTGAAATCCCGAGGCTCAACCTCGGAACTGCCTTTGATACTGGGGATCTCGAGTCCGGGAGAGGTGAGCGGAACTGCGAGTGTAGAGGTGAAATTCGTAGATATTCGCAAGAACACCAGTGGCGAAGGCGGCTCACTGGCCCGGTACTGACGCTGAGGTGCGAAAGCGTGGGGAGCAAACAGGATTAGATACCCTGGTAGTCCACGCCGTAAACGATGGATGCTAGCCGTTAGGCAGCTTGCTGCTTAGTGGCGCAGTTAACGCTTTAAGCATCCCGCCTGGGGAGTACGGTCGCAAGATTAAAACTCAAAGGAATTGACGGGGGCCCGCACAAGCGGTGGAGCATGTGGTTTAATTCGAAGCAACGCGCAGAACCTTACCAGCTCTTGACATGTCTCGTTTGGTTTCCAGAGATGGATTCCTTCAGTTCGGCTGGCGAGAACACAGGTGCTGCATGGCTGTCGTCAGCTCGTGTCGTGAGATGTTGGGTTAAGTCCCGCAACGAGCGCAACCCTCGCCCTTAGTTGCCATCATTTAGTTGGGCACTCTAGGGGGACTGCCGGTGATAAGCCGAGAGGAAGGTGGGGATGACGTCAAGTCCTCATGGCCCTTACGGGCTGGGCTACACACGTGCTACAATGGCGGTGACAGTGGGATGCGGAGGGGCGACCCCGAGCAAATCTCAAAAAGCCGTCTCAGTTCGGATTGCACTCTGCAACTCGAGTGCATGAAGGTGGAATCGCTAGTAATCGTAGATCAGAACGCTACGGTGAATACGTTCCCGGGCCTTGTACACACCGCCCGTCACACCATGGGAGTTGGTTCTACCCGAAGGCGTTTTCTTAACCGCAAGGAGAGAGGCGACCACGGTAGGGTCAGCGACTGGGGTGAAGTCGTAACAAGGTAGCCGTAGGGGAACCTGCGGCTGGATCACCTCCTTTCTAAGGATGATCCTTCAGTTCGCCTGACTTTCGTCAGGCGCTATCGGATCACTTGGAACAAAGGCTCATTCAAAGAGCCATTTTGCGGGACTTCGCCGCCTTCGTTTCTCTTTCTTCCAGGACGAGCCCTTTCGGCTGTCGCGCTCTGCGCCGCCGAGGCGAAGGGTTTGAGCAAGAGCTCGGGCTTGTAGCTCAGTTGGTTAGAGCGCGCGCTTGATAAGCGTGAGGTCGGAAGTTCAAGTCTTCCCAGGCCCACCATTCTTGTGTGCGCGCCTCCGGCGCGAGTTCCTCGCGTCAGCTCGGCGTCGCGGTCGCTCCTGGCGCAAACCTTGCGGTTTGCGCTGGCAGGCGGCACAGGCGTTGACCCTGCAAAGACGATCGTCGCCAGCCTCAAGCAAACCGCAGGGTTTGCTCGGCCCGAATGGGCCGCCGGGCTGATGCGAGGATCTCTTCTTCGCAGGATGGGGCCATAGCTCAGTTGGGAGAGCGCGTGCTTTGCAAGCATGAGGTCGTCGGTTCGATCCCGTCTGGCTCCACCAGATTGGTTGATCGCGGCGCCATCTTAGAGATGGCGCATTGAAGCAAGCCGCGGCCGGCTCTGGTTCGTCCATATATTAAGAGTTTCGCCATGCGCGATCTTGAGACGTCACGCCGGTTCGGCTGACGTCAGAGGCGCCTGGCGGGTTATCTAC